>JBBRLM010000024.1:0-96206 GCA_038231335.1 Mycobacteriales bacterium
CGGCTCTATCTGAGTGAATCCCAGCGCCGCAAGGCCCTACCGGGCTGGCTGCACGAGTACAACCATCACCGGCCCCACAGCGCGACCGGCAGGAAGCCACCGATCACCCGCTTGACCAACCTGTCCGGTCAGTACATCTAGAACGCGAAGCGGCGGCCAAGCCCTCCCGGCCTGACCGCCGTTTCGTCGTTCTCGCGTGCTCGAACAGATGCTCTGCGACCTCAGGCCCCTCCGACCAGACCTACCCCGAGGGCACCAGAAAGGCACCAGCCGACCCGGCACCGGTCCGCACGGGGTGACACGGGCCGGTATGCCGACCAGTAGGAACATGCGAGCCGGCTACCGGTCGGGCCGGGGCATCCGCTTTGACACGGAAGAGGTCACAAGTTCAATCCTTGTATCGCCCACCACCCACGACAGGCCCCTGACCAGCACGGTCGGGGGCTTTCGTCGTGTCCGGGGAAGCGCGCCTCCTGGAGCTGAAGCCACCACGTTGTCGGTGCGACCTCCTACGGTGCGGCACATGGCTGACTTCTTCCAACTCGTCGTCGACTGCCGTGACCCCTCCAGCATGGTGACGTTCTGGCAGCCGCTTCTCGGCTACGACGTGCCGCCGCCCCCTGCCCCGCACGAGACCTGGCGTAGCTGGTACGTCAGCGTCGGCGTGCCCGCCGAGGAGATCGAGGGCGACGGCACCGACCGGCTCGTGCCGCCCGAGAGCCGAGGTGTCGCCCTGTGGTTCCAGTCCGTCCCGGAGCCGAAGACGATCAAGAATCGGCTGCACCTCGACCTGCGGGTCACCGGAGGGCGGACCGAACCCCGCGAGCGCAGGCGCGCGGCGATTCAGGCCGCCGTGGACGGCATTCTGGATCGCGGGGGTGCCTTGATCCGCTGGACCGACGACGAGCCGGCGGACCATATCGCCGCGTTGTTGGCAGACCCGGAGGGCAACGAGTTCTGCCTCGTCTGAGCCGCACGGGCGAGGAGTCGCCAGCCTGCCCATGATCCCGGTCAGCAGGGACTTCCGGCCCATGGACCGGCGTCGCGGGTGGTGGCAGCCTGGCGGGCATGAACAAGCGTCGTCGTTGGGCTGACACCGGGCCCGGGGCCCGGGTGGCAATCGTCGTGACCGGTGCAGCGCAACTCGGTCTGCTCGGTGCGGCACTCCTCGACATCGGTCGGCGCGAACCCGACCAGATCAAAGGTCCCCGGTGGGCGTGGGCGATGGCTTCCTTCGTCAACGTCATCGGGCCGATCGTCTACTTCGCAGTCGGGCGACGGCGCGCTCCGCAGTAGATGCGCATGTCAGGGCCGGATGTTCTCCAGGTCCTCGAGAAGGCCCGGGTGCGTGGGCTCCCAGCCGAACGCTTCCCGCGTGCGGGTGCTGGATGCCGGCTGGTCGGTCGCGAAGATCGGACCGAGGGGGCCGAAGGTCTCCTCGGGCACTCCTTCGACCGGTAGCCCCAGCCGCCGGCCGATGACCGCGGCGATGTCCCGCACCGCGTCGCCCTCGTCGGCCACGGCGTGCCAGGAGGTCCCGGCCGGTGCCCGTTCCAGGGCCAGCCGGAACAGGACGGCCGCGTCGAGGGCGTGCACGGCCGGCCAGCGCTGGGCGCCGTCGCCCGGGTAACCGGACACCCCGGTCCGCCGGGCGATGTCGGTCAGCAACCCGGCGAACCCGCCCTTGCCCTCGTTGTGGACCGTGCGCGGCAGCCGTACGGCCGTGCTCCGGACGCCGCGTGACGCCAGGTCCAGGGTCGCCATGACGGCGCGGGCACGGCCGCCGACGGGCCCGTCCGTCGCCAGGGGGTCGGCCTCCGTGGAGACGCGGCCCGGCACCCACGGCGTACCCGAGACCGTGACGAAGGGGCGGTCGGTGCCCACGAGCTCCTCTCCCAGGACGCCCACGGCGGCGGTCTCCTCGGCGACGGCCCTGGCGAGCGCGTCGGCGCTGCTGAAGTCGTTGCCGAAGGCCAGGTGGATCACCCCGTCGGTCTTCGCGGCGCCCTCGCGGAGGACGTCCAGGTCGGCGAGACCGCCTCGCAGCGGCTCCGCGCCCGCCGACTCGACGGCCAGCGCGGACGCGTCGGAGCGGGCGAGGACCAGGACGGTGTGGTCGTGGCCGAGGAGTTCGGCGACGACGGCGGAGCCGATCAGGCCGGTGCCGCCGGTGACGAAGACGTGCATGGATTTCTCCCTGAGTGATGGGACTCTTGTCCCATCACCGTAGCAGAGTGATGGGATACAAGTCCCATCACGTAGTCTGGACCCATGGCACGGTGGGAACCAGGGGTGCGCGAACGGCTCGTCATGGCTGCGGTCGACCTCTTCACCGAGCAGGGCTACGACGTCACGACGGTCGCGCAGATCGCCGAGCGTGCCGACACCACGAAGAGCACGTTCTTCCGGCACTTCCCCGACAAGCGCGAGCTTCTCGTGGCCGGGCAGGAGACGCTGAGCCGGCTGCTCGCCGAGGGAATCGCCGACGCGCCCCAGGGGGCCAGCCCGCTCGAGGCGGTCGCGGCGGGTCTCGTGCGCGCGTCGAGCGAGATGGGCCCCGCGAACCGCGAGCTCGGTCCCCGCCTGAAAGCAGCCGTCGCCGCCAGTACCGAGCTCCAGGAGCGTGACGCCCTCAAGAGCGTCGGCCTCGCCGCCGCCATGACCGCTGCCCTCATCGCGCGGGGTGTGCCCGATCCGACCGCCCACCTCGCGGGCGAGCTGGGTGTCCTCGCCTTCAAGCGGGGCTACGCCGAGTGGTCCGAGGGCGACCGGGACACCGGGGACCTGCTCGCGCCGTACACCGTGACGGCCCTGGACGAGCTGCGGGCCGCGAGCGCATCACTGGGCTGACACCGCGTCTGGGGCGTGTCCGACCGGTGTGGGGTGGGTGTCTGCCAGCGCGTCGATGGTGGTCGCATGACAGCAACCGCGAACGCAGCGACCGTGCCCACCTTCACCACTCCCGGACCCATCACCGCCGTCGTGCAGGTCGCCGGCGCCCATGTGCGGGTCACCGCGAGCGACCGGCCCGACACCGTGGTGCTGGTCGAACCCATCGACCCGACGAGCCGGTCCGACGTCAGGGTGGCCGCGAAGACCAGGGTCGCCTTCGTCGACGGCCGGCTCACGGTCAAGACGACCGTCTCCGGCGACAGGAAGGGGTCGGTCGCCATCACGATCGACCTGCCCACCGGCTCCGACCTGATCGCCTACACGGCGCACTCGAGCGTTCACGCCGACGGCGCCCTGGGTGACTTCGAACTGCACACGGCACAGGGGCAGATCCAGCTGGACCGCATCGACGAGCTGCGGGCGAACATCGCCGTCGGCGAGATCGCGATCGGTCATGTCGCCGGCCCCGCCACCATCGACGGCGGCGTGGTCGCCGTGCGGATCGGCGAGGTCACTGGGCCGGTCAGGCTCTCGAACTCGGGCGGACAGACCTGGATCGGCCACGCATCGGCCGACCTCGATCTCAGCAGTGCCAACGGTGGTTTCGACATCGACCGCGCCGACGGCAGCGTCGGAGCCCAGACGGCCAACGGCGCCATCCGGATCGGCCGGCTGACCCGCGGCCGGGCGGAGCTGTCGAACAGCTCGGGAAACATCGAGGTCGGCATCAGCGAGGGCACCACCGTCTCGCTGGAAGCCGACAGCACGCGGGGAAAGGTGCGCAACTCCCTTGCGTCGCAGGAGAACGGCACGGTCACGGTCCGCGCCCGCACGCGGCACGGCGACGTCATCGTCCGACGTGCCAGCTGACCGATCACCCGC
Source organism: Mycobacteriales bacterium (assembly GCA_038231335.1). GTDB lineage: Bacteria > Actinomycetota > Actinomycetes > Mycobacteriales > Pseudonocardiaceae > Pseudonocardia. The sequence continues at coordinate 3,775 of JBBRLM010000024.1, forward strand.
GAGAGGAAAGACCATGACGCACTCCGTCCCCACCATCGACGTGCTGCCGGCGGCCCGCGAGGCCGGCTGCCCCTTCGACCCGCCCAGGGAGCTCCGCGAGGTGCGCGGGCACGGGCCGCTGAGCCGGCTCCTCCTTCCCGGCGGGCATGAGGGCTGGCTGGTCACCGGCTACGACCTGCTCCGGTCGGTGCTGGCCGACCCGCGGTTCAGCTCGCGCAAGGAGCTCATGCGCCACCCGTGGATCGACTTCGGCGACATCGAGATCCCTCCAGCACCGCCCGGCGAGTTCCTCCTGATGGACGAGCCGCTGCACAGCCGCTACCGGAAGCCGCTGGTCGGCAGGTTCACCGTGCGACGGATGCGGCTGCTCACCGAGCGCGTCGAGCAGATCACCGCCGAGCACCTCGACGCCATGGAGAAGGCCGGCCCCGGAGCGGACCTGGTGGCCGCGTTCGCCCGGCCCATCCCCGCCATCATGATCTGCGAGCTGCTGGGGGTGCCGTACGAGGACCGGGGCTCCTTCCAGGAGAACGTCGAGTCGTTCATGAGTGGGGAGACGAGCGACGAGGAGCTGTTCGCGGCCTACACCGCGACCCAGGAGTACCTCGCGGAGCTCGTGGCTGCGAAGCGCGCGAACCCCACCGACGACGTGCTCAGCGACCTCGCCGCCAGCGACAGCGAGAGCGACCTGAACGACGACGAGCTCAGGGGGATCAGCCTGATCCTGCTGGCGGCCGGGCTCGACACCACGGCGAACATGCTGAGCCTGGGCACCTTCGCCCTGCTCAGCAACCCGGCGCAGTGGGCCGCGCTGCGCGACGAACCGGGGATCGCCGACCAGGCCGTCGAGGAGCTGCTCCGGTACCTGTCGGTGGCCAAGACCTTCCAGCGGACGGCGCTGGAGGACGTCGAGCTGGACGGTCAGACGATCAAGGCCGGCGCGACGGTGATCCTGTCCTACGCCACCGCCAACCGGGACCCTGAGCGGTTCGCCGACCCCGACACCCTCGACGTCCGGCGCCACGCCGGCGGCCACCTGGCCTTCGGCCACGGCATCCACGCGTGCCTGGGCCAGCAGCTGGCCCGCATCGAGATGCGGGTGGCCTTCCCCGCCCTGGTCAAGCGGTTCCCGACGCTGCGCCTGGCCGTACCGGCGGACGAGGTCGGCCTGCGCCCGGAGACCGCGGACATCTACGGGGTGAAGAGCCTGCCGGTCACCTGGGACACGTGACCGCGACCAGCTCGGGCCAGCTCGCCCGGGTGCCCTCCCGAGCCGCCTCGGTGAACGCTGCTTCGCCGAGGCGGCTCCGGACGGTCTGTTCGATCCGGGCCGCGTCCGGCTGGGAACGGTCCGGCAGCCCGCGTACCCCGGCGCTCGCCGCGAGCAACCGGGCGGCCTGCTCGTACTCTCCGCACCGCAGCGCCAGGTCCGCGACCCCGATGGTCACCTGCGCGATCATGGGCGCGTAGCCGGACTCGGTGGCCGCCTGGCACGCCTCCGCCCGGTGCTGACGGGCCTCGGCGAGATCGTCGGTGAGGTAGCCGAGCAGGTCGTGGGTCATCGCGCGGATCAGCGCCCACTGCGCCCCGTCGCCCAGCAGCGTGGTCGCGACGCCGAGCTGGTGGCGCGACTCCTCGGCGTCGCCGCCCCACCGCGCGAGCTCGGCCTTCGCGAGAGCCAGCTCGGCGAGCGCGTCCGGCCAGGTGACCCGTTCCGCGTGCCGCTCGGCGTCGGCGAGAGCAGCGGCACCGGCGTCCTTGTCGCCGAGCAACCAGTACAGCTGGGCCTGCCGCGACCGCATCCGGATGACGTCCTCGACGGCCCCGACCGCGACGACGACCGCGATCGCCTGCTCGTAGTACTCGCACGCCCCGGCGAACTCGCCGCGCGTGGCGATCCGGTCCGCCAGCTCGCTCAGGGCGAACGAGATCCCGAAGCGTTCGCCGAGCGCCCGGAACTCACCGAGCGCGCTCTCGAGATATGCGTCCGCGTCCCGCCCGCCCTGGCCGAGCACGATCCGCATCTTGCCCAGATGCAGCCGGGCCAGGGCCCGGACCCACGGGTCCTCGTTGTCCAGCAACGGTTCGAAGGCATACAGGACCGTGTCCGGCTCCTGCAGCATCCGCTCCAGCGCGTCGACGAGCCCCAGCAACGGGTAGCGCCGCCGGCTGCCCTGGCTGAACCGGTACGCCTTGTGGATCCACTCCTGCGCCTCGCGTTCGCCGCCGCGCCCGGCGCTCACGAACAGCACGACGAGCGCGTAGACCAGGGCGCGGATCTCGTCGTCCACCTCGCCGGGCGTCGTCGTGGCCGCGGTGATCAGCTCGAGGCCTTCCGCCCGGTGCCCGCTGAGCCACCAGTACCAGCCGGCTCCCGCCGCGAGCCGCATCGCCGCGTGCGCATCGCCGGCCGTGAGCGCGCCGCGCATCGCCGAACCGATGTTGTCGTGCTCGATCCCGAGCGTCGCGAGCCACTCCAGTTGCTCAGCGCGGCGCAGGTGGGGCTCCGCGGTCTCGGCGAGATCGGTGACGTAGGCGAGATGCGCGCGGCGGGCCAGGTCCGCCTCCCCCGACTCGGCCAGCCGGTGCCGGGAGTACTCCGTGATCGTGGTGAGCATCCGGTAGCGCGGTGCACCGCGGCCGTCGGTGATCACGAGCGACTTCTCGGCCAGCGAAGTGAGCAACTCGAGCACGTCCTCCCGCTCGACCGCGGCGCCGGCGCAGACCCGCTCGGCCGCCTCCAGGCTCGCCCCGCCCGCGAACACCGAGAGCCTGCGCAGCACCGCCTGCTCGGCGTCGGTGAGCAGCTCCCAGCTCCAGTCGACCACCGCGCGCAGCGTCCTGTGCCGCGGCAACGCGGTGCGGCTGCCCCCGGTGAGCAGGCGGAACCGGTCGTGGAGCCGGTCGGCGAGCTGGTCGACCGACATGGTGCGCAGCCGGGCGGCGGCCAGCTCGATGGCCAGCGGCATCCCGTCCAGCGCCCGGCAGACGCGCACCATCGTCGCCAGTGATTCGGCGTCGACGACGAGATCCCTGCGCACCGCGCCCGCCCGGTCGAGCAGCAGGCGGACCGCAGGTGCGGACTCGATCCGGTCGCCCTCCGGCAGGGCCAGCGGCTCGACGAGCCACAGCGCCTCACCGGTGATGCCGAGCGGTTCCCGGCTCGTGGCCAGGATCCGCAGCCGCCCGCACCGTCCGAGCACCCGGTCGGCGAACGCCGCCACCGACTCGATCATGTGCTCGCAGTTGTCCAGGATCAGCAGGGCCTCGCGATCGCGGACCGCGGCGATGAGCCGGTCCGTCAGCTCCGCGTTCGGGGTGGCGCCGAGCAGGGCGTCCCGGAGGCCGAGCCCGGCGAGCGTCGCCTGCGCCACGTCGCCGTCGGCGCCCACTCCCGCGAGCTCCACCAACCAGACCCCGTCCGGGGGCGCCAGCGTGCGCGCGGTCTCCGTGGCCAGCCTGGTCTTGCCCGACCCACCCGGCCCGATCAGGGTGGTGAGCCGGTGGTCGGCGACGAGGTCGCGCACCACGGCGACATCGGCGTCCCGCCCGACGAAACTGGTCAGCTCGGCGCGCAGGTTGGACTTCCGGTTCTCCTGCCGCCCACCGAGCTCGCCCCGCAGCAGCCTGCCGTGCAGCGCGGACAGCTCCGGGGAGGGGTCGACGCCCAGCGCGTCGACCAGGGCTTCCCTCGTGCGCTGGTAGACGAGCAGCGCCTCCGAGTCACGACCGGCCGCGACGAGGGCCCGCATCAGCGCGGCGACGAGCCGTTCCCGCAACGGGTGCGCGGCCACCAGGTCGGTCAGCTCCGCGACGTCCCCGGCGCCGGCCTCCGGGTCGAACCGGTCCTCCAGCGCGGTCAGGCGCAGCCCCTCGAGCCGGGTGACCGCCGCGTCGAAGGCGGCGCTGTCCGGCAGAGCGACGTCCTGCAGGGCCGCACCACGCCACAGAGCGAGCGCCTCCCGGTTGCGGGCCTCGCCGACGAGGCGTTCGAACCGCACCGCGTCGACGGCCTCGGGGTCCACCGTCAGCCGGTAGCCGCCCGCCTGTCCTTCGATCACCCCGGCCGGCAGGGCCTTCCGCAGCCGGGAGGCCAGGCGCTGCAGAGCACTCGGCGCGTCGGCGGGCGGGCGCTCGCCCCAGATCCAGTCGACGAGGATCGCCCTCGGGACCACCCGGTTCGGTTCGAGTGCGAGGGCGATCAGCAGCGCGCGTAGCCGGGCGCCCGGCACGTGGGCCACGACGCCGGCGTCCGAGCAAACCTCGAACGATCCCAGGATCCGGATCTGCACGAACCGATTCTTCCACGCAGGCCGGGCATCACAGGTGCTCGGCGACCGCGGTGGCGAACACCTCCGGCGCCTCCACCGGCACGAAGTGGCCGACGCCGTCCACCGGACGCAGGTCGACGTCGGTGAACCACCCCCCGAGCCGATCGCTCCACTCCCGCGGGAACAGGGGGTCGTGCTCGGGCCACAACACGGTCGTGGGCACCGTGATGCGCCGCTGCGGCGGCTGCTCGGCCAACGACGTGGCCACCATGCCCGAACCCGCCCGGTACCAGCCGATCGACGCCGTGAACGCCCCCGGCCGGCTGTAGGCCGCGGTCAGCGCGTCGAGGCGGGCCTCGGACGGCGCGAAGCCGGGGCCCGACCAGTGCGACCAGAAGTGCCGCAGGTAGGCACGCACCGCATCGGGGCGACCGTCGACGAGCTGCTCGGCCAGCTCCAGCTGGTGGAACGCCTGGTACCAGAACTCCCGCTGCGCCGACGGCTCCAGCACGCGGCCGCCGGCGCCGGGCAGGGGCGGCGCCACCACCAACGCGCGCACCCGCTCGGGGTGGTCACGGGCCAACGTCTGCGCGACGCGGCTGCCGACGTCGTAGCCGGCGACCACGACCTGGTCGACCGGCAGCTCGTCGAGCAGTCTCTCCACCTGCCCGGCCGCGGACGGATCCCCGCCGGGGGAGGCGCCGAAGCCGACCAGGTCGGGCCGCAGCACCTCGACGTCGAGCAGCCCGGCGACCGCGGCGAAGTCGTCGCGGTCACCGGGCCAGCCGTGCAGAGCGAGAACGGCGGGAATCATTGCTCCTCCTGTCGGTGGCCGCATTCGACCACATCCGGGGCGGCGTCCGCGCTAGGTTGACGGGCATGGTCGACGCCGGTGTTGACGAGGAGAAGGCCCGCCGCGAGGTGGCCGCACGGATGGCTGACGCCGCCCGCGCGTGGCTGGACGGCCTCGACGCGGAGCAGCGCCCGGTGGCCACCGGGGCCGGGCCCGCGGACGACGACTCCGAGCGGCGGCGGTGGTTCTACACCCCCACCGACCACGGCGGTCTCACGCTGCACGAGCAGCGGCCGCCCCAGCAGCGGGCCGCGATGCGGCTGGTCGCGTCGGGGCTGTCGACGGCCGGCTACGTCACGGTCGCCACCACGATGGGCCTGGAGAACGTGCTCGACCAGGCCGAGGGCTTCGTCACCCTGTTCGACCGGGACCGGGGCCGCGATCCCGGCCGCTACCACCTGCGCGTGTTCGGCGAGCCGGGCGGCGCGCGGCCGTGGGGCTGGCGGTTCGGCGGCCACCACGTGTCGCTCAACAACCTCGTCGTCGACGGAGTGCTGGTGGCCACCACCCCGTGCTTCATGGGCGCCGACCCGGCGTCCTCACCCCTGCTCGGCGGCGCCGTCAACCGCCCGCTCGGCCGCGTCGAGGACCTCGCCCGTGAGCTCGTCCGCTCGCTGTCTCCCGATCTCGCGGCCCGCGCGATCCTGCTGCCCAAGGCCCCGGCGGACGTCGTCACGGCCAACCGCACCACCGTCGCCGACGGCGACCGCGTCATCCCGCTGGCCGGCGTCTGGCGCGACGAGCGCTTCCGCGACCCGGTGGAGTGGGAGAAGCTGCAGGCGATGAGCGACCGGATCGACGAGGTCGCCGCGTTCGACGACGCCGACCACCACGCCGTCGAGTACACGCTCGCGCCGAAGGGGGTGGCCGGCGCCGAGCTCGACGCCGGGCAGCGCGAGGTGCTGCGCCTGCTGCTGGGCACCTACGTCGAGCGGGTGCCCGACGGCGTGGGCCCGCGCTACGACGACGCCGCGCTCGACGCCGTCCACGTGGCCTGGGCCGGCCCGCTCGAACCGGGTGCCCCGCACTACTACCGCCTGCAGGGCCCGCGGTTGCTCGTCGAGTGGGACAACACGCAGCGCGGCGCCAACCACGCCCACTCGGTGTGGCGCGACCCCGTCGCCGACTTCGGGCTCGACGTCCTGGCCCGCCACCACGCTGCACATCCGCACTGAGCCTCCGGAGACGACGTGAGCAAGTCCCACCCCGACCAGTGGACGATCAACGCGGGCACCGAGCCCGCGGACCCCGCTCTCGTCGCGGCGCTGGCGGAGCTCGCCACCACGCAGATCGCCGACTCCGGCGGACCGGTCGGGGTGGTCGGGCCTCCTCTGCGCCACCTCGCGGGCCCGGCCCAGCTGTGCGGCACCGCCGTCACCGTCTGGACGAAGCCCGGCGACATCCTGCTCGTGCTCAAGGCCGTCGACAGCGTCCGGCCCGGCGACGTCCTGGTGATCGACGCCGGCGGACGCGACGACGCGGCGGTCGTCGGCGACATCGTCGGCGAGACCATCGAGGGCTCGGGGCGGCGGGGCTCGTCGTCGACGGCGCCGTCCGCGACGTCGACGGCCTCGACGACGCCGGGCTGCCCACCTTCGCCCGCGGCGCCCACCCGGCCACGGGCTCGAACACCGGGCCCGGCGCGATCAACGTCACCGTGCAGTGCGGGGGTGTCGTCGTCCACCCCGGCGACGTGGTCCGGGGCGACGCGAGCGGGCTGGTGGTCGTGCCCCGCGCGCACCTGGCCGAGGTCGTGGAGCTGGCCACCGCCGTCGCCGAGCGGGAGACCGGGTGGCGCCGGCGGATCGCCGCGGGCGAGTCGCTGCCTGCCGCCACCGGCATCGACGCGATCCTCGCGGAGGTGCGCCCTACCCCCTGACGGGCGCCCCGGATCCGTCACGTCCGGCCCAGCAGTCCGGCGACCTCCGCCGCGCATCCCCAGCCGAGCGTGATACCCGCACCACCGTGTCCGTAGTTGTGCACGATCCTCGTCCCGTCCCCCGGCGACTCCTCCAACCGGACGGTCGGGCGCGCCGGGCGCAGGCCCACGATCTCCTCGAGCACGGTGGCGGCGGCGAGCGCGGGCACGATCTCGCGGCACCGTCGCAGGATCGCGGCCGACGTGGCCGGGTCGGCCCGGGTGTCCCACTCGTGCTCGTCGAGGGTGCCGCCCAGGATGCAGTCGGTGGTGCGCGGGTGGACGTAGGCCCGGCCGTCGGGGTGGGCCTCGTCGCGGACCGACATCGTCAGGCCGGGATTGGTGACCCGCACGATCTGCCCGCGCACCGGGTAGACGCTCGGGTCGTCGGCCAGCTCCCGGGCGGCCAGCCCGGAACAGTTGACGACGGCGTCGGTGCCGCCGGTCAGCTCGTCGATCGAGGAGACCCGCCGATCCACCAGCTCCCCACCCGCCGCAGTGACCCGGCCGACGAGCCACGGCAGGTACAGCGGCATCTCGACGAGCGGAACGGCGAACCGCAACCCGTGGACGTACCCCGGTGGCAGGTCCGTCGCCGCCGCGGCGCGGACCCCGCCGACGGCATCGGCCCAGTCGGGCACGCCGGGTGGCTCCCGGTACAGCGCCAGCGACTCCCGCATCACGACCCCGGGGACACCGGCGGCGGCCTGCGCGGACAGCTCGGAGAACGTCTCGGCCCCCCACGCGAGCACGCGGTCGGGCGGTCCGACGTGGGTCGGGAACCAGACGGCCGCGGCCAGCGCCGACGTGGACCGCGCCGACCGCGCCGCCGCGACGACCCTGACCCGGTGCCCCGCCTCCTGGAGCCGGACCGCCGACGTCAGGCCACTCACGCCCGCGCCGAGCACCGTCACGTCCACGCCCGGACGCTATCCGAGACCCGATCTCCGCAGCACAGAAGCCTGTACGAGCCACGTCGCCGAGTTGTACAGAACCCCCCGCCCGGTCTCGTGCGCGGCCAGGTCGTCGCGCAGGGCGTCGAGTGCGCGCCTGCGTCTCTCCCCGTCGAGGTCGCGCACCAGCCCGGCCTGCTGGGCGGCGACGAACCGGAACGCGTCGTCGGTGTCGACGCCGTAGTACAGGGCTCGGCCAGCCCCGTGAGCTGCACGTCCGCGAACCCGGCGGAGGTGAGCAGGCTCCGCACCCGGTCGGGATCGCAGCGACAGCGGGCCCGGGCCGGTGGTCGGGATCGGTGGTAGGTCGCGGCCCGCGGCCATGGCGGACCGGAACGCCCGCAGCCACTCCTGATGCTCCAGCGGCTGCCAGGTCAGCAGCACCAGCCGCCCGCCCGGGCGTAGCGCACGGGCGATGTTGGCGAAGGCCGCCCCCGGGTCGCCGAAGAACATCGAGCCGTGCCGGCTGACGGCCACGTCGAACGACGCCGGCGTGAAGGGGTGGGTCTGGGCGTCGGCGTGGACGAACAACGCATTGTCCAGTTGCTCCTGCCCGGCGCGGTGTCGCGCGTACTCCAGCATCGACCTCGACAGGTCCACCCCGAGGGCCGACGCCCCCCGACGCGCGCAGTCGCGGGTGACCTGGCCGTTGCCGCACCCGACGTCGAGCACCGTGTCGGTGGCCCCGATCGCGGCGGCGTCGATCAACGGCCCCTGGTAGGCCGCGACGCCCTCGTCGAAGCGCCGCGCGTGTGCGGTCCAGAACGCTCCCCCGTCGCCGTCCCAGGCGCGGAGCTGGTCGGTGTTGGTCGGGTCCACCGTCAGAAAAGGCACGGCTTCTGGCTACCACGTCGATTACGGTGCGTCCCCGTGACCGCCGACTATCTCGCCGTCAACCGCGCCAACTGGGACGAGCGCGCGCCCGCCCACGCCGCCTCCCCCGACTACGCGCTCGACCGGTTCGTGAGTGACCCGGCGTTCCTGTCCGACGTGGTGCGCTTCGACGTCCCCCGGCTCGGCGACGTCATGGGTCTGCGTGGCGTGCACCTGCAGTGCCACATCGGCACCGACACGATCTCGCTGGCCCGGCTCGGCGCGTCGATGACGGGGCTCGATTTCTCCCCTGCCTCCCTTGCGGAGGGCCGCACGCTCGCCGCCGCCACCGGCACGGACGTCGAGTTCGTCGAGTCCGACCTCTACGGCGCGCTCGACGTGCTGCCCGCCGCCGCGTTCGACCTGGTCTTCACCGGGATCGGGGCGCTGTGCTGGCTACCGGACATCCGGCGCTGGGCTGCGGTGGTGTCCGCGCTGCTCAAGCCGGGCGGGCGGTTGTTCCTGCGCGAGGGCCATCCCGTGCTGTGGTCCATCGACGACAAGCGCACCGACGATCTCGTCATCCGCTTCCCCCACCTCGAGACCCCGGCTCCGACCGTGTGGGACGAGGGAGGCACGTACGTCGAGTCCGACGTCGAGTTCGTCCACACCGTGAGCCACGACTGGAACCACGGCCTGGGCGAGATCGTCACCGCCCTGCTGGACGAGGGGCTGACGATCACGCAGCTCGTGGAGCACGACTCCGTGCCCTGGAACGCGTTGCCCGGGCGGATGGAGCAGGTGGGTCCGTTCGACGAGTGGCGGCTGACCGACCGGCCCGAACGGCTGCCGCACTCCTACACGCTGCAGGCCGTCAAGAGCTGACCGTCAGCGGTCGTCGGCCACCAGCGGCGGCACGTTCCCGCCGGCGCGACGCACCGCGCGCCGGGCAGCCAGGTAGGCCAGCGGGCCGGAGACGAGCGTGCGCAGCTGATGCCCGCCGCTCGAGCCGGCCGTCTCGGCCGAGGTCTCGCGGTCGCTGATGGAGCGCAGCTGCGCGATGGCGGCCGGGATCCGGCGCAGGGCGGCGGCGCGGCCCACCGGGTCGAGCAGGATCTTCGTGAGGTAGCCGCCGAGCCCGAGCGCGTAGCCGTCGAGCTGGCCGGCGAGCGCCGCACCGGAGCTGCGGTGGTGGTGCCACACGTACGCGGACGGCTCGTAGGCCAGGGTGTGGCCGGCCAGCACGAGGCGGACCATGAACTCGCAGTCCTCACCGGCCTTGGCCGGGGTGCCTGGGCCGAGCGCGGGGTCGAAGCCGCCGAGCTCCGTGGCCACCGCGACGTTGACGGCCATGTTGGCGCCGACACCGAACAGGCCGGGCGAGAACGGGAAGACGGCCGAGTCGGCCGGGGGCTCGGCCATGGAGAACCGGCGCCGCTGGAAGCCCTTCTGCCAGCCGAGAGCCGCGTCGGCCTCCTGCTGGGCGGGCGAGTCGAGCCGCGCGGCCATCACCGGGCCGCAGACGCAGGCCACGTCCGGCTCGGCCAGCGCGGACGCCATCCGGCCGACCCAGCCCGGGTCGACCTCGACGTCGTCGTCGGTGAAGGCGACGAACCGGGCGCCGCGGGCCATGGCCTCGACGAGCCCGCGGTTGCGGCCGGCGGAGGTGCCGCGGTGCGCCTCGCGGACGTACTCGACGCGGGCGTCGTCGATGTCGCGGACGACGGTCTCGGTGAAGTCGTTCTCCGGGTCGTTGTCGACGACGAGCACCGTGAACCGGTCGTGCGTGCTGCGCAGCAGGCTGCGGACGCACCGGGCCACGTTCTCGGGCCGGTTGCGCGTGGCGATGACGACCGTGACCGCGTACCGGACGGGCGCGAGGGCGAGCGGGATGTGCGCGAGCTTGTCGCCGACGACGTCGAGGACCGTGGTGCGGATGGTGTCGGCGGAGGCGTGCCCGTCGACGAGCGGGACGCTGACCTGGCCGGCGGGCACGCCGTCGACGGTGACGAGCAGCAGCGCGGACGCGAACGTGCGCGCCACCTCGACGGGCTCGATGGGGCGCCGGACGTCGAGCTGTCCGACCCACACCGCCGCCGACGCCGGGAGCCCGGGCATCGGTAGCGGGTCCGCTGGTGCAGCCGTCAAGGTCATGACACAGAGACTCCTCAGCGCAACTGTGGCCACGCTGTGAAGAAAATGACGACCTGCAGAAACGCCTACGCGCTGTGACGTGGGTCTCTCGCAGGTTTACTTTCCGTGAGATGCGCGGGGAGCGACCTGGGGTCGAGCCGACCCGCCGTCAACCAGGCCCCCACCGCGCTGACGTCGGCGGATGTGCGCAGCGGCCCGATCAGGACGGCGTACGCCACGGGCCGCCGGTCGGCGTCGCAGGGCTGTACGAGCAGAACGGGTGCCGTCGGCCGGACGTGACACGCGGTGACGCCGAGCATGCAACCCGTGCTGCCGTGTATCCGTCGGGTCGCATACGCTCTCCCACTTCCGGAATGAAATCGACAACCGTTATCGTTAAGACGGTAGCAGAGCGACAGACCCACCCGAGGAGTTCAGATGCGACCCGCAATCCACCCGACCTACGCGCCCGTCGTCTACCAGGACCGCACCACCGGCGACGCCTTCCTCACCCGCTCCACCGCCACCTCGCGGGAGACGGTCGAGCGGGAGGACGGCAACACCTACCCCCTCATCCGCGTGGACGTCACGGCGTTCTCGCACCCCTTCTGGACCGGCAACACCCGCGTGCTCGACGCGGCCGGTCAGGTGGAGAAGTTCAACCGCCGCTACGGGGCCAGGCGCGCCGACCGGGGGTAGCGTCGAACGGGTGCCACGCCGCGACCGGCCCGTCGTCGTCACCGACATGCGCGAGCCGCTGGTCGTGGTGCACCGCCGGATGATGCGCCAGCGGCTCGTGCTCATGGTGATCTGGATCGCCGGCTGGGTCGTGGCGGGTCTCTTCGCGGAGAGTCACGGCTACCTCGCCACCGCGATCCTGCTGGTCAGCGGGCCGGGCGTGTGGCTCGTCCACTACGCATGGCGGTGGTGGCACAGCCCCGGACACCGGGAACCGGTCACGCGCCGGGCGCTGGAAGGACCTGGCGCGGGAGGGTCTCGGTGACCGTCGTCCCGAACTTCTCGTCGCGTGGCCGCCACTCCCGCGGGTAGCCCAGCGACGCCTCGACGAACCGCACGCCGTCCTCGTAGATGACGCGCGGGATGTGCAGGTGGCCGTAAACGACGGCCGTCGCGCGGTAGCGGACGTGCCAGTCGGCCGTGGCCTCGGTGCCGCACCACAGCGCGAACTCCGGGTAGCGCAGCACCCGCGTCGGCGTGCGCGTCAGCGGCCAGTGGTTGACCAGCACCGTCGGCAGGCCCGGATCGATCGCGTCGAGGCGGCGGCGGCTCTCCTGCACCCGGGCCGCGCACCACGCGGCGCGGCTCTCGTGGGGCTCGGGGAACAGCAGGTGCTCGTCGGTGCACACCACGCCCGCCTGGTAGGCCGCCGCCAACCCCTCCTCCGACGTCGACGTGCCGGCCGGCAGGAACGAGTAGTCGTAGAGCAGGAACAACGGCGCCACCACCACCGGGCCGCCCGCGCCCTCCCACACCGGGAACTCGTCCTCGGGCGTCAGCACGTTCAGCTCCCGGCAGGTGTCCACCAGGTGCTGGTAGCGGTACTCGCCGCGCAGCGACACCGGGTCCTTGGTGCGCGTCCACAGCTCGTGGTTGCCCGGCACCCAGATCACGCGGGCGAACCGGTCGCGCAGCAGGGCCAGGACCTCGGCCACGTCCTCGGTCTGCTCCGCGACGTCGCCGGCGACGATCAGCCAGTCGCCGTCCGACGTGGGACGCAGGCCGTCGGCGATCACCCGGTTCTCCGGGTAGCGCACGTGCAGATCGCTGATGGCGAGCAGCCGCGGGGAGGTCACCTGTCCAGTGGTACCCGATCCGGTTCGGGGTGGCCGAACGGGGCCGACCGGCGGTAGCTTGGCGTCAGGTTACCGGCGGTAAGTAGGGAGTTCGGCGATGGCGTTGACAGGCGTGCGACGACGGATCCGGTGGGGGCTGCGCCACGGCCTCGTCAAGAGGGCCGTCGGGCAGCGTATGAAGGCGGGCGAGCCCACCGCGGCGCTGATGCTCGACCCCGCGATGAACGTCGACCCCTTCCCCGCCTACGACGATCTGCGCGACCGCGGCCGGCTGGTGAGCAACGGCATCGTGCTCAACACCGCCCACCACGACATGGCCACCGCGATCCTGCGCAGCGCCGACTTCGGGGTGGTCGGTGGCCCGAGCGGGCGCGCGGCCGGGGTCTTCGCCGCCCTCGCCCGGCTCGGGGGCCACGGGCCGCTCGGCCCGGCCGAGCCGCCGTCGATGCTCTCCACCGACGCTCCCGACCACACCCGCTACCGCAAGCTCGTCACCCGCGCGTTCAGCGCGAAGGCGGTGGCCGCGCTGCGCACCCGCACCGAGGAGATCGCCGCCGAGCTGCTCGACGGCCTGGCCACCGCCGGCCCCACGGCCGATCTCATCGACGACTACGCCAGCCTGCTGCCCGCCACCGTCATCGCCGAGATGCTGGGCGCGCCGTTGGAGATGCGCCGCCAGTTCCTGGAGTGGGGCGCGGGCGCGGCACTGTCGCTCGACGCCGGGCTGTCGTGGGCCGACTTCCGGCGCTCCGAGCGCGACATCCAGGCCCTCCAGGACTGGATGACCGGCCACTTCGCGGAGCTCCGCCGGCACCCCGGTGACAACATCCTGTCCGCGCTCGTGCACGCCCACTCCGAGGACGGCAAGCTCAGTGAGGACGAGCTGACCAGCATCGCGATGCTGCTGCTCGCGGCCGGGTTCGAGACCACCGTCAACCTCATCGGCAACGGCGCCGCACTCCTGACCTCGCACCCCGACCAGCTCGCCGCCCTGCGGTCGGACCCCGCGCTCTGGCCGAACGCCGTGGACGAGATCCTGCGCTTCGACTCCCCCGTGCAGCGCACCGGCCGGATGTGCCAGCGCGACACCACGGTGGCCGGCGGGTCCGTGCGGGCCGGGAGCCTCGTGGTGATCATGCTCGGGGGCGCCAACCGCGACCCCGCGAAGTTCCCCGACCCGAATTGCTTCGACGTCGCGCGCGCCGGGGCGGGTGAACACGTCGCGTTCTCCAGCGGCATCCACTACTGCCTCGGCGCGGGCCTGGCGAGGATGGAGGGCGAGGTCGGCCTGCGCGCGCTGTTCGACCGCTTCCCGGACCTGGCCCCGTCCGGACCGCCGCACCGCAGGCCCACGCGGGTCCTGCGCGGTTACGACGCGATGCCGGTCCGGTTGACCCCGGCTACCGTCAGCGCATGAGTCTCTCGGCAGGCGAGCAACTCGCCGACGCGCAGTTCGTCTCCCTCACCACGTTCCGGAGGGACGGGACGGGCGTGCCCACGGCGGTGTGGGTCGCCGCCGTGCCCGACGGGCTGGGGGTGTGGACCGGCGCCGCCTCGGGAAAGGTCAAGCGGATCCGCCGGGACGGCGGCGACGTGCGCTCCTCAGCGGAGCCGCAGAACGGCGCTGCGGTGACGCTCGCGGTGTGCGACCGGCGCGGCACCGTCACCGGTCTCTCCGTTCCCGCCCACGCCCGCCTGCTCGACGACGTCGGCACCGCCCGCGTGCGCAGCGCCGTCCGTCGCAAGTACGGACTGATGGGCAAGCTGCTCACCACGATGAGCAGCCTGCGCCCGGGCGGTGCGGGCAGCGCCGGCATCGCGATCACGCTGGACTGATCACGCCCCGCGCAGGAGCCTGCTCGCCGGGATCCAGGCGGCGAGGGCGTCGAGCATCAGCGTCGCGCCGGCCACGACCTCCTCGGTGGGGGTGAACACCTTCTCGGCACCCTCGCCGGAGATCATCTTCCCGACGAACGGGATCGGCACCGCGGCCGTCAGCGGCACCATCGAGAGCACCGAGAGCACCGGCTTGAGCTGCTGCACCGCGCGGATGCCGGCGGCCACCCCGTCGTAGCTGACGGTGCCGACAGGCTTGTGGCGCCACTCGTGCGACAGGTAGTCGATCGCGTTCTTCAGCGCCGCGTTGAAGCTGTGGTTGTACTCGGGCATGACCATGACGAACGCGTCGGCGCGATCGATCGTGGCGCTCCACGCCTTCGTGTGGTCGTGGGTGTACTGCCGCAGCATGGGGTGCTTCGGCTCGTCGAAGATCGGGAGGTCGACCTCGGCGAGGTCCACCAGTTCGACGTCGAAGCCGCCGTGGTCGAGGGCGGCCTTCTCGATCCAGCGCGCCACGGGGAGGCCGACGCGGCCCGGGCGGGTGCTGCCGACGATGATCTGCAGGAGGGGGTTGCTCACGCGTTCAATGATCTCCTGCTCCGCCGCCCGCGAGCCACCCGGGGACGTCGAGCCGCAGCGGCCCCCCGCGGGTGACCACGTGCAGGTCGTCCTCCAGCGCCCGCAGCCGGTCGGCGCCGAGCGCGTCCTCCCAGCCGGCGCGCAGACCGTCGAAGATCTCCGCGGACCGGGCCAGCAGGTCGGCGCCGCGGCCGGTGCGGCGCACGATCTTGCGGCGTGCGTCGGCCGGATCGGCGGCCCGCTCGAGGTAGCCGAGCCGTTCGAGCGTCTCCACGTGCTTGGCCGCGGCCTGCTTGGTGACGCCGAGGTGGCGGCCCAGCTCGACGGCCGTGATGCCGACCGGGCCGACCGCCTGCAGGACGAACCCGTGCACCGGCCGCGCGTCGGGATGGCCCTGCCGGGCGAGCTCGGCGTGCAGGGCGTCCACCAGCGTGCGGAAACCCTGCAGGAGCAGCAGCGGCAGCACGAAGCCGGGAGGGTCAGTTGACACGATCGACAACCTGGTTCACTATTTCGACAACCACATTGTCCATCTTACGAGAGGCTCGCTCATGCCGGTCGTCCGCCACGCCGAAGCCCGCCGCACCACCACCCCCAACGCCGAGATGACCACGTTCGCGTCGCCGACCCAGGGCGACTCCGGGATGGCCGTCTGGCAGGTCCGCATGGATCCCGGCGCCTCCGGCCCACTGCACAGCTTCGACGTCGAGCAGGTCTGGGCGGTACTCGCCGGCTCCGCCCGCATCGAGCTCGACGGCGGGGAGCACCAGGTGGGCACGGGCGACACGGTCGTCATGCCCGCCAGGGTGCCGCGCCGGATCCACGCAGGCCCGGACGGGATCACGACGGTGGTGGCCGCAACGGCCGGCGCCCAGGCGACCGCCGAGGGCGGGGACCCGGTCCTCCCCCCGTGGATCGTCTGACCCCCCGACGCGGTGATCAGCGCTCTGGGACGGTCAGCTCAGGGCGGTGAGGGCTGCTCGCGCCTGGTCCTGGAGGGACTGCAGACGGGCCGCTCCCCCGTCGGACTCCTCGGCGCCCATCACCCCGCCGACGTAGCGGCTGTACACCCCGGCCCCGATGCACGCCGAGCGCCAGCGGGCGAAGGCCACGTAGAAGTCCAGCTCGGAGACGTCGCGGCCGGAGCGCTCCGCGTAGCGGGCGGCCAGCATGTCGCCGTCCGGGTAGCCGCCGGCCTGGTTGGGCCCGGCGATCGTCGGCGGGGCGGTGTCGCCGGGCCGTCCCCACGACGCGAGCAGCCAGCCGAGGTCGGCCAGCGGGTCGCCCAGCGTGGCCAGTTCCCAGTCGAAGATCGCCCGCACTCCGCCGTCGGGGCCGTAGGCGAGGTTGCCGGGGCGGTAGTCGCCGTGCGCGATCCGCACCTCCGACGGCGGCAGGGCGGCCGCCCGCGCGACGAGCCGCTCGTGGGCGGCGTCGACGACGGAGAGATCCTCCACCGCCGAGGCGTGCACCTGCCGGTGCCAGACCTTGAGCTGCCGCTCCAGGTAGCTGCCCGACCGGCGCAGGTCCCCCAGGCCGACCTCGTCGGGCTCGACGGCATGCAGGTCGGCCAGCACGTCGATGGTCGCGGTTCCGGCCGCGGGGCGAGCCTCCGCTTCCAGCCGGTTCCCGGACTCCGCGTCGCCGAGCACCTCGCCGTCGACGAAGCCCATGACGTAGAACTCGGCGCCGATGACGGCGTCGTCGGCGCAGTAGGCGACGGGCGGCGCGACTGGAACCCCCGTGGGCGCCAGCGCCGAGATGAACCGCCACTCGCGGCTCATGTCGTGCGCGGTGGCCAGCACCATCCCGGTCGGCGGGCGGCGCAGCGCCCACGGGGTGCCGGCGGCGTCGGTGATGCGGTAGGTGAGGTTGGAGTGCCCACCGGAGATCCGTTCGACCCCGACGGGCCCGTCGCCCACCTTCACCTCCGGCACATCCGAGCGCAGCCAGTCGGTCAGGGAGGAGGCGGGAACGGCGTCGGTCATCGACCTATTCAATCGGGCCGGGACGTCCCAGGCCAGGGTTGACGCCGGTGCGGCGCGCGTGGCTGACTTCCCCCGACAACAACGACGTTGACGGAGGAACCATGAGTGACGACAAGAAGATCCAGGTCAGCGGCGCTGTCGCCGCCCCGCCCGCAGCGATCTTCGCGCTGCTGTCCGACCCGGCCCGCCACACCGAGCTCGACGGCGCCGGCATGCTCACGGGCCTCGACTCCGGCCCGAGCCCCGTGTCGAAGGTCGGCGACGCGTTCGTGATGAACATGAACCAGGAGGGCATCGGCGACTACCAGATGCGCAACGAGATCACGACGTTCGAGCCCGACCGCGCGATCGCCTGGGCCCCGGCCGTCCACCCGGTGGGGGCGTTGAAGCACATCATCGGGGACCTGAACCCGACCGGCCACGTCTACGGCTGGGAGCTCGAACCCACCTCCGACGGCGGCACGCAGGTCACGCACACCTACGACTGGAGCGGCGTGCAGGACCAGGAGGCGCTCGCCCTCTACCCGCGGGTGTCGGAGGAGCAGATGCGCGGGTCGATCGCGAACCTGGGCAACGCTGCCGGGTGATCTGGGCCCTCAGCTGACCAGCGTCTCGAGCAGGTGCTCGAGGGTGCCGGTGGGGTCGGCCGTCAGACCGGTGTGCACCGGCCCCGCCTGCACCACGGTGCTGCGCGGGGCGGTGAGCCGGCGGAAGCGCCGGCCCCGGTCCTCCTCCCCCGCGGGCCCGGAGTGCCGCGCGGCCTGTGCCGGACCGTCGCCGCACAGGGCGACCGCGGCGTCCAGGGCCCGGCCGATCGCCGCGGCATCGGCCGTGGCGTCGAGCGCCGCGAGGCGGGTGACGTCGAGCTGGGCGCGGGCACCGAGGTAATCGAGCGCCCGGCAGTACAGCAGCACCCCGGCGTTGATCAGCTCGCCGCGCTCGACGCGCGGCACCACCCGCAGGACGGCGTACTCGAAGGCGTGCACGCTCACCCTCCCCGCCGCTCGGTCAACCACGACGGTGGGTTGGGCGTGCGCGTGGGCGCGTGGTCGACGCGGTGCGCCACCGCGTCCCGGACACCCGGCAGCCAGGCGCCGCGGGCGTCACGGCGGGCGAGCAGCTGCGCGACGTACGCGTCCCGGTCGCCGTCCTCCCCCAGCCACTCGTCCGGCACCGCCGCCACGACCTCGCGGAGCAGGTCCGCGGTGACCAGCGGGGCGAGAGCCGCGTCCGCCGCGTCGATATCGGGGGACGAGCCGAGCAGCACGTGGTCGGCCGCGTCATAGGGCCTGGTCGCCCAGCCCGCAGCAGCCTTGTTCTGCGCCTCCGCGGGAAGAAGGACGTCGGCGCGCGACCAGGCGTGGTGGAACGTCAGCGTCGCGCCGTGGTCGATGAGGTACGGGCCACCGTGCCAGAACAGCATGTTGACGTTGCGCCACGACCGGTCGACGTTGCCGACGAGCGCGTCGAACCACAGCACCCGCCCGGCCAGGCCGGGGTCGACGGGGAACGCGACGGGATCGAGGTCGAGTGCCCCGGGTAGGAAGTCCATGCCCAGGTTGAGCCCCGGGCTGGCCCGGAGCAGCTCCTGCACCTCCTGGTCGGGCTCGGACGCACCGAGCGCCGGATCGAGCTGGACGGTCACCAGGTCCGGCACCGGCAGGCCCAGCGCCCGCGCCAGCTCCCCGCAGACGACCTCCGCCACCAGCACCTTCGGCCCCTGCCCGGCGCCACGGAACTTCACGACGTACGTGCCCAGGTCGTCGGCCTCCATCAGCCCGGGCAGCGATCCACCCTCGCGCAGGGGCGTGACGTAGCGGACGGCGGTGACAGGACGCAAGGGGACATGGCGCGGCGACACGACCCCATCGTGCTACGACGCGACGCGCGCCGTCTCCGCGACCCGGACGTGCCGCCCCTCGGGCTCGCTCGCCCGGCGGCGCGCAGTCAGCAGGTGGTCGATGCTGTAGCGACCCGGACCGAACGCGAGCAGCATCAGTGCGCCGGTGATGATCACGCCGACCAGCTCCCAGCCGCCCTGCGCGACGAAGACGCCGCCGGTCCAGTGCCCGGCGAACAGCCCGGCACCGATCATGTTCACCGTCGTCAGCACCGCCACGAACGGGGTGGCCAGGCCGACCAGGATCAGCACCCCGCCACCGAGCTCGACGAACGTGGCGAACACCGCCGCCGCTCCGGGGGCCGGGATGCCCATGCCGGCGAAGCCGGTACTGGTCGCGGCGATGCCCTTCTCGGCGAGCTTCTGCCAGCCGTGGGCGACGAGGACGACTCCGAGGAGGAGCCGGGCCACGAGGGAGGCGACGTCGGACGTGGGCGCGGGGAGCTGGGGCACGTGAATCCTCCGAACAGCAACATGATCATGAACCTTCATCCGACCGCATCCCCCGAGGAGAGGTCACGCATCCGGGACAGAACTCACATTCCGCGGCGTCGGGTGGGCCGGCCGTCGTGTGACCGGCCCACCCGACCGGCAGGATCAGCTCGTCGCGAGCTCCAGCTCACGACGGTGCTTGTCCTGCAGGCGCCGCACGACGTGGTCGAGGCTGAACCGGCCCGGACCCACCGCGGCGAAGAAGAGCAGGCACACGGTGATGACGCCGACGAGCTCCCACCCCTTGTCCGCCAGGAAGATGCCGTTCCCGTAGTGGACGAAGACGCCGGCCCCGACCATGATCACGCCCATCAGAGCGCACACGATGGTGGTCAGACCGCCGAGGATCAGCAGCACGCTGCCGGCGAACTCCACCACCGTCACGAACGACGCCGAGATGATCGCCAGCGGGATGCTGAGGGTCTCGAAGCCCTCGGTGGTGCGGCCGATGCCGTTGACCAGCATCTTCTGGTAGCCGTGGGCGAACATCACGACACCGAGCACGAGCCGTCCCACCAGCAGGGCGACGTCCCTGGCGGGGGCGGGCAGCGGGCGGTTGAACTCGAGCTTCATGCGGGGCGTCTCCAGGGATTGCTGTGGACCTTCACGGTCACTGGAAGGGCGTGGCGGCCATGCGGACCCGCTCGGAACGGGCGGCCCGCTGGGGCAGTCCGGACGTCGGGCGGGGTGCCTCGGCCTGGGCCGGCGCCTCGGCCGGGCGGGACGCCTCCGTCCGGCGCGGTTCGTCGGCCGTCAGGGCCGCCGCGACGTCCTGGGCGATGTCCGGAGCCGCGTCGGCCTTCGGCGTGGGCCCGGTCCGGCGGGGCACGTCCGCGTCGGCGGCCCGCCCGACGTGGGCGAACCGCTCGGTGACGGGCGCGGCGTCGAGCAGCCGGGCCGCGGCGAAGCGCTGGGCCGGGTCGAACATCGGCGCCGGCTCGTGGGTCGCCGTGGGCTGGAACCCCGGCTCGGGCCGGTAACCGCCCGACTGCTCGACGATCCGCGGCTGCTCGGCCATCCAGTGCTCGTCCGACGATGCGGCGGCCGGCTCGGTCCAGACCTGCGCGGGCGTGACGACCGGCAGTGCGGACGTCATCGGAGGGGCGGACATCATCGGAGGGGCGGAGGCCGCCGACTGCTCCGCCGGTGGCCGCTGCGCGGGAGCCCACGCCTGCTCGTCGATGCGCGCCTGCTCACCGGTGCGGGGCTGCTCGAGCACCCGGACCCGTCCGACCACCTGGCCCGCGCCGCCGTAGCGGGGACCCTGCGCGGAGGGGCCGACGTGCTGCGGCGCCCGGCTCGGCGCCTGCCGCACGGCCTCGGCGAACGTGCCGATGTTGGGCGACTCGGCCCGGTGCACGGGGGCCTGCACCTTCTCCAACGCCGCGTCCTGGCGGCCCCGGTAGGTGGCGATGAGATGGTCCAGGCTGTAGCGGCCCGGGCCGGTGGCGGCCAGCGCGAGCTCGGCGGCGACGATCACGCCCACGAGCTCCCACCCACCGTCCTGGGCGAAGATGCCGTGGGTGATGTGGACGAACCCGGCCGCGCCGACCATGACCACGAGGTCGAGGGCGACCACCGTGGTGGTGAGCGCGCCGAC
Organism: Mycobacteriales bacterium; assembly: GCA_038231335.1. Lineage (GTDB taxonomy): Bacteria > Actinomycetota > Actinomycetes > Mycobacteriales > Pseudonocardiaceae > Pseudonocardia. The sequence continues at coordinate 24,928 of JBBRLM010000024.1, forward strand.
GATCAGCAGCACCCCTCCGACGAACTCCACGAACGACGTGAACGACGCCGACACGATCGCGAGCGGGATACCCATCTTCTCGAACTGACCGTACGTGCCGGCGATGCCATTGATCATCAGCTTCTGCCAGCCGTGGGCGAAGAGCACGATGCCCAGGACCACACGACCGATCAACAGGGCGACGTCACGCGCAGGGGCAGGCAGTGGTCGGTTGAACATCAGGGAAGCCTCCGTAAACCCTCTGTGAGCGGAACACATCGTTGGGTGACGAGGAGTTAACCCGATGGATGTGGACGCACACGGCCAGTCAGCGGATCGGGCGGCGGCCGAGCGGTCCTGCGCGACGAGCAGTCGGCCCAGTCCCCTCGATCGGGCGACTACACGTGATCTTCCGGTTGCCCCGCGTGATCTGCCGCTTGTCGCGTATGACGTCGGTCACTACTCCGACCGTGCGAACAGCCGTCCCGCAGACGTCGGCCCGATCGCACACGGTCCGCGACAACCCGGTCCGAGCCCTGGGCCGTTCGGGGGTACGAAGGCCTCGTCGATCACCGGTGACGGCGACCACCGACGGTTGCGCCGACCGGCATCGGCGGGATCGACTCCGAGCATGGACTTCTCCACGCTGAGCCATCTGGAGTGCTCCCGCGACGGCTCCGCCCACGACGCCGATGTCGTCCAGGGGACGTCGCCGCTCGGCGCACCACTGCTCGCCCGCTACGACCTCGAACGCGCGGCCGCCGCCGTGACACCGGCCCGGATCGCGACCCGCGCACCCGATCTGTGGCGCTACCACGAGCTGCTGCCCGTGCGGGACCCCGCGCACGTCGTCACGCTCGGGGAGGGCATGACCCCGCTGCTCGCCCTGCCCCGCCACGGCGCCCGGCTCGGCGTCCCCGGGCTGCGGATGAAGGACGAGGGGCTCGTGCCGACCGGCGCGTTCAAGGCCCGCGGCGCGGCCGTCGGCGTCTCGCGGGCGGCCGAGCTCGGGGTGAAGGGCGTCGCGATGCCGACGAACGGCAACGCCGGCGCCGCCTGGGCCGCCTACGCCGCCCGGGCCGGACTGGGCGCACTGATCGCGATGCCCGTCGACGCGCCGGAGATCACGCGCCGGGAGTGCGTGGTGACCGGCGCCGAGCTCTACCTCGTGGACGGCCTCATCGGCGACGCAGGTGCACTGATCAAGAAGGCCGTCGGGACGCGCGCGGGCTACCAGGACACCTCGACCCTGCGCGAGCCCTACCGCATCGAGGGCAAGAAGACGATGGGCTACGAGATCGTCGAGCAGCTGGGCTGGCGCTGTCCCGACGTCATCCTCTACCCGACCGGGGGCGGCGTCGGGATCATCGCGATCCACAAGGCGCTGCTCGAGATGCGGGAGCTGGGCTGGATCACCGGACACCTCCCCCGACTTGTTGCCGTGCAGGCGGCCGGATGCGCGCCGATCGTGGACGCGTTCGACGCCGGGCTGGACGAGAGCACCGCGCCCACCGACCCACACACGGTCGCATTCGGGATCACCGTGCCCAAGGCCCTCGGCGACTTCCTCGTGCTCGACGCCGTGCGCGCGACGGGCGGCACCGCCATCGCCGTGACCGACGACGACCTGCTCGCAGCGCAGCAGGCGCTCGCCCGCGACGAGGGCACGTGGGTCTGCCCGGAGGGCGCGGCCTGTTTCGCGGCGGTCGGGCAGCTGCGGGACTCGGGCTGGCTGGCCGGCGACGAGGACGTGGTGGTCCTCAACACCGGCACGGGGCTGATCTACCCGGACACGGTGACCGTCGACGTACCGACGCTGGCTCGCGACGGTGCGATCCCGATGCCGTGACGGCCGGAGGTCGGACCTTTCAGCCGGTGCGCCGAGCGGACGCGGCCCGGGCCCCGGGCGCGACGGGTCCCGGCACGACTGTCGCGATCACCGTCGTGCCGAGGGCCCGTCAGAAGGGCGGCGGCTCGTCGTCGGGGGGCGGTCGCGGGGTGGGCCGAGCGACACGGGTGGCCCGACGCTCCATGATCGGGTACTCCAGCGATCTGGTGGGCTCCCACCACGATCCGGGCACCTCCACCCGGGGCGCGATCGGACCCACCTGCGGAGAGATCGGCTCCCCGCGACGCACGTACACCTGCCCCAGCGGACTGGTCCATCGGAACAACCCCGGCGACGTCTGCTCCAACTGCCACCCGCCCTCGTGCTTCATGAGGTGGTGGCGGGCGCACAGCGGGCCCGAGTTCTCCTCGAGGGTCTCGCCGCCCAGGGCGTGGTCGACGGTGTGGTCGAGCTGGCACCGGCGCGCAGGCCGACGGCACCCGGGCGCCACACACCGCCGATCCCGAACCTGCACGTGGCGCCGCAACGCCGCAGCCGCGAACCGGTGGCCCGGGTAGCGGCGCAGGATCTCCCGCAGCCGCTCGCGGTCGGCGTACTGCCGGGCCAGGTCGGCGACCAGCAGGTCCCACTCCCCCGCCCCACCGGCCGCCAGCTCCCCGAGCAGGGCGGCCCGCACGTGGATCTCGACCACCCCGTCGTGCGACCTGCCGATGCCGCGGGGACGGCGCCGGGTGACCCCGGCGAAGAGCAGGTAACCGTCCTCGTCGGTGATCGCGAACCGCCACTCGGCGCCGCGTCTGGTGGCCACCATCGAGCGAGCCACGTCGGCCAGGACCGGCCCCCACCCGGGCACCTCACCACAGCGTTCGTCGAGCCCGAGCAGCGTGCCCAACCCGACCCGCACTTCACCCCCGGACAGCTCACCGGTGGCCCCGTCCGCTGACTCGGCCCGCCCGGCGCCCGCCGGCGGCCTGCCCCCCGCCGCTCCCGTAGCGGTACCGCCCGACCCGGTTCCGGCACCGTCTCGTCGACCTGCCGTCGGGCGGCCCACCGTGTCACCGGACTCGGTGTCGCCCGAGTCTGTGTCGCCCGAGTCGGTGTCGCCCGACTCCGTGTGGCCCGACTCCGTGTGGCCCGACTCCGTGTGGCCCGACTCCGTGTGGCCCGACTCCGGGGCCGGGCCGCCGAGTGCGGCCCCGTCGCCTTCGGAGCCGTTGTCACCGGTCCCCACCTCGGCCAGCATCGCCGCGATCATCTGCTCACGGTCCATGCCGTGGAACCGGCCGTCGAGCAGTCGCGTGAACAGATCAGCCCGGACCTGCCCCACCGTGCCCGGATGACCGGCGCGGCGCACCTCGTCGGCGAGGGCCTCGAGCCGCTCGCAGGCCGCGATGGCCTCGTCGGCGGCCAACCCGTGGCCGGTGACCGTGCCCGTGCCGTCCTTGCCCAGGTAGCCGGTGACCCCGCGGTCCCGCACTGCCGCCTTGTACCGCCGCGTCGTGTAGCCCGGATCGATCTCCAGCACCATGCGAACCAGGCGCGACCGCAGCTGCGTGACGGTCCAGCGCGGAGCGGGCGGCACCATCGCCGAGCAGATCGCCTCGACCTGTTCGCCGGTGAGATCCGCGGTGTCCAGCACATCGGCGAACGCCCACGCCCGATCGCGGTCCAGTACTCCGGCGTCACACGCCGCGAACACGATCGGCATGCCGACCACGCTCTCCGCGAAATCGAGCTCCAGCTCCGCGTGACGGTGGGTCCACCGCATCGCGGCTGCAAGCTCTGCCGCGGCCCACTCCCCCGCCGCCGCTCGGCGACGCGCCGCCTCACCCGCCGACCCGCTGAACGGTTCGGACCGCCCCACGTGCACCATCGCGTCCAGAAAACGGGCCTGGACATGGGCAAGCTGCCGCGCCCATGCCTGCGCGAGAGCGACCGTGTCCGCATTGGCCACCGCGCCGTGATCAAGTCCGTTCAGAACGGCAGCCAGCTCCGGACCGGGCGGCATCGCCGCCACGGCCTCGGGAACACGGACTCCGTTCATGAGACGAACGCTATCGGCGACCACCGACAGTTTCGGCCGAGAACCCGAGGTCCACGAGAAAATGTCTGCACCCGTGAACGGATCGATCTACCGGCGACGCGGGGGTCGTCGACCGCGCGCATCGTCACCGACGGGTCGCTCCGGATGGTGACCATCGAACGCCGCTCGATCCGACGGATCCGCCCGGGTGAACGCCGCATCCCCACAGCCCCGGGCTCCCGTTCCCACTCGAAGACCGCATGGAGATCAGCGTCGACGTGGCTTCGGAGCGTCACAGAAAGGGCGGATTGTCCATTTTGGAAAACGTTACCCCCAATGCCGGCGCCCGGAGGCCCCCGAATACCCCCCAGTCCCCCGCCGCACCCCCGTCCACACACTTTCGGGAACCCTGCCCGATCCCCGATGGCCCCCGACCGCGCCGGTCCTAGCTTTACCTCAACGCCGGTCCACCGGCCCCCTGCAAACAACGGAGTTGAGCACGATGGCGAAGTTCAACCACCACCCGCACCACGAGAACGTGCAGCAGCACATCAGCACTCACACCGTCACCGCCTCGGGGGCCGGAGCCGTCGCCGCCGGGGGCGACATCCGGCACTCGACCGTGACGACCGGTCACGACAACCAGGTCGGGAACGGCAACGTCGCAGGTGACGGCAACGTCGTGGGCAGTGGCAACCAGGCGGTCACCGGCAGCCACGACACCACGTCCTTCGGTTCCGGGCACGCCACCACCACCTCCGTCGGCCACGACGTCACCGTCGGCGACGGCGCGGCCTTCGGTTCCGGCGGCAGCGCGTCGGTGGACAACAGCGACAACAGCCTGCACAACGTCGGCAACAGCTACACGGACAATTCAGTCAACAGTTCGTTCAACGATTCCAGCGACCACAGCGTGCACAACTCGGGCAACACCTTCGTCGACGCGAGCACCGACCACTCGTTCAACGACAACAGCCACCACACGACCACCACGACGATCCACGACGAGAGCGACCACCACGTCGTCAACGACAACAGCCTGCACAACGTGGGGAACATCCACTTCTGAGCCCGACCCGTGCCGAGCCCCCCGCCCACTGGGTGGGGGGCTCGGCTACGTCGCCGGTCGGGTGAGCGCGAATGTGCCAGCGATGGCCTCGACCACGGGACGGTGCTCGTCGGGCTCGTCGGAGGAGATCCCGAGCACGAACACCGCCGGACCGCGGACGGCGACGTGCTCCCAACTGGTCCGCTCCGGACGGTCCCCGCCGGTACAGCGGAACTCCAGCAACGCCCCCGCCGGGCCGGCGAACCCCACCTCTGAGACCACGAAGTCGGTGAACCCCTGCGGTTCGAATGTGGCCTGGATCTTCGTCGCGATGACGGCCGTCGACCGGCTGTGCGCCCGCAGCCTGAACACGATCACCTGCAGACCGCCTCCACCGGTGGCCCGCACCAGATCGTGTCCGTCGGCCGGTACGGGTGGCAACGTCTCCCAGTCCCGGGGGATGCGCAGTCGGGCGCCGTAGAGCGGTAGGTCCACGGTCCGCCAGTGGGCGGTGTCGATCGATGTCGCGACCATCCCGTGCTCCTCGGCTCGGTCGGTGCTTCGCCGGGAGTGATACCGGCACGACGTCCAGGTGCGCACCTCGGTGCCGCCGCGGTATCAGCAGCAGCATGGATCGCGACGACCTGGTGACCGGGGCCATCGATGTCGTCGACCAGGAAGCCCGCCGGTAACGGACCCTGCGGATGCTGCCCGCCGACCTGCGGCAGGCCGGCATCGTCGACCTGCTGGTCGCCGCCGATCGCTTCGATCCCGAGCGCGGCGTCCCGTTCCGGGCCTACGCGCGCCTATGGGTACGCAAGGAGATCCAGCGTGCGATCGCCGAGCAGGACCCCGACGACGAGTTCGACGACTGCGGGCTCCCCGGCGTCGCCGATCCCGAACACGCCGCCGTCATCACGTCGACGATGGGCGCGCTCTCCCGCGCTCTGGCCACCCTCGACGCACAGACGGCTCGCGCGTTCATCCTCTACACCGGACTGGTCGGCAGGGATCCCCGCTCACTCCGCCAGGTCGGACGACTGCTGGGCTGCTCGGCCCACACCGCCCGCGACCTCCTCGAGAAGGCCCGCACCCACCTGCGGGCAGCTGTCGGCCGGCCGTGATCACATGGGACACATGCACACCGCACAGGCCTGGCGCCGGGATCTGCATGCTCATCCCGAGATGGGGTTCACCGAGTTCCGGACCGCCAGCCGGGTGGCCGGCGCGCTGGCCGACCTCGGCTGGGACGTGGTCACCGGACCCGCGGCAATGGTGCCGGAGGAACGTCTCGGCGTCCCCACCGACGTCGTGCTGACCGCCGCCCACGCCCGCGCCGAGACCGGCGGAGGCGACCCGCGGTTCCTGCCCGCGATGCGCGGCGGCCACACCGCCGTGGTCGCGACCCTGCGCGGCGGGCCCGGGCCCCACATCGGCCTGCGCGCCGACATGGACGCCCTCCTCATCCACGAGTCGCAGGCCCCGGAGCACCGGCCGGGCCGCGACGGTTTCGCGTCGGTCCACCCGGGAGAGATGCACGCCTGCGGTCACGACGGCCACGTGGGCATGGCCGTGGAGCTGGCGCAGCGGCTGGCCGCGAACCCGCCGCCCGGCACCGTCACGATCTTCTTCCAGCCCGCCGAGGAAGGTGGCCGCGGCGGCCGCGCGATGGCCCCCACCGGGCTCGCCGACGGCGTCGACCTGCTCGTGGCCGTCCACCTCGGGCTGTCGCTGCCCACCGGCGCGCTGACGACGTCGATGGACGGGCTGCTGGCGAACTCGAAGCTCCGCGCGGTGTTCCGCGGCCGGTCCGCGCATGCCTCGCTCGCCCCGCAGGACGGCCGCAACGCGCTACTCGGCGCCGCGTCGGCCACGCTCGCGCTGCAGGGGCTGACGCGGGTGGGCGGGCACGAGACGCGGGTGGCGGTGGGGCGGATCCACGGCGGCACGTCGAGCAATATCGTCCCCGACACCGCCGAGCTGCTGTGCGAGACCCGCGCCGACGACGGCGACGTCAACACCGACCTGGAGGCCCGCGCCCGCGCGATGCTGGCCGGGGCGGCGCAGATGCACGGGTTGACGGTGGACATCGAGCTGATCGGGGCGGTCACGACGGCGCGGGCCGACCCGCGGGCCGTCGACGCGGTGGCGGCCGCCGCGCGAGCCGCGGGACTTCGGGTCGTCGCACCCACCGCCGACAGCGGCGTGGCCAGCGACGACGCCACCGCCCTCATGCGCAGGGTCCAGGCCCACGGCGGCGCCGCAACCTACGTCGGCCTCGGCTCGGACCTCGCCGGGGCGCACCACACACCCACCTTCGACCTCGACGAGAGCGCACTCGCGCCGGGCGTCGACCTCATGGAGCACCTCATCCGCGCCTGATCGGCTACCGTCTCGCGCGTGGAGGACACGACGAAGACCGGCGGCCCGCTCACCCTCGCGATCGACGTGGGCGGTTCGGGCCTCAAGGCCACGGTCCTGTCGCCCGAGGGCGAGATGGCATCGGAGCGGGAGCGCCGCGAGACCCCGTACCCGTGCACCCCCGAGGTGCTGCTCGGCGAGCTGGCGACGCTCGCGGCCACGCAGCCCGCGTACGACCGGGTGTCGGTCGGCTTCCCGGGCGCGATCCGTCGTGGCCGGGTCCGCGACGTCACGGCGTTCGTGCGACCGGCGCCGGGCGAGGAGCCCGACCCGAAGCTGATCGAGCTGTGGGCCAACTACGACCTGGAGACGGCGCTGGCGGAGCGGTTCGGCAAGCCCGTCCGCGTCGCCAACGACGCCGACGTGCAGGGCTGCGCGGTGATCGGGGGCCACGGCATGGAGCTGGTGATCACCCTGGGCACCGGGGTCGGCTGCGCCACCTTCTTCGACGGCGCGCTGCTGCCCCACATGGAGCTCTCGCACGGCCGGTTCGGCGAGGGCATGTCCGTCGAGGTGGCGTGCGGCGACCACGAGCGGCACAAGGTGGGCAAGGAGAAGTGGCGCGAGCGCGTGCTGAACGCGCTGGACGCGTTCGACAAGATGGTGCTGCCGGACCACCTCTTCATCGGCGGCGGCAACGCCAAGCGGCTCGACCCCGACACGCTGGGCCCGAACCGGACGATCGTGCCGAACGTGTCCGGGTTGCTCGGTGGCATCGCGCTCTGGGACCGCACCGAGAACACCGGCGCGGTGAGCCCGCACTCCGGCGCCGCGCACTAGGAGCGGAGAGGGCAGGATGTGCGCGTGGCTGCCTACCCTGCTGACATCACTGCGACGCCCGAGTGGGCGGCTCTGGCCGAGCACCATGCGGCCGTCGCCGATCTCCACCTCCGCGATCTCTTCGCCGACGACCCGGACCGCGCCGCGTCACTGACCGCCGACGGTGCCGACCTGGTGCTCGACTACTCCAAGCACCGCATCACCCGCGACACGCTCCCGCTGCTCACGGCGCTGGCGCGCGCCGCCGCGCTGCCCGAGCGCACCGAGGCGATGTTCGCGGGCGAGCACATCAACACCAGCGAGGACCGCGCCGTGCTGCACACGGCGCTGCGCGCGCCCCGGGCCACCGCGCTCGGCGTCGACGGCCAGGACGTCGTCACCGACGTGCACGACGTGCTGTTCCGGATGGGCGAGTTCACCGACGACGTCCGCTCCGGCGCGTGGACCGGCCACACCGGCGAGCGCATCCGCGCCGTCGTCAACATCGGCATCGGCGGCTCCGACCTGGGCCCCGTCATGGCCTACGAGGCGCTGAAGTCCTACTCCCAGCGCGACATCGCGATGCACTTCGTCTCCAACATCGACCCCACCGACATCTGGGAGACGCTCCGCGACCTCGACCCGAACACCACTCTGTTCGTCATCTCGTCCAAGACGTTCACCACGCTGGAGACGCTGACGAACGCCAAGGTCGCGCGCGACTGGCTGCTCGACGGCGTCGGCAACGATGGGAAGGGGGGCGATGACAAGGCGGTGGCGAAGCACTTCGTGGCGGTGTCGACGAACGCCAAGGAGGTCACGGCGTTCGGCATCGACACCGACAACATGTTCGGCTTCTGGGACTGGGTGGGCGGGCGCTACTCGCTCGACTCGGCCATCGGGCTGTCGCTGATGGTGGCGATCGGCAAGGAGTACTTCGAGGAGTTCCTCGCCGGCATGTACGCGATGGACAGCCACTTCCGGAAGGCGCCATTGGAGGAGAACCTCCCGGTGATCGCCGGGCTGCTCAACGTCTGGTACGTCAACTTCTTCGCCACCCAGACCCACGTGGTGCTCCCCTACAGCCAGTACCTGCACCGGCTACCCGCCTACCTGCAGCAGCTCACGATGGAGAGCAACGGAAAGTCGGTGCGCGGCGACGGCACGCCCGTCACCACGGCCACCGGCGAGATCTTCTGGGGCGAGCCGGGCACCAACGGCCAGCACGCGTTCTACCAGCTGATCCACCAGGGCACGCGGCTCATCCCGGCCGACTTCATCGGGTTCGCCGAGCCCAACCACGTGATCGACGTCGACGAGCACACCGACATGCACGACCTGTTCATGTCCAACCTGTTCGCCCAGACCCAGGCGCTGGCGTTCGGCAAGACCGCGGACGAGATCGCCGCCGAGGGCACCGACCCCGCGGTCGTGCCGCACAAGGTGATGCCGGACAACCGCCCGTCGTCCACGATCCTGGCCCGCAAGCTCACGCCGGGCGTGCTGGGGCAGCTGATCGCGTTCTACGAGCACGTCACGTTCGTCGAGGGCACGATCTGGGGCATCGACTCCTTCGACCAGTGGGGCGTCGAGCTGGGCAAGGTCATGGCCAAGCAGCTCGGGCCGGTCCTCACCGGTGAGAAGGACGACGAGGGCCTCGACTCCTCCACCGCCGCGCTCGTCGCCCGCTACCGCGAGTGGCGGGGCCGGACATGAGCGCACCGCCCAGACCCACCCGCGACGCCTGGACCGCAGCGCTGCTCGTGGTCCTCGCCGTCGCGGCGGTCTGGGCGGCGTTCGTCGGCTACGGGCCGGCGCAGCTGGACGGGCCCGCGCTCGGTGAGTCGATCGAGAACCGGTCTCCCGCGCTCACGGCGGTCGCCGTGGTGGTCACGACGGTGGGCAACACCGCGGCGATGGCCGTGCTGGCGGTGCTCGTCGGCCTGTTCTGCTGGTTCCGGGGGCGCCGCGCCGACGCCGTGCTCGCCGTCGTCGCGATGGGCACGGCCAGCATCGTGTACACCACGATCAAGGACGTCCTGGACCGGCCCCGGCCCCCCGTCGCCGATCGGCTGGTGACGGTCGGCAACCAGTCGCTGCCCTCGGGCCACGCCACGATGTCGATCGTGGTGATCGGCACGATCGTGGTGCTGGCCTGGCACTCGCTCGCGCCGAGGGGCCGAACGGTTCTCGTGGTGCTCGGCGCCGCCTGGGTGGGGGCCGTCGGTGCCACCCGCGTGTACCTCGGGGTGCACTGGTTCAGCGACGTCATCGCCGGCTGGCTCGTCGGCGCGGCCTGGCTCGCCGTCTGTGTGACGGTGTGGAGCTGGTGGCGGGTCCGGCGGTGACCGCGCCCGTGATGACCGACGTCGCCCGGCTCGCCGGGGTGTCGCTGCAGACCGTCTCCCGCGTCGTCAACGACGCACCGAACGTCAGCGGGCCCACCCGCGCCCGGGTGCTCGCCGTCATGGACGAGCTCGGCTACCGCCGCAACGCCGTGGCCCGCGCGCTGGCCACGCGGCGCAGCGGGATCATCGGCGTGCTGACCATCGACGTCGTGCTGCACGGCCCCCTGCAGATGCTCTACGGCGTCGAGCGGGCGGCGAGCCGGCTCGGCCTGGGCCTCGGTGTGGCCGTGGCCGATCGGGTCAGCCCCGACGGGATCCGCCGGGCGCTGGGCCGGTTGCAGGACCAGGGCGTCGAGGGGGTGGTTGCGCTCGCGCCGCACGAGGACGCCGTGCCGGTGCTCACCGCGTCGCTGTCGGCGATGCCCGCGGTGCTCGTCGGCGGCTACCGGCAGGGCGGGCCCGCCCTGCCGACGGTGGAGCTGGACCACCACGGCGGGGCGGTCACCGCCACCCGGCACCTGCTGGGGTTGGGCCACCGCACGGTGCACCACCTGGCCGGGCCACCGCACTGGCTGCCCGCGCGGCGGCGGATCGAGGGTTGGAGCGGTGCGCTGCACGCCGCGGGCGCCCCGCGCCCCGAACCCCGCCGGGGCGACTGGACCGCCCGCTCCGGCCACGCGGTCATGCAGGCCCTGCTCGCCGACGACCCCGGACTGACCGCCGTGTTCGCCGCCAACGACCAGATGGCGCTGGGGGCACTCGCCGCGCTGGCCGACGCGGGGCGGCGCGTGCCGCAGGACGTCAGCGTGGTCGGGTTCGACGACACGCCCGAGGCCCCGTTCTTCCGCCCGGCCCTCACGACCGTCCGCCCGCGGTTCGACGAGGTCGGGGACCGCGCGGTGCGGCTGCTGCTCGCGACGATCCGACCCGACGACGTCCCGGCCGCGTCCGCGTCCCAGCGTGTCCCTGCGGAACTGGTGGTGCGGGCGAGCACCGGGCCGCCGCGTTAGCGCGCCTGTTCGTTCGAGCACCACCACGTCGACCGGCCGCCGACCGTCCCGTGCACCATCGGTGCCCCGCAGCGCGGGCACGCGCCGTCGGCGTGCCGGTGCCGGATCACCTCGCCCGTATGCACCCCGCCGTTCGCGATGGCGGCCTTCAGGGCGCTCTCCAGGGAGTCGTAGAGACGGTCGGCCGTCGAGGCGCCCAGCTCGTCGGCCGGCGCGGAGGGTGAGACCGCCGCCTGCCAGAGCGTCTCGTCGGCCAGCAGGTTGCCCACGCCGGCGAGCACCGACTGGTCGAGCAGCCGCGCCTTGATCGCCGAGTGCCCGCGGCCCACGCGCTTCCGGAAGTCCTCGCGGCCGATCGTCTCGGCGTCGGGGCCCAGGGCGTCGAGGTCGGGTTCGAGACGGACGCGGCCCAGTCGTCGCTTGTCGAACAGCCGCAGCTGCCCGCCGTCGGCGAAGTTCACGGTGAAGCGGTCCCATTCGGGCTTGCGCGCGCCGGGGTTGCGGTGCTCGGGGCCCGTGGGGCCGATGTGGCCGTCGACGACGATCTGCCCGCCCATGCCGAGGTGGACGCCCAGGTGCGGGCCGGGCGAGCCGTCGCGGCCGGCCGTCTCACACCACATCGTCTTGCCCTGCCGGTGGGCGGCGGTGAGCGTGCCGCCGACCAGGGCCTGCGCGATCTCGCCCGGCGGGTGCGGCCGGCACACCCACTCGTCGTTGTCGTCGACGCTCGCGATCGTGCGGTCCAGGGCGCGGCCGAGGACCGTGCGGGCGAGCTCCACCTCGGGCAGTTCGGGCATGGCCCCAGTCTCCCGGAACATGCGCGGGGCGGCTGAGGTTGGGACGCTCGTGGATCGTGTGCAGGTGCGGGCGCCCGAGCTGCGCGGACGACGGTGGCTCAACACCGGCGGCAGGGATCTCGGCCTGGCGGAGCTGCGCGGCAAGATCGTCCTGCTCGACTTCTGGACGTTCTGCTGCGTCAACTGTCTCCATGTGCTCGACGAGCTGCGCGAGCTGGAGGAGCGCTACGCCGACGTGCTGGTGATCATCGGCGTGCACTCGCCGAAGTTCGTGCACGAGGCGGATCCCGACGCCGTCGAGGCCGCGGTGGAGCGCTACGGCGTGCACCACCCCGTACTCGATGATCCCGAGCTGGTCACGTGGGACGCCTACGCCGCCCGCGCGTGGCCGACGCTCGTGGTGATCGACCCGCGCGGGTACGTCGTCGCACAGATGTCCGGCGAGGGGCACGCGCACGGGCTCGCGGTGCTGGTGGAGGAGCTGATCGTGGCGCATGGCGACACCCTGCGTCGGGGGGACGGGCCGTACGTCGCGCCGCCCCCGCCGTCGACGAATCTCCGTTTTCCCGGGAAGGTGATCGCCGTACCGGGGGGCACCTTCCTCGTCTCCGACAGCGCCCACCACGAGGTCGTGGAGCTGGAGGCCGACCTCGTCACCGAGCGGCGGCGGATCGGCGGATTCACCGAGCCGCAGGGGCTCGTGCTGCTGCCCGACGGCGACGTGGTCGTGGCGGACTCGGTGAACCACCGGCTGGCCCGGATCCATGGCGACACCGTCACGACGGTGACGGGGACGGGCGAGCAGCTGCGCACCCGCGTCGACGTCGGCGACACCGCGCCCGAGCTCTCCACCCCCTGGGACGTGGTGCTGTGGGGCGACCGGGTCGTGATCGCGATGGCCGGGAGCCACCAGCTCTGGACGTGGGACCCGGCCACCGGCGCCACCACCGTCCTGGCCGGCACCACCAACGAGGGCCTGCGTGACGGCGCCCCCGGCGAGGCGTTCTTCGCCCAGCCCTCGGGGCTGGCCGTCGACGCGGACGGGACGCTGTGGGTGGCCGACTCCGAGACCTCCGCGCTGCGCTCGGTGGTGGCCGACCCTGCCGTTGGCGCCGCTGTCACCACGGCCGTGGGCCAGGGGCTGTTCGACTTCGGCCACGTCGACGGTGACGCGGAGAAGGCGCTGCTCCAGCACCCGCTCGGGGTGGCGGCGCTGCCGGACGGGTCGGTGGCGATCGCCGACACCTACAACGGCGCGATCCGCCGCTACGACCCCGTGACGCGGACAGTCGGGACTCTGGCGCGCGACCTGGCCGAGCCCAGCGACGTGCTCGTGGACGGGGACACGCTGATCGTCGTCGAGTCGGCGGCGCACCGGCTGGTCCGCGTGCCGATCCCGGCGTCGACGCAGGTGTCCGGGGCGGCGCAGCAGGTCCGGAGGGCCCGCACGGACCTCGCGCCCGGCGCGCTCTCGTTGACCGTCGCCTTCACCCCGCCGACGGGCCAGCACCTCGACACCCGCTTCGGCGACCCCACCCAGCTGACGGTGGCGGCGTTCCCGCCCGAGCTGCTCGTCTCCGGGGCGGGGACGGCGACCGGGCTCGCCCGCGACCTCGTGTTCGGCGGCGTCACAGAAGGCGGCGTCACAGAAGGCGGCGTCACAGAAGGCGGCGTCACCGGGGGCGTCCTGCAGGTCAGCGTGGCCGCGGCCGCGTGCGACGAGGGTGACGGCGTGTTCGCCGCCTGCCACCGCTACCAGCAGGACTGGGGCATCCCGGTCCGCCTGGTGGCGGGCGCCCCGAGCGAACTGCAGCTGGACCTCCGCGCCGTCTGAACAATCCGCCGCATGGCGCCATGTGGCGGGGTGTCGGGCGTCGGGTGTCGGGCGTCAGGAGGCCTTCGGGGCCAGGAAGAGGAGTGAGCCGCCCACCTGCGGCACCTTCGGCAGGGCCGGCACCAGCGGGAGCAGGCCAGCCGTGCCCACCGCGGCGGACGGGCGGGTGGCCCCGAGGTAGTCGTCGCCGGGCCAGCGGTAGTGCGACACCTGCACGGGCCTGCCGACGTCGGGTGCGTTCACCATGTGGCCGTCGCCGACGTAGAGCCCGACGTGGTGGACGTTGGTCGGCACGCCGTAGAACACGAGGTCGCCGGGTTGCAGCGCCGTGCCGGCCGGCACCCCCGGGCTGGCGTAGAACTGCAGGTGTGCGGTGCGGGGCAACGCGATCCCGGCGGCGGCGTAGGCGAAGCGGGGGAGCCCCGAGCAGTCGAAACCGGTGTCGCCGGCCCCGGGCCCGTTGCCGCCCCACTGGTAGGGCACGCCGACCTGCCCCAGCGCCGCGGCCACGGCGACCGACGCCGGATCGTGGGCGACCCCCGTGACCGTGGTGATCATCATGAGCAGCCCCACCACGACCCGTGCCATGGGTCGAGCGTGCCGGGGCGGCGGCCGATCCACACCACACGGACGGGGTGCTCAGGCCCCCAACCAGGTGAGAACGGCGATGACGCGCCGGTGGTCGTCCCCGGACGGCGGCAGGTCCAGCTTCGTGAAGATCGACGTGATGTGCTTCTCCACCGCCCCCTGGCTGATCACCAGGGTCCGGCCGATCGCGGTATTGGTGCGGCCCTCCGCCATCAGGCCGAGCACCTCCCGCTCGCGGGGGGAGAGGGCGTCGAGCGGGTCGCGCCGGCGGCGCTGGGCGAACAGCGCCGAGACCACCTCGGGGTCGAGCACGGTGCCGCCGGCCACCACGCGTTCCAGGGCGTCGGACAGGTCGGCGAGCTTCGCGACGCGATCCTTGAGCAGGTAGCCGACGCCTCCCCCGCCGCTGAGCAGGTCGGACGCGTAGGACTCCTCCACGTACTGCGAGAGCACGAGCACCGCGGTGCCCACCTCCCGGCGGATCCGCAACGCCGCGCGCAGCCCCTCGTCGGTGAACGTCGGGGGCATCCGCACGTCCACCACCGCGACATCGGGCCGGTGCTCCACGACGGCCGCCACCAGCGACTCCCCGTCGCCGACGGCTGCGACGACGTCGGCTCCCGCCTCGTCGAGCAGGCGGACGAGACCCTCGCGCAGCAGCAGCGAGTCCTCCGCCAGCACGACCCTCACGCACCCACCCCCACCAGCGGGATCTCCGCGGTCAGCACCGTCGGCCCGCCGGTCGGGCTGATGACGTCGAGGGTGCCCTCCACCGCGGCGAGCCGGTCGGCGAGCCCAGCCAGCCCGGTCCCCTTGCCCGGGTGGGCGCCCCCGACGCCGTCGTCCTCGACGCGCAGGTGCACGCGCACGGCGTCGATCCCGACCGCGACGGTGCACCGGGTGGCGTGCGCGTGCTTGGCGACGTTCGTCAGTGCCTCGGTGACCACGAAGTACGCCGAGTTCTCGACGGCCGGGGCGAGGCGCCCGTCGGGCAGCACGACGTCGAGCGTCACCTGCACCGGGCACCGCGCGGCCGCCGCGGCCAGCGCCGGGCCGAGACCGCGGTCGGCCAGGATCGGCGGGGCGATGCCCCGGGAGACGGCGCGCAGCTCCGCGAGGGCCTCACGGCTCTGCTCCAGCGCCTCCGCGACGAGCGGGCGGGCCTTCTCGGGGTCGTCGTCGAGGCGGCGGGCGACGGCCTCGAGGTCCATGTTGAGGCGGACGAGCCGCTGCTGCGGGCCGTCGTGGATGTCGCGTTCCACGCGTCGCAGCGTCTGGGCCTCGGCGTCGACGGCGGCGCGGCGGCTGGTCTCCAGGGTCGTGGTGCGGGCCCGCAGTGCGGCGTTCTCGTTGGTGAGCAGCCACCGGGCGAGCCCGGCGCGCACGGCGACGAGACCCCGCACCACCAGCGGTGACGTCGCCACCATGACCACGCCGATGACGGTGTTGAGCACGATCTCGCCGAGGATCGAGTTGTGGCCGGTGATCAGCCCGAACAGGCCGCTGTAATCGCCGTCGCGGGGCAGCGCCCACTGCCAGGCGACGTAGGAGAGCGAGCCGAGCCCCCCGATCGTCCAGATGACCGCGACGACGAAGGTGGTCAGCCGGACGGGGAACCCGAGCACGGCGTGCAGCAGGTCGCGCCACAGCTGCGGATCGGCGAGGGAGCGCAGCATCCTCCCGGGGAGCCGGCCGGTCACGACGCGGTAGTGGTGCGGGGGCAGTGGGTGTCCCAGCACGGCTTCGGTGGCCCGGCGCTCGGCGGCGGCCAGGCCGCGGCAGGCCCACAGCGTGACCGCGAGGACCGGCACCCCGACCCACACGACCAGCGTGGCCGCGCCCGCCGCGAACCCCGCGACCGCCACCGCGAAGGCGACGATGCACAGCGGAAGGCCGAGGGTGAGGTAGCCGAGACCGCGGACCGTGCGGGGCAGGGTCGTCTGGGCCTGGCGGGTCGGGGGCAGGGTCACGGTCTCGGTCATGTGCCCACCATCGCCCCCCGGCCCCGCGCACCCCAGCCGGTGCGCCTGTGTGTGCAGGGTAGGGCCAACCCGAACCGCTGACCGCCGAAATTGTCGGTGCCCGGGCGCACACTCCCGCCATGACCAATTTCACGATCGTCCCCGCCGGCGCCTACTCCCTGCGCGAGAGCGCCGAGTTCGGCTTCGGCCAGCGCCACTCCGTCCATTTCGACGGCACGATGCGCCTCGCGTTCTGCGCCGACGACCTCGCCACGCATGCGGGTGTCGCCCTCACCCAGGACGACGCGGGGGTCCACGGCGTGGTGAGCGGTGATGCCCCCGTCGAACTGGCCCGGGCCCAGACCGCACGCATGCTGTCCCTCGACGTCGACGCTCACGGCTACGAGGCCGTCGGCGCGCGGGATCCGGTGGTGGCGCGGGTACTGGCCACGGCCCCCGGCCTGCGGCCACCGTTGTTCCACTCCCCCTACGAGGCCGCCGCCTGGTGCGTGCTGTCGCTGCGGTGGAACGCGCGGCAGGCGGCCGCGGTCCGCGAGCGGTTCTCCCGGGCCCACGGCCGGGAGGTCGAGGTGGCGGGCGAGGTGATGGCGGCGTTCCCCACGCCGCGACAGCTGCTCGGGGTGGCCGAGTTCCCGGGCATCCCCGAGGTCAAGCTCCAGCGGATGCACGCCGTGGCGCAGGCCGCGCTCGACGGAACGCTCGATCCCGAGCGGCTGCGCCGCGACGAACCGGAGGCCGCGATGGCGCGGCTGCGCGGGATCGCCGGGATCGGGCCGTTCTCGGCGTCGCTGATCGTCATCCGCGCCTCCGGCGTCTGCGACGTGCCCGTGGCTCAGGAGCCGAAGCTCGCCGAGATCGTCGGCAAGCTCTACGGGCTGCCCGGGCCGGCCACCGCGGCCGATCTCGACCGCATCGGTGAGGCATGGCGGCCGTTCCGCACGTGGGTGTCGGTGCTGCTGCGGGCGGCGTCGAGCCGGCTGGGAGGCACACTGGCGGCGTGACGGATGCGACGTGGAGTGCGGTGGACGGTTACTGGGGCGAGCACGTGCTGGCCCCCGACCCGGACCTCGACGCGGCACTGGCCGCCAACGCGGCCGGCGGGCTGCCGCCCATCGACGTGTCGCCACTGCAGGGCAAGCTCCTGCACCTGCTGGCCCGCTCGATCGGTGCGGCGCGGATCCTGGAGATCGGCACGCTCGGCGGCTACTCCACCATCTGGCTCGCGCGCGCACTGCCGCCCGAGGGGCAGCTGATCACCTGCGAGCTCGACCCCCACCACGCCGAGGTGGCTCGCGCCAACCTCGCGCGCGCCGGGCTCGACGGGGTCGCTGAGGTGCGGGTCGGCCCGGCGCTGCGCACGCTCGAGTCGCTCACCGGCCCGTTCGACCTCACGTTCGTCGACGCCGACAAGGCGTCCACCACCGAGTACGTGGAGGCGGCCATCGGGCTCACCCGGCCGGGCGGGGTGATCATCGTGGACAACGTGGTGCGGGGTGGGGGCGTGGTCGATCCGACGAGCTCCGACCTGGCAGTGGCCGGCATCCGCCGCTTCGCCGACGCCATCGCGGGCGACCGCCGTGTCGACGCCACGGTGATCCAGACGGTCGGCGGCAAGAGCTACGACGGGTTCCTCTACGCGGTGGTCCGGCCGTGACGCGTCCCCTGGACGGTGTCACCGTCGTGGCGCTGGAGCAGGCCGTCTCCGCACCGCTGGCCAGCCGCACGCTCGGTGACCTGGGCGCACGGGTGATCAAGGTCGAGAATCCGAACGGCGGCGACTTCGCCCGCCACTACGACGACGTCGTCAACGGGATGGCCGCGCACTTCGTGTGGGTCAACCGGGGCAAGGAGTCGCTCACGCTCAACCTCAAGGACCCCCGCGGCCTCGACGCCCTGCACCGGCTGCTCGCCGGGGCCGACGCGCTGGTGTCCAACCTCGCCCCGGGCGCCACACAGCGCCTCGGCCTGGGGCCCGCGCAGCTCGCCGAGGAGCACCCGCACCTGGTCTCGGTCGAGATCTCCGGGTACGGGCCGGGCGGGCCGCTGTCGGCGAAGCGAGCCTACGACCTGCTGGTGCAGGCCGAGTCCGGGGCGGCGTCCATCACCGGTCGGCCGGGCGCGCCGGCCAAGGCCGGGCCGCCCATCGCCGACGCGGCGTCCGGGCTCTACGCCGCCATCGCCGTGCTCGCCGGTCTCTACGAGCGACGCGCCTCCGCGGGACCGGGGGCACGCGTGCACGTGGCGATGTTCGACGTCATGACGGAGCTCATGGGGTACGCGCTGCACTACACACAGGGCAGCGGGGTGGAGCAGGAACCGGTCGGGCTGGGCTCCCCCGCCGTGGTGCCGTACGGCGCGTACGCCACGGCCGACGGGCAGACCGTGGTTCTCGGCACCACGAACGACCAGGAGTGGCAGCGGCTGGCCCGCGATCTGCTGGGCCGTCCCGACCTGGCCGAGAACCCCCGCTACGCCGACGGCCCGGGCCGCGTCGCCCACCGCGCCGAGCTCGACGGTGCGGTGGCCGACTGGTGCGCGCGCACCGACCTCGCGACGATCCAGAAGGCCGCCGACGCGGCCGGCATCGGCAACTCCCGCTACAACACCACCTCCGAGGTGCTGGCCCACCCGCACCTGGCCGCGCGCGACCGCTGGCGCGACGTCGGCACCCCGAACGGGCCGGTGCCGGCCCTGCGCGCCCCGATCGACGCGGCCGGGTGGGCGGACCGGATGGACCCGGTGCCCGCGCTGGGCGAGCACACCGGGTCCATCTTGGCGGAGCTGGGCCTGACCGACGCGGAGATCACCGCGCTGGTCGGGCCTCCGGCTTAGGGCTGGGCGGGCAGCGTCCCCCCGCCCGGCTGCAGCGTGCCGTTCACGGTGAGCGCGTAAGGCGCGTACTGCTGCACCCGCTCGGTGGGCTCGTCGTAGGCGATGATCGCCACCACCTGCTGCGCGGGCAGCAGCAGAGCCAGCTGGGCCCGGCTGAGCGAGATCGAGCTCTTTCCGTTCGACTCCAGCTGCTCGACGATCGGCACCGTGCCGGGGCGGATCCCGATCAGCTTGGCGTTCCAGTTCGCGACCGTCACCGGCTTGATCTGCGTCGGCGACCGGAACGGCGCGAGGCTCGACCCGTCGCTGATCGGCGTGCCGCCCAGCTTGATGTCGTCGAGCAGCAGGCCTCCCTCGTTGACGCCGCCGTCGCTGACGTAGTGGAAGCTCAGCAGCACCGTCTTGCCGGCGTAGGCCGACAGGTCGTAGCTGTGCGGCTCGAACCCGGTCGTCGTGCCGTTGAGGCCCGGGCCCCGCGGCCCGTCGACGGTCCTGTCGCCGGGGATGGCGGTGTAGGTCGCGCCACCGTCGGTGGAGACCTCCACGTAGCCGTAGTCGTACGTCGCCTCGGCGCCGTACTTGGCCAGGAACGTGAGCGTCGCGTTCGTGGCCGGTACCGCCACGCTCGTGACGGCCGCGGCGTCGGTGTTGTTCTCGTTGCCCGAGAACAGCACCGGGTTGCCGGCGCGGTCGGGATCGTTGTCGACCACGGTCCACGCCAGCGGCGTGGACGGCAGCGCGGTGGCGCCCGTGAAGGTCAGCGTCCGCAGGTCGGTGCCCGTGAGCGCCCTGCCGCCCACCTTCAACGGCACGTAGTCCGCACCGTTGGGGGCCGCGCCCGGCGTGGCGTAGGCGGCCGGGTTGTCGAGGTTCACCGACGAACGGAGGCTCTTCGTGGTGACCCGGGCCTTGGGCACGCCCACCACCACGGCGTTCTTCGCGTCCCCGACGAGCTTGTCCACCAGCGTCATCGTCTGGAAGTCGTGCAGCACGGTGTAGAGGTCGGCCCCCTTGAGCGTGAGCTCGGCCGCGATGCTCTTGAGACCCTGGAGTGCGCCGTCGCGGTGCAGCTTCGACATGAAGTCGACGCCGTAGCGGTCGTAGAGGAACAGCATGAACGAGTACGCGTTGCCGTAGTCGGCGAGCACCGCGTTCGGGTTGCCGCCCTCGTCCCAGAGGTTGAAGGAGTTCTCCGGGCCGCCGCAGTCGCGCGGGTTGGTGTTGAACGGTGTGGCGACCGTGCCGTAGCCCTGGAAGCAGTAGATGTGGCTGTCGGCGCCCTTGTCGAACACGGTCCTCGTCGCGTCGACGTAGCCGACGAGCGTCTGGGCGAAGTCCGAGAGGCCCTCGTTGACGGCGATCGACTCGTTCGGGTCGGTGTAGTACTGCAGCAGGTGCTGGTACTCGTGGGCGAACGTGCCCTCGTAGAGACGCGGCCGTGCGGGGCGGCTGGTGCACAGGTCGGCGGTCGGCTCGTCGGCCGGGTTCGCACCGGTGCGGTGCAGCCAGTCGAACGCGTCGATCGTCATGACGTTGCGGTCGAACAGCTCGTTGAACTGCGACGAGAAGAAGCCCGCGATGTAGGTCGGGGCGGCCGGGAACGTGTAGTAGTTGTCGTCGCGCACGTTGTCGACCAGCGTGACGATCTTGTTCCCGGCGCCCGTGTAGTCCCCGGCGAGAGCGGCCTTCGTACCGTCCCGGTCGGGCGCGACGCTGAAGGCCGCCGACTCCTTGGGGAACATGTTGGTGTCGAACTCGCTCACCAGCGACGCCACCTGCGCGTCGGTGACCTGCGTCGACGCGGCGCCCCGGCAGTCGCCGGCCGGGAACGCGGTGTCGTTCGCGACCCAGACCTCGATGTTGTTGCCCACGCCCTTGAGCGTGTAGTCCTTGCGGTACAGGCCGTTGAGGTCGTCGAGGCCGAGCCACTGGCGCACGGTGCCGACGGGTGGGGTCACCCCCGCCGCGGCCGGCGCGGCCGACCGGGCCGCCGCCTTCGGCTGGTAGCGCTGCGGCACCTCGACCGGCTTACCGTCGAGGGTGAGGTCCTTGCGGGTGAGCTCACGGACGTCCGAGGACGAACCTCGCCCGGGTGCCGGGCTGGCGGCGGAGGCCGTGGCGGTGGGCGCCAGCAGGGTGAGTGGAACGAGCACGGACGCGGCAAGCACGCCCCAACGACGTCGATACGACAACGGACCCCCTATAGGTCACGCGTCCGGAGGAAAAGGATCACCTTCCCGTCAGGGCCGGAACACGGCCAACATCACATAACGCCACATGCATGCAGGGCTACGCCCGTTCGGGTGGCGCCTGTTCGGGTGAGGAGATCGGTCGAGGCGGGGGCGACTACCGGGAGGTAACGTTCTGCGCGTGGACGACGCCGACCTGACCGCCATCCTGTCCTCGGTACGCGATTTCGTTCGCACCGAGGTCGTGCCGCTCGAGGAGCAGATCGACGCCGAGGACAAGATCCCGGACGAGATCATCGCGGCCTGCAAGGACATGGGCCTCTACGGATTCGCCATCCCCGAGTCCTACGGCGGCCTGGGCCTCACGCTCGAGGAGGAGTCCAGGCTCGCGTTCGAGCTGGGCTGGACCACCCCCGCCCTGCGTTCGCTGTTCGGCACGAACAACGGCATCGCCGGTCAGGTGCTGATCAAGGGCGGCACCGGGGAGCAGAAGACGTCCTGGCTGCCGCGGTTGGCGTCGGGCGAGGTCACGGCGTCGTTCGGGCTCACCGAGGCCGACGCCGGCTCCGATCCGTCCGGGCTCGCGACCACCGCGAAGCGCGACGGGTCGGACTGGGTCCTCAACGGCTCCAAGCGCTACATCACCAACGCCCTGGTCGCCGACGTCGTCATGGTGTTCGCCCGCACCAACCCCGACGCCGTCGGCAACAAGGGCATCTCCACGTTCCTGGTGCCGGCCGGCACACCGGGCCTCACGTTCGGCGCCCGCGACCACAAGATGGGCCAGATGGGCACCTGGACCTCGGACGTCTACCTCGACGACGTGCGGGTGCCCGCCGAGGCGCTGGTCGGCGGCGAGGAGGGCCTCGACGTGGGCTTCCAGATCGCCGCCAAGTGCCTCGCCCACGGACGCGCCCACATCGCCGCGCTGTGCGTCGGGATGGCCGGACGGCTCGTGCACGAGTCGGTCGAGTTCGCCCAGACCCGCGAGCAGGGCGGCAAACCCATCGCGGCGTTCCAGCTCATCCAGGGCCTGATCGCCGACTCGGTCACCGACCACTACGCCGGCCGCGCGCTCGTGCTCGACGTCGCCCGCGCCTACGACGCCGGTACCGACAAGGTGCAGGGCCCGTCCGCGGCCAAGTACTTCGCGTCCGAGATGGTGGGCCGCGTGGCCGACCGTGCCGTCCAGATCCACGGCGGCGCCGGCTACATCCGCGGGGTGGCGGTGGAGCGCTTCTACCGCGACGCCCGCCTGTTCCGCATCTACGAGGGCACGAGCCAGATCCAGCAGGTGATCATCGCCCGCGGCGCCCTGGGCAAGGCCGCCCGCGCCTGAGCAGCGGCTGACGCCGCCCGCGCGCGGGAAACAGTGCCGGAGCACTGATATCCGCGCACGACCTCAACCACGCCTTGACGGCGTTGGCTAAGCTGGACTAAGTCTGCGCCGGCGAGAGGTAGCGATGACCGTCAACGTCAACATTCACGAGGCCAAAACCCAGCTCTCCCGGCTGCTCGAGCAGGTCGCCAACGGCGAGAGAGTGATCATCTCGAAAGCCGGTCGCCCCGTGGCCGAGCTCGTCCCCCACCAGAGGACCCGGGTTGTCCTGGGCGGGCTGCGCGGCTCGCTGTCCTACGACGACGAGTCCTTCGACGGCCTCGACGCCGACATCCAGCAGATGTTCTACGGCGACGACGTTGCTCCTTCTTGACAGCCAGGCGGCACTCTGGGTGCTGGACGACAATCCACGACTCGGCTCCCGTGCCCGGGAGGCGATCACGTCGGCAGCAGCCGTGCACGTCTCGGCGGCGACGGTCTGGGAACTGACCATCAAGGCCATGCTCGGCAAGCTCTCGCTTCCCGACCAGTTCGCTCAGCACCTCACCGAGCAGGGACTCGTCGTGCTCAACGTCAGCGCTGCGCACGCGGAGGGGATCAGAGACTTCCCCGAACTGGTCCGTCACGATCCCTTCGACCGGCTCATCGTGTCGCAGGCCAGCTTGTCCGGCCTCCGGTTGCTGACCGCCGACCGGGTCCTGCTCGCACTCGGGCGCGACTTCATCATCGACGCGGCCGCCTGACTACCCGACCTTCAGCTCCGTCGACCGGCCCGTCCGGCGCAGCACGAGCAGCCAGATGACCCCGACCACCAGCCACACCACGCCGCCGATCTTGGCGTTGATGTCCGCGTTGACCAGCACGTATCCGATGATCACGAAGCCGAGCACCGGCACCACGAGGTGCAGGCCGTAGGTCTCCTCGCGCTTCTTGATCAGATACCATGCCACCACCGAGACGTGCAGCAGCAGGAACGAGAACAGCGCGCCGAAGTTCACCAGCGACGACAGCAGCCCGATCTGCCCGACGAAGAACAGCCCCAGGATCAGGCTGACCACCGACACCAGCAGCACCGCCCGCTCCGGCACCTTGCGTACCGGGTGCACGTGGGCGAGGAACGCCGGCAGCTGGCGGTCGCGCGACATCGAGAACAGCAGCCGCGAGGTGGCCGCCTGTGCCACCAGCGCGTTGGCGATCGCCGACCCGAGCGCCACGGCGATCGCCACCACCACCTTGAACCACATGCCGCCCACCAGGCCGGCGACGCTGTAGAAGGCGTTGTTGGTGGCGTCGTCGCCGACGAACTCGGTCTGACCGGGCAGCAGCAGGGCGGCCAGGTAGGTCTGCACGATGAACAGCACGGCCACCATGGCGAGCGCGACCACCGTGGCCCGACCGACCACGCGCGCCCCGCCCGTCGTCTCCTCGGCCATGGTGCTGATGGCGTCGAAGCCGAGGAACGACAGCACCGCCACCGACAGGGCCGCGAAGATGATGCTCGGCTGGAACACCGCGGGGTTGAAGAAGGGCGTGGCCGTCCAGCTCGCGCCGTTCACGCCACCCGAGACGGCCACGACGGCCAGCACCACGAACAGCGCGAGCACGATCATCTCGCCGACGAGGAAGAGCTTGTTGGTGAGCGCCGTGGTCTCGATGCCGCGCAGGTTGACCGCGGTGTTGATCACGACGAACGCGATCACCCAGACGGCCTGCGGCACCGCGGGCAGGACGGAGTTCAGGGCCGCAGCGCCGGTGACGTAGAGCAGCGTGGGGACCAGCAGGTAGTCGAGCAGGATCGCCCAGCCGGCCAGGAATCCGGCCGACGGGTTCAGACCACGGCCCGCGTAGGCGTACACCGAGCCCGCGATCGGGAAGGCCCGCGACATCTCGCGGTAGCTCAGCGCCGTGAAGATCATCGCGACGAACCCGATGACGTAGACGAGCGGCACCATGCCCGCCGACGCGTTGAACACCACGCCGAAGATCGCGAACGGCGCGATCGGCACCATGAACACGAGCCCGTAGATCAGCAGGTCGCGCAGGGTCAGGCTGCGGTTGAGCTGCTCGGTGTAGCCGAAGTCCTGGAGCTCACTCATGCTTTGTCCACCCCGTCCAGGAACACCCCGACCAGACTCAGGAACTTCTCCCTCTCCTCGATGTGCGGCATGTGACTGGACTCGGCGAAGACCTCCCACCGGACGTCCGCGATCCGGTCGGCGTAGGGCTGCACGCACGACGGCGCCGCCTCGTCGTACGCGCCCGAGACGAGCAGCGTGGGCACCGTGATCCGGTCGAGCCGCTCGACGATCGACCAGGTCCTGAGGGTGCCCACCACATGGAACTCGGTGGGGCCGTTCATGGTCATGTACACCGGCGGGTCGGCGTCGATCGCGGCGAAGGTGGCAGGACCTTCTCGACCTCGGCCGGGAGCTGCGCCCGCAGCCCGGCGGCTGCGGCCGACCACAGCTCCATCGACGCGGGCGAGTCGGCGATCACCAGGCTCCGCAGGCCCGGCGGAGCGGTGACGGCGTGTTCGGCGCCCAGCATCCCGCCCCACGACTGCCCGAGCAGGTGGTAGCCGCCCTGCACACCGAGGGCGCCGAGCAGGTTGTCGAGCTCGGCCAGGAACAGCTGCGGAATCCAGAACTCGGTAACGGGATGGACGAATGCCGCCATGACCTGGCTCGGGCCGATCAGGGTCGGCCGCATCAAGGTCGAGCGCAGTGTCGACGCGGTGGTCGACCGGCTCGTCACGGCGATCGCGGTCGGCGACTTCTCCCCCGGCGAGCGGCTCCCCCCGAACGCGAGCTCGCGACGCTGCTGGGCGTGGGCCGTCAGACGCTGCGGGAGGCGCTGGCCCGGCTGCGCGACGCCGGGTACGTCGTGACGCGGCGCGGGCGCAACGGCGGCGCGGTCGTGCAGGAGGGCTGGGGCGCGCTCACCGACGACGCCGTGCGCCGCACCCTCTCCCCCGGCCGCGAGGCGCTGGCCGAGTTGTCGGACCTGCGCTGCCTCGTCGAGTCGATGATCGCCCGCACCGCCGCCGAGCGCCGCGGCCCGGACGACATCGCGACCCTCCGAACGGCCCTGGAAGCACACGAGCGGGCGACCGGAGCCGTCGCGTCGCGGCGGGCCGACCACGACCTGCACAACGCCGTGGTCACGGCGGCCGGCAACCAGCACCTCGCCCAGCTCTCCCGCGAGCTGCTGGCGCGCGTCAACGTCGGGCTGCCGATCGAGCCCCACACCGACGAGCTGCACCACCGCGCCGTCCCCCAGCACCGCGCGCTGGTGGAGGCGGTGATCGCCGGGGACGCGGATGCGGCGGCCGCGATCGCCCGCGACCACTTCACGATCACCCACGACGCCCTGAACGCCGCGATCACCCGGGCTGGATGACCTCCGCGCTGGTCACCACCTCCACCAGCGGCCCGTAGAGCGCCAGCACGTCGAGGGTCTTGCGGTGGCTCGCCTCGTCGACGCCCGCGCACGCGTCGGCCACCACCTGCACGCGCACGCCGGCGTCGGCGGCGGCCAGCGCGGTGGAGAGCAGGCAGCAGTCGGTGGACACCCCGCACAGCACGAGCGTCGCGTCCCCCACCCGGTCGGCGAGGACCTCCCACTTGCCGAACGTGGTGGCGTCCACGGTCGGGCCGGCGAACCCGGAGGTCAGCTCCCACTGCGGGGCGTCCGGCGGCCGCAATGCGAACGGCCACTGCGCGTAGTAGTCGACCCACGCCCCCCGCGGGACGGCCGGGGCGACGAACCGCGTGAAGGTCACGTCGGCACCGAACGCCTCGACCAGCGCCGTCACCGTCGGCACGATGGCCGCATAGCCGGGCGTCGCCCACGGGCTGGACCGCTCCCCGAACACCTGTTGCATGTCGATCACCGCCAGGTGCGCCGTCACAAGGCCTCCTGCGCCCGCACCCGCCCCCGGCTCAGCAGCAGCGTGCCGACGAAGCCGATGACCAGCGCCACGAGGATCCCCAGGTTGGCGTACGCCCACGCGCCCCCGCGACCACCGAGGCCGAACGGGTCGAGCAGGTAGCCCTGCCAGGTCAGGATCGCCGTGGTGGTGTTGGTGACCAGCCCCCAGCCCAGCACCGTGCCGACGACGAGCAGCGCCACCGCCGACCACTGCACGCTGCCGTAGCGGCCGGTCGCGTCGAAGAGATCGGGCTCGGCGTAGTCGCAGCGGCGCAGCAGGATGTCGGCGAGCATGACGCCGGCCCAGGCCGCGACGGGCACGCCGAGCGTGTAGAGGAAGCCCTGGAACGGGCCGATGAAGTCGCCCGCGAAGAACACGACGGCGACGGTGCCGACGACGAGGAACACGCCGTCGATGAGCGCGGCCGTCCAGCGCGGGGTGCGCAGGCCGAGGGTGAGCAGCGCGAGGCCCGACGAGTAGATGTCCAGCACCGCGCCGCCGACGAGGCCGAGCACGGCCACGATCGCGAACGGGATGAGGAACCACGTGGGCAGCAGCGCGGCGAGCGAGCCGACGGGGTCGGCGCCGACCTTGCTCAGCAGGTCCGGTGACGACCCGGCGAGCAGCAGGCCCAGCACCAGCAGCACCACCGGCGCCACCGACGAGCCGAACGTGGTCCAGCCCACGACGCCGCGTGAGGAGGCCGAGCGCGGCAGGTAGCGGGAGTAGTCGGCGGCCGCGTTGACCCAGCCCAGGCCGAACCCGGTGAGCAGGAACACGAAGGCGCCGACCGCGGCCTCGAACGACCCGGACGGCAGAGCCATCACGGCCGAGAAGTCGATCGTGGGCCCGACCAGTACGAAGTACACGACCGTCAGCACACCGGTGATGACGGTGATCACGGTCTGCAGCCGCATGATGACGTCGAAGCCGAGCACGCCCGCACCGACCGTCAGCGCGGCCACGACCAGCAGTGCCACGAGCTTGACGCCGGTGCCGCCGCCGAGCCCGAGCTGGGTGAACACGGTGGAGGTGGCGAGCACCGCCAGGATCGTCAGCGCGGTCTCCCAGCCGACGGTCAGCAGCCAGGAGATCGCGGTGGGCAGCTTGTTGCCGTTGACGCCGAACGCCGCCCGCGAGAGCACCATCGTGGGCGCCGATCCACGCTTGCCCGCCACCGCGATGAAGCCGCAGAGCAGGAACGAGAACACGATCCCGACCACGCCGGCGATGAGCGCCTGGGAGAAGGAGATCCCGAACTGCAGCGCGAACGCCGCGTAGGTCAGGCCGAACACCGAGACGTTGGCCCCGAACCAGGGCCAGAACAGCTGGGCGGGACGGCCCTTCCGCTCGGCGTCGGTGATCACATTGATGCCGTTGGCCTCGACGCTCAGGCCGCCGGACTGCTGCACATCGACCACGACGGTCTCCCTTCGCCGGTACTTCAAGCGAAGAGTAGACGCCCGCGATCTACGTCGGCGATCGACGAATCAGTGGTCGGACGGGCGCAGGTGGTACTCGAACACGAGCCCGCCGATCGAGATGATCAGCAGGACCCCGGCGATCACGAGCGCCCACACGTAGAAGAACGCCAGCGAGATGGCCACCAGCCCGGCCGAGGCGGCCAGCGTGACGGGCCAGTAGCTGCCCGGGGAGAAGAACCCCAGGTCACCGGCACCGTCGGAGACCTCGGCCTCCGGGTTGTCCTCCGGACGCTCCTCCAGCCGCCGCGAGACGAAGCGGAAGTACGTGCCGATGATCAGCGCGAGCCCACCGGTGAGGAACAGCGCCGCCATGCCCACCGGCTCGTGCGCCAGCACGCTGTAGACGATGGCGCACAGGAAGAAGAACGCCGTGACGATCTCGAAGATGCGGGATTCGACCTTCATCGCTGCGCCTCAGTTTCCCGTGACCTGCAGTGCGGCGGGCTGGGAAGCCGAGCGCTGCGTGCGGTCCGTCGTGAACGGGTACGTGGTGTAGGCCTGCGGCGTGCAGAGCTGACCGCAGTTGAGAGCACCGAGCGCCTCACCGGCGGTGTAGGGCGCGCCGGTGGCGGGGTTGTTCTGCTCGCGCAGGGCGATCCACCTGTCGTAGATCGCGGGCGAGACGGCCCGGACCTCGAAGTTCATCTGCGAGTGGTAGCTGCCGCACAGCTCCGCGCAGCGCCCGACGAACGCGCCTTCCTTGTCGATGCTGTCGATCTGCCACGTGTTGTCCTGGTTGTTGACCTCGGGGTCCGGGAACACGTCGCGCTTGAAGAGGAACTCCGGCACGAAGAAGCTGTGGATCACGTCGTTGGAGCGCTGGACGAACTTGATGCTCTTGCCCGTGGGCAGCACCAGAAGCGGGATGGTCTCGCTGGTGCCCAGCGTGCTGACCATGCCTCCGGCGGGCGTCTTGGCCTGGGGGTAGTCGAAGCGCCAGTTCCACTGGAAACCCGTGATGTTGACCGTCAGGTCGGTGGCCGTGTCCTTCTCGACGAAGTTCTGCACGTTGATCGTGAAGGCGAACAGCACCGCCACGATGATCGTCGGGATGACCGTGAAGACGATCTCGACGGGCAGGTTGTACTGGGTCTGGCGCGGCGGTGTGTCGTCGCCCTGCTTGCCCTTGCGGTGGAAGATCATCGCCCAGAACATCGCGCCCCAGGTGATGACGCCGACCACGAGCGCTGCGAGGGCCGCGTAGGTCCACAGGTGTCGCATCGACTCGGCCTGCGGCGTGACGCCCACGGGCCAACCGAAACGGATGACGTCCTGGACGGAACATCCAGTGGTGAGCGGGATGACCAGCAGCGCCAGCGCGCCGAGCTTGGCCGCCCGGGCCCACGTGGAGCCCCCGCGTCGTTCTTCTCTTTCGACCACGCGTAGAGCCTAGCCGAGGTGGTACCGGAATCGCCTGTCGGGTGCGGCCCCCGGGGCGATGCGGTGGGGTCGGCATACTGACTCGCTGTGTGTGGACTGCTGGGACTGCTGACCACCGGCGGCGACGCCGCCGACCGAACCGACGCGGTCGCCCACGCGATGCGCTGCGCGCGCCATCGCGGGCCGGACGAGACGGGTACCTGGAACGACCCCGACGTCGTGTTCGGGTTCAACCGCCTGTCCATCATCGACGTGGAGCACAGCCACCAGCCGCTCCACTACCTGGACGACCGGTACGCGATCGTCTTCAACGGCGAGATCTACAACTACCTGGAGCTGCGCGAGGAGCTGGCGCGCAAGCACGGGGCCACGTTCGCCACCGAGGGTGACACGGAGGCCGTCGTCGCGGCCTTCCACCACTGGGGCCCCGCCGCGGTGAGCCGGCTGCGCGGGATGTTCGCGTTCCTCATCTGGGACGCCCAGGAGCGCGTCCTGTTCTGCGCGCGCGACCCGTTCGGCATCAAGCCGCTCTTCGTGGCGCAGGGCCCGGCGGGCATCGCGTTCGCCAGCGAGAAGAAGAGCCTCCTGGAGCTGATGCCGGCGCTGGGGCTCGCCGACGACCTGGACCCCGTCGCGCTGCAGCACTACCTCCTGCTCCAGTACGTGCCCGAGCCCGCCACGATGCACCGCGCGGTCCGCCGGGTGGAGTCGGGCACGCACGTCACGGCCCGGCCGGGTGGGGAACCCGAGCACGAGCGCTACTTCACCCCCGTCTTCCACACCGGCGGCGGCACCGGGCCCACGCTGCACGCCAAGATCGCCGATGTCCTGCGCGACTCGGTGGCCAAGCACATGCGCGCGGACGTGACGGTGGGCGCGTTCCTCTCGGGCGGCATCGACTCCACGGCCATCGCGGCCCTGGCCAAGGAGCACAACCCGGATCTGATCACGTTCACCACCGGGTTCGAGCGCGA
The DNA here is from genome assembly GCA_038231335.1 of Mycobacteriales bacterium. Taxonomy (GTDB): domain Bacteria; phylum Actinomycetota; class Actinomycetes; order Mycobacteriales; family Pseudonocardiaceae; genus Pseudonocardia. The sequence continues at coordinate 55,695 of JBBRLM010000024.1, forward strand.
GGGCTACTCCGAGGTGGAGGTGGCCGCCGAGTCGGCAGCGGCCATCGGTGTGCGGCACGTCGTCCGTACCGTCAAGCCCGACGAGATGATGGACGCGCTGCCGCTGATCGTCTGGTATCTCGACGACCCGGTGGCCGACCCCGCGCTGGTGCCGCTGTGGTTCGTGGCCCGCGAGGCGCGTCAGCACGTCAAGGTGGTGCTCTCGGGCGAGGGCGCGGACGAGCTGTTCGGCGGCTACACGATCTACCACGAGCCGCTGTCGCTGGCGCCGTTCGAGAAGGTTCCCGGCTCGCTGCGCGGCCTGATCGGCAAGGCCTCCACGCGGCTACCGGAGGGCCTGCGCGGCAAGGACCTGCTGCGGCGCGGCGCGCTCCCGTTGGAGCAGCGCTACTACGGCAACGCGCGGATCTTCCACGACGACCAGCTCGACGGCGTCATGCGGCAGTACGACCCCCGCCGCAGCCACACCGACGTCACGGCCTCGCACTACCGCGACTCGGCGGCGTGGGACCCGGTGTCACGGATGCAGCACGTCGACCTGTTCACGTGGCTGCGCGGCGACATCCTCGTCAAGGCCGACAAGATGACGATGGCCAACTCGCTCGAGCTGCGCGTGCCGTTCCTCGATCCCGAGGTGTTCGCGGTGGCGTCGGGGCTGGCGCAGTCGGAGAAGCTGGGCGAGAACACGACGAAGCTGGCACTGCGCAAGGCGTTGGCCGGGATCGTGCCCGCCCACGTGTTGCACCGCCGCAAGCTGGGCTTCCCGGTGCCGATCCGGCACTGGCTGCGCGACGAGATGTACACGTGGGCGCGCGACATCATCCGCGACTCCCAGGCCGACCACCTCGTCGACCTCGCCGCCGTCCAGCGCATGCTCGACACCCACCGCGTGGGCCCCATCGACCACAGCCGCCGGATCTGGACACTGCTGGTGTTCCTGATCTGGCACGGCATCTTCGTGGAGCAGCGCATCCGTCCCGAGATCCCGGAGCCCGCGTACCCCGTGCGGCTCTGACCCGGTCGCGGCCGCTGCTGGAAGGACGCCGCGGACCCGAGCGACGACACCGCGCCCGCCTGACCACCCCGGGGCCGGGCGAGGAGATGCGAGTCCGCCATGATCGCCAGGAGTGGACAGGTAGGGCCAGATCTGGCGCCGCGTGACCACTCCTGACGATCACCATCCACCGGTGTGCCGAGATGGCGAACTCGCCGTGCCGGATCGGCCGACCCGCCGCTGGCCGGGCGTCAGGTGGGAAGGATGGCCTCGATCTCGGCGGCCGCGTCGGGGCCGTAGGCGTCGCGCAGGCGCTCGACGCCGTGGGCGCGGTCCCAGACCCATTCCTGGCCACCGTCGGTCTCCAGGACCTGGACGGCGACGAGGGCGCCGAGCTGGGCACCGCGCTCCATCGACAGGCCCCCGGCGATGGCGGCGAGGAAGCCGGCGCGGAAGGCGTCGCCGACACCGGTGGGGTCGACCTTGCCCGTCTCGGGCACCACCCCGACCTTGAGCTCGCCGTCGCGGCCCACGATCTGCACGCCGTGCTCGCCGAGGGTGGTGATGCGCGTGTCGATGACGTCGGCGACCTGCGAGGCGGTCCAGCCGGTCTTCTGCAGCAGCAGGTCCCACTCGTAATCGTTGGTCATCAGGTAGCGGGCCCCCTCGACGAGCTGCCGGATCTCCGGGCCCTCCATGCGGGTGACCTGCTGCGAGACGTCCGCGGCGAAGGGCAGGCCCAGCTCGCGGCACTCCTGTGTCAGCGCCACCATCGAGCCCGGGTCGCTCGCGCCGATCAGCACGAGGTCGAGGTTGCGGTCGACGAGCGGGGCCAGCTTCACCTCGCCGGAACGGGCCATGGCGCCGGTGTAGAACGAGCCGATCTGACGCATGTCGTCGTCAGTGGTGCAGACGAATCGCGCGGTGTGCACGTCGGGGCACACGAGGATGGCGGAGCAGTCGACGCCGTGCGACTCCAGCCACTGCTGGTACTCCGCGAAGTCACCGCCCACCGCCCCGACGAGCAGCGGCCGCTGCCCCAGCACCCCGAGCCCGAAGGCGATGTTGGCGCCCGAGCCACCCTTGCGGATGGCGAGGTCGTCGACCAGGAAGCTCAGCGAGATCCGGTCGAGCTGCTCGGCCACGATCTGGTCGGCGAACTTCCCCGGGAAGTGCATGAGGTGGTCGGTGGCGATGGATCCGGTCACGGCGATGGGCACGTCGGATCACCTTACCGGGTGCAACGCACGAACCCCGGTCGTGAGGCTCACGGCCGGGGTTCAGTGGCAGAAATGCTCAGTTGAACGAGTCGCCGCACGCGCAGGAGCCGCCCGCGTTCGGGTTGTCGATCGTGAAGCCCTGCTTCTCGATGGTGTCGACGAAGTCGATGACCGCACCCTGCAGGTACGGCGCGCTCATCCGGTCGACGCCGACCTTGAGGCCGTTGTAGTCACGGAACAGGTCGCCGTCGAGGGAACGGTCGTCGAAGAAGAGCTGGTAGCGCAGGCCGGCACAGCCACCCGGCTGCACGGCGATGCGCAGGTGCATGTCATCGCGGCCCTCCTGCTCCAGCAGGGTGCGGGCCTTGAGCGCGGCGGTGTCGGTGAGCTCGACGCCGTGCGTATCGGTCTCAGTGGTCGCCGCGGTGGCGTTCTCGACGGTCATGACTCTCCCAACAACGAGCGGGGCGATACGTGTTCCCGGTTTCTCTCTTCCGATAGTAGGCCCTCGAACCGGTGAGTTGTCACCAACGCGTCCCCACCGGGGTGATCCATGGCACTGTCAGCGCCGGCTCCAGCGCGTGGCCACCCGCGCAGCCAACGCGGCCAACGTCCCGGCCGGGTCGGCCATCGACGCCTCGACGCCGCCCGCGTCGTCGGCCACGGAGTACGCGGAGTCGACGCCGACCGCCCCGGCCTCGCGCCGACCCACGCTGACCTGGCCGGCCAGCACCACGCAGGGCACGCCGCGGTCGGCCGCACCACGGGCCACGGCCGTGATGAGCTTGCCGCGCAGCGACTGCCAGTCGAAGCTCCCCTCGCCGGTGATCGCGAGGTCGGCCCGGTCCAGCTCGGCGTCGAGGCCGACGAGCTCGCGCACCAGCCCGGCGCCGCTCACCCGCACCGCCCCGCAGGCGAGCAGCGCGGCCCCGAGCCCGCCGGCGGCCCCGGCGCCGGGCTCGTCGCGGACGTCGCGACCCAGAGCCGTCAACACGTCGGCGAACCGCGCGAGCTCCGCGTCCAGCTCCGCGACCGTGGCGGCATCCGCACCCTTCTGCGGGCCGAACACCGCGGCCGCGCCGTGCGGGCCGAGCAGCGGGTTGTCGACGTCGGCCGCCGCCACGAGCCGCACGCCGTCCAGGCCGGGCGTGCCCTCGAACCGGACCGCGGTGGCGGGCGACCCGTCGGGAACCGGCTTTCCGGCGTCGTCGACGGCCACAGCGCCCAGCGCGGCGAGCATCCCGGCACCGCCGTCGGTGGTGGCGGTGCCCCCGAGCCCGACGACGATCTCCGCCACCCCGGCGCCGCGGGCGTCGGCCATCAGCTCGCCGACCCCACGGCTGGTGACGCTCCGCGCCACGTCGGGGGTGCGCCGCTCCCGTGGCACGAGGTGCAGGCCGGCCGCGGCGGCCGACTCCAGGTAGGCGGTGTCACCGATCCGCAGCCAGCGCGCCGCGACGGGCGTCCCGAACGGGCCGGTGACCTCGAGTTCGTGCCAGGTGCCACCCAGCGCCGAGTGCAGCACGTCGATGAAGCCCGTGCCGCCGTCGGCCAGCGGCAGCAGGTGCAGCTCGTCGTCGGGGGCGGTGCGGCGCCAGCCTTCCGCGATGGCCTCGGCGGCCGCCGTGGCGCTCAGAGTGCCGCCGAAGGAATCAGGAGCCACGACCACGCGCACATGCCTGACCCTAGTGACGAGCCCGTATGGTGGGGGCGTGAGGTTACTGCGCCGGTCCACCGACACGTCCAAGGTCGACGAGCCCGCGCCTGCGCAGGGCCCGTCCGACACCGTCCGCGTCGGGGGCAAGGGTCGACCCACGCCGAAGCGGCGCGAGGCCGAGGCCAAGCGGCGCGGCCCGGCTCCGCCCCCGCCACGCACCCAGCGCGAGGCCGCCCGCCTCGCCCGTGCCAACCGGCCCGACAAGACCGAGCAGCGCCGTCAGTCGGCCGAACGGCGCGAGCGGATGGCGGCGGGCGACGACAAGTACCTGCTTCCGCGCGACCGAGGGCCGGTCAAGGCCTACATCCGCGACGTCGTCGATTCCCGGCCGCACCTCATGGGCCTGTTCATGCCGCTCGCGGTGATCGTCGTGCTGTCGGTGGTGCTCCCGTTCCCGGGCCTGCAGCAGTACCTGAGCCTGTTCAGCCTCATCGCGCTGGTCACGATGGTCGGCGAGGGCCTGCTGCTCGGGCTGAGCACCACGAAGAAGGCGCGGGTCAAGTTCCCCGACGCCAAGATCGGCGGGCTGGCCACGGGCTGGTACACGTTCACCCGCGCCAGCCAGCTCCGCAAGCTGCGCATCCCGAAGCCGCGCGTCCAGCGCGGGGCCAACCCCTAAGAACTCTCGTCGAGGCTCATCGGGCCATAGACCTCATCGTCGCCGTCCATCAACACGACGGCTTCGACGCCCTGGGCGCGCAGGCTCTCCCAGGTGTCGGAGAACCACGCCTCGGCCTCGGCCTGGTCGTCGAACTCCTCCTTGGGCGCGCCGTCGGGAATGCCGTGGGGGGTCTGGTACCGCCAGTAGAAAGCCACGTTCTCCACGTTAACGTGCGCTGGTGACCCGCACGCTCGTCCTCGGCGGAACCCGGTCCGGCAAGTCCCGCTACGCCGAGGATCTGATGCCCGCCGGCGCCCCCGTCCGTTACCTCGCCACCGCGCGGCGCCGGGCGGACGACGCCGAGTGGACGGCCCGGCTGGAGGCGCACCGCGTGCGCCGGCCGCCCGGCTGGGTCACCGTCGAGGAGCCCGACGTGGCCGCGATCGTGACGGCCGGGGGTGGGCCGCTGCTGGTCGACGACCTGGCCACCTGGCTCACCAACGTGCTGGACGACGCGGGCGCGTGGGAGGGAGCCGCCGACATCGGCCCCTCCACCACCGCGCTCGTCGACGCCGTGGCCTCCGCTGCGGGTGACGTCGTGCTGGTCTCCGCCGAGGTGGGGCTGGGGGTCGTACCCGCCACCCGGTCCGGGCGGCTGTTCCGCGACGAGCTCGGTGCGCTCAACGCGGCGCTGGCCGCCGTGTGCGACGAGGTGCTGCTGCTGGTGGCGGGGCTCCCGGTTCGTCTGAAATAGAGCCCGTGCGCGGTTGTCGGTGCCGGGGCACTGATATCCGCGCACGAGGGTGCCTGTAGGAAGAGCCCGTGGATCTCCCCGCCGTCACCGCCCCGGATGCCGAAGCCCGGCGCACCGCCGTCGCGCAGTACGCCCTGCTCGCCGTGCCCACCGGAGCGTTGGGCCGCCTCGCCGAGCTGGGCGTGTGGCTCGCCGCGGTGCAGGGCCAGTGCCCGCCCCGGCCGCCCGGCAGGCCCCGCGTCGTCGTGATCGCCGCCGACCACGGCATCGCCGCCGCCGGCGTGTCCGCCGATCCCCCGGGCGCCACCGCCCGCCAGGTCGAGTCGGTCCGCGAGCAGAACGCGCCCGTCACGGTCGTCGCGACCGTCGCCGGTGCGTCGGTGCGCGTCGTGGACGTCGGGGTGGACCAGGAGCCGCAGGCGCCGGAGCGCTACCGGGTGCGGCGCGGCAGCGGGCGCATCGACCGCGAGGACGCCCTCACCGACGACGAGGCCGAGCGGGCCGTGGCGATCGGACGCGCCCTGGTCGACGAGGAGGTGGACGCGGGCGCCGACCTGCTCGTCCCCGCCTCGCTGGGCGTCGGGGCCACCACGCCGGCATCGGCGCTGGTCGCGCTGCTCTGCGGCGTCGAGCCCGTGGCCGTGATCGGGCGGGGCAGCGGAATCGACGACAACGCCTGGATGCACAAGGCCGCCGCTGTCCGCGACGCGATGCGCCGGGCCAAGCCGTACCTGCGCGACCCCATGACGGTGCTGGCCACCGCCGGCGGCGCCGACCTCGCCGTCCTCACGGGGTTCCTCGTGCAGGCCGCGCTGCGGAAGACCCCGGTGCTGCTCGACGGGCTGGTGGTCGGCGCGGCCGCGTTGCTGGCCGACGAGATCGCTCCCGGCGCGAAGCAGTGGTGGCTGGTCGGGCAGCGCTCCCCCGAGCCCGCGATGGCTCTGGTCATCGACCGGCTCGGGCTGCCGCCACTCGTGGACCTCGGCATCCGGCTCGGCGACGGCACGGGCGCGGCCGCCGTCGTCCCGCTGCTGCAGATGGCGGCGCGGCTGGTGGCCGAGACGGCGGTCGCCGAGCCCGTAGGGTGAGAGGTCTGGCTCTGGCCCTGAGCTGGTTGACGGTCCTGCCGGTCCGCACCGGTGAGCCCGACGCCTGCACGGCCGCGGCAGCACTGCGCTGGGCGCCGCTCGTAGGGGCGCTGCTCGGCGCGGTCGCCGGCGGCCTGCTTCTCGGCCTGCGACTGCTCGGCGTCCCGGCACTCGTGACGGGCCTGCTCGTCGTCGGGTTCCTGGGCCTGGCCACCCGCGGCATGCACCTCGACGGCCTGGCCGACACCGCCGACGGCCTCGGCTGCTACGGCCCGCCCGAGCGAGCGCTGGCCGTCATGCGCGACGGCGGGGCCGGCCCGTTCGCCGTCGTCACGCTGCTGGTGGCGGTCGGGGCCCAGGCGGCTGCGCTGGCGGCGCTCCCCCTGTGGTCGGCCCCCGCGTTCGTCGCACTGGCGGCCGCCGCGGGCCGGGCCGGTTTCGCCTGGGTCGCGCGCCGCGGGGTACCGGCGGCCCGTCCCGGTGGCCTGGGCGCCACCGTCGCCGGCTCGCAGCCGTGGTGGGTGGCCGTCGGATGGTGGGTGGTGCTGGCCGGCGGGGGCTTCGCGGTAGCCGGCGTCCGCGCCGTGGTCGGGATAGCCCTCGGCGCGGGCCTCGTCGTGGCTCTGTCACGGCACACGAGCCGCCGCTTCGGCGGCATGACCGGCGACGTCCTGGGCGCGGCGAGCGAGCTCTCGGTGCTCGCAGTGCTCATCCCCCTCGCGACGAACGGCACTTTCGTCGCCTAGGTTCCGACGGACGCGCCGGTCGCCGGAAGGAGCGGGTGCAGTCGGGCAGGTCCGCCTTTCCGACGAGCGGCACTCTCGTCGCCCCGGTTCCGACGAACGTGCCGTTCGTCGGGACTACGGGGCGGGGTGGAGGGTGTGCATCCAGCTGTGCGTGTCCTCGGACGTCCCTCTCTGGATCGCCGTGAGGAGCTCGCGGAGCTGCGTGGTGATCGTCCCCGGGTTGCCGTCGGCCACCGTCACCTCGCCGCCGGTGTGCTTCACGCCGCCGATGGGGGTGATCACCGCGGCGGTGCCGCAGCCGAAGACCTCGGTGATGGTGCCGTCGGCTGCGCCCTCGAGCCATTCCTGGCCGGAGATGCGCCGCTCGGTGACCTGGCAGCCCAGCTCCTTGGCCAGTACCAGCAGCGAGTCGCGGGTGATGCCCGCGAGGATGCTGCCCGAGAGCGACGGCGTGACGATCTCGGTCTGGTCACCCGAGCCGTAGACGAAGAAGAGGTTGTTGGACCCCATCTCGTCGATCCACTTCCGCTCCTCGGCGTCGAGGTAGGCCACCTGTGCGCATCCGTGTGCAGAGCCCTGGGCCTGCGGCAGCAGCGACGCGGCGTAGTTGCCGCCGCACTTCGCGGTGCCGGTGCCGCCCGCGGCGGAGCGGGTGTACTCGGTGGAGAGCCACACGTCGACGGGCTTGAGGTCGCCCGAGAAGTACGGGCCCGCGGGCGAGGCGATCAGCGCGTAGAGGTACTCGGCCGACGGCCGCACGCCCAGCCCCACCTCCGTGGCCAGCATGAACGGGCGCAGGTACAGCGAGTCCTCGCCGCCGGCGGCGGGCACCCACTCGTGGTCGACGGCGAGCAGCTCGGCGATCGAGCCGAGGAACAGCTCCTCCGGCAGCTCCGCCATCGCGAGACGGGCTGCCGAGCCGCGGAAGCGCGCCGCGTTGGCGTCGGGGCGGAACGAGGCGATCGAGCCGTCGGGCTGGCGGTAGGCCTTGAGGCCCTCGAAGATCTCCTGGCCGTAGTGCAGCACCATCGACGCGGGGTCGAACTGCAGCGGCCCGTACGGCACCACCGCGGCGTCGTGCCAGCCCTGAGCCTCCGACCAGCGGATCGTCACCATGTGGTCGGTGAAGTAGCGGCCGAACCCGGGCGCGGCCAGGATCTCCGCACGCCGCTCCGGCGAGGTCGGGGTGGGGTTCGGGGTCCGGGTGAACGCGCTCATGCCGTCACGTTAGACCGCATCGACGATGAGGTCTCGAAGGAGGAGCGGCGAGAGCTGAATGCGTCTTGCCTCGGTTCGTCTCACCGCACGTGCGACGGGACGAACGGCGGCTTGACGACGGTGGCCTCCAGCCCGCGCCCGCGGACGTCGACCGTGACGGTGTCGTCGAGCCCGATCCCCGACGAGGTCTCGATCAGCGCGAGCGCGATGCCCGACTTCAGCGTGGGTGAGAAGGTGCCCGACGTGGTGACTCCGACGCGCTTCCCGTCGGCCAGCACGTCCATGCCCGGACGCGGGACGCCGCGCCCGGTGGCCTTCAGCCCGCGCAGCCGCCGGGCCGGTCCGATCTGCTTCTCGGCGAGCAGCGCGTCGCGGCCCCAGAACTCCGGCTTCGACCACCCGACGGCCCAGCCGCTGCCGGCCTGGACGGGCGAGATGTCCACCGAGAGGTCCTGGCCGTGCAGGGGATAGCCCATCTCGGTGCGCAGGGTGTCGCGGGCGGCCAGCCCGCACGCGCGGCCGCCGAGCGACGCGGCGCCGGCCATCAGCGCGTCCCAGATCCCGGGTGCGGAGTCCCACGGCACGAGCAGCTCGTAGCCGCGCTCGCCGGTGTAGCCGGTGCGGCACACGCGCACGGCGCCGGCGTCGCCGAAGGCCATGTAGTCGAGGTCGCCGACGGCCTCGAAGCCCTTGAACATCGTGGCGTGCAGCGCCCCGGCCAGTGGGCCCTGCACGGCGAGGACGGCCAGCTCACGATGCCGGTCGGTGATCGCGACGCCCTCGGGCGCGGCCGCGCGCAGCATCTGCGCCACCTGTGCCGCGTTGGCCGCGTTCGGCACGGCGAGCACCTCGTCGGGGCCGACCAGGTAGACGATGATGTCGTCGACGACGCCGCCGGTGTCGGTGCAGCACAGGGTGTACTGCGCGTGTCCGGGGCCGATCTTCGCGAGGTCGGCGGTGAAGCAGCGGTTGACGAACTCCGCGGCGCCCGGCCCCGTGATCGCGAGCTTGCCGAGGTGGCTGACGTCGAACACGCCGACGGCCTCGCGCACGGCGGTGTGCTCGGCGACCGTCCCGTCGGGGTAGGAGATGGGCATCGACCACCCCCCGAACGCGCCGAGGGTGGCGCCGAGCGCGGTGTGCCGGCCATGAATGGGGCTGGTGAGGAGATCGTCCACATCTCGGGACGCTACTGCTCGCAACGCCGCTTGAGCCCGTCACCCTCCAACCGGACGTAGCGGCGCACCAGCCCACCCAGGAGCAGACCGATCACGGCGCCCAACGGCCCGCTCTGCTCCAGCCGCAGGCGCACGACCGTGGCGCCGTCGCCGGGCTCCATGTGGTGCCCCCCGACCGTGCGGACGCCCGGCGTGCGGGACTCCCAGGTGAAGCCGCGCGCCGGGTCGAGCTCGGTGACCTGCCACCGCGCGGGTGGCAGCCGCGGCTGGCGGACCAGCGCCGTGCTCCCCACCGCGAGCGGCCCGTCGTCGAGCCTGCGCACCTCGTCGGTGGAGTCGCTCCACTCCGGCCAGCGCTCGACGTCGGCGAGCACCACCCAGACCTGTGCGGGCTCCGCATCGATCGACACGACGTACTCGAACTCACCCATGCGCCGAAATGTACCATGTGGTACATGACCGCTCGGGAGGATCTGCTGGCCGCTGCGCTGCAGTACGTGACGGCCCACGGCGTCGGCGAGCCGAGCCTGCGCGGGCTCGCGGCCGGGCTGGGCACCAGCCACCGGATGGTCATCTACCACTTCGGTTCTCTGCACGGGCTGCTCGTGGAGATCGTGCAGGCCGTCGAACAGCGGCAACGCGACCGGCTCGCCGTCCTGATGGCCGAGCCGGACCTCTCCCCCGTCGAACAGGCCCGGCGGTTCTGGGAACCGCTGACCGACCCCGCGAGCTGGCCTTCGGAACGGCTGTTCTTCGAGCTCTACGGCCAGGCGCTGCAGGGCAGGCCGCACGCCGTCGGGCTGCTCGACGGCGTGGTCGACGACTGGCTCGACCCGCTCACCGAGCTGACGGTGCGCAGCGGGATCCCCCGCGAGCAGGCCCGCGCCCACGCCCGGCTGCGGCTGGCCGTCGCCCGGGGGCTGCTCCTGGACCTGCTGGCCACCGGCGACGTCGAGGGTGTGCGGGCGGCGGCGGAGGTGCACCTGATGGGATACACCACGTGAGGTGGGACGCGGTCCTGTTCGACATGGACGGCACGCTCGTCGACTCCGACGCCGCCGTGGAGCGCGCGTGGGCGACGTGGGCGGGCGAGTACGGAGTGGACGTGGCAGCCACCCTGGCCGGCGCGCACGGCAGCCCCGCCGACGCGACCGTCCGCCGGCTGCGCCCCGATCTCGACAGCAGCGGGGTGGCGGTCGCGGCCGCCCGCCAGCTCGCCCTGCAGTACGACGACCTGGGTGACGTGGCTCCCACCCCGGGCGCGCTCGATCTGTTGGCCACGCTCACAGTGCCCTGGGCCGTCGTGACCAGCGCCGACGCGCCCCTGGCCGCCGCCCGCCTCGGGGCGGCGGGCATCACACCGCCGCTGCTGGTGACGGTCGAGGACGTGCGCCGCGGCAAGCCCGACCCCGAGGGCTACCTGCTCGCCGCGTCCCGGCTCGGGGTGGACCCGGCCCGCTGCCTCGTGGTGGAGGACTCCGAGGTGGGCCTGGCGGCCGGTCGGGCCGCGGGCGCGATGACGGCGGCACTGCGCGGGCTCGCCGGCGACATCCGGATCCGGGACCTGCGCGAGCTCGGCTAACGACGGGGCAGCACCGTGCACGCGGTCCAGCCGACGGCCAGCGCCGCGGCGGTGATCAGCACCTGGGTCAGCGGCAGCAGCACCGCGAGGCCGACGCACATCAGGAAACCCACCATGGCGGTCCACGCGGGCCAGCTCCGCGCGGCCGTGGGCAGCCGCAGGGCGGCGAGGTTGATCACCGCGTAGTACACGAGCACCGAGCAGGCAGACAGCGCGATCGCCGCGGCGGGCCCGGCCACCACCGTCAGCAGCACGGTCACGATCCCGCCGAGCAGGTCGGCGCGCCACGGCGTGCCCTGCGGGCCGATCACCTCGAACCACCGCGGCAGCTCGCCCCGCCGGGCCATCGCGAGCCCCGTGCGACTGATGCCGACGAGCACCGACAGCAGCGCGGATCCCGCGGCCACCGCGGCCCCCACCCGCACGAGGACGCCGAGGCCGGGGGCGTTCCCGGAGTCGACGAGAGCCACGAGCGGCGACGTCTCCCGGGCCAGCTGATCGGCCCCCATCCCGACCAGCAGCGCGATTCCCACGAGCAGGTAGACGGTCAGGGCGACGCCCAGCGCCACGGCGACGGCCCGGCGGAGCGTCCGGTCAGGGTCCCGGACCTCCTCGCCCAGCGTCGCGATCCGCGCGTAGCCGGCGAAGGCGAAGAACAGCAGGCCCGTGGCGGTCAGCGTGCCGAGCAGGCCCCCGGTGACCGGGACCGGAGCGGACGGTGCCGCGGCCGGGTCGGAACCACCGGCGCCCGAGATCCCGACCACCACCACGACGGCCAGCACGGCGAGCGTGCCGCCCACCAGCGCGTACGCCCCGCGGGACGTCCAGCGCACGCCCGTGATGTTCAGGCCGGTGGCGGCCACGATCGCGAAGATCGACGCGTAGTGCGGGGCCGAGGGCAGCACGTAGGTGCCGAACACCCCCGCCGCGGCCGCCGCGGATGCCGACTTCCCGACGAGGAACGCCACGCCCGCGAGCCGCCCCGCCCCCGGGGACAGCCGCTCGCGGCCGTAGACGTACCCGCCGCCGCTCTCGGGGTGGGCGACCGCGAGGTCCGCCGTCGAGGCCGCGTTGCAGGCCGCGACGACGCCCGCGAGCACCACGGCGAGCAGCAGCCACGGCCCCGCAGCGGCCGCGGCGGGCCCCCACACGGCGAAGACACCCGTGCCCAGCATCGCGGCGAGACCCAGGACGACCGCATCGGCCGTGCCGAGTCGGCGTTGCACGCTCGAGGACACCGACCCACCCAAGCACCCGCCCTGCCGGATCCGGCCAACCGCGGGTGTCATTAGCATCTCGAAGCGGTCTCGCAACCCGAGATCAGTCGAGTGAATGGAGCACCGTGTCCACCGAGCTGCACACAGCCAGCGGGTCGCCCGCCACCGCCGAGGCCGACGCCGTCGTGATCGGGGTGCTCGCCGGCGACGGCCCGCAGCTGGCGCCCGGCTCCGAGGAGATCGCTGAAGCCTTTGACGGCGATGGCGCCTTCGACGGCGGCCTCGCGGCCCTGCTCGCCGTCGCCGGGGCCACGGGCAAGGCCGACGAGGTCGTGAAGATCCCGACCCGCGGCACGATCACCGCGCCGCTGCTGGTGGCCGTCGGGCTGGGCAAGGGCGCGGTCACTCCCGAGCAGGTGCGACGGGCCTCGGGTGCGGCCGCACGGGCGCTGGCCGGCAGCGGGCATGCCGTGAGCACCCTGGGCCGGATCGACCTGGCCGCGGCCGCCGAGGGCTCGCTCCTCGGCTCGTACACGTTCACCGAGTACCGGACGAACGGCCACGGCAAGGCGCCGGTCGGGCGCGTCTCGCTGCTGAGCGACGACGCGGACGCCGACACCGTCGTGCGCACCGCCGCCGCCGTCGGCACCGCCGTCCGCACCGCGCGCGACCTCGTCAACACCCCGCCCAACGACCTCTACCCCGCCGTCTTCGCCGAGAAGGCGAAGGCCCTGGCCGAGGCCGTCGGCATCACCGTCGAGGTGCTCGACGACACCCAGCTGGCCGAGGCCGGGTTCGGCGGCGTCGTCGGGGTCGGGCAGGGTTCCTCCCGCAAGCCGCGGCTCGTGCGGCTGACCTACGCGGGCGGCCCGTCGCCGCGCGCGAAGGTGGCGCTGGTCGGCAAGGGCATCACGTTCGACACCGGTGGCATCTCCATCAAGCCCGCCGCCGGCATGGACCAGATGACCTCCGACATGGGCGGCGCCGCCGCCGTCATCGCGACGACGGTGCTGGCCGCCACGCTCGAGCTGCCGGTCGCCGTGACGGCCACGGTGCCGATGGCCGAGAACATGCCGTCCGACACCGCCTACCGGCCCGGCGACGTGCTGCGGATGTACGGCGGCAAGACCGTCGAGGTGCTCAACACCGACGCCGAGGGCCGGCTGATCCTGGCCGACGCCATCGTGCGCGCCGCCGAGGACGATCCCGACTACCTCATCGAGACCTCCACCCTCACCGGCGCCCAGCTCGTGGCGCTGGGGCAGCGGACGATGGGCGTCATGGGCTCCGAGGAGTTCCGCGACCGGATCGCCGCCCACGCCCGCGCCTGCGGCGAGGACGGCTGGGCCATGCCGCTGCTCGACCACATGCGTCCCGAGCTCGACTCCCGCGTCGCCGACCTGGCCAACGTCACCGGCGCCCGCTTCGGCGGCATGCTGGTGGCCGGGGTGTTCCTGCGCGAGTTCGTGCCCGCGGGCCTCGCCTGGGCCCACCTCGACATCGCCGGCCCGAGCTTCCACACCGGCGGCCCCTACGGCTACACGGTGAAGGGCGGCACGGGCGTCCCGGTCCGCACCCTCCTGGCGGTCCTGCAGGACATAGCAGCCAACGGCTGACCCGGCCCCGGCGAGTTGACCACACGGACACGCCGAGTTCGCCATCTCGCCCGGCGAGTTCGCCGTCCCGCCGCGCGAGTTCGCCGCCCCGCGGTGGGTTCGCGGCTCGCGCGGTGGGCTCACGGCTCGCGCGGTGGGCTCACGGCTCGCGTGCCGGCGGGGCGGGGCCAGTTCGTCCGGGCCGCGCCGCCCTCGGGCCGTGATCGTTGTCCGGGGACCAGGAGCGGCATGGGACGCGGTTCGCCGTCCCACGACGGCGATCACAGCCGCATGGTGGATCCATGATCACCGCTTCGGGACGACGGACGGCGACATGAGGCTGTTGCCGAATCGCCCGGCCGCAGACCGTCCCCGACCGGCCATGATCGCCAGAACAGGGACATGAGCTGCACATATGCAGGTTTTGTCCCGATTCTGGCGATCATGACCTCGGCGGCCGGCGATGAGTGGACAGACAGGCTCGCATCGGCGGTTCCACGTCCCTATCCATGATCATGGTCTGTGCACCGAGACCCGACGGTGAGCGGCCGTTCCGCGTCCCGAGCGGCGATCACGGGCACAGCGCCGGGCACCGACCGCCTCGTCGGGGACGCCCCGGCCCGCCATGACACCGCCGGCCCGAGGCCGAGGTCGATCGGCAGGTCGGCCTGGTCACCGCGCCGAAACCGCGAGCTCACGCGGCAGAGCGGCGAACTCGCCGGGCAGGATGGCGCACTCGCCGGGCTCCCCGTGGCGAATCGGTCGGCTCACCGTGCCCGATCAGTCGACTCGCCGGGGTGGGATGGCGAACTCGGCGGGTCGGATCGGTCAACTCGCCGGGTGGGGTGGGCTCTACAGGTCGCGGCGGCGGCGTTCGCGGTCGCGGAGGATGCGTTGGCGGACGTCGTGGTCGCGCATGCGCTGCGGGTAGCCCATGATCTGCGCGTCGTAGACCGGGATCTTCAGGCTGCGGGCCAGCTTGCGGGCGCCGTCGGGGCCGGAGATGCGCCGCCGCGTCCACACCCCGTCCTTGTCGACGAGCAGCATCGTGGTCTCCGTGACCGTCGTGCGCGGCTCCACGAACGCCTCGACGCCCTCGTGGGCGGCCGTCCACTCGCGCAGGTGCGCCTCGTCACCGCTGTCGCCGCCGCGCAGCACTCCGGGGCGACCACCGCGCAGCTTCCCGAACAGACCCATGAGCGATGAACGTCTCTCGGAGGTGACCAGTTCCGGCATCGGGTCGGGGCGAGTGACAAGATGGCGTCCGCGGCGTGACATGCCGCGAGTCGGCTATTCGGTAGGGAGTCACAGACGTGCCCGAGCACAACGCGGACCTGGTCATCCTGGGCGGTGGATCGGGCGGCTACGCCTGCGCCCTGCGCGCAGCTGAGCTGGGGAAGTCGGTCGTGCTGATCGAGCGCGACAAGCTCGGCGGCACCTGCCTGCACTACGGCTGCATCCCCACCAAGGCGCTGCTGCACGCCGCCGAGGTGGCCGACAGCGCCCGCGAGGGCGACAAGATCGGTGTCAAGAGCTCGCTGGCCGGTATCGACATGGTCGGGGTCAACGCCTACAAGGACGGCGTGATCGCGAAGCTCTACAAGGGACTGCAGGGGCTCGTGAAGTCCCGCAAGATCACCCTCGTGGAGGGAACCGGCACGTTCGTCGGCCCGAACACCGTCGTCGTGGGTGACGACACCTACGTGGGTGAGAAGGTCGTGCTCGCCACCGGCAGCTACTCCAGGTCCATCCCGGGCCTCGACATCGGCGGCCGTGTCATCACCAGCAGCGAGGCCATCCGCCTCGAGGAGGTCCCGCAGCGCGTCGTCGTGCTCGGCGGCGGTGTGATCGGCGTCGAGTTCGCGTCGGTGTTCAAGAGCTTCGGCGCCGAGGTCACCATCGTCGAGGCCCTCCCCCGGCTCGTCCCCAACGAGGACGAGTTCGCGTCCAAGCTGCTGGAGCGCGCGTTCCGCCGTCGCAAGATCGCGTTCAAGACCGGCGTGAAGTTCACCGGCGCCAAGCAGACCGACGACGCGGTCACCGTGTCGCTGGAGTCCGGTGAGGAGATCGAGGCCGACTACCTGCTCGTCGCCGTCGGCCGCGGCCCCAACACGGCCAACTCGGGCTTCGAGGAGGCCGGCGTCACCATGGAGCGCGGCTTCGTCCTCACCGACGAGCGCCTGCGCACCAACCTCCCGAACGTGTACGCCGTCGGCGACATCGTCCCCGGCCTCCAGCTGGCCCACCGCGGCTTCGCGCAGGGCATCTTCATCGCCGAGGACATCGCCGGGCTGAACCCGCCGCTCATCGACGAGGCCGGCATCCCGCGCGTCACGTACTGCGAGCCCGAGGTCGCCTCCGTCGGCCTCACCGAGGCACAGGCCAAGGAGCGCTACGGAGAGATCCAGACGCTCACCTACGACCTCGCCGGCAACGGCAAGTCGCAGATCCTGCAGACCCAGGGCGCCATCAAGCTGATCAAGACCGGCGCCGAGGGCACTCCCGGGCCGGTGGTCGGCCTGCACATGGTCGGCGCCCGCGTCGGCGAGCTGATCGGCGAGGCCCAGCTCGTCTACAACTGGGACGCCCAGGCCGAGGACGTCGCCGCCCTGATCCACGCCCATCCCACCCAGAACGAGGCGTTCGGCGAGGCCCACCTGGCGCTGGCCGGCAAGCCCCTCCACAGCCACAGCTGACCCACCCCGACTTCTCGCAAGGAGCTCCGACCCGTTATGGCCTTCTCCGTCCAGATGCCCGCCCTCGGTGAGAGTGTCACCGAGGGCACCGTCACCCGGTGGCTCAAGCAGGAGGGTGACCGCGTCGAGGTCGACGAGCCCCTGCTCGAGGTCTCCACCGACAAGGTCGACACCGAGATCCCCTCCCCTGCCGCCGGCGTGCTGCAGCGCATCGTCGCGGGCGAGGACGAGACCGTGGAGGTCGGCGGCGAGCTGGCCGTCATCGGTGAGGCCGCCGAGGCTCCCGCGCCGGCCGCACCCATCGAGGAGAAGGCGGCCGAGCCCGACCCGGCCGTCGCCGAGAAGGAGCAGGCGGAGCCGACCCCCGCGCCCGTCGCCGAAGCCAAGCCCGCCGGTGGCTCCGGCCAGGCCATCACCATGCCCGAGCTGGGCGAGAGCGTCACCGAGGGCACCGTCACCCGCTGGCTCAAGGCCGTCGGCGACAGCGTCGCGGTCGACGAGCCGCTGCTCGAGGTCTCCACCGACAAGGTCGACACCGAGATCCCCTCGCCGATCGCCGGCACGCTGCTGGAGATCACCGCGCAGGAGGACGAGACGGTCGACGTGGGCGGCCAGCTGGCCGTCATCGGGGACGCGAACGCCGCACCCGCCGCGGAGAAGGCGCCGGAGAAGGCCCCGGAGCCCGCTCGCGAGCCGACCCCCGAGCCCACCCCTGCTCCCGAGCCCGTCGCCGCGGAGCAGCCGTCCACCAACGGCTCGGCCGCCCCGGCGCCGGCCGAGACCGACGACCGGCCGGCCGACTCCGCCCCCGCCGGTGCGCCGTACGTCACACCGCTGGTGCGCAAGCTCGCCGCGGAGAACGACGTCGACCTGTCCACGCTCGCCGGGTCCGGCGTCGGTGGCCGCATCCGCAAGCAGGACGTGATCGCCGCGGCCGAGGCGAGCAAGCCGGCGCCGGAGCCCGAGCCGGCCGCCGCCCCGGCGGCCGCGGCCGCTCCTGCCGCCGCCCCGGCTGCGCCGAAGGCCCCGGCCAAGCCCGCCGCGGGTGCCCCGACGCCGGGCACCACGGTGAAGATGCCGCGCCTGCGCCAGGTCATCGCCCAGCGCATGTCGGAGTCGC
Organism: Mycobacteriales bacterium; assembly: GCA_038231335.1. Lineage (GTDB taxonomy): Bacteria > Actinomycetota > Actinomycetes > Mycobacteriales > Pseudonocardiaceae > Pseudonocardia. The sequence continues at coordinate 73,421 of JBBRLM010000024.1, forward strand.
TCGCGGTGTCCGCGCAGCTCACCACCGTGCAGGAGGTCGACGTCACGCGCGTCGCGAAGCTGCGCGCGCGGGCCAAGGCGGAGTTCGAGCGCCGCGAGGGCGTCAAGCTCACGTACCTGCCGTTCTTCGTGAAGGCCACGATCGAGGCGCTCAAGCAGTTCCCGCAGGTCAACGCGTCGATCAACGACGAGACCAAGGAGGTGACCTACCACGAGCACGTGCACATCGCGATCGCGGTGGACACCCCCCGCGGCCTCCTCGTACCGGTGATCAAGAACGCGGAGGACCTCAACATCGCAGGTCTCGCCCGCAAGATCGCCGACGTCGCGGCCCGCACCCGGGACAACAAGATCGGCCCCGACGAACTGTCGGGCGGCACGTTCACGATCACCAACATCGGCTCCGCCGGTGCGCTGTTCGACACGCCGATCATCAACCAGCCGCAGGTCGGCATCCTCGGCACGGGCGCCATCACCAAGCAGGCCGCGGTGATCACCGGTGCGGACGGTGACGACGTCATCGCCATCCGCTCGATGTGCTTCCTGCCGCTGACCTACGACCACCGCCTGGTCGACGGGGCCGACGCGGGCCGTTTCGTCAGTGCGATCAAGGCCCGGCTCGAGGAAGGCGCCTTCGAGGCCGACCTCGGGCTGTAGCCGTCTGCTGACCAGGGACGCGCGCCTGAGGTCGCGCGTCCCTCCCATGTCCGAGAGGATCACGACGTGCGCATCGTCATCGCCGGTTCGTCCGGTCTGATCGGTACTGCCCTGGTCTCCGACCTCCGGTCGGCGGGCCACGACGTCCTGCGGCTGGTCCGCAAGGCGCCGGCCGCCCCCGACGAGCGGCGGTGGGACCCACCGGCCGGCCGCATCGACGACGGAACGTTCGACGGCGTCGACGCGGTGATCAACCTCAACGGGGTGGGCATCGCCGACCGGCCGTGGAGCGGCGCGCGCAAGCAGCTCATCCGTGACAGCCGCACCGTCCCCACCGAGGTGCTGGCCGCGGCCGTCGCCGACCACGGGGTGCCGGCGTTCCTCTCCGGCTCCGCGGTGGGCTTCTACGGCGACGCCGGCGGCAAGGCCATCGACGAGAGCGCGCCGTCGGGCACCGGGTTCCTCGCCGAGGTGTGCCGCGAGTGGGAGGCCGCCACCCAGAAGGCCCAGGACGCGGGTGCACGCGTGGTGCTGTTGCGCACCGGGCTCGTCCTCTCCCCCGCCGGTGGCCTGCTGGGCACGTTGAAGCCGCTGTTCAAGCTGTTCCTGGGCGGCCGTCTGGGCCCGGGCACCCAGTACCAGCCCTGGATCTCCCTCGACGACGAGGTGGGCGGCATCCGCTTCGCGCTGGAGCACGAGACGATCAGCGGCCCGCTGAACCTCACCGGCCCCACGCCCGTGACCAACGCCCAGTTCACGCGGGCGCTGGCCAGCGCGGTGGGACGCCCCACCTCGATCCCGGTGCCGGCGTTCGCGATCAAGGGCGTGCTCGGCGCGATGGGCGAGGAGATGCTGCTGTCCGGCCAGCGGGCCATTCCGGCGAAGCTGCAGGCCGCGGGCTACCAGTTCCGGCACCACGCGGTGAGCGAGGCGCTGACGGCGGCCATCGGTTCCTGACGTGGCTGCTCACGATGTGATCGTCGTCGGGGCCGGCCTCGCCGGGCTCCGGGCGGCCCAGGTGCTCACGCGACGCGGCGTCGACGTCGTGGTCCTCGACGGCGCCGACCGTGCGGGTGGACGCATCGCCACCGACGTCGTCGACGGGTTCCGGCTCGACCGTGGCTTCCAGGTCCTCAACACCTCCTACCCGGCGCTGCGCGCGACATTCGGCGGGCGGCTGGGACCGTTGCGGCTGCGGACGTTCGAGTCCGGCGCGGCCATCCGTGGCGCCGACGGCCGGCTGCACACGTTCTCCAACCCGGCGCGCCGCCCGTCGCAGGCCTGGGCGACGGCCACCGACGGCCTGCTTCCGTTGTGGGACAAGGCGAAGCTCGTGGCCTGGACCGCGCGGGTGCTGGGGTCACCGCCACAGCGCACCGCCGCGCTGATCGACCGCTCCGCCGCGCAGGAGTTCGCCGCCGCCGGCCTGGACGAGCCGGTGGTCGAGCGGTTCCTGCGGCCGTTCCTGTCGGGGGTGCTCGGCGAGTCGGCGCTCACCACGTCGTCGGCGTACGTGCGGCTGGTCTGGCGCAGCTTCGCGCTGGGCACCGTCGCCGTGCCCGGGGGTGGCATGGGTGCGCTGCCCGCGCGGCTGGCGGCGACCCTGCCGGCCGGGACGCTGCGGCTCGGGCAGAGCGTCACCGACGTCCGGTCGGGCGTGGCTCGCACGTCCGACGAGGAGTTCACGGCCCGCGCGGTGGTGGTCGCCACCGACCCGGTGACCGCGGGCCGGCTGCTGCCGGGCCTCGCGACGCCGGACATGCTCGCGCTGACCACCTACTACCACGTGCCGCCGGTGGCCCCGACCCGTTCACCGCTGCTGCACCTCGACGCCGCGGGCGGTCCGGTCGCCAACACCGTCGTGCTCACGGCGGCGGCCACCGAGTACGCCCCGGCCGGGCAGTCGCTCGTGTCGTCGACCGTGCTCGGCGGCCCCGTCGACGAGACGGTGGTGCGCCGCGAGCTCGCCCGGATCTACGGCGTGCCCACCGGCGCCTGGACGCACCTGCACACGTCCGAGATCCGCGAGGCGCTGCCGGCGTTCCCGGCCGGGCGTCCGCTGCGGAGCGACGTGGCCCTGCGCGACGGGCTGTTCGTGGCCGGCGACCACCGCGACACCCCGTCGCAGCAGGGAGCGCTGGTCAGCGGGCGGCGGGCCGCCGAAGAGGTGCTGGCCGCGCTCGGCCGCTGATCTGCACGGAAACGGACATCAGGGGACGTCATGGCAGACGACAAGAAGGCCGCCAACGCCGGTCAGGGGGGGCCATCGGCATCGCGATCGGCCGGCGGCCGTCCTCTCCGCACACCCCCTCTGCTCGCGGCAGTAGGGCGTCCACATTGCAGCAACGCCACGTTCATGCCATCTGATTGCGTGAACGTGGCTTTGCTGCAGTGGGTGGTCTCGGCCTCAGCGCAGCGAGGGGTGCAGCTGCAGGTCCAGGCCCGCCGGGGCCACGACCCGCTCCACCTCGTGCACGGCCACCGGCAGGACCCCGTCGAGGGCGTCGAGGACCGCGGCCTGCACGGCGTCGATCACGTCGGCGGTGCGGACGTCCCGCCCGAGCTCGATCGACAGGGAGCTGACGCCGGCGTCGGCGATGCCGCAAGGCACGATGCGCTCGAAGGCCGTCAGGTCGGGGTCGCAGTTGAGCGAGAACCCGTGCAGCGTCACGCCGCCCTGCACGCGCACCCCGATGGCGGCGATCTTGCGCTCGGGGCGGCCCTCCCCGGCCGGTAGCCACACGCCGCTGCGGCCGTCGATGCGCCCCGCGGCGGTGATCCCGAGGTCGTGGGCCACGTGGATGAGCGCCTCCTCGAGACGCCGCACGTAGTCGACGACGTCGAGCGGCTCGGCCAGGCCGACGATCGGGTAGCCGACGAGCTGGCCGGGGCCGTGCCAGGTGATGCGGCCACCGCGGTCGACGTCGACGACGGGGGTGCCGTCGACGGGCCGGTCCGCGGGCTGGGTGCGCCGGCCCGCGGTGTAGACCGAGGGGTGCTCCAGCAGCATCAGCACGTCGGGGCCGCCATCGCGGCGGGCGAGCGCGCTGCCGCGCTGCACGTCCCAGGCGGCGAGGTACTCGACGGTGCCGAGGCGGTCGACCCGCACCGGCTCGGAGGCGCGACGGCAGGAACCCATGCGCTCACGCTACGCCGCGTGCTAACTTCTTCGTAGTTCCGGAATTACGGAGAAATGATGCCACTCACCCGCCGTCGGTTCCTGGGCGCCGCGGCCCTGATGGGCGTGGCCACCGGCTGCGCGACCCCTGCCGCCGCCCGGCCCGACCCCGTGATCGACAGCGCCGAGGCCCTGATCGCGTGGATCGCCGCCCACCCCGGCAACGCCTCCCTGCTCGTCGACGACGGGCAGGGCACCGCGTTCTCCCTGAGCCCCGACCGGGCCCGGCCGATCGGGTCGGCCAGCAAGGTCGTGCACCTCACGGCGTACGCGCAGGCCGTCGTCGCCGGGCGGCTCGATCCGGACGCCCGCGTGACCGTCGCGGAGTGGGAGCGCTGGTACGTGCCGGCCACGGACGGCTTCGCGCACCCGAAGGCGCTGCAGTCGCTGGGCCTCGGACCGGACGGCTCGGCCCGCTGGGACGACGTCGCCGCCGTGATGATCGACTTCAGCGACAACTCCGCCGCCGACCTGCTGCGGGCGACACTCGGGGACGCGGCGCTCACGGCTGCCGCCACCTCCGCCGGCTGGTCCGGGTTCGACATCCCCAGCTTCGCGGGGGGCGCACTGCTCGCCCCGACCGGCCTCGACCCCGCCGGCGTACCGGCCGGCACGAACCGGCGGGTGGCCGAGATCGATGCCGCCCGGGCCTACGCCGACGACCCCGCCCAGCACGCGGCCGCGGCGCAGCGGGCCGCCGCGATCGAAGCCGCCGCAGCGGCCACGCCGGCACCGTCGCCGGCGCCGGACTCCGCCCTGGAACCAGCCCTGCGCTGGTTCGACGGCTCCCCCGGCGGCACCGCCACCCAGCTCGCGGGCATCCACCGCAGGGCCGAGACCGGACAGCTCGGGATGGAGGTCTCGCCCGTCGTCCGCAGGCACCTGGAGCGGGTGCTGGCGAAGAAGCTCCCGGCCGGCGTCCTCGGGGCCGGGCAGAAGGGCGGCAACCTCCCGGGGCTGGTCACCAACGCGTTCACGCTGCGCCGCGCGGACGGCACCGTCGGGGTGTCGGTGCTGATGCTGTCGGGCCTGGCGTGGGAGCCCTACCAGCAGGTCCTCACGTCGAGTGCCTCACTGCTCCTGAGCCAGCGGGTACTGCTCGACGAGGGCGTGCGCAACCGGCTGCGCGCAGCGGTCACGGCCCACTGACCGGCACCGGGCATGCTGATCCGGTGAGCGACGACCGGCTGACCGACCTCGAGCGGCGGGTGCGCGCCCTGGAGGGCCGGCCCGCCGAGCCCGAGCAGGTGGAGAGCGGACGGGGCGCGGGCGTCGTCCGCTACTCGGGCGAGACCCACCTCCACGGAGACGTCAGCTGGCGGATCACCCTGCCCGTACGCCGGGTCCTGGCACTGGACGACGACCCGCGCGTCGGCGTCCTCGCCGCCCTGGGCCACCCCGCCCGGGCGCGGATCGTGCGGGCGCTGCTCGACGGCGGACCGTCCGGCACCACCGCGCTGCAGGAGGCGGCCGAGCTGGCGTCCACCGGCCAGCTCTGCCACCATCTGCGCTCACTGACCCACTGCGGCCTGGTGGAGCAGGACACCCGCGGCTCCTACCGGATCCCGGGCCGCGCCGTGGTTCCCGTGCTGACGCTGCTGGCCGCCGCGGCGGACGTGGCGGGGCAGCTACGGTAGCGCGGGCCATGATCGTCGCGAGCCGCACCGGAGCGTCCCTGGGTTCAGGGGCGCTGAGGTGCGGTTCGTGGCGATCACCCCGTTCATGATCGCGACGGTTCGTCACACGACGCCCGCAATGGGGCCGTGCGGTGCGGCGTCACCCGATCATGAGCCTCCGAGCTGGGGCGCGACGTCGGACGCGATCAGCTCCAGGTGGTCGAGGTCGGTGAGGTCGAGCATCTGCAGGTAGATCCGCGTGATGCCGGTGGTCTCACGCCACTGCCCGAGGGCGTCCACGACCTGCGCCACGGTCCCGGCGAGCGGGCTGCCGGACAGGTCGTCGAGCTTGCGTCCGGCCGCCTGCGCGCGTCGGGCCACCTCGGCGTCGTCGCGGCCCACCGCGATCGTGTGGGCGGCGGAACGCACCAGTTCCTCCGGGTCGCGCCCGATCGCGCGGCAGGCGTCGTCGACGCGTCCGAACTGCGCGGCGACGACGTCCATCGGGGAGAACGCCACGTTGATCTCGCTCGCGAAGCGGGCGGCCAGGTCGGGGGTGCGCTTCTTCCCGTGCCCGCCGACGATCACCGGCACCGGGGTCTGCAGCGGCTTCGGCAACGCGGGCGAGTCCGTGAGCGTGTAGTGCATGCCGGCGAAGGAGAAACGGTCGCGCAGCGGCGTGCCCCACAGCCCGGTGAGGATCTCCAGCTGCTCGGTGAGCCGGTCGAACCTCTCCCCCAGCGGCGGAAACGGGATGCCGTACGCGGCGTGCTCGCTCTCGAACCAGCCGGCGCCCAGGCCGAGCTCGACGCGGCCGCCTGACATCGCGTCCACCTGCGCCACCGCGATGGCGAGCGGGCCGGGCAGCCGGAACGTGGCCGAGCTGACGAGCGTGCCGAGCCGGATCCGGGATGTCTCGCGCGCGAGGCCCGCGAGGGTGATCCACGCGTCGGTGGGCCCGGGCTCGCCGGAGACGTCGCCCATCTTGAGGTAGTGGTCGGAGCGGAAGAAGGCGTCGTAGCCGGCGGCCTCGGCCGCCTGCGTCACGCGGAGCAGGTCGTCGTAGCCGGCGCCCTGCTGGGGCTCGGTGAAGATGCGAAGGTCCACCGCGATCATGATAGGGGCCATGAGCTGGACCATCGCGGACATGCCGGACCAGACCGGCCGGACGGTGCTGGTCACCGGCGGCACGTCGGGCCTCGGGCTCGCCTCCGCCACGATGCTCGCCGCCGCGGGGGCGCGCGTGCTCCTGACGGCCCGCGATCCCGAACGCGGTAAGCGGGCGTGCGAGCAGGCGGGCACCGACGTGCGTGGTCCCGGGGAGACGCGAAACGGCACCGTGGAGCTGGTGGACCTCGACCTCGCCGATCTCGACTCCGTGCGCCGCGCCGCCGACGACGTCCGCGAGCGCACCGGCGACGCGCTGCACGTCCTGATGAACAACGCCGGGGTGTTCGGAACCCCGCCGGGCCTGACCGTCGAGGGCTTCGAGACCCAGATCGGCACCAACCACCTGGGCCACGCCGCGTTGACGTGGTTGCTGATGCCCGCGCTGCGAGCAGCCGGCGACGCCCGGGTCGTGACGCTGTCGAGCCTCGGCCACCGCGGCGGGCACATCGACGTCGACGACCTGCACTTCCTGCGTCGTCCGTACACCCCGATGCGCGGCTACAACCAGTCCAAACTCGCGAACCTGCTGTTCGCCGCGGAGCTGGACCGGCGGCTGCGCGCGGCCGGGGAGAACGTGATCTCCGTCGCCGCCCACCCGGGCCTGACCAACACCGAACTGCTCGACAAGTCGATGCGGAAGGGTCGCTCGGGCCCGGTCCCACTGGCGCGCATCATCAACCTCCTCACCACGCAGCCGTTGCGCACGGGAGTCCTGCCGCAGCTCTACGCGGCCACGGCGCCCCAGGTCAGGGGCGGTGCCTACATCGGGCCTCGCGGCCTGGGCGGGATGCGCGGCAAGCCGGGCCCGGCCCGCCCCAGCGCCACCGCCCAGGACCCCGATCTGGCCCGCCGGCTGTGGGAGGTGACGGCCACCGCGACGGGCGTGGATCCCGACCCGGCGTAACGTGTCGAGGGTGACGATCGCACCCGAAGGTCGCAAGCTCCTGCGCCTCGAGGTCCGCAACAGCGAGACCCCGATCGAGCGCAAGCCGTCCTGGATCAGGACGAAGGCGAAGACCGGCCCCCAGTACACCGAGCTCAAGGCACTGGTCCGCTCCGGCGGCCTGCACACCGTCTGCGAAGAGGCCGGCTGCCCCAACATCTACGAGTGCTGGGAGGACCGCGAGGCCACCTTCCTCATCGGTGGCGAGCAGTGCACCCGGCGCTGCGACTTCTGCCAGATCGACACCGGCCGCCCCGCCGACCTCGACCGCGACGAGCCCCGCCGCGTCGCCGAGTCCGTGGCCCAGATGGGGCTGCGCTACTCCACCGTCACCGGGGTGGCCCGCGACGACCAGCCCGACGGCGGCGCGTGGCTCTACGCCGAGACCGTCCGGCTGATCCACGAGATGAACCCGGGCACCGGCGTGGAGCTGCTGATCCCCGACTTCAACTCCATCGACGAGCAGCTGAACGAGGTGTTCGACGCCCGGCCCGAGGTGCTCGCGCACAACCTCGAGACGGTCCCGCGGATCTTCAAGCGCATCCGCCCGGCGTTCCGCTATGAGCGCTCGCTGGAGGTGATCACGAAGGCCCGCAAGGCCGGGCTGGTCACCAAGTCCAACCTGATCCTGGGCATGGGCGAGACCCCGGAGGAGGTCGTGTCGGCGCTGCGTGACCTGCACGACGCGGGCTGCGAGATCATCACGATCACCCAGTACCTGCGGCCGTCGAAGCGTCACCACCCGGTGGAGCGGTGGGTCAAGCCCGAGGAGTTCGTCGAGCACGCGAAGGCCGCCGAGGCCATCGGGTTCGCCGGGGTCATGGCCGGGCCGCTCGTGCGCTCCTCCTACCGCGCCGGTCGTCTCTACGCCCAGACCAAGGCCCACCGCGGCGAGGAACTGCCCGCCGGCATGGAGCACCTCGCCGACGGCGGCGCTGCCACGCAGGAGGCGAGCAGCCTGCTCGCCCGTTGAGGCGTGTGACGGCCTATCCTGGGCGAATGGCCGGTGGTAAGCCCGACAAGGCAGCGAAAAAAGAGGCGAAGCTTGCGAAGCGCGCCGCATCCCGTGCGCGCTACAAGCAGATCTGGGAAGCGTTCAAGATGCAGCGCCGCGAGGACAAGGCGCTCATCCCCTGGATGGTCGGTGCGTTCCTGCTGCCGATCGTGGTCGTCTTCGTCATCGCGCTGTTCTTCGGGCTCGAGTGGATCACGCTCCCCGTCGGCATCGCGCTGGGACTGCTCGCGGCCGTCAGCATCTTCGGCCGGCGCGTGCAGAAGAACGTCTACGGCAAGGCCGACGGCCAGCCGGGCGCCGCGGGCTGGGCGCTGGACAACATGCGCGGCCAGTGGCGCGTCGCGCAGGGCGTCGCCGGCACCACCCACCTCGACGCCGTCCACCGCGTGATCGGCCGGCCCGGCGTCATCCTGGTCGCCGAGGGCGCCCCGCACCGCGTCAAGAGCCTGCTCGCGCAGGAGAAGAAGCGCATTGCGCGGGTCGCGGGCACCACCCCGATCTACGACATCATCGTCGGCAACGAGGACGGCCAGATCCCCCTCGACAAGCTCCAGCGCCACATGATGAAGCTGCCCCGCAACATCAGCGGCGACCAGATGGACACCATCGAGAAGCGCCTCGACTCCCTCGGCTCCCGCGCCCAGGCGATGCCCAAGGGCCCCATGCCGGCCGGCGCCAAGATGCGCAGCGTGCAGCGCACGGCCCGCCGCCGCTAGAGAGCCACGGCCAGCCGGGTCACCAGGTCCGCGGGCCCGGCGGTGCGGGGGTCGTTCACGTAGGTCTCCGTCACGGGGCCGCGGGCCTCGTGGCCGCGGTCCCGGACGTGCTCCAGCAGCGCCCTGTAGGCCAGCGGCAGCTGCGCGTACGGGCCGACGTGCAGGGTGGACGCCCAGGCGCCACCGGGCAGCACGATGGCCCCGTCCGGTGCGGACACGCCGACCGTCACGTCCATCGTGTCGGCCAGGTCCAGCGGGAACACCGCCACCAGGTCCCCCGCCCCTGCCCGCACGCACAGCGCGCCGGTGTCGGCGTCGAGGGCGGAAGCCCGCACCGGGCCCGTCACGCCGGTGAGCCGCAGCGGCGCGCGGTCGGAGAGCGTCACGTCGTAGCGCACGCGCTCGGGGCGGCGCAGCAGGCCGTCGAGGCTGCGGAGCACCTCCTCGCGACGGGCCAGCTCGGCGGCCCAGCGCTCCCGCTGGACGGCCAGCACCGCGGCGACACCGTCCGGGTCCGCCGCGGCGAGCACCTCGCGCACCACGGGCAGCGGCACGTCGAGGCCGCGGAGCACGGCGATCGTCGTGGCGGTGGGCACCTGGTCGGCCCGGTAGTAGCGGTAGCCCGAGCGCTCGTCGACCAGCGCGGGCACGAGCAGCCCCTCCGCGTCGTAGTGCCGCACCGCCTTGACCGTCAGCCGGCACATCCGCGCGAACGCGCCGATGGGCATCAACCGGCCGGGCATCTGGGAGAAGCTATCTCTCCCGCGGAGCCGGCATTGTCACCGGCACCCTGAGCAGGGTCCGCAGCGCGGACGGTTCCACCGACCGCGGGTCGGCCAGGTAGACCTCGGTGTGCGCGCCGGTCGGGCGCAGTCCCTGCTCGGTGACGAAGGCGTACAGCGCGGCCAGCGACGGACCCTCCTCGGTGTAGGGGCCGTGGTGCTGCACCTGAGCGACCCGGTGGGCGGCGGGACGGCGCAGCAGCACCGGCGCGCCGAAGCGGGCGGCGGCCGCGGACGCCGCGGCCGCGCCCACGCGCGGGGGTGCCGGGACGAGGAGCCGCCAGTGCCAGCCGCCGGGGGCGTCGAGGTCGAAGCGCAGCGGATCGCCGTCCTGGGCGTAGCTGCCCTCCAGCGGGACGTCGGCGCGGGCACCGAGCGCGGCCCGCACGGCGAACAACGCGCGGACGGCGGCGGCGAACGGCGCCCCCTCCGGTGCGCCGACACCGTCGACGGTCAGGACGTCACGTTCGGGGATCTCGATGAGCATCGCTGTCATGGGACGACCGTCGGGTCTCCTGCACGGGGAGGGTCAACCGCGGGTGCGGACGACGATCGTGCGGGTGGCCTTGTCGTGCCAGCCGCGCCCGTCGGAGTCGCGGACGAGCGGCGGGACCACCACCGCGATCAGCGCTGTGCGCAGCAGCGCCCGGGGCACCCCGACGACGACCGAGTTGTCGATGGAGGCGACCCGGATGCCGAGCGCGGTCATGCCGGCGCTCGCCCCGAAGATCGCCACCGGCACCGCGGTGAGCAGGTACCAGATGCCCAGGACGTACCAGTTGAAGTTCGGGGTGGCGAGCGGATCGGGCCCGGAGACGAGCAGCGCGATCAGGTAGCCGAGGATCCAGTCGATGGCCAGTGCCCCGAAACGGCGGCCGAACCCGGCGGCCGAGCTGACGCCCCCGGCAGGCAGCCCGAACTTCTCCCCCGGGTACGCGCCGGCGTTCCCGGCACCGGGGAGCGGGGCTGATCCGGGCATCCAGGACTCGATCCAGCGGGCCATGACCACTAGCTTAGGTTCGTCATCGTGGGGGCGCCTGCGTGCGGCCCCGTTAACCTCTGTGAAACGGGCGAGTGATGACCAGGCAACACCACGGTCATACGGTCGCGCGCAAGTACACCGATCGAAGGAGACAGTGAGGGTGTTCAGCAACTCCGAAGAGGTCCTGAGTTACATCAGTGACGAAAACGTCGAGTACCTCGACATCCGGTTCTGCGACCTCCCCGGCGTGATGCAGCACCTGACCGTGCCCGCGTCCACCGCAGCGGACATCCTCGAAGACGGCGTGGCGTTCGACGGCTCTTCCGTCCGCGGCTTCCAGGCCATCAACGAGTCCGACATGGCGCTGTTCCCGGACCCCGCCACCGCGCGACTGGACCCGTTCCGCAAGCACAAGACGCTCAACATGAACTTCTTCGTGCACGACCCGATCACGGGCGAGCCCTACAGCCGCGACCCGCGCAACGTGGCCCGCAAGGCCGAGCAGTACCTCGCGGCGTCCGGTGTGGCCGACACCTGCTTCTTCGGCGCCGAGGCGGAGTTCTACATCTTCGACTCCATCCGGTTCGGGTCCGACCCGCACCAGCAGTACCACCACATCGACTCGGCCGAGGGCTGGTGGAACACCGGTCGCGAGGAGGCCGGCGGCAACCTGGGCTACAAGGTGGCCTACAAGGGCGGCTACTTCCCCGTGCCGCCGGTGGACCACTACGCCGACCTGCGCGACGACATGACCACGAACCTCACCAACAGCGGGTTCGAGATCGAGCGTGGCCACCACGAGGTCGGCACCGGCGGCCAGGCCGAGATCAACTACAAGTTCAACACGCTGCTGCACGCGGCCGACGACCTGATGCTGTTCAAGTACCTCATCAAGAACACCGCGTGGGCCGCCGGCAAGACCGCGACCTTCATGCCGAAGCCCCTCTTCGGCGACAACGGCTCGGGCATGCACGCCCACCAGTCGCTGTGGAAGGACGGGTCGCCGCTGTTCCACGACGAGTCCGGCTACGGCGGGCTCTCCGACATGGCGCGCTACTACATCGGCGGCATCCTGCACCACGCCCCGTCGCTGCTCGCGTTCACGAACCCGACGGTGAACTCCTACCACCGCCTGGTCCCCGGCTTCGAGGCCCCGGTCAACCTGGTCTACTCGGCGCGTAACCGCTCGGCGTGCATCCGCATCCCGCTGACCGGCAACAACCCGAAGGCCAAGCGCCTGGAGTTCCGCTGCCCCGACTCGTCCGGCAACCCGTACCTGGCGTTCTCCGCGATGATGATGGCCGGTATGGACGGCATCAAGAACAAGATCGAGCCGGCCGCGCCCGTCGACAAGGACCTCTACGAGCTCCCGCCGGAGGAGGCCAAGGAGATCGCCCAGGTCCCCAGCAGCCTGCCCGCCGTCCTCGACCGCCTCGAGGTCGACCACGACTACCTGCTCGAGGGTGGCGTCTTCACCCCCGACCTGATCGAGACGTGGATCGACCTCAAGCGCACCAACGAGATCGACCCGCTGCGGCTGCGCCCGCACCCCTACGAGTTCGCGCTGTACTACGACGTCTGATCGAGGCGTCCTGCTGACCTCGTCGTCGGCAGCGGAACGGGCGGCCCCCCGGAGGGGGTCGCCCGTTCCTGCCGTTCTCCGCTCAGGGACGTGACCCTCGGCGTGCTACGGGCATGTGGTGGGGGCAGGCCTGCCTGCGATGCGGTCGGCGGTGAACTTCTGCACCTCGTTCTTGCCCGCGAAGAAGCCACTCACGTGTTCGGCGAGCTCGTAGCTGTGGAACGAGATCTTCACCCCGGCCCTGCAGTAGGTGTTGTAGAGCTCCCTGCCCTGGGCGACCGGCACGATCTCGTCCAGCGCGCCCAGGTACTGGTAGACCGGCACCCTGGGCGGGGAGAAGCCGAGCTTGTTCTCGGCGAGCCGAGCCTGCCAGGCCGCCGTGTCGAGCGGGTTGCTCGTGGTCACGTCACTGATCTTCTTCCCGGCCAGCCCGAAGAAGTCGGTCGTGCAGTAGTTCGCCTTCACGGTCGCCAGCAGTGAACGTCCGGAGGCGTTGAGGTAGGAGTCGAGCCTGAGCTCCGGGTAGGCGGCGTCGAGACCGATCGCGGCGAACGCGAGGAACCCGAAGCCCACGTTGCCGTTGAGCTGCGCCGCGGTGGCGGTCAGGTCGGCCGGGACGCCACCCGCGGTGATGCCGACCAGCTTCAGCTCGGGTGCGTAGGTGGGCTGGAGCTCGCCGGCCCACATCGCGGCGCCGCCGCCCTGCGAGTAGCCCTGGATGACCACCGGGTTCGCGGCGTTCAGACCGGCTGGAGCCAGGCGCTGGGCCGCCCGGGCGCCGTCGAGGACCACGGGGCCCTCGGATCGGCCGGTGATGTAGGTCGGCGTACCGCCCTGGTAGTAGCCCTCGTAGTCGACGACGACCACCGCGGAACCCTGGTTCAGGGCGTCGTTGACCGAGCTGATCTCGGTGTAGAGGCCCGACTGGACGCTCTTCGACGCGACGCACTTGAACGCCGGCCCCTGGGTGCCGGGGGCGAACGCGACGAGCGGCAGCGCGGCCGGGTTCTTCGAGCCGGCAGGCAGGAGGACCGTCCCGGTGACAGCGTCGGGCTGTCCCAGCGCATTCGTCGACAGGTACATGATCAGCCACTGCCGGTCGGTGATCTGCCGGACCCGGATGACGTCACCGGGCCTGCCTGCGGGCAGCGGGGCCGGCGGGCTGTAGAACGCATCGCCGCCCGGGTCGTTCACGCTGCCGGGGCTGGCTGGGGCCACCGGGGGGAGGGCCGGGGCCGCAGCAGCCGGCTGGGCCGACCCGAGAAGGAGCGCGGCCAGGACGGCGGCCGTGGCCACCGCCAGCGTCCGACGGAGAGGTGGGGTCATCGTCACTCCTGACAGGTCCGGCACACGCCCGGTGGTTGGACGCGGGCCAGCGTGCACCAGGTTCTGGTCACTTGACCAAGATCGTGTTCTGGGTCACAGTGAACAGCAGGTGATCACCGGCCGTCCCTGTTCCCGGGCTCGCCCTCGTCGTCGCCGACTGCGGCGTCGGGCCGGCACCGGTACGCGTGCGACCATTCCCGGGTGACTCCCGCGCGCGACAGGAAGGACGCCGGCCAGCGTGCCGAACTGGTGGAGGCCGCGGCCCGGGTCGTCGCCGACCGGGGTGTGGCGGCCGCGACCACGCGCCGCATCGCGGCCGAGGCCGGGGTTCCGCTCGGCGCCCTCCACTACTGGTTCACCACCAAGGACGAGCTGCTGGAGGAGGTGGTGGCCAGCCACGTGAACAAGCTGGGCGCCGCGGTCGCCGCGGCGCAGGACAGCGCTCCGGACCGGTCCTCCGCGTTCGACGACGCGTTGAAGCTCTTCCTCGCAGCCATGGCCATGGAGCGCGAGGCCGACACCGGGAGCCGGCTCGCGTCCTACGAGCTGATCACCTGGGCCCTGCGCACCCCCGGACGCGGCGACGTGGCACGCCGCCAGGTCGAGGCGTTCCGGCAGATCGCGGGGCAGGCCAGCGAGTCCTGGCTGACCGAACACGGAGCCGACCTGGCCGTCAGCCGGGACACCTTCGCCCAGTTCATCGCCGCGCTGTTCGACGGCCTCGCGCTGGCATGGCTCGCCGACCCCGAGGGCTCACGTCCCGAGGAGGTCGTCCGCTTCGTCAGTGGGCTGCTCGCCGGCCGGGGGTAGCACTCCCACCTGGTGGTCGACACGTCTCGACGCCCATGACAGCACGCTCGGCCATGCGTATGGTCACCTGACCAAATGCATCGGCACGAGGTGTGATCACATGGTGGTCGACCGACGGTCAGGGGATGACCTGATGGCGATGCGGACTGCTGCCCGGAGACGAAGGTGGTGACCCGGTGGATTACCACATCGGACTGATGGGGCCGATCGTCGTGACCAGTCGCGGGGAGGACGTCACCCCGTCCCAGCCCAAGCTGCGTCAGCTCCTCGCCCTGCTGGCCCTCCAGGACGGCGCCGCGGTGGGCACCGACGTCATCGCCCGCGAGCTGTGGACGGCAACTCCCCCGCCGAACCACGCACACATCGTCCAGACCTACGTCTCCCAGCTGCGCGGGGTGATCGGTGGCGGCCGCTCGGGGCAACCCGGACGGATCCGCAACGTGCACCGCGTCGGTTACCACCTCGTCCTCGACGAGCACACCACGTCCGATGTCGACCGGATGCAGCACATGGCTCAGCTCAGCGCGGCCCGCCTCACCGACGGCGACAAGGAAGGCGCACTGGCCGGCATCGAGCAGGCACACCGCATCTGCCGGGGTCAGCCGCTCAGCGGGGTGCCCCTGGGCCCGATGCTCGTCCGCCGCCGCAAACGCCTCGAGGCGCTGCGGATCGCCTGCTTCGAGCAGACACTGCGACTGAACATCGAGATCGGCCGGCCCGAGATCGCGCACACCTACTACGAGCGCGTCGTCGCCGAGGACGCGAAACACGAGACCCTCTACGCGCTGCTGCTCACCGCGCTGGGGCTCACCGGCCGCATGTCCTCGGCCGTCGACCTCTACCACGACGTGCGCCGCGACATCGTCGCCCGCACCGGGATGGAACCGGGCCAGATACTCCAGAAGGCATTTCTCACGGTCGTGCAGAACTCCGGGGAGCACGCACCGGACCGCTCCGTCGCGCGTCGGTTCCCGTCCGGGCGCCCGACCGGACCGGCCCCGGCCCAGCTGCCCTTCGCCCCCTCGACGTTCGTGGGGTTCGCGGCCGAGCTCGCTGCGGCCCGAGGTGTGCTCACCCGGCCGGGAGGACCAGCGGGCGGCTCGGTGCTGATGGTGGTCGGCGGCCCCGGCTCGGGCAAGACCACGTTCGGCACCCAGCTCGCCCACCAGGTGCGCGGCCGGTACCCCGGTGGCCAGCTGCACGTCGATCTCTCCGGGAGCAGCGTCGCCGACACGCTGCGCGACTTCATCGTGGCCGTGGGCGGCAACGCCGACGCCCTGCCGGGCACCGTCGTCGAGCGCTCACGGCTGTTCCGGCGGATGACGGCGCAGCAGCCATTGCTGGTGGTGATCGACAACGTGATCGACGTGGACGACGTCCGCTGGCTGCAGCCGGGCAGCGACGAGGGATCGATGATCCTGGCGTGCCGGCGCCGCTCCTGGGCCGATTTCGTGACCGGCACCGTGGAGCTCCGCGAGGCCAGCACCGACGAGCTCATGGCGATGCTGGTGTCCCGGATCGGGGCCGACGTGGTCGCCCGCGAGCCCGCCGCGGCCCGGTCCGTGGTCGCGCTCGCGTTCGGGCTGCCGGTCGCGATCACGTCCCTCACCACCCTGCTGCGGTCGCGCCCCCACTGGACGTTGCAGCGTCTGGTCGATCGACTGACCGGCGACATGGGTAGCCGGATCGAGCTCGCGCTCGGATCGGACCAGCTGACGTCCATCGTCGAGTCCACGCTCGGGCTGGTGCCGAGCTCCACCCGGGAGGCGCTGCTGCAGGCCTGCCAGGCCCAGGGTTGCAGCAAGCCGTTCACGACGGCGATCCTGGCCGAGGTCACGGGGCTGCGGATCGAGGACGCCGAGCAGGTCATCGAGGACGCGGTGGCGGTGCGGATCGCCGATCCGATCGTCGGTGGCGACCAGCACGGCTTCTACGCGCTCAACGTCCTCTACCGGGCCGCGGCCCTGGAGTGGTACCGGCGATGGCAGTCCCGCCGTACGGAGACCGCCATCGCCGGAGCCACTTCGCACCTGGAGCAGCGTCCGATCAGCGCGTGATCAGCCCAGCGGGCACGTGTTCTGGTAGCCGGAGATGTTCCCGCCGGGGGCCGCCGGCGCGCAGATGAACCGGTCGTAGCGGGTGTCGTCGTCGACGAAGCGCTTGAGCCACGAGATCGTGTACTTCGCCACGGTGGTGCTGGCGGAGTTCGTCGCCTGGTGGCCCGCTCCGGCGAGCTCCAGGTAGGCCTTGTCGAGCGTGCTCGAGAGCTGCCCGTAGAACGGCTTGGCGTGCTGGGCGACCGGGGCCGTCGAGTCGTTCTGAGCGCCGATGATCAGCGTCGGCACCTTGTCCGCGTAGAAGGTCTTCCCCGTCTCGTAGGGCTCCATCGGGATGGCTGCCTGCAACGCGGGCCGCTTGACCGACGCATCCAGGGCACCACCGCCGCCCATCGAGTGTCCCATCACCGCGAGGCGCTGCGGGTCGATGCGACTCTTCACCGCGCTCGTGGACGTCAGGTAGTCCAGCGCGGCCAGCATCTGGTCACCACGCGGTTCGGGGAAGTCGAACAGGGTGCTGGTGTCCATGATCAGGACGACGAAGCCCTGCGACGCGAGGCGGGGACCGAACCAGTCGTTGGCGAGGCCGGGTTCGGTGAACCCGGGTGAGATCACCACGGCACCGAAGGTGCCCTGGCCGGTGTCTGTCGGGTAGTAGACCGTGCCGCCGCCGAAACCCCTGAGGCCGAGACCGAGGCCGTAGTGCGCGGTGGCGAAGGGACCGGCGGCTGTGGTGAAGGTGGCCTCGGTCGGGGCCGGTCCCCGCTCATAGGGGTTGCCGGCCGCCGCGGCCACCCCGCCACCGCCGGCCATCGCGGTGGCGGTGAGCAGCAGGGTTCCCGCGCCCATGGCGACGAGCCGGGCGACGGCCCTCCCGCGTCGTGTCCAGATCATCTCGGTGTCTCCTCGTGACGGTTCCGCGCGTGCCCACCCGGGCTGCGCAGACCGACGATGCCGCCCGCAGGTGTCCCGACGTGACTGCGCAGCCGTCCTGGGGACCGACTGGGGGGCCGGTTGAGAAGACCTGGACGTCATGGGTGACCGGCACGCAGTCAACCCGTTGCGCGGCCCTCCGGGTCGGGCCGGATCACCGCCACCGGGCACGAGGCCCGGTGCAGCACCGCGTGACCGACCGAGCCCAGCAGCAGGCCGGCGAACTGTCCGCGCCCGCGGGACCCGACCACCAGCAGTTGCGCGTGGGCCGCCCGGTCGAGCAGCACGCGGGCCGCGGCACCCTCGGCCACCACCTGCTCCACCTCCACGTCCGGGTACTTCAGCATCCACCCGGCCAACCGGTCGGCCAGCCGCCCGCCCTCGATGGACCCGATCTGGTCCACCTCGGACTGCGTACGGACCATGGGGTCGGCCATGGGGTCCGACCAGGCGTGGACCGCCACCAGCGAGAGGTGTCGCGCGGCAGCCGCGTCGAACGCGAACGCCAGAGCGACGTCATCGGAAGCGGCACCGGCCACGCCGACCACCACCGGGCCGGTACCCGTGTCGGGCTGCTCACCGCGCACGACCACCACGGGACAGAGCGCGTGCACCGCCAGTCCGACCGCGACGGAACCGACCAGCAGGCCCTCGACCCGGCCCTGTCCGCGGTCGCCGATCACCACCATCCGCGCGTGCCGGGACTCCAGGCCGAGGACCGAGACGGGGTGCCCCGTGAGGACCTGCTGCTCCACCTCGATACGCCGCTGCTGCTGCGCCGCGACCACGGCGGCCTCGGCCAGGTACCGCTGGGCCCGGCCGAGCATGACGCGGCGGTACCGCTCCTCGGTGTGCAACCCGCCGTGCGGGTCCCCGACCAGCAGGCCGAACGCGATCACCAGCCGCAGTGGGGTCCGCGACCGCTCTGCCTCCGACGCCCCCCAGCGGACGGCGCGCAGCGCCTCCTCCGAGCCGTCGACGCCGACGACCACGGTCGCCCGGTGCAGTTGTTCGTCCACAACGTCCTCCTCGTGAGGCTCTGACGGTAGGAGGGACGGCGGCGCGCGACAGCGGCCGAAGGTCCCCGGCGTACGGGACCGACGTCCCGTACGGACGGGACCGCCAGCCCTGAGGCATTCCGCGGCGGACGACGACCCTGGCGACCGGGTCGCGCCCGCGCCCCCTGTGGGAGGACATGTTGATGACCGAGAGCAGCACCACCGTCGACACCCGGTCCATCGTGGTGGGGGTCGACGGTTCCGAGTCCGCGCGGGACGCCGCGGCGTGGGCCGCTGACCTGGCCGCGACCTGGGGCGCACCGCTGCACCTGATCACCGTCGGCACGGGGCTCGGTGCAGCCCGGCTCGCCGGGCTGCGGGAGATGGCTGTGCGCGACGGCGCGCACCCGGTCGTCGTCGAGAGGGCGGTCGAGCCGGCACAGGGTGACGTCCTGGAGGTTCTGGCCGACCGGGCCCGCGGGGCGCGGATGCTGGTGCTCGGCAGCTACGGCGACGGGGCCTGGTCGGGCATGATCGCCGGCGAGGTGGCGCTCACGATGCTCGAGCGCGTGGACTGCCCTGTGGCGGTCGTGCGCGGGACCACTCGGCAGGTCCCGCCGCCCCGCGGCGGCCCCGTCGTCGTCGGGGTGGACGGCTCGGCAGGCGGCCGCGCCGCGCTCGCGCTCGCCGCCGACCTGGCCGTGTCGCTGGGCGCCCGCCTCGTCGCGGTGCACGCATGGTCCGACATCGCCTTCGGCGCCGACGGCGCCGCCCACCGCCGTCCCGAGGACGAACCGGTCCTCGCGGGCCTCGCGTCCACCCTGCTCGACTCCGAGCTCACCACGGCGGAACGCGATCATCCCGGCCTCGTCGTGGACCGCTCCGTCGTGGCCGACACGCCGCTGCGGGCGCTGCTCGCGGCCGCGACCGGGGCCCGGATGGTCGTGGTCGGTCACCGCGGTGCCGGACCCGAGCCGGCCAGCAGGATCGGTTCGACCAGCCGGTCGCTGGTCGAGTTCGTGCCCTGTCCGGTCGTGGTGGCCGGGCACGGGCGCGACGCCGTCACCGCCCGGAGCGCCGCCGAGGTCACCGGGGTGGCGTCGTGACGAGCGTCCTCGTCGCCGTGGCCGGCCGGCACGGCAGCACCGCCGAGATCGCGGAGGAGATCGCCGGCGTGCTGCGCCGCGAGCTGCCGGAGGCCGACGTCGAGGTGCGCGACGCCGCGGACCCCGGCGAGCTGCAGCGGTTCGACGCGGTGGTGGTCGGGAGCGCCGTCTACATGGGTCGCTGGCTGCCCGCGGCCCGGCACCTCGTCGAGAGCCACCGTGCGCAGCTCGCGACCGTCCCGCTGTGGATGTTCTCCAGCGGCCCGCTGGGCGACCCGCCCCGTCCCGTCGACGACCTGGCCGAGGTGACGGCGCTGGGATCGAGCGCAGGCGCTCGCGGCCACCAGATCTTCTCCGGTCGCCTGGATCCCGCGGACCTGCGGTGGACCGAACGGCTCGCCGTGCGCGCCGTCCACGCGCCCGCGGGCGACTACCGCGACCACGACGCGATCCGAGCGTGGGCGCGCGAGGTGGCGTCGGCGCTGGCCGGCGCCACCCGGTGAGCGTGCGCTACCGCGGCGCTCCGCTCGGCGCGGCGCCGCGCAGCACGTCGAGACGCTGCCGGTACTCCTGCTCGTCGACCTCGCCCCGCGCGAACCGTTCGGCGAGCACGTGCTCGGCGGCGGGCACCGCGGCCACCGCAACAGCCGCCACCGACCGGCTCTCCCGGCCGAGATGGCGGACCAGCGCGACCACACCGACCACCACGAGGACCCAGAACACGACCATGCCGGCCGTCATCAGCAGGTATCCCCAGCCGTTCATGCCGTTTCCGTACCAGAACATCATGGGAGCAGCCAAGCACCGTCGACAGTCGGCCGCACCGGTCCGCGGACCCCGTTCCGGGGGGCCGATGGACCCACGGACGGGGCCCGGCCGTGACGCCGGTCAGCCGGCCCGCCGTCACCCCGTACCGAGGTAGCGTCCCGGGTCGCCGCCCGCCCGGGCGCCGGTGTCGATCCAGCGGGAGAAGCCGGCAGGGTCCCGCCGGTCCAGCTCGTCGAGCAGATCCCGGCGCAGGCTGACGATGTGGTCCCGATCCGACCCGGGAGGGGTGTCGAGCAGCGCGAGGTAGCTGCGCCGCCAGGCCAGACACAGCTCGGCGGTGGACGCCTCCGGAGCCACGACCGGCGCGATCACCGGCCGGTCGCGGACCGGCGGGGCCGTGGGCGGGGCCGGCCGCCATGCCCGCGCACGCTGCAGCCCACGCCACATCGGTCGGGCGCCCAGAAGGGCGAGGAGCAGGATCACCGGTCCGCTGACGGCCCCGAGCAGGAACGCCAGCCCCACGACGACCGCGCATCCGACCGCCGAGACCGCCCCGACGACGATGCCCAGGCGCCGGCACTCCCTGCGGGCAACCGGCGTCGCGGCCGTGGTCCGCTCGACCGTCCGCGCGTACACCATGGCGCCCACGACCGCGCCGACGACGATCCAGCAGGGCAGCAGCAAGGGCGCGGCCACGGCACCGACGGTGCCCAGAACCAGACCGGCGCCCACGAGCACCCGGCGCCCCACCCGACCAGCCACCGTCGCCCACCAGGCCCGAGTACGTGGTGGAACTGACATGGCGCCCTCCGCGGTGAGCCGTCACGTGGACTGGTCACCACGTGTCGTCACCGTGGTCCGGAGCAACACCGCCGACGGTACAGCAGCGCGGGACCCGAACGGGGCCCTTCGTTCCCAGGCCACCCCCCGCCGCCCGGGGCGACGTCGGCGGCACGACCGCGGGCATCGCCATCCTCCTCGACAACCGTCGTCGTGGTGGTTGTGGTCGTGAACCGCAGGGCGGTGCGCTCCCGCAGGCACCCGTCGGCGGGCCGATGCGGCTGTCCTGGCAGGCGCAGCAGCCCCATGCCTGCGTTCGACGAGCCGACCAACGACATCGACGCCGGCGGGACCGTCGGCCCACGACCTGGCAGCGGTCAAGTGTCGTCGCAGCCCGTCGACGCGCTGCGACGTGACACCACGCGCTGCGCGGCAATGAGTGTCTGTGGTGGATCCGTGGGGTGCCGGCGATGCCGTCGTGGAGTGCGCCCAGCGACCGACCCTCGGCGCCCGGTTGCCTGCCCGGTCCTCGACCACCACCACGACGTCACGCGGCCCGGTTGGGGACCGCCGGCCCGTCTGAGGGGGCGGCAGTGGGGAGTTGCGGCCCAGTTGCCGCTCCAACTCCACGATCCGCCGGTCCTGGGCGCCGACGTGCGCGGTCAACGTCTCGATCATCTGGGCCCTGCTGCTCGACCAGAAGGTCACACCGACACACCACGAGATCACACCGCCCGAGCCTGAATGGTCACCGGAAAAGATGTCTTGAACTGCACAAACAGATGGATGTCGAACAAGCGTTCGAGTACAATCGGGTCTATGTCCAGCGGCCTTCTGGCTCCCGCGCACCGTCTCCTCGTCGAGGCCCTCGACGCGCTGGGCGCCGCCGCGGATCCGGCCGCCGGGGACAGCGAGATGCTGTCGGTCCTCACCCTCTGCGAAGGCACCACCCGCCGGCTGGACCTGATCGCCGTGCGCACCGTGGCCGCCCTGCAACGTCGGGGTGTGTTCGCCGATCGCGGCTACAAGAACCCCGTCGGCGCGATCGCCGATCTGCTCGGGTGCGAGTGGGCCGACGCCCGCCGTCGCGTCCTGGGCGCCGAGCAGGTGTGCGAACGGGTCGGGCTCGACGGCGCTGTCCTGCCCGCGCGCCTGCCCGCCACCGCCGACATGTTCGAGGACGGCCGGATCGGGCTGCGCCACGTCGAGGTCATCGCGAGAGTGCTTGGCACCGACGCCGCCGGGCGGCTCGCACCCGCCGTGTGGGCCGAGGTCGAGACCATCCTCGCCGCACAAGCCACCGACACCGGCCCCGCCCAGCTGTTGTCGATCGGCACGGCGATGGTCGACGCGCTCGACGCCGACGGC
>JBBRLM010000025.1:0-92999 GCA_038231335.1 Mycobacteriales bacterium
CAGGGCGGTCTGCGACAGGACCGTCGTAGGCGCCGCGCAGCCCGCGAGCAGCGCCAGTGCGAGCACGGCGACCAGGAGGCGGGACACGCCGAGAAGTCTGTCAGCCGCCTCCACCCGCAGGCCCTTGCGGTGAGGCCACAAAACCCTGCGCCCCTGACCTCGTCGTTGGCGCTACAGCAGCTATTGGGCCGCCGGAGGATCGCTTTCCTGCTGTAGCGCCATCGACGACGCTGCCGGGGACGGACTCGCCGACCGCCGCACGTCCCGGAGTTCTGTGTGCTCGATCGCCTCAGTCACTGCCGGGATGTGCCGGCCGGCTACTTGGGCACCAGGGCCAGGGCGTAGTCCGCCCACCACTGCCCCGCGGCCGGCTCGCCGGGGCGGCAGGCGCCGTCCGACTCTCCCACCCGCTTGATCCACAGGTACGCGTCGACGGACGTCTCGCCCGTCTTCGTGGTGGGCACCGCCCCGAGCGCGCGGCCGGGCGGGTTGCAGAACGACGGGGCGCCGTTGACGGTGTCGCCGTTCGGCCCGCCGTTGCCGTTTCGGCTGGTGTCCACGACGAAGTGCTTGCCCCCCAGCGCCGCCGAGACGGCGCGGCCGTAGGTCACGACGTCGGCGGTGCGGTAGAAGTTGGCCACATTGAGGGCGAAGCCGTCGGCCTTGTCGACACCACTGCGCTTCAGCGCGTCGGCGAGGGCGCTGGTGTCCGGGACGAAACCGGGGTTCCCGGCGTCGACGTACACCGCGACGGGGCCCGCGGACTTGAGCACCGCGACGGCGTCGGCGAGCAGTGCGGCCCGACCGTCGACGCGGCCACAGCCGGAGACCTCGTGCGGCACGGCGTCCGGCTCGAGGACGACGGTGGCGGCCACCCCGCGCAGGGCGCCGGCGACCTCCCGGATCCACGCCCGGTAGTCCGCCGCGTCCGTGGCCCCTCCCGCGGAGTAGCTGCTGCAGTCGCGGCCCGGCACGAAGTACGGGACGAACAGCGGGCGCTGCTTCGCGGCCTTCGCCAGGCCGACGTAGCGGGTGACCTCGGCGCCGACCTGGCCGGTGGGCTGGGTCAGCCAGTCCGGCACGGGCTGCGCCGCGATCTCCCCGATGCGGCGTGCGTCGTCGGCGCGCCCCTCGGCCGCCCACTGCTGCTGCTGGTGCGCGGCGGGCGTCCCGGGATCGACGAAGAAGCCCGACGGCGACGGCAGCGGGCCGGCGAGCGCGGTGGGCTGCGGCGGAGCCGGGGCGGGCGACACGTCCGCCACGGTGGTGAACGCCAGCACCGCCACGATCGCGACGGCCACGCCGGCGGTGGCGCCCAGGAGCAGGGCGGTGGGACGACGGCGCCTCATAAGCTGACACTCCTCGGGATCACGTGACGTGGACCCACTTCGCCACCGACGGGACGCCGGCCTTGTCGATGAGGAACAGCATGTAGTAGCCGGGCGGCACGAGCGTCGGGTCGCCGGGAATCCGCAGGTCCAGCGCGCCGTCGGGCGTCCTCCCGACGGGGAGGATCACCGACCGCTGCTCGAGGTCGGTGGCGTGGGTGGCCGCGCTCGGGCGGATCAGCCGTGCCGCGGCGATCGCGCTCACGTCCGGCGTCGTCACCGCCATCGACGCGCCGAGCTTCGCCTCCACCGGCGCCTTGGTGATCACCGGCTGCGGACCGTGGAAGAGATACGGCGGCGTGTAGATCTCCAGCCGCTTCTCGAACTTGGCCGTCTTGGTGTCGGTGGGGTTGGAGAACAGCGCGTTGCCGCCCAGCGTCATGACCTGGCCGTTGGGCATCAGGATGCCCTCGGCGTGGTAGTCGCGGCCCACGGTGGGGTCGGCGGCGGGGCTCAGCGTGTTGGTGGACGGGTGGTAGATGCTGGCCAGCAGCAGGTCGCTCTGCCCCTTGCCGCGGTAGTCGCGCGACCCGTTGGAGATCAGCAGGTCGTCGTTGGGCAGCTGCACCACGTTGGGGTAGCGCGTGGGGGCGGGCAGGTCCGGGCCGGGCGTGTAGGTCGGCTTCGGCGACTTCAGGTCGATGACGTCGATGCGGGTGGTGGAGCGGTCGGACTCCCCCACCCCGCCCCCGCCGACGACCATCACCTTCTGGCCCTGGACGGGCCCGGCGAACGCCGAACCGCTGGTCTCCATGAGGTCGGGGTCGCGCAGCCCCGTGACCGGCTCGAACGTGTTGCCGGTCAGGTTCCAGAAGCCCGGCACGCGCCCGGCGTCTGCGGGGCCGTAGCCGGCGTTGGAGCCGGAGTAGAAGAGCTTGCCGGCCACGGAGGTCTGGAACAGCGCGGGGTAGGTCGGGAAGTAGCGGAACAGGTCGGGGCGCTCGGTCCATTTCTTCGTGGCCGGGTCGAACACCTCGTTCTGGCCGGGCAGGATCGTGCCGGTGCCGTCCAGACCCGAGACGGCGAGCACGTCACCGCTGGGCAACCCGACCAGCGAGGGGTACCAGCGCTTCTCCACCATGTCGCCGACCTTGACGTACTGCTCGGCGACCGGGTCGAACTCGTAGGTGTCGGCGATGCCCTGGAAGTCCTGCTTGTCGAGGTTCAGCTTCTGCGCGAGACCGTAGAGGTTGTTCGCGTCCGGGCCCGCGAGGCCGGCGATCGTGTACTGGGCGGGCTTCGTGGTGACGCCCGCAGGGCCGTCGAGCTCGGACTCGACGAACACGGTGGTCTGGCTCGGGGTGACCGTCGCGCCCTTGCGGATGATCGTCTTGACCGCGGGCGGGACGGTGAACGACGTGGTGGCCTTGTACTTGCGGCCGTCGGGCGCGACGAACTCGGTGCCCTTGTCGAACGCGTGCCCCTTGTCGGGGTTCTCGTTCTTGACGACCAGCCCGCCGGCCGCCTTCGTGACCTTGCCGTCGAGCACCTCGTAGCGCTGCGTGCCGCCGGCGACGAGCAGTTTGCCGTCGGGCAGGAACGCGTGGCCCGAGCAGAACATGTCCTTCGGGGTCATGACCAGCCGCGACTGGCCGCCCACGGGGTCGTACAGCAGAGTGCGGAAGGTACCGGCGTCGAAGCTGGCCTGGTCGTTGCCCGAGCCCGCGACGATCAGCAGCTTGCCGGTGGGCAGCAGCGCCGCATGGATCGCGTTGACCTGCAGGTCCTCCGGCAGGTCGATGACATCCCAGCGGCCGTACTTCGCCATGTAGTCGGCGCTGTGGATCAGCTGGTCGTGCTGGAAGTCCTGCACCAGCCCGATCGCGGGGGGCACGTTCACCGCGAGCAGGATGGTGGGCAGCGTCACCAGGGTGATCATCTTGCGACGGGTGCGGACCCAGCGCTCGGCTCCGCGGACACGGTCCCGCATGCTCACGACACACGCTCCATGTCAGGACGGGCGGGCAGCGCGCCGGTCTCGGGGCCGGGCAGCAACTCGGTCTCCGGGTCGAGGTCGACCTCAGCCCGTGGCGCCGGGACCTCGGGGGCCACCGCGACCGGCTTCGCGTCCAGCCAGGACAGCACCATGGGCGCGAGGGTGATGAGCAGGGCGAGAGCCGGCCACATCAGGACGTCGACGTTCGCGTAGCCCTCCTGGAACGCGACCACGATCGCCCCGACCAGCAGCAACGCCCAGATCAGGTGCCGCCAGAACGCGCGGAGCGAGTCGCGTGTGCTGGCCTCGTCCTTCGCCGTGACGACGAACTTCGCCGGCATCCGCAGGACCGTGGCCAGCAGCGACGCCGCGTAGACCGGCGACGCCAGCACGCTCATCACCATGCCGCGCAGGCCGGGCGAGTCCTCGTCCTCGAACGGGCTGACGTTGTGGCGGCGGTTGCGCACCTAGACCCACAGCTGGAACAGCGTGGCGTCGACGTAGAGCGCGAGCCACACCGTGGGCGGCACGACGATGCCCGACGCGCCGAGCGTCAGGTAGAGGGTGGCGTTGATCAGCCCGAGCACCCAGCCCAGCGCCATCGACGGGTAGAAGGTGGCGATCAGCACGTAGTGCAGGGGACGCAGGCCCGATAGCCGGTGCAGCCGCCGCCAGAACGGGCCGCGGAGCAGCTCGAACGTGCCGCGCGACCAGCGCAGCTGCTGGCTGAAGTAGTCGGCCCACGACGACGGACCCTCGCCGACCGCCACGACGTCGGGGGTGTAGACCGAGCGCCACCGGCCGCCCGTCTCGGGGTTGCGGCGCGAGTGGATGGCCAGGCCCGTGGCGAAGTCCTCCGTGATGGAGTCCATCAGGCCGCCGACGCAGCCCAGCGCCTCGATGCGCACCGCGTTGTTCGTGCCCACCAGCATCGCGACGCCGTAGGCGTTGCCCGCCCGCTGGATCACCGAGTGGAACGGGAACTGCTGCGACTCCGCGGCGCGGGTGACGAAGTTGTCGACGTTGGCGTAGCACTGCGGGCCGACGACGAACGCCGTGTCGGGGTCGCGGAAGTAGCCCAGCATCCGGTCGGCGTAGTCCGGGGTGGGCACGTGGTCGGGGTCCACCGACATGAACACGTCGTAGCGGTGGCCGTGGGCGTCGAGCCAGGCGTTGTAGTTGCCGTGCTTGGTCCTCGCCGTGAACGCGCCGTGAGCCTGGTTGTACTGCTCGATGTCCTTGCGGCTGAAGTGGCGCACGCCCTCGGCCGTGCACATGGCGCGGACCTCGTCGGAGTTGCCCTCGTCGAGCAGCCAGACGTCGAGCCGGCCCGCGTAGCGGATCTCCCGGGCGGCCTGCAACGTGGTGCGCACCATCTCCAGCGGTTCCTTGCCGGGAACGATGGTGGTCAGGAACGCCACGCGCAGCGACGGGTCGGGCACCACCGGCACGGGGTCGCGCGCCAGCAGTGAGGCCAGCGACAGGGAGAACACGTTGATCAGGCGCATGCCCTCGACGAGCGTGACCGCTCCGATGACGAAGACGTTGGCCGCGTTGATCTGCCAGGGGTTGTCGAAATCCGGGTGGTGCGCGGGCGCGAGCAGCCACAGCACGAAGGCCACCTCGACCGCCACGTTGAGCGCGACGATGAGCCCGGTGCGGATCGCGCGGCCGCGGCCGCCCGCGGTGCGCAGACGCTGGAACCGGACCCGGTAGGGCCCTTCCGGCGGCTCGGTCAGCGGGCCGGCGAGTACGCCGAAGCGGCCGAGTCCCCCGGCCGGCTCACCCTGATCACTACTGCGGGTCTGATCGATCGACACCTGTGCGCAATCCCCTGGTTCACACGCACGGACACGGCGGGACGCCCTTACGGGGAGACAGACTGCCGTAGTCGGCTCACCACGTTTGCAGCAGCCCTCGCCACCCCATCGGGTGTTACCGCGCGACTGTTACATCCAAATGGGGACGGAACGTGACCACATCACCCGATCGACTCAAGCCGCTACGCCCAGCCAGGGCTCCCAGGCGGGCAGCGGCTCCACCGCCAGCACCAGCACGCCACCGGCCGTGCGGTGGGGCGGGCGGGGTGGCTCGGCGAGACTCCAGCCGATCTCCTCGAGCAGTTTGTCGGCCTTGCGCGAGTTGCAGGAGCGGCAGGCCGCCACGCAGTTCTCCCAGCTGTGCTCGCCACCGCGGCTGCGCGGGAGCACGTGGTCGATGGTGTCGGCCTTACGGCCGCAGTAGGCGCAGCGGCGCAGGTCGCGGCGCAGCACACCGGCTCGCGTCATGGGGACGGCGCGGCGGTAGGGCACGCGGACGTAGCGCGAGAGGCGCATCACCGAGGGAGCGGGGATGGAGAGGTTCTCGGAGTGGAAGAAGCCGTCGATGGTGGCTTCGACGCACTCAGCCTTGCCGGAGAGCATCAGGACGACGGCGCGCTTGGCGGTGACCACCGCGAGCGGCTCGAACGTGGCATTGAGGAGCAGGACCCGGGACCCCGTCGGGAGCACGCTCGGGAGCGGCGTGATCCCCGGTACCTCCCCTGGATCGGGGTGGGCACCGTTGGGGTCCGGTTGTCGATGCTTCACGCGACCACCTCCCTGCGCAGGCTGATCAGACCATAGCGCGAGCGGGTTACGCGAGTGTGATATCCGACGGAATGTCAGCGCTGTGACATCAGCGCGGGACATCAGCGCAGGGACGCGTACACGACGATGTTGTCGCGGTAGGAACGCACCGAGCGGTCGAAGCTGCCGCCGCAGGTGATCAGGCGCAGCTGGGGGTCGGCCGTGGGCGCGTAGACCTTGTCGGCCGGGAAGGCCGCCTTGGAGTACTGCTCGACGGCGTCGACCACGAACCGGACCGTGGATCCGTCGGCCCGCGGGACGTCGATCCCGTCGCCCGGTTTCAGGTCGCGCACCCGGAAGAACACGGCCGGGCCGCGGTAGGAGTCGACGTGCCCGACCAGCACCGCAGCGCCGACGTCCCCCGGCGCTGGACCGGCCGCGAACCAGCCCACGGCGTTGAAGTCGTCCGGGGCCGCGAGCTTGCCGCTGGAATCCAGGGTCAGGTCCAGCAGCGAGTCCTCCCGCACTCCGATGGCCGGGATGCTCAGGCCGACGGGGCGGGCCGCGGGGGCGGGCTGGTCGACCCGCACCACGCGCGCGGCCGCGGCGAGCGGGACCACCGGCGTGACCGGCCCGGCGACGACGCCGTCGGACCCGTCCCCGGCGTCGCCGCCCGAGGTCATCGGCGCGAGGAGCGGGACACAGACCAGCGCCACGACCACCACGGCGCGACCGACCGGCCCGAGCCGCAGTCCACGTGGCGGTGGCGCGGCCGGCCGTTCGAGCGTGTCGGACTCAGGCATGGCGGCGCGCGAGGTACGTCCGGGTGCGCGACACCGCCGCGACGACCACCAGCAGCACACCCAACGCCGCGAGCAGCGGAGCCGGGTCCACGTCACCCGCGGTACCGCCGCCACCGGCCCCGACGCCGCCGTGGGGCTTCGCCGGCGCGGCCGACTCGGCCGAACCCTGCACCGGCGCTCCGGTCGGGGTCTTCGAGCCCGGCATCAGCGCGGTGGGAGTGCCGGACACGTCGGCGAGCGGCGTGGCTGTCAGTGCTCCGTTCGCGGCCCGGGTGAGCACCACCGTGCTGACCGACCCGCTGTTCACCGGCAGCGTGACCTGCAGCTGCTGGCCGCCTGCCGTGACGGCGACGTCCCAGCTGCGCGCGGCCACCGTGGCGTAGTCGGTGGCGGTGCCGTACTGCAGCGCGGTGGCCAGGCGCGGACCGCCCAGTGCCTGCATGTCGACGGAGCCGGCGTCGGCGTCGCCCTGGACGATGCGGACCCGCCCGTCACCCGCGGCGGCCGGGGTGAGGTCGTCGGTCAACAGGTTGCCCTGCACGGTGCCCCCGGCCCCGGTGTCGAAGAACAGCAGGGACTGCGCCGATCCCGCGGCCACGTCGACGGCGGCGGTGACCGGCGGCAGGCTGGCGGGCGCGGCGCCCGCCACCCGCATGTCGACGGTGTAGCGACCCGGAGCCAGGGACTCGAAGCCGGTGACCGCCCCGTACGCCACTCCACGCGCCAGCGGCGTGGTGGACGGCGTCGCGCCGGGCGGGGTGAGGTAGATGTCGACGGCCGGGGTGCGCGGCGACAGGTGCCCGAGCCGGAGCTCACCGGCGCTCTGCGCCATCGCGACGGGCCCGCTCAGCATCCACGAGACCGCCAGCAGCACCACCCCGACGAGCGCGCTCAGGTACTGGGCGCGGGGCGAGCCGGGCCTGCGTGCGACGCGGTGCTGCGACATCGCGATCCCCTTCCTTGATCGTCTGCATCAAGTTCGCACGAACGGGTCATCCAGTTCACCCCCTCAGGCAACGAACAGGTCACAATCGCCCGTTCGACACCACGATCGTGACAGTCGGACCGCCACCGACAGCGCACAGTCATCGACCGTCGGTGGCTGCGGACCGCGCAGGGGCCGCCCGGTACCGTCGGGCGACACCAGACGATCGAGGGAGCAGGACGTGGGAACGAGCAGCCCGGCCATCGGGATCGCCGTCGTCGGAGCCGGGTACTGGGGGCCGAACCTCGTCCGCAACGCCCAGCAGACGCCCGGCCTGCACCTGGAGTATCTCTGCGACCTCGACGAGAGTCGCGCGAAGAAGGTGCTCGGCGAGTACTCCACCGTACGGGTGTCGGGTTCGCTCGACGAGGTCCTCGCCGACCCCGCCGTGTCCGCCGTCGCCATCGCGACGCCCGCGGGCACCCACTACCAGGTGGCCATGGCCGCGCTCGAGGCCGGCAAGCACGTGCTGGTCGAGAAGCCGCTGGCCCCCACCTACGAGGAGGGCCGCCTTCTCGTCGAAGCCGCCGAGCGTCACGAGCGCGTCCTCATGCTCGACCACACCTACGTCTACACGCCGCCGGTGCGCCACATCCGCGAGTTGCTGCGCGGCGGCTCGCTGGGCGACCTGCAGTGGCTCGACTCGGTGCGCATCAACCTCGGGCTGATCCAGCCCGACGTCGACGTGCTGTGGGACCTCGCCCCGCACGACCTGTCGATCTTCGACGCGATTCTGCCCGACGGCGTGCACCCGGTCTCGGTGGCCGCGCACGGCTCCGACCCGGTCGGCGCCGGCCACGCCTGCGTCGCGCACCTCACCATCCGGCTGTCCAACGGGGCGCTGGCCCACGTGCACGTCAACTGGCTCTCCCCCACCAAGATCCGCACGGTCGTCGTCGGCGGCTCGCAGCGCACCGTCGTGTGGGACGACCTCAACCCGGTGCAGAAGCTGTCGGTGCACGATCGCGGCGTCGACCTCACCGAGGCCAGCAAGCTCGACGCCGACACCCGCGGCCGCACCACGGTCTCCTACCGCACCGGCGACACGGTCGCCCCCGCGCTGCCCAACCAGGAGGCCCTGCGCTCGGTGATGGTGGAGTTCGCCGCCGCCATCTCGGAGAACCGCGCCCCTCTCACTGACGGCTGGTCGGGCCTGCGCGTCCTCGCGCTGCTGGAGGCCGCCTCCACGAGCCTGGCGAAGGACGGCATGTCGGTCGCGGTCCGTGACGTGGACACGACGGCCCGCAGGGCGGGCTCGGAGGACGCGTTGAGCGACGCCACCCGCCGCGGCCGCGGCGAGGTCACGGTCTAACAACCGACGAACGGGCGGGCTCAGGCGAACAGCGCGTCCACCGAGTCCACGGTGATCGCCCGGCGGAGCCACGTGTCGAGCTGCTCGGGATCCCGGCACTCGGTGATGCGGGTCCGGGCGGTCTCGGTGACGTGGACACCCCGGGTTTCGAGCACCGTCAGCAGGGCGTTCGCCTCACCTTCGACGACCCCTGTGCGATCGCCGACAGGACCGCCAGCTCCGGTGACGAGCGGGCCTGCTCGACGCCTGTGACGACGGGGACCCGATCCGGCCCGAGCACCAGTGGCGCCAGCCGGAGTGTCACCGTCGCGCCGCATCTGCACCTCGACGACGATCGCGAGCACCGGGGACTCATCCGAGCTGAGCACCACGACGGTGTCGGCCCGGTACTCGGTAGGCGTCAGATCGGTGAACTCCCCGGCGTCGACCCGGGCCTGTCCGAACGTCGGCAGCCCCAGTCCGAGGACACCCGTCAGCAGTTCCGCCGCCAGCGTGGGCCGGTGGCGGAACATCTCTATCAACGCCTCGTGCAGGACCGTGGGCACGAGACGACGGTAGCGACGGCCACCGACATTTCCGGGCTACCGCTTGCGGTTGTCGCGCTTCGCCCGCCAGTACAGGTACGGCCCTGCCGCGTAGCCCGCGAACTCCACCAGCGCCGCGCCGCGGGGGGACTCGATCTCCTGCCCCAGGGCGTGCTTGGTGTCGGAGCGGATCTTCACGATCTTCTGGAGGCCCTGCGGCACGCGCTGCACGACGTCCCACCGCGTGGACGGGCGCGCGATGGTCTTCGCGATGAACGCCGCGAAACCCGTGCCGTAGCCGTAGAGCTGGCGCAGCAGCTCGTCGCGGCCGGCGCGGTGGTGGTGCCACACGATCGCCGACGGCTCGTAGGCGATGGCCCGGCCCTCCAGCAGCGTGGTGACGAACGCGTCCAGGTCCTCGCCGCCGCGGGTGCGGGCGCCGGCGCCGAGCGCCTCGTCGAAGCCGTGTGTGGAGGTGAGGAACTCGCGGTCGAATGCGAAGTTGGCGCCCGTGCCGTAGATGCCGGCGGAGTAGGGGTAGAGAGCACCCTCGCGGCGGGCCCCGTGCATGTCGAAGATCTCCGGCCGCGGCCGGGTGGACCACGACGACGCACGCGCGTCGAAGTAGGCCTCGGCCGCGGTGTTGACGCTGGCGGTGCACACCAGGCCGGTGACGCACCCGATGTCGGCCCGCCGCCGGAAGCCCCGCACCAGCCCCTCGATCCAGCCGGCGTCCACCGACACGTCGTCGTCGGTGTAGGCGAGGTACTTGCCGGTGGCGGTGGCGAGGCCCTTGTTGCGGGCGTAGGACAGGCCCGCGCGCGGCTCCACGACGTAGCGGAAGCGGTCGTCCTCGGCCATCACCTTCTCCACGACGGCGCGGGTGCTGCCGTCGCTGGGGGCGTTGTCGACGATGATGATCTCGAGGTTCGGGTAGGTCAGCGCCTGCAACCCCGTGAGGCAGCGGGTGAGGATGGGGCTGCGGTTGTGGGTGCACACCACCACCGACACCGGCTCGTCGGCCTCGATGTGGTTGGGGCACGACGTGGTGGCGGCGGGCAGCGGCACGTCGGCGGGGCCGAGCGCCGTGCGCGCCGGGAGCCCCTCGTCCACGAGGTGCTCGTTGACGTCGGCCGACCAGCGCGCCCACACGACCCGCAGGAGCTGCTCGCGGTCGACGTCGCCGTCGACCGCCGGGAGCGTGACGTAGCCGAGCGGCTCACCGTGCAGCCGGACGAGCACGCGCGCGGTGGCATGCCCGGGCTCCTGTGGGGCCACCGCCCGGATCCGGCCGTCACCGGCGAGATCGGTCTCGCAGCACCACATACCCTCGGTGGCGATCAACGGCCATGCTCCTTAGAACCGGTGGCGTCGTGGTCGGCGGTGCCGAGCCGGTCGTTGACCCAGGCCGTGTAGGCGCCGGCCCGGGCCCGCAGGTGCGGGACCTTCCGGCGGGTCGCCGTGACGGCCTCGGTGACGGGCGCCAGCCGATCACGCGCCCGCACCGCCAGCGGCGACGTGAGCCGTTGGCGGAGCTTCGCGACCTGGGGCGCCGCCCAGAGCAGGTCCTTCTCGATCGCGAACTCACAGAGCCGCTCGAACATCGGGGGGTCCTCCAGGAACGCCCGCGGCGCCCTCCCGACGGCCATGACGGCCAGCGCGTGGTGGGCGCGCTTCAGCAGCTCGTCGGCGCCGTCGACCTGGGATCCGGCACCGGCGTACCACTCGTCGAACGCGTCGTCGTTGCTGTCGAGCTCGCCGACGCCGAGCAGCTCCTTGCCGCGGGACATGTTGGCCGGGTGGAAGCGGTAGAACGCCGAGACCGGCCCGGTGACCTCGATCACGTCGCCCAGGGTGGCCAGGCGCAGCCACATCTCCATGTCGGAACTGAAGGGCACCTTCGGGTTGTAGCCGCCCGCCAGGCGCTGCGCGGAGGTGCGCACGATCACCTCGGGTGAGCGCACGTCGGTGACGCCCTGGTCGCAGCTCTTCGCGATCCAGTCGCGGCCCGGCCACACCACGGAGCGGACGTCGCGCTGCTTGCGCAGGGTGGGCAGGTGCGGGCCCTCGAAGACCCGCACCGGGCCCTTGGCGAACGTGGCGTGCGGGGTGCGTTCCAGCAGGTCGACGCCGCGGTCGAGCCAGCCGGGGGCGAGCGCGTCGTCGGCCGAGAGCAGCACCACGTAGTCGCCCTTGGCCTGCTCCAGGCCGTCGTTGGCGGTGGCGATGAGGCCCTGGTTGCGCTGGTTGCGCACCACGCGGACCCGGCTGTCGAACCGCGGCAGTGCCTGCACGACCTGCCAGGAGTCGTCGGGCGAGCAGTCGTCGATCACGAGGACGTCGATGTCGACGCGCTCGTTGCGCAGGATGCTCGTGACGGTCTGCACGACGTACTGGCCGTACCTATAGCAGGGCACGACGACGCTGACCGTCGGCCGCGGTCCGATCGATGTCACGGGTTCACTCCGCTCGGGCTCCGACCGGAGCCGGTTCAGGATTCGCCGCCGGAACCGCGGGGGTCTTCTCGCGCAGGATGCGGACCAGGGGGATGAAGACGATGACCGCGCAGAGCACCTCGGCGATCAGGTAGGACAGCGCCACGCCGTTGATGCCCATCTCGCGGATGAGGATCAGCGCGAGGCCGATGGTGAGCACGGACGCGCCGAGCTGGATGGCCACCACGCGCCCCATCTGCTGCCGCACCCGCGCCGTGGTGCTGTAGAGCGAGGTGATCACGAGGAACGGGATGGCGCAGGCCAGGATCCGCAGCACCGTGGAGCCCTGGGCGGCGTAGGCCCCGCCGAGGAACGTGAGCAGCCAGGGCGCCCCGACCAGCATGAACGGCACCCCGAGCCCGCCGATAGCCACGTTGAGCCGGATGGTGCGCTTGAGCAGCGCGGCCGCCTTCGGGCCGTCGTTCGAGGCCTCGACCATGTACGACGAGCTGATGTTCCACAGCAGCATGTTGAACGCCTCGCTGAGCATCCACGGCAGCGCGTAGTACGCGTTCGACTCGGTGCCCAGTGTCGCGACGATGATCAGTGGCAGCGCCATCGGCACCGCCACCGTCATGATCCCGGTGGCGTACTCGCTGAAGAAGATGATGGTCAGCCCCCGGCGCCCCGGGAGCTGGGCGGCGCCCGGCTCGGGCGGCGGCCGTCGCGGCAGCGCGCGGAACAACACGATGGAGCTGACCACGATCACCGCGATGCCCGCCGGCACCACCCACGACAGCACGATGCCGCCCACGGGGAACATCGCGATGAACACGACCAGCAGGCCCAGCTTCACGAGCGCGAAGAGCAACTGCTCCAGCGGCACCCAGGTGGAGGCCCGGAGCCCGATGAGCACCCAGTCCTGCAGCACGAACAGCGACAGCACCATCGTGAAGACGGGAAACAGCCACCGCTCCAGGTCCGAGGCGAACAGGCTGCTGTGCCAGAACAGCACGAAACCGACGCCGAGCAGCAGCGCCACCCCGGAGGCCGCGGCGTAGCCGCCGAGCACCAGCTTCTTCGACCGGTGGCCCGCACCCGGCAGGAACCGGCTGACAAGCAGTCCGACGTTCTGACTGGCCAGCGCGCTCAGGAGAGTGGCGGTGGTGATGATCGCGGACGAGCGGCCGACCTCCGCCGGGGGCGCCTTGGTGGCGACCGCCCAGAAGAAGACGCCCACCAGCGCGGTGATCACCGAGGCGACCATCAGCGACAGCGCGTTGAGCTCGAGACCGCGGCCGACCCGCAGGCGCTTCAGCCGCTGCCTGCCCGTTTCGCGCGTGTCGACCACGTTCTCAGGGTACTGAGACCCACTCTCATGACCCGCCGCACCCCCATTCGACTGAACGGGCATCGGCACCGTGACCGGACCGGCGATGCGCACCGTCTCCGATTCCACCGATGTGTACCCCGGGCCGTTCCCCGACCGACTTTCCACTGCAGCAGCCTCCGTTCGTCTGATCGCCGTCCCGGCGGGGGTCGTTACTGCAGGACTACCGGCGGAGCGCCCAGATGCCGCAGCCGTCGACGGCCGACGTCCGCAGCGGCGTCGCGTTCGCGGCGAGCCACCCGGCCAGCGGGCTGCCGGCCGGAACGAGCGTGGGGTCGACGTCGACGAAGAACCGCGCTCCCGCCCGCTGGTCGGCGGCGAGCCTCGCAGGGTCGAGCTGGCCGGCGGCGAGGCTCCAGCCCCGACGGTCGGCACGGTAGAAGACGACGGGCTCCTGCCAGTTGTTCGGGACGCCGTTGTCCCCCAGAGTTCGATCGACGGCGCTGCTGGTGGTGTCGACCACCACCAGGTCCCCGGGGCCCGACACCTCGCCGAGCTCCGTGGCGCACACCCCGAGCGTGCCGCTGGTGTCACGCAGGGATCCCGCGAACACCGTCACGGTACCGGCCAGGAACGCGGCGACGATCACCACCGCCGCCAGTCGGTGAGCGCGCAGCGGCACCCGTACCGCGGCGGCCGCAGCCCCGAGTCCGACCAGCAGAGCCGCGAACGGCAGCGCGTAGATGTGGTACTGCGGCGAGTTCTGGCTGTAGCGGGCGACGGCGAAGAAGTAGACGACCACCACCACGACGCCCGCGATGATCACGGCGTACCCGCGGCGCTGCCGCCACACCACCACGGCGCCCACTGCGGCGAGCGGCACCCCCACCACCCCGAGCACCCACACCGCCTCGAGATAGGCGTTGCCGATGTAGAAGGAGGGGCGCAGCCACTGGCCCACGCCGCCGAACTTGTCGTCGCCGCCCGAGAGCACGCCGAACGTGTTGCCGTAGGTGCGGTAGAGCGAGTTGGCGTGCAGCAGCCACAGCGCGGGGGCGACGAGCGCCGCCGCGCCCGCGACGTAGAGCGCCGGCCTGCGCAGCCGCGTCCGGTCGGCGCTCAGCAGCCACACGAGCAGGATCGGCCCGACGATCAGCGC
Source organism: Mycobacteriales bacterium (assembly GCA_038231335.1). Lineage (GTDB taxonomy): Bacteria > Actinomycetota > Actinomycetes > Mycobacteriales > Pseudonocardiaceae > Pseudonocardia. Next base: position 14,440 of record JBBRLM010000025.1, read on the forward strand.
GGTCGGCTTGACCAGCGCGGCCAGCGACACGGCCACCGCGACGACCGCGAGCCACGCCACCCGGTCCTCGTCGAGCCAGCGTCGGAACGCCAGCAGGGCGAGCAGGAAGAAGGCCAGCGCCGTGACGTCGGGCATGAACGCGCTGCCGTAGCGCATGAACAGGGGCGAGAGCGCGAACGCGATCAGCGCCCACCGCGCGGCCGCGGGCGGCAGCAGCCGGCGGGCCAGTCCCCAGAACGCCGCCACCGCGACCAGCGCGAACGCCAGCGAGATGAGCCGTCCGATCCACACGTGCTCGCCGAGGAGAAGATAGGCAGCGGCGGTCAGCCACGTCAGCAGCTGGAACTCGGTCTCGACGTACCCGGGCCCCGCGCCGCCCCAGTCGATCTGGGGGTAGAGGAGCCGCATGCCGTTCTCGGCGAAGTTCTGCGCGATCGACGCCGTGTCGGCCTGCCGCCAGATGTCGCCGGAGTACGTCAGCGGGCCGAACGCGCGCACCACCGACAGCACAGTGACGATCAGCACGACCGCGCCCGCCAGGGCACCCAGGGGGTCACGGCGCAGGCGGGACAGCACTCGGACATCCGGCACCGGGGCATCCTCGGACCTCAGCCTGAGCTCAACCTGAGAAGGGATGTCCTGTGCGCCTCCTGTGGGGCGTTGTAGGGTCGCCGCGAGGTCGGGGGACGTGCTGCATCCCCGGTGGGTCGGGGCGACAGCGATAGGGAGAACACGCAGATGGCGCGCGGGTACGACTTCGTGATCGTGGGCGGCGGAGCAGCCGGGTGTGTGCTGGCAGCGCGCCTGAGCGCGGATCCGGGCGTCACCGTGCTGGTACTCGAGGCCGGTGGCCGGGACTACTGGTGGGACCTGCAGGTGCGCCTGCCGATCGCCCTGGGCCGCACCATCGGCAAGCGCGGCTACGACTGGAACTACGAGTCCCAGCCCGAGGCCGGCCTGCAGTCACGGAAGCTGATCCATCCCCGCGGCAAGCTGCTGGGCGGCTCGTCGAGCATCAACGGCATGGTCTACCAGCGCGGCAACCACGCCGACTTCGACGTCTGGGGCTCCAAGCCGGGCTGCGAGAGCTGGGACTGGGCGCACTGCGAGCCCTACTTCGGCCGCCTCGAGAACTGCGTCGACGAGCCCGAGGGCACCGGCCGCGGCCGGGGCGGCCCCCAGTCGCTGGAGCGCGGGCCCGCCGACAGCCCGCTGTTCGACGCGTTCTTCACCGCCGCCCGCCAGGCCGGGCACGCCGTCGTCGACGACATCAACGACGCCGTCCAGGAGGGCTTCTCCCCCGCCGACCAGACCGTGGCGCGCGGCCTGCGCGCGTCGTCGTCGCGGGCCTACCTGCACCCCGCCCGCGGCCGGCGCAACCTCGAGGTGCGCACGCACGCCCACGCCACCCGCGTCCTGTTCGAGGGAACCCGCGCGGTCGGCGTCGCCTACCGGCAGCGCCGCGGCGGCGAGCACACCGTCCGGGCCCGCGAGGTCATCCTCGCCGGGGGCGCCATCGGCTCGCCCCAGCTGCTGCAGCTCTCCGGCGTCGGGGATCCGTCGCACCTGCACCCCATGGGGGTGCCGATGGTGGCGGACCTGCCGGGCGTCGGGGAGAACCTCAAGGACCACCTCGCGGTGCACCTGCACTACGCGTCGTCGCGCCCGGTGCTGACCTCGCCGCTGCGCAGCAAGGCCGCGTGGCCGGGCATCATCCTGGGCGCCTACCTGCTCGGGAAGGGCGCGGGCACCCGCAATCCGCTGCGCGCCGTCGGCTTCGCCCACACCGGCTCGGAGGCCGTCAGCCCCGACATCCTGTTCGGTCTCATCCCGCTGGTGATCGAGAGCGCGGACGGGCCGGTGCGGATCAAGGAGCACGGCTACCAGGTCTACGTCGGGGTCATGCACTCCCCAGCCACGGGCACGGTGCGGATCACCTCCCGCGACGCGCGCCGCGACCCGGCCATCCACCTCAACTTCATGGGTGACCCGAGCGACCGCCAGCGGTGGCTCGACGCCGTGAAGGTCGGCCGGAACCTCATGAACCAGCCCGCGTTCGCCGAGTTCGGCAGCCGCGAGACCGAGCCGGGCCCGGCCACCGCCACCGACGAGCAGGTGCTCGACTGGGTGGAGCGCACCGCCCGTCCCGGCCTGCACCTGGCCTGCAGCGCCCGCATGGGCGTCGACGACCGCGCCGTGGTCGATCCGTCGAGCCTGCGCGTGCACGGCCTCGACGGCATCCGCGTGATCGACGCGTCGATCTTTCCGGAGCTCACCAACGGCAACACCTACGCGCCGGTGGTGATGCTGGCGGAGAAGGCCGCCGACATCGTGCTGGGCAACACGCCGCTCGCTCCCCTGCCGGCGCCCGCGGCACCGGTGGCCGAGCAGCGGGTGACCGCGGACCGCGCAGTCTGAGAACGCACTCAGCGGGCTCTCAGGGCCGCTGCGTAGGGTCGGCAGCCGAACGAGCTCCGGAGAGGACTTGAGCGTGGCCACCATGTTGCGGTCGGTACGCAGCGCGTTGAGTGACATGCCTGCCGCTCAGTTCGCCTACCGCTGCGTCGTCGACGGTCGCCTGCGCGCGGAGCGCTGGGCTTTGGCCGCGACGACGTCCACCGCGGGGCCCAAGCGGGCCCGCATCCTGGCCTACCACTCCATCGGCACGCCCGAGTGGGAGGTCAACGACGTCAGCCCGCAGCAGTTCGAGAGCCACCTGCAGATGGCCGTCGACGACGGGTGGACCTTCGCCACCCCCGCCCAGGTGCTCGCCCGGCCCGAGGAGCAACTGCTCGCCCTCACCTTCGACGACGGCTGCACCAGCGTGCTCGACCACGCCGCACCGGTCCTGCGCCACCACGGCATCCCGTCCACGATGTTCGTGGTCACCGGATGGGCGGACGGCGGGCACGAGGAGGGCTTCGACCACGTGCTCGACTGGAACGGGCTCGTCGCGCTGCAGGACCAGGGCATGGCCCTGGCCAGCCACTCGGTCACCCACCGCGATTTCGGCAAGCTGAAGGCCGACGAGGCGCGCCGCGAGCTCGAGGTGTCCCGCGAGAAGCTGCGGCGGATGCTCGATCTCGACGTCGACGAGTTCGCCATCCCGTTCGGCCAGTCCAAGAACTGGACCGATGCCGCCACGCTCGAGGCCAAGCGCGCCGGTTACTCGACGGTCTACGCCCAGTCGGTGGAGACCCGCCCCGAGGGCACCGTGCCCCGCACGTTCATCACCGCCATCGACCGCCCACCGATCTTCCGCGCCGCCCTCGCCGGCGCGTACGACCGGTGGGAGGAGTGGTACCTCAGCGGCCCGGTCGAGGACGCCCTCACCCCCTGACCGCGAGTTGACCATCTCGACACGGCGAGTTCGCCATCTCGCGTAGCGATGTTGCCATCTGCGCACGCGCCACGACCGGCGAACTCGGTCCGCGACAGGGCGAACTCGCGTCAGCGTCGGGCTGCGTCGAGAGCTGTTCGGATGTCCACGACGAGATCGGCCGTGTCCTCACAGCCGGCCGACAGACGCAGCTGACCGGCCTCGACGTCATCGCCCCACCGCTGCCGGCGGTCGGCCGTGGTCCGCAGCCCGCCGAAGCTCGTGGCCGACCCCACCAGCTCTGACGCCGCGAGGAACCCCGCGACGGCGTCGGCCGAGGGCAGCGTGAACCCCAGCACCCCGTTCCACCGGCGCATCTGACGCGCGGCCACCTCGTGCGACGGGTCGTCCGGGTGGCCGGGCCAGCGCACGTCGCGCACCGCCGGGTGTCCCCGGAGCAGCTCGACGAGGGCGGCCGCGTTGGCGGCCTGTCGGGCCAGCCGCAGGTCGAGCGTGGCCAGCCCGCGGTGGGCGAGCCAGGCCTCCATCGGTCCCGGGATCGCGCCGCCCCGGGAGCGGGCCTCGCGCAGCCGGGCGAGCAGCTCGTCGTCGCGGGTGGAGACGTGCCCGAGCACCACGTCACCGTGCCCGGCCAGGGCCTTGGTGTCGCTGGCGATGGTCAGGTCGGCGCCGAGCTCCAGCGGGCGCTGCCCGAGCGGGGTGGCGGTGGTGTTGTCGACGGCGAGCAACGCTCCGGCCCGGTGGGCGGCCTTGGCCGCCCACTCGATGTCGATCACATCGAGGCCGGGGTTGGACGGGGTCTCGACCAGCACGAGGCCGGCGCCGTCGAGCACGCCGGCGGGCCACTCCCCCGCCGTCGACACCTCCCGCACCTCGACGCCCAACGGCGCCAGCTCGCCGTGGGCCAGCGCGCGAGCCAGGTAGTAACCGTCCGAGGGCAGCACCAGCGCCCCGCGCGGAGCGGCGATGCGCAGCACGGCCGCGATCGCCGCCATGCCGGAGGAGAAGCTCACGCACTCCCCACCGTCCAGCAGGCCGATCGCGGCCTCCAGCGCCCGCCAGGTGGGGTTGTCGGCGCGCCCGTAGAAGTCAGGCGGGGTGGGATCGGAGGGCAGGCCGAGGTGAAACGTGGAGGAGAGCACGGGGCCGGGGTGCACGGGCGCGCCGAGCACGTCGTCCCCGTGCCCGCCGTGGACGCAGCGCGTGCCGTCCCCGGCGTCATCGATCATGGGATGAGCGTAGGTGTCCGGGCCGCGAGGCGACACTCAGCGCTGTTCGAGCATGGCGCGCTGACCGTTATCTCACGGCGCGACGCCCCACCTCCGTGCCATCCTTCCGCCGAACAGGGGGGTCACGTGATGCTGGTCGGGGAGCTGCTCGAGCAGCTGGTGGTCGACGCCGTGCGCACCGCGCTGGGTGTGGAGATCAGCCGGGCCGAGGCGCTGGTGCGCCCGTCGGCCCCCGAGCGCGGAGGCGACTACCAGTCCAACGTCGCCATGGGGCTGGCCAAGGGGCTCGGCCGCCCGTCGCGCGACATCGCTGACGCCGTCGTATCCGCTGTCGACCCGGCCGGAATGCTCGAGCCGCCCACCGTCGGCGGCCCGGGGTTCGTCAACCTCCGCCTGCGCGACGACTGGCTCGGCGCCCAGCTCACCGCCCTCGTCGACGACGACCGGCTCGGCGTCCCGCAGGCCGCGCACCCGCAGCGGGTCGTCGTCGACCACAGCGGCCCCAACGTGGCCAAGGAGATGCACGTCGGCCACCTCCGGTCGACGATCATCGGCGACGCGATCGTGCGGATGAAGCAGTTCCTCGGCCACGAGGTGATCCGCCGCAACCACCTCGGCGACTGGGGCACGCCGTTCGGGATGCTCGTCGAGCGCCTCCTCGAGGTCGGCCGCGTCGAGGGCGAGGACCTCAACGCCTTCTACCGGGCGGCCCGCGCGGCCTTCGACTCCGACCCGGAGTTCGCCGACCGGGCTCGGGCGCGGGTGGTGGCGTTGCAGAGCGGCGACGAGGAGACGCTCGCACACTGGCGGAAGCTCGTGGCGGAGTCGCAGGAGCACGTCGAGCGCGTCTACCGGGCGCTGGGTGTGCAGCTGACCGCCGCCGACTCCTACGGCGAGAGTTTCTACGACCCGTTCCTCGCCGACACCGTGGACGAGCTCGGCCCGCTGCTGCAGGAGAGCGACGGGGCGCTCTGCGCGTTCCGGGACGGTGAGTCGGCGCCGATCATCGTGCGCAAGTCCGACGGCGGGTACACCTACGCCACCACCGACCTCGCCGCGCTCCGGTACTGGACGCAGGACCGCGATGCCACCGAGCTGATCTACGTGATCGGCGCGCCGCAACGTCAGCACCTGGTCATGGTGTTCGCGACAGCCACGGCAGCAGGCTGGCTCGACGAGCGGCACCGGGCCGTGCACGTGTCGTTCGGCTCCGTCCTCGGCGACGACGGACGGATGCTGCGGACCCGCTCGGGCGACTCGGTGAAGCTGGTCGACCTGCTGGACGAGGCGGTCGAGCGGGCCGCTGCGGTGATCGGTGAGCGTTCCGACCTCGACGTGAGCGCTGTGGCCAGGGCCGTGGGGATCGGCGCCGTCAAGTACGCCGATCTGTCGAGCTCCCGTGAGAAGGACTACGCGTTCACCTGGGACCGGATGCTGGCCACCGACGGCAACACCTCGGTGTACCTGCAGTACGCGAACGCCCGGATCCGGTCGATCCTGCGCAAGGCGGGCGACACCACCGGCGCACGGGGGATCGTCGTGCACGAGCGGACCGAGCGAGCTCTCGCGATCGCCCTGCTCCGGCTACCGGCCGCGATCGACGCCGCCGACCGGTCCTGCACGCCGCGCACTCTCTGCGGCCATCTCCACGAGCTGGCGGCGGAGTTCTCCCGGTTCTACGAGGGCCGCCCGATCCTGGGCGACCCGTCGCGGCTGGGGCTCACCCGGCTCACCTCGCGCGCCCTCGTCCTCGGCCTCGACCTGCTCGGCATCGCGGCGCCCGAGCGGATGTAGTGCCGGCCTCGGATCGGGTCGTGCGCGGAAATCACGGTTGGGGCGACGATCGCCGCGCACGGGCGGCGGAGCCGCCGCTATTCGGGCCGCGGGGTGCGGCTGATCAGCTCCTTGCCCAGCTCGGCGGCGGAGAAGCCGTCGTGGCAGACCCTGCGCACGGCGTCGGCGATCGGGAGCTCCACGCCGTGCCGCTCCCCGAGCGCGCAGATCGACGAGCACGACTTGACGCCCTCGGCCACCTGCCCGTGGTTGGACGCCTCGGCCTGCGCCAGGCTCTCGCCCCGGCCCAGTCGCTCGCCGAACGTGCGGTTGCGCGAGAGCGGCGAGGAACAGGTGGCCACGAGGTCGCCGAGGCCGGCGAGCCCCGCGAACGTCATCGGGTCGGCGCCCAGGGCCACGCCGAGCCGCGCGGTCTCGGCCAGGCCACGGGTGATCAGCGACGCGCGGGTGTTGTCGCCGAAACCCAGCCCGGCGGCCATCCCGCAGGCCAGGGCGATGACGTTCTTGCCGGCGCCACCCAGCTCGCAGCCCACCACGTCGACGTTGGTGTAGGAGCGGAAGTAGCCGGTGGTGCACGCCAGCTGCAGCTGCACGGCGCGGTCGTGGTCGGCGCAGGCGATCACCGTGGCCGTCGGCTCCTCCGCGGCGATCTCGCGCGCCAGGTTCGGCCCGGACACCACGGCCACCTGGTCGACGGGCACGCCGGCGACCTCCACGATCACCTCGCTCATCCGCTTGAGCGTGCCCAGCTCCACGCCCTTGGCCAGGCTCACGAGCGTGCTGCCCGGGGGCAGCAGGCCCTGCCAGCCCGTGAGGTTGGAGCGCAGCGTCTGCGACGGGACCGCGAGCACCACGGCGTCGGCCCCGTCGAGCGCCGCGGCGGCGTTGGTGGTGGCGGTGAGCAGGCCCGGGAGCGCGACGCCGGGCAGGTAGTCGGGGTTGACGTGCCCGTCGTTGACGGCGGCGGCGACCTCCGGGCGCCGGGCCCACAGCACGACGTCCCGCCCGGCGTCGGCCATCACCTTGGCGAACGCGGTGCCCCAGGAACCCGCCCCCAGCACCGCGACGCGCCGCACCTCGCGGGTCATCGCACTCCCTCGCTGACGCCCGGTCGGCACTGACCCAGGCGCTGTGTCGATGGTTCGCTCGCACGCTCGCTCACGTGGCCGCTCCCCGCTTGTAGAACTCGGCGGGCGCCGGCTCGTGGCGCACCTCCGCGAGCAGGTCCCGCACCCGGCCCATCACCGCGTCCGTGACCTCCCGCAGCAGCGCGGCGTCCTGGGTCCGGCCGCGGTAGGGCGTGAGGTCCACGGGAGGCCCGCACCGCACCGTGATCGCCTTGCGGGGCAGCGGCCGGAACTTGCCGCTGTAGCCGTCGAGCACGTCGCGGGTGCCCCAGTGCACGGTGGGGATCACCGGGACGTCCACCGACAGCGCGAGCCGGGCGACGCCGGTCCGGGCCTGCATCGGCCAGCCGTCGGGATCGCGGGTGATGGTGCCCTCCGGGTAGATGATCACGACCAGGCCATCGTCGAGGGCGGTGGTGGCGTCGCGCAGGCTCTGCTGGGCGTCGGCCGACTCGCGGTAGACGGGGATCTGACGGCTCCCGGCCAGCGCCTGCCCGAGTACGGGGGTGCGCCAGAGGCTGTGCTTGGCCATGAACCGTGGCACGCGGCGGGCCCGCTCGACCTGCAGGCCGGTGAAGACCGGATCGAGGTGCGAGATGTGGTTGGCGACGATCAGCGCACCGCCCTCGGCCGGGATGTACTGGCGCTCCTCGAACCGGCTGCGCCCCGCGAGCCAGCCCATGGGATAGAAGAAGACCGCACAGAAGGAGATCCAGAAGCCCCGCGGCTCCCGCCCTACGCCCGCTCTGCGATCGATCACGCCGGAGAGTCTTCCTTCCCGGTCGCCGGAGGTCCAGGTCGGGTGCTGAGGAGGTTCGGGCACGGTGCGACGATGGGCACGTGGGGTCGAGTACGCATCCGGCCGTGGACCTCGTGGTCCCGGTCAAGCCGCTGACGGCGGCGAAGTCGCGGCTGCGCGGCGCCGCCGACGGTGGCGTCGGCGAGGCCGGGGCGCACACGCGGCTGGCGCTCGCCCTGGCCCACGACACGGTGGCCGCGGTACTCGCCACCGCGGGCGTGCGGCGGCTGCTCGTCGTCAGCTCGGATCCGGCGGTGGCGGCCGAGTTCGCGGCACTCGGCGTCGAGGTGCTGCCGGACGGCCCACTGGGCGGCCTCAACCCCGCGTACCTGCACGGGGCGGCGCTGCTGCGGGCCCGTGATCCCGGCTGCGCGGTCGGGGCGCTGCAGGCCGACCTGCCTGCGCTGCGGCCCGCGGAGCTGGGCGCGGCGATCGAGGCGGCACTGCGCCTGGGTGGCCGGGCCTTCTGCGCCGACGCCGACGGCACGGGCACGACGTTCCTGCTCGCCGCGCCCGGCCACGACCTCGACCCGCGTTTCGGGCCCGCGTCGGCCCTCCACCACGAGGAGTCCGGGGCACACCCGCTCGACGGCCGCTGGCCCGGGCTGCGCCGCGACGTGGACACCCCCGCCGATCTCGACCTCGCGGCCGCGCTCGGCCTCGGCGAGCACACCCGGGCGGTGCTGACGCCCACGGCGACATAGTTCACTCGGATGACGGTGGACATCTGAGGCGGGACAGGCCTCCCGTGCGTAACAATCACCGTCGTGGGTGACGATGTGAGCAACAGGCCGGACACGAACGACGACCCGGCTGAATCGACTCAGCCCCGGAGCCAGAGCAAGCGACGCGCCCCCCGGCCCTCCACGCGACGGGTCCACGCAGCAGCCCGCGGGGCGGCCGGCACCAGCACCCAGGTCCCCACCCCGCGCGGCGGCAACGGCCGGGTCAACCAGCCCCGTCCCGCCCCGGCCGCCACCGACGCCCGCACCTCCGGTTCGGCCGCCGCGGCGGTGCCGGTGAGCCCGCCCGCGCGCACCCCGGCGCCCGTGTCCGAGCTGCCTGACGACCGCTACCTCAACCGGGAGCTGTCGTGGCTGGACTTCAACGCCCGGGTGCTCGCGCTGACCGAGGACCCGAGCCAGCCCCTGCTGGAGCGGGCCAAGTTCCTCGCGATCTTCGCCTCGAACCTCGACGAGTTCTACATGGTCCGCGTCGCCGGACTGAAGCGCCGCAACGAGACCGGTCTCGCCGTCCGCAGCGCCGACGGCCTCTCGCCCCGCGAACAGCTCGCCCGCATCGCCGTGCGCAGCCAGGCCATCGCCGAGGCGCACGCGCGGGTCTTCCTCGACCAGGTCCGCCCCGAGCTCGAGGCCGAGGGCATCCGCATCATGCGCTGGGACGATCTCTCCGACGCCCAGCGGCTGCGCCTGTCGGACTACTTCTCCGCGCAGGTCTTCCCCGTGCTCACACCGCTCGCGGTGGACCCGGCGCACCCGTTCCCCTACATCTCCGGGCTGTCGCTCAACCTGGCCGTCACCGTGCGGGACCCGGAGGCGCGCACCGAGCGGTTCGCGCGCGTCAAGGTGCCCAACAACGTGCCTCGGCTCGTACGCGTCGACACCCCCGGCGAGGACATCACCTTCCTGCCGATCGAGGACCTCATCGGGGCCCACCTCGGTGATCTCTTCATGGGCATGGACGTCACCGAGGTGCACGCCTTCCGGGTCACCCGCAACGCCGATGTCGAGGTGGAGGAGGACCGCGACGAGGACCTCCTGCAGTCGCTCGAGCGCGAGCTCGCCCGCCGCCGGTTCGGGCCGCCGGTGCGCCTCGAGGTCACCGACACGATGAGCGAGCACGTCCTGGAGCTGCTGCTCCGTGAGCTCGACGTCGACCCCGCCGACGTGGTCACGGTGCCCGGGCTGCTGGACCTCACGGCGTTGTGGGCGGTGCACGGGGTGGACCGCCCCGATCTCAAGGACGAGCCGTTCGTGCCCGCCACCCACCCGGCGTTCGCCGACCGGGAGACGCCGCGGAGCATCTTCGCCACGCTGCACGAGGGCGACGTGCTCGTGCACCACCCCTACGACTCGTTCTCCACGAGCGTGCAGCGGTTCATCGAGCAGTCCGCCGACGACCCGAACGTGCTCGCGATCAAGCAGACCCTCTACCGCACCTCCGGCGACTCCCCCATCGTCGACGCCCTGATCGACGCGGCGGCGGCCGGCAAGCAGGTCGTCGCGCTGGTGGAGATCAAGGCCCGCTTCGACGAGCAGGCCAACATCCGCTGGGCGCGCGAGCTGGAGAAGGCGGGCGTGCACGTCGTCTACGGGCTGGTCGGGCTCAAGACGCACTGCAAGACCTCGCTGGTGGTGCGCCAGGAGGGCTCGGTCATCCGCCGCTACTGCCACATCGGCACCGGCAACTACAACCCCAAGACCGCACGGCTCTACGAGGACATGGGCGTGCTGACGGCCGACCCGACGATCGGCGCCGACCTCACCGACCTGTTCAACTCCCTGACGGGGTACTCGCGCCAGACGTCCTACCGCAGCCTGCTCGTCGCCCCCTACGGCGTGCGGCGCGGCATCGTGCGGCGCATCGAGGACGAGATCGAGGCCCACCGCCAGGGCAACGGGAACGCCCGCATCTGCCTCAAGATGAACTCGCTGGTCGACGAGCAGGTGATCGACGCGCTGTACCGGGCGTCGCAGGCGGGGGTGCGGGTCGACGTCATCGTGCGCGGCATCTGCGCGATCCGTCCGGGGCGCGAGGGGCTCTCGGAGAACGTCCACGTCCGCTCGATCCTCGGGCGCTTCCTGGAGCACAGCCGCGTGTTCCACTTCGGGGCGGCCGACGAGTACTGGATCGGCAGCGCCGACATGATGCACCGCAACCTCGACCGCCGCGTGGAGGTACTGCTGCGGGTGGCGGACCGCGCACTGGCGGCCAAGCTCGGCGAGGTGCTCGACTCCTGTCTCGACCCCGCCACCCGCTGCTGGACGCTGCACGCCGACGGGTCCTGGGAGCCCTCGCCGGCCACCGACTCCGGGATCACCCCGGTGCGCGACCACCAGGCCGAGATGATGCTGCGCCACGGCGCCGACGTGCTCTTCTCGGCGGAGGCGCAGAAGAGCACCGCCGACGTGCTCTTCTCCGCGGAGGCGCGAGAAGGCGGCGCCGACGCACTTTCCTCCGCGGAGGCGCGGAGAAGCGCCGTCACGATCGCCGCCGCGGAGTGAGCTCCACGGCCATGCACCCGGTCGCCGTCCGCGCGGCCGGGGCCGTGCTGTGGCGCGCGGCCGAGTCCGGCACCGAGCTCGCTCTCGTGCACAGGCCGCGCTACGACGACTGGTCGTTCCCCAAGGGCAAGCTCGACCGCGGGGAGACGATGCCGTTCGCCGCCGTCCGCGAGGTGGCCGAGGAGACGGGGTGGCGTTGCCGCCTGGGCTCCGTGCTCGGCGATGTCCACTACGAGGTGCCCGAGGGCCGCAAGCTGGTGCGGTACTGGTCGGCGCAGGCGGTCGACGGGCCCGGGTTCAGCGCGAACGACGAGACCGACGAGCTGCGCTGGGTCTCCCCCGACAAGGCCGGGGGGCTGTTGTCCTACCGCCGTGACATCGACGTGCTGAGCCGCTTCACCCGCCGCGGGGCGGCGACGTCCACGCTGGTGCTGGTGCGCCACGCCCGGGCGGGCAGCCGCAGCCAGTGGGACGGCGACGACTGCCTGCGCCCGCTCTCGGGCTCCGGCCGCGAGCAGGCGCACCAGCTGGCCGCCCTGCTGGGGCTGTTCGGGCCCGACCGGGTGCTGAGCGCCCCGCCGGTGCGGTGCCGCGAGACGGTGGCCCCGCTGGCGGCGACGCTCGGCACCACGGTGCCCGACGAGCCGTCGCTCGGCGAGGAGGCCTACTGGGCCGATCCCGACGACGGCCTCGCCCACGTGCGCGAGCTGGCCGCCGTCCCGGGCGTCACCGTGGCGTGCAGCCAGGGCGGCGTGATCCCGGACGTCGTCGCGGCATGGGTGCAGGCCTCACCGCACCGGCTGGGCGTGGACCCCGGCGACGTGCCGGCCCGGAAGGCCAGCACCTGGGTGCTGACCTTCGACGGGGCCGACCTGCGTACCGCGGACCACTACGCCCGTCCGACTGGGTAATGCACCTGACGCCACAGGGAGCCCTGTGGCTTCTGGACCTCGATCGACCCGGCCGGCGATATCCAGGAAGCACTGCCCAGCTGGCCCAGCCCCGTCGGCCCAGCCCCGTCGGCCCAGCCCCGCCGGCCCAGCCCCGCCGACGTGTCGCGACGGTGGCGCCAGGCGTGCTGCCGGCACGGATACTGCGCACCTCGACGCGGGCGGGCGCCCCGGACGCACCCCATGATCAGCGCACGTCGCACGTCGTCGCCCCGATGAGGACCATGCCGTGCGGTCGACCGCGATCACCCGGTGCACCGACCGACCAGGATCCCCGCCAGCCGCACGTCACCGTCCGTCGCACCGTGGGCGCTGGGGTGCGGCCGGCGAAGACCATGATTGAGGCATTTGCCCGGGCACCGCCACAGGTCCCCGTGTGGCGGTCGCGCGGTCGACTACTTCTTGGCCTTGGCCTTCTTCGGGGCGGCCTTGGCCTTGGCTTCCGCCTTCGGCGCCGCCGCCTTGGGGGCCGCCTTGCTCGCGGCAGCCTTCGGTGCCGCCGACTTCGCAGCGGTCTTCGGAGCAGCGGCCTTGGCGGCGGCAGCCTTGGGGGCGGCCTTCGCGGGAGCCGCCTTCTTGGGGGAGGCCTTGGCCGGGGCGGCGAACGCGGTGTCGGCCTTGGCCCTGGTGGCGCGCGCCGGCTTCGCCGGAGCAGCCGGGGCCGCGGCGACGGCGGCACGCGTGCGCCGGGCGGGGGTGGCCCGGGGCGCGACGGTACTGCTCCCGCTGACCGCGGTGCGGAAGCCCGCTCCGGGACGGAAGGCGGGGACGGTGGTGGCCGGGACCTCGACGACGTCACCGGTGCGCGGGTTGCGGGCCACCCGGGCGGCCCGGGCCCTGGCCTCGAACACGCCGAACCCGGTGATCGACACCGAGTCGCCGCCCTTGACGGTGTCCACGATGGTCTCGAGCAGCCCGTCCACCGCGGTGGCCGCGCTGCGCCGGTCGCCCATCCGCGCTGCGAGCGCGTCCACGAGCTGAGTCTTGTTCATGACCGTGACCGTAGAGGCTGGTCAGGCGGTCGCGCCAGCAGGCGCGCGGGTTGATTCCGTTGCGCCGCAACGGAATCAACCGGCATAATCAGCTGAAACCGTTGCAGCGCAACGGAATCAGGCCGGAGTAGTGGTCGGCAGTCGGTGCGGCCGAGTTCCCTCGAAAGCGGTGATCTCGTCGGCGTGGCGCAGCGTCAGGCCGATGTCGTCGAGGCCGTTGAGCAGGCGCCAGCGCGCGTAGTCGTCGATCTCGAACCGCAGCGTGAGGTCCTTCGCCTGCACCGTCTTCTCCTGGAGGTCGACCGTGACCTCGGTGCCCGGCTCGTTCTCCAGCAGCTTCCACAGCAGCTCGACGTCGGGCTGGGCGACCTGCGCCGCGAGCAGTCCCTGCTTGGCCGAGTTGCCGCGGAAGATGTCGGCGAAGCGCGAGGAGATCACGACGCGGAAGCCGTAGTTCATCAGCGCCCAGACGGCGTGCTCGCGCGACGAGCCCGTGCCGAAGTCCTGCCCGGCCACGAGCACCGAGCCACGGTTGAAGGGCTCCTGGTTGAGGATGAAGCTCTCGTCCTGCCGCCATGCGGAGAACAGCCCGTCCTCGAACCCGGTGCGCGTGACGCGCTTGAGGTAGACGGCCGGGATGATCTGGTCGGTGTCGACGTTGGCGCGGCGCAGCGGCACGCCGATGCCGGTGTGGGTGGTGTACGCGTCCATCAGTCCAGATCCTCCGGGCTGCTCAGGGTGCCGCGCACGGCCGTCGCGGCGGCGACGAGCGGCGACACCAGGTGGGTGCGGCCGCCCTTGCCCTGGCGACCCTCGAAGTTGCGGTTCGACGTGGACGCGCTGCGCTCACCGGGGGCGAGCTGGTCGGGGTTCATGCCCAGGCACATCGAGCAGCCTGCGGAGCGCCACTCGGCGCCGGCGGCGGTGAACACCTTGTCCAGGCCCTCGTCCTCGGCCTGGAACCGCACGCGCATGGAGCCGGGCACGACCAGCATGCGGACGCCGTCGGCCACCTTACGGCCGTCGATGATCTCCGCGGCGGCGCGGAGGTCCTCGATGCGGCCGTTGGTGCAGGAGCCGACGAAGACCGTGTCGACGTGCACCTCGCGCAGCGGCGTGCCGGCCTCGAGGCCCATGTAGGTGAGAGCCTTCTCCGCCGAGACGCGCTCGTTCTCGTCGACGATCTGCGCGGGATCGGGCACGTTCTCGCCCAGCGGCAGACCCTGGCCGGGGTTGGTGCCCCACGTGACGAACGGGGTGAGCGCGTCGGCGTCGATGGTGACCTCGGCGTCGAACACCGCGTCGTCGTCGGTGCGCAGCTCGCGCCAGGCGGCGACCGCGTCGTCCCACTCCGCACCCTTGGGCGCGTGGTCGCGGCCCTTCAGGTAGGCGAACGTGGTGTCGTCGGGGGCGATCATGCCCGCGCGGGCGCCGGCCTCGATGGACATGTTGCACACGGTCATGCGCGCTTCCATCGAGAGGTTCTGGATGACGTTGCCGCGGTACTCGAGCACGTGGCCCTGGCCGCCGCCGGTGCCGATCTGCGCGATCATGGCCAGCACGACGTCCTTGCTCGTGACGCCCGGGCGGAGCTGCCCGTCGGCCGAGTTGACGTTGATGGCCATCGTCCGGAACGGCTTGAGCGGCAGCGTCTGGGTGGCCAGCACGTGCTCCACCTCGGACGTGCCAATGCCGAACGCCAGCGCACCGAACGCGCCGTGGGTGGAGGTGTGGCTGTCGCCGCAGACCACGGTGCCGCCGGGCTGGGTGAGCCCCAGCTGCGGGCCGACGACGTGCACGATGCCCTGTTCGGCGTGGTTCATCGGGTAGAGCGTGACCCCGAACTCCTCGCAGTTGCGACGCAGCGTCTCCACCTGCAGGCGGGAGACCTCGTCGGCGATCGGCGCGAGCACGTCGAGCGTGGGGACGTTGTGGTCCTCGGTGGCCAGCGTCAGGTCGGGCCGGCGCACGGGCCTCCCGGCGAGCCGCAGCCCGTCGAACGCCTGTGGGCTCGTGACCTCGTGGACGAGATGGAGATCGATGTAGAGCAGATCCGGCTCGTCGCCCTCACCCTTGCGGACGAGGTGCTGTGCCCAGACTTTCTCAGCGATCGTTGTTCCCACGTCTACCTCCTCTGGACGTCTCATAGATTGGGAAGTTAGTATCGGCTTGTGAGACAGCATAGCGGCATCGGCGTCCTGGACAAGGCCGTAGGGGTGCTCCGCGCAGCCGCGGCGGAGCCCTGTGGCCTGGCCGAGCTGTGCGAGCGCACCGGCCTCCCCCGCGCCACCGCCCACCGGCTCGCCGTCGGCCTGGAGGTGCACGGGCTGCTGCACCGCGGCAGCGACGGACGCTGGCGTCCCGGCCCCACGCTCGCCGAGCTGGCCGCGGGCGGGGCCGACCCGCTCCTGGAGGCCGCCGCGGCCGTGCTGCCCCGGCTGCGCGACATCACGGGCGAGAGCGTGCAGCTCTACCGGCGCGAGGGCATCCAGCGGCTCTGCGTCGCCACGGCGGAGCCGAGCAGCGGCCTGCGCGACACCGTGCCGGTCGGCTCCCGGCTGCCGATGACCGCCGGCTCCGGCGCCAAGGTGCTCGCCGCGTGGGCCGAGCCGAACGTCCAGCGGGCCATCCTGGCCGAGGCCACGTTCGGTGAGCGGGTGCTGCTCGACGTCCGGCGTCGCGGATGGGCACAGAGCGTGGCCGAACGGGAGTCGGGGGTGGCGAGCGTGTCGGCTCCGGTGCGGGACGGGGCCGGGCAGGTCGTGGCCGCCGTCTCGGTGTCCGGTCCGGTGGAACGCATCGGCCGGCGCCCCGGCGTGCGGTGGGCCGCCGACCTGCTGGCCGCCGCGGAGGCGCTGCAGCACCGCCTGTAGGGCCCCGTGTTGTGACGCACCGGTATCCGGCCCCGCACGAACGGCGCACCGCCGTGCCGCTAACGTGACCTTCCATCCCACCGATGGACTACTGAGGGTCATTGGCCGGAGGCAAGGAGTGCAGTGAGTTACCTGCTCGGCATCGACGTGGGCACCACCCGCACCGCGGCCGCGATCAGTCGCGCGGGTGGACGTCCCGGTGACATCGAGGTGGTCAACCTCGGCGACCGCTCCAGCGCCGTCCCGTCCGTCCTCTTCCTGGGCAACGACGGCGCGGTCGTCGTCGGCGACGCGGCCGAGCGCCGGGCCGCCACCGATCCCGACCACGTCGTCCGCGAGTTCAAGCGCCGCATCGGTGACCCCACGCCCGTCCTCGTCGGCGGGCGGCCATGGGCCCCCGAGGAGCTCTCCGCGCTGCTCGTGCGCTGGGTCGCCGACCGCGTCGCCCAGCGCGAGGGCGGCGGGGCCGCCCGCATCGCCGTCACGCACCCGGCGTCGTGGGGCGCCCACAAGAAGGACCTGCTGCGCGCCGCGCTGAACCACCACGGCCTGCCCGTCACCTTCCTCGCCGAACCCCAGGCCGCCGCCATGCACTACGCCGCGGCCGAGCGGATCGAGCCCGGCTCCACCGTCGCCGTCTACGACTTCGGCGGCGGCACGTTCGACGCGGCCGTGGTCCACAAAGACGCCCAGGGCTTCGGACTGATGGGCCGTCCCGAGGGCGTCGAGCGGCTCGGCGGCATCGACCTCGACGAGCTCGTGTTCGAGCACGTCCGCGAGGGCCTCCCCGAGGCGTTCGAGGGCCTCGACGAGACCGACCCCGCCGTGCTGTCGGCCGTCGCGTCCGTGCGCCGGGAGTGCACGGAGGCCAAGGAGGCCCTGTCGTCGGACACCGAGGTCTCGATCCCGGTGCTGACGCCCGCCGGCCAGGGGTCGGTGCGACTGCACCGCAGCGAGTTCGAGGCCATGATCCGGCCGCAGGTGGAGGAGACGGTCTCCGCGCTGCGCCGCGCCGTCGGCTCCGCCGGTCTGAGTCCGGAGCAGCTCACCGCCGTGCTGCTGGTGGGCGGCTCCTCGCGGATCCCGCTGGTGGCGCAGCTCGTCTCCGACCAGCTCGGACGGCCGGTCGCCGTCGACGCCGACCCGAAGAACGCCATCGCGATGGGCGCCGCCCTGTCTCTGATCCCGCCGTCGCTCGCCGGCACCGGCCCGTTCGTGCCGGCCCCGCGCGCCGCGGGGGCCACCCAGCAGCCGTTCGCGGCCGCCGTCCCCCCCGGCGCCTTCACCCAGTCCGGGGCGCCGGCGGCCCCCCAGCGACCTGTGCCGGCCGCGACGGGTTCCTTCGCCGGTCCGGCCGGAGACTTCACCCCGCCCACCCAGCGCATCTCCACCAGCGGCAGCGTCCCACCGCGGACGGCCATGGCACCGATGCCGCCTCCCCGGCCGTCGCTGCCGGACCAGTTCGCGGCCGACTACGACTACGTCGTGCCGGACCGGCACCCGGCCCGGCGTGGGCCGAGCCCGGCCCTGCTCGTGAGCGTGGGCGGAGCGGTGGCGGCGGTCGCGATCGTGGCCGCGGCCTTCCTGTGGCCGCGCCAGACCACCACGACCATCCCCCTCGGTCAGCCGGTGCAGGCGCAGTCGACGGCGTCCGTGGCTCCGCCCGCCGCCCCGACCACAGAGGCCCCGCCCACCGAGGCGGAGGTCACGACCGTGCCGGAGAACCGCCCGGTGAACCCGCCGAGGACACAGGCCCCGCCGGTGGTGCCACCTGTGGTCACCACGATCCCGAAGCCGCCGGTCAAGACGACGACCGCGGCACCGCCGACGACGACCACCAAGCCCACCACGCCGCCGACGACCGACCCCCCGCCACCGCCACCGACGACGCCGCCGCCCGCGAAGCAAGGCCAATAACTACACCACAAAAAAGATCCCGTTCCGGATGAACCGGAACGGGATCTTCTGTGTAGCCCCGACGGGATTCGAACCCGCGCCGCCGCCTTGAGAGGGCGGTGTCCTAGGCCGCTAGACGACGGGGCCTTCTGGATAACGCTCGTGAACGGTACATCATGTTCCTGAAGCGTTTCCGCTGGGGTACCAGGACTCGAACCTAGACTAACTGAACCAGAATCAGTCGTGCTGCCAATTACACCATACCCCAAGGGTCTGCGGTCTCCCGCGCCCTGCGGAGGAGACTCTACCCGAGACCCCCAGCGCGTTCCGCACCGGCCCTCAGCCGGGCCAGCGACCGCTCGCGGCCCAGCAACTCCATCGACTCGTAGAGCGGCGGGGACACCGTCCGGCCGCTGACGGCCACGCGCACGGGCGCGAACGCCTTGCGCGGCTTGAGCTCCAGGCCGTCGATCAGAGTGGCCTTGAGCGACCCCTCGATCTCCGCCGCCGACCACGTGGAGAGAGCATCGAGGCCGGTCAGGGCCGCGTCGAGCACCGGGGCGGCGTCGGCGCCGAGGGTCTTGGCGGCCGCGTCCTCGTCGAGGACGAACGCGTCCTCGTCGACGAAGAGGAATGCGAGCATCCGGGCCGCGTCGGACAGGACGACGCTGCGCTCCTGCACGAGCGGGGCCGCCGCGGTGAGCAACGCATCCTGCTCGGAGGTGAGAGTGCCGGTGATCACACCTTCGGCGGTGAGGTACGGGACGACGCGGGCGGCGAAGTCCTCGACGGGTAGCGCGCGCAGGTGCGCGGCGTTGATGGCTTCGGCCTTCTTGAGGTCGAAGCGGGCCGCATTGGCCGACACCCGGGAGATGTCGAATGCCGCGACCATCTCCTCCATCGAGAACACGTCCCGGTCCTCGGCGATCGACCAGCCGAGCAGCGCCAGGTAGTTGAGCAGGCCCTCGGGAACGAATCCGCGGTCGCGATAGAGGAACAGGTTGGATTCGGGGTCACGCTTGGACAGTTTGCGATTTCCCTCACCCGTGACGAGCGGCAGGTGCCCGTAGCGGAAAGGGCCGTTGCCGATGCCCACGCGCTGCAACGCCTCCAACAGCGCGATCTGCCGCGGGGTGGAGGAGAGCAGGTCCTCGCCGCGCAGCACGTCGGTGATGCCCATCAGCGCGTCGTCGACGGGGTTGGTCAGCGGGTAGAGCGGGGAGCCGTCGCCGCGGGCGAGCACGAAGTCGGGCACCGTGCCGACGCGGAACGTGACGTCGCCGCGCACCAGGTCGGTGAACGTGATGTCGTGCTCAGGCATGCGCAGCCGGTAGACGGGCACGCGCCCCTCGGCGCGGTAGGCGTCCTTCTGCGCGTCGGTGAGGTCGCGGTCGGCGTTGTCGTAGCCGAGCTTCGGGTCGCGGCCGGCCGCCTTGTGGCGCGCCTCGATCTCGGCCGCCTGCGAGAACGACTCGTAGACCTCGCCGCCGGCGATGAGCTTCGCCAGCGCGTCGGCGTAGAGGGCACTGCGCTCGCTCTGCCGGTACGGGCCGTGGTCGCCGCCGACCTCGGGGCCCTCGTCCCAGTCGAGGCCGAGCCAGCGCAGCGCGTCGAGCAGCGCCTCGTAGGACGCACGAGAGTCGCGGTTGGCGTCGGTGTCCTCGATGCGGAACACGAAGGTGCCGCCGTTGTGGCGGGCGTGGGCCCAGTTGAACAGGGCGGTGCGGATCAGCCCCACGTGCGGCGTACCCGTCGGCGACGGGCAGAAGCGGACGCGGACGGGTGTCGTGGCAGTCATGGTGTTGCCAGGCTAGCCGACCCGCGCTAAATTCAACGCATGACGAATTCAGAGTCGATGCTCACTCCGCATTCGCTCCGATCGGGGCGCACGACCTGCGCCGTCGTCGGCGGGGGACCTGCCGGGATGGTGCTCGGACTACTCATGGCCAGGGCCGGGGTCGAGGTCACGGTGCTGGAGAAGCACGCCGACTTCCTGCGCGACTTCCGCGGCGACACCGTCCACGCGTCCACTCTCACACTGCTCGACGAGCTGGGCCTCGCGGACCGTTTCGAGAAGATCCCGCACCGTCTGATGGAGAGCCTGCAGGGCCAGCTCGACGGCGGCACCGTCCAGATCGCCGACATGCGCAGGCTGCCCGGCGCACACCAGCACATCGCGCTGGTGCCCCAGTGGGACTTCCTCGACATGATCGCCGAGGCCGCCCAGGAGGAGCCGTCGTTCCGCCTGGTCCGCAATGCGGAGGTCACGGGCCTCGTCCGCGACGGTGCCCGGGTCGGTGGCGTCCGCTACACCGACCGCGTCACCGGCGAGGAGCACGAGCTGCGGGCGTCGCTCACGATCGCGGCCGACGGTCGGGGGTCCGCCGTCCGCGAGGCCGCCGGGCTGGTGCCGCGGTCGTTCGGCGTGCCGATGGACGTCTGGTGGTTCCGGCTCCCGCGCCACGCGGGCGACCCCGACGGGGGCGTGGGCCGGTTCTCCACCGGCCACTTCTGCGTGATGATCGACCGCGGCGACTACTGGCAGTGCGGCTACCTCATCCGCAAGGGCAGCGACACCGCGCTGCGGGCCGCCGGCATCGAGGAGCTGCGGCGGCGCTTCGCCGGGCTGCTTCCCTGGATGGCCGACCGGGTCGGTGCGCTGGAGAGCTGGGACGACGTCAAGCTGCTCGACGTCAGGCTCGAACGCCTGCGCCGCTGGGACCTCGACGGCCTGCTGCTCATCGGCGACGCCGCCCACGCGATGTCGCCGGTGGGCGGGGTGGGCATCAACCTGGCGGTCGCCGACGCGGTGGCCACGGCCCGCCTGCTCGCTCCCGCACTGGCCAGCGGGGGGATCGTGCCGCGCTCGATGCTGCGGAAGGTGCAGCGCCGCCGCTGGTGGCCCACGGCTCTGATCCAGGGCGTGCAGCGGATGGCCCACAAGGGGATCCTGTCGCCGGTGGTGGCCGCCGCCCCCTCGGCACCGGTGCCCGCAACCCTCGGGCCGGCCCCGCTGTCGTCGATGCCCCTGCCGCTGCGGCTGTTGCAGCGGTTCCCCGCGCTGCAGGGGATCCCGGCCCGGCTGGTGGCCATCGGTCCGATGCCCGAGCACGCTCCCGGTTGGGCCCGCCGACGCACCTCCACGCCCAGCGCCAGGTGAGCCTGCACCGGTCGGCGTAGTGACAACCTCGTGTCCCGTCAGGCCGGGCCGACGGTTTCCCGATGTGACGGCGTCGCCTCCCACGCCACGAGCAACGCGGCCACGGCGGCGTCGAGATCCGCGCCGAGCCGGCCCGCGTCGCGGGCGTACGCCTCTGCCGAGGTGGCCAGCTCGGAGCCCCTCGTGACCGGCAGGCAGGCGGCGACGACGGTGCCCCCGCCGCGCGAGGTGGCCACCAGCTGGGCCGACTCCAGCTCGCGGTAGGCCCGGGCCACCGTGCCCGCCGCCACGCCGAGGTCGCGGGCCAGCTGACGGATGGTGGGCAGCCGCGCCCCGGGGGCCAGCGTCCCGCCGCTGATCAGGTGGGTCAGCTGGTGGTGGATCTGGCGCCATGGCGCCAGCCCGCTGCCGGTGTCGAGGACGACCCGTGGCGCGGTCACGCCCCCACGATCTCCCGCAGCACGCTCCGTGGCGGGTTGACCGTGGCGATCCAGCAGAACAGGCCGGCGAGCGCCACGACGCCACCGACGGTGGATCCGCCGGTGGCGAACACCGCCCCGATGCCCGCCATCGTCAGCCCGGCTCCGACCCTGGCGCTGCGTAGCCGCAGCGCGTTGTCGGCCCGCGACTCGCCGGACGACGGGCGGCGCACGGCGAGCCACACGATGCCCGTCCCGGCCACGGTCACCACCAGAGCGCCGACCAGCACCGGCCCCGGATCCGGTAGAACGCGGAGCGCCCACTGGGCGCCGGCCAACCCCGCCCCCGACACCACCAGCGTCCCGGCGGCCAGCGCCACGAACGCCCCGATCGACCACACCGACAGCACGTCCGAGACCCGGCGCGGCACCAGGACCGCCGCCCGCCGCAGCCCGCGGGAGGGCCGCTGCGCCACGACCTCGGCCAGCAGCGCGCCGATCACCAGAACACCGAGGAAGGTCCACGTGCTCGCCCACGACTCGGGGACGCCGAATGCCGAGGCCAGCGCCGGGCCGGCGAGGGACACCCACGGGTACCAGAACCGTCGCCGCTGCAGATACCGGACGGCGTCGGCGATCTCGGCGTCACCGGGATCGAGCACCCCCCAGCGCACCAGCACCCGCCGCCCCTGCCTCGGCCCCGGCCAGAGGACGGCCAGGATCACACCGCCGACCACCGCCGCTAGGACAATAGCGATCATGACGTCACGGAACACCACCAGCACGCCCCCCTTGTACCGAACTACTGGTACAAGATAGCGCCTCTCAGGCCGGTTCCGCGATACCGCACTCCCCCACCCGCCGGAACCCGACGCGCTCGTAGAGGCGGGTGGCGGTCTCGTCCGCGGCGGCCAGGAACACCAGTTCGGCACCGGTGTCCCGGGCCACGGTGGCCAGGGCCGCGGTGACGGCGGCTCCCAGCCCGCGACCACGGAAGGCGGCGGCCGTACCGATGCCCACCAGCTCCACCACGTCGCCCGCCCGCTGCACCGAGCCGGAGGCGACGGGACCGTCGGGGCCGGTCACCAGCGCCCGGGCGGCCCGGCCCGCGACCAGGTCCGCGCGGAGCTCGGCGAGCTCGGCCGCCGAGGGCGGAGGGGGCGCGGGGGCGCCGAACGCCGCGGACGCGACGGCCCGCACGGCGTGGGCGGCCTCGGGCAGGTCGCCGTCGGCCGGGCCGAGCAGCCGGACGGTGTGGCCGGGCGGCAGCGGGGCCGGCGCGGCCGGGCCGTCGAGGACGAGCAGCGGGCACACGTGCACCGGCAGCCCGGTGGCCGCCACGGCGCCGGCCGTCGACGGCGACACCGCGAGCAGCCACTCGAACGCCTCGGGGACCTCCAGCGCACGCTGCCGTGCCCGGACGCGTTCCACGTCCGCGGCCGTGACCGGTCCGCCCCCGGGTACCGGGCGCGCGTAGAACGGCCAACCCGGACCGTCGCGGGTGAACAGGCGCAGCGGCCCGTCGTCCGTGGCGGTGGCGCGGGCGCGCGGCACGGCGTCGCAGAAGTCGTCGATCAGCTCGAGTACATCCCCCATGGGACGCGATCCTGCCGCCGTCGGGCCTCTGCGACCAGCGGGTTACCCGATGATCGCGGCCACCCGCACATCAGCGCCCTGCGCGGGGCGCAACGTGCGAGCGCCGGCGATCACCAAGCCGGCCTCCGGACCATGATCGCGACGGGCCGCACGTAGGCGCCCTCGCCGGGACGACAACGCGCGGCCATTCCCGATCATCGGCTCGCGGCCACGGGGCTCCGGCGGAGCGCGGCGTAGGCGAGGGCGTCGACCAGCGCCAGCCAGCTCGCCTCCACCACGTTGCCGTGCACGCCGACCGTGGTCCAGGAACCGGAATGATCCGTGGACTCCAGCAGCACCCTCGTCACCGCCGCGGTGCCGCGCGTCAGGATGCGCACCTTGTAGTCCGAGAGCTCGACGTCGGCCAGCCACGGGCACGACGGCGTCAGGGCGCCCCGCAGCGCGGCGTCCAGCGCGTTGACCGGGCCGTTGCCCTCGGCCGTGGCGATGAGCCGCTCACCGTCGACCACGATCTTGACCGTGGCCTCCGCGACGACCTCGCCGTCGGCGCGGCGCTCGGTGATGACGCGGTAGGTCTCGAGGGTGAACGGCGCCTCCCGCGCGGAGCCGAGCGCCGAGCGCATGAGCAGCTCGAGCGAGGCGTCCGACGCCTCGTAGGACCAGCCCCTCGCCTCGCGTTCCTTCACGGTCGCGACGACGGACGAGACCGCGTCGGGATGGCCGGCCAGGTCGAGGCCGAGCTCGGTGCCCTTGAGCTCGACGCTGGCCCGGCCGGCCATCTCGGTGACCAGCACCCGCTGCCCGTTGCCGACGTCCACAGGGTCCATGTGGTTGTACAGCTCGGGGTCCACCTTGATCGCACTCGCGTGCAGGCCCGCCTTGTGGGCGAACGCTGACGTCCCGACATAGGCCTGGTGGGTGTCGGGAGCGATGTTGGCTATCTCGGCCAACGCGTACGAGGTGCGGGTCAGCTCGCTGAGGCGGCCGTCCGGTAGGACGGGCATGCCCAGCTTGGTCACCAGGTTGCCGACGACGGCGAACAGGTCGGCGTTGCCGGCCCGTTCCCCGTAGCCGTTGGCGGTGCACTGCACGTGCGTGGCGCCGGCCTGGACGGCGGCGACGGAGTTGGCCACGGCGCAGCCGGTGTCGTCCTGGCAGTGGATGCCCAGTCGGAACCCGGTGCGCGCGGCCACCTCGGTCACCAC
Organism: Mycobacteriales bacterium; assembly: GCA_038231335.1. Lineage (GTDB taxonomy): Bacteria > Actinomycetota > Actinomycetes > Mycobacteriales > Pseudonocardiaceae > Pseudonocardia. Next base: position 39,065 of record JBBRLM010000025.1, read on the forward strand.
CTCGGCGATGCCCAGGGGGAGCATGCCGCCGTTGGTGTCGCACAGCACCGCGACGTCGGCGCCCGCGTTCGCGGCCGCCTCCAGCACGCGCAGCGCCGTGTCGGGATCGTAGGCGTAGCCGTCGAAGAAGTGCTCGGCGTCGACGAACACGCGGCGGCCCTCGCCGCGCAGGAACGCGACGGTGTCGGCCACCATCGCGCAGTTCTCCGCCACATCGGTGCGCAGGGCCCGCTCGACGTGGCGACGGTCGGACTTCGCCACCAGGGTGACGACGGGTGCGGCGCTGTCCAGCAGCGCACGGACCTGCGGGTCGTGGTCGGCGCGCAGACCCGGCCGCCGGGTGGCCCCGAACGCGACGAGCGCCGCGTGCCGCAGGTCGAGCTCCTGCGCCCGGGCGAAGAACTCGGTGTCCTTCGGCATCGCACCCGGCCAGCCGCCCTCGATGAAGCCCACACCCAGCGCGTCCAGGTGGCGGGCGACGGCCAGCTTGTCGGCCACCGAGTACGAGATGCCCTCACGCTGGGCGCCGTCGCGCAGCGTCGTGTCGAAGACGTGGAAGGCGTCGCCGAGGGGCGTTCCGGCGGGCTGGTTGCGGGACATCTGGGGTGCTCCTGGCTGATTCGGGACACAAAAAAGACCCCTCGCAAATGCGAGAGGTCTGCGCGTCGGCCGTGGTTCTGGTTAGCCGACGCGCCCGTCGATAATGATCACACTGGTGTGGGACACGCTGCGGAGCATGACACGCGCCGTCCCGCGATGTCACACCCCGTTCCACATGATGGGACGCACGTGTCGGGGCCCACCCGTATCGACTAGAGATGACGACGGAGTCCGCGCGCACCGCCGCGCGCGGGCCCGCCAGCCGGAGGTGCCGCCTTGTACCAGCTCACCGCGCTCTACAACCAGCCCGAGGACGCCGAGGCGTTCGACAAGCACTACGACACCGTGCACGCCCCGCTCGCCAAGAAGCTGCCCGGCCTGCAGCGCTTCACGATCTCCCACCCGGGCCCCGACGCGGAGGGCAACAAGCCGCTGTACCACCTGATCGCGGTGCTGGAGTTCGCGGACGAGGCGACCTTCGGCGCGGGGATGGGTGGCCCCGAGGGCGCCGCGGCCGTGGCCGACCTGGAGAACTTCGCCGGCGCAGGCGTGACGCTGCTGACCGGGGAAACGCACGAAGCGTAGGCGACGGCACCGACGTTCAGGAAAGCCGCTTTGCTGTCGCCAGAGGACCTGAAAGTGGCTTTCCTGAACCAGGGTTTCTTGAACCGCCCGCCACCGCGCGGCAACTCGTCGAACTCGGGTTCTCCGAACGCACCGTGTATCGGCGGTGCCTCGAAGGCGGGCCCTGGCAACGCATCCTGCCCGGTGTGATCCTCCTGTTCACCGGACGCCCCACGCGCAGCCAGCAGGTTCACGCCGCCTTGTTACTCTGCGGTCCGGATGCGATCGTCACCGGTCTCGAAGCCTGCCGCCGTCACGGTATCCGGCGCGGCCCGGCCCGGGCCCGTGGTCGACACTGGTGGCTTCACCGAGGTACAGATCCTCATACCCGACGACCGCCAGGTTCGTTCCGTGGGATTCGTACACGTCACGCGCACCAACCGGATGCCGGGCGGCCCGACACGCGACGGTGTGCCACTCGCCGCCGTGCCCCGTGCGTGCGCGGACGCCGTTCGTCGACTTCGTTCCCGGGGCGAGATCGCGGAGGTGCTCTCGGACGCCGTCCAGCGGGGGATGTGCACGATCTCGTCGTTGGCGGCCGAGCTCGAAGCGGGATCCCGCCGGGGGATCGCCGCGCCGACCGCCGTGCTCAAGGACCTGCGGGCAGGAGTGCGATCCGCGGCTGAACTGGCCGCCAAGCGGCTGTGGCCGAAGACCGGGCTGCCTGAGCCTTGTTGGAACGCCACCATCCACGACGCTTACGGGCGGTTCCTCGGCATCGCCGACTGTTGGCTCGACGAGGTGGCCATGGTGTGGGAGATCGAGTCGTCGGAATGGCATCTGAGCCCGGCGGACCACGACCTCACCGTCGAACGGGCAGCAGGATTCACCGCAGCCGGGGCGGTGTACACCGCGACCAAGCCCAAGAAGCTGGAGACGGACGTCCCGTATGTCGTCGGACAGCTACGAGCGACCTACGAGCAGGCAATCAACCGCGCAAGACCCACCCTCACAGCCCTAAGAGCAAAACCCACGTGAACGAGCCGCGAACGGGTTCAGGAAAGCCACTTTCCTGTCGTGAGATGACCTGAAAGTGGCTTTCCTGAACCTCGGGGGCCTGTCGCTACGCCGACGGGCTCGTGGCGTGCGCGCTCACCAGGGCCGCCAGCCTGTCGCCGATGCTCCTCGTGTGGCCTGTGGCGCTGTGATCGCGCGTGGCCAGGTCGAAGGCCACCGCGGCCTCGATGCGGCCCGCCGAGGCGCTGTCGCCCAGGTGGTCGAGCAGCAGCGCCACCGAGAGCACAGCGGCCGTCGGGTCGGCGATGCCCTGACCTGCGATGTCGGGTGCGCTGCCGTGCACCGGCTCGAACATGCTGGGGTTCTTGCGGCTGACGTCGAGGTTGCCGCTGGCCGCGAGCCCGATGCCTCCGGTGACGGCACCGGCGAGGTCGGTGAGGATGTCGCCGAACAGGTTGTCGGTGACGATCACGTCGAAGCGGCCCGGGTCCTGCACGAGGTGGACCATGGTGGCGTCGATGTGCTGGTAGGCGACCGAGACGTTCGGGTGCTCCAGCGACACCTCCTCCACGATGCGCGACCACAGCCGGCCGGAGAAGGTCAGCACGTTGGTCTTGTGCACCAGCGTCAGGTGCTTGCGGGGACGGCGCTCGGCACGGCCGAACGCGTCGCGCACGACCCGCTCGACGCCGAAGGCGGTGTTGACGCTGACCTCGGTGGCGATCTCGTGCGGGGTGTCCTTGCGCAGCAGGCCACCGGTGCCGACGTAGGGCCCCTCGGTGCCCTCGCGGACCACGACCATGTCGATCTCCTGGTTCCCCGACAGGGGACCCCGCACACCGGGGTAGAGCCGGGAGGGACGCAGGTTGACGTGGTGGTCGAGCTCGAAACGCAGGCGCAGCAGCAGGCCCCGTTCGAGGATGCCGCTGGGCACCGACGGGTCGCCGACCGCGCCGAGCAGGATCGCGTCGTGCTGCTGGAGCTCCGTCAGCACCGACTCCGGCAGCAGCTCACCCGTGGAGTGCCAGCGCGCGGCGCCGAGGTCGTACTCCGTGGTCTCCGCGCCCGGCGCGACCTCGTTGAGGACCTTGAGCGCCTCGTCGATGACCTCCGGCCCGATGCCGTCGCCCGGTATGACCGCAAGGCGCATGCCTGATGTCCTCTCCTGATGTGTGGCCCCGAATCAGCCCGGCCGAACGCTACCGGCTGCGACGGGACCACACGTTCGCCCGCCACCCGAATGTGGTCGCCCTGTCGGGTGAAAACCGGGCACCTCGACGCCCGATCCGGACCTGGCCCGGACACGACACGCCCCCGAGCGGGCCATTGTGCCTGCACGCCGGTCAGGCGGAGCATCCAGGTCACCCCGACGCCGCGCCGGGGCCGGCCGCAGTGCTCGGTGACACCGTCGGCTCCGGCGCGGCCGGCGCCGCGGCGGGCGCCACGGGCGGACCTCCCGGCCCGGGCACCGGCCGGCCCTGCGGGATCACGGCACCGGGTGCGGTGGTCGGTGGGGCCGCGGCGGGTGCGGGCACCTCACCGAGAGCCGTCACGCGGTGGCCCGGCCCGTTCTGCCCGATGACGACCAGCACCGGACCCGTACCCGGCACGGGAAGAGTGGTGCCGTCGTCGGCCGGCACGAGCAGCATCGACGCGCCGACCGCCCCCCGCGCCAGCGGGTCGAACCGCGCCGTGCCGTCCATCTCGTCGACGACCCCCGTCCTCGCGGCCGGCGCCCCGTACTCGCCGTGGACGACGACGTGCACCCCCAGCGGCGCGGATGCCTTCGACGGGTCGATGCCGAGCGCGACGATCCTGACGGGCAGCACCCACGCGTCGGTGTCGAAGACGCCGGTGTCGGTGGCACCGTCGAACCCGTTCACGGGCTGCACGTCCACCTGGCGCGCCGGCAGGGCGTGCAGGTCGACGGTGGTGGCGACCAGCACGTCGGTGTCGGGAACGGTGGACAGCGTCGTGGAGAAGTCGGGGCGACCGTCGCCGTCGACGTCGATCAGTGCCTCGGGCACGGTCGTCGTGCCCACGTTGTACAGGTCGGCCCAGGTCGTGACGGCGATGCCGAGCATCGGGTCGCGGGAGCGACCCGCCGTCGACGCCAGGCCGACGTAGCGCAGGTCGCCGCCGCGGCCGGTGCCGTTGGCGACGCACCCGGCCGTCGCCGCGGTCGTGGCGCACATCGGCAGTTCGGGGCTGGTGGCGGCGAGGGCGAACACGCCGACGCGGGAGCGGTAGGCCTCCCGGCCGGTGCCCTGGTCGACGCCCGCGCCGTGCAGGGTCACGGCGGTCCCGGAGCGGGTCGCGGTCAGCGTCGAGACCGGCTTCGGGGACACCGACACCGGCACCCGCAGCGCCGGGGCCTGCCCGCCCGCGGGGGTGAGGACGATGCGCCCGGAGGCGTCGGCGAGGTAGTCGCGCGGGCGGCCGTGCTGCTCGAGGGCGAGCGTCGGGTCGGCGGTGCGGCGCAGCGCGGCGGGATCATCGATCCGCATCGTGACCTGCACGAACGCGTCGAGGCCCGGCGCCACCGTCACCCGCGTCGGCGCCACGTCGATGCGGACCCCGGGTACCTGCGTGACCGGCTCGTAGCCGACGGAGAGCCCCGCTGGGAACACCCCCGTGTCGCGCACCCGGACCCGCTCGCGGCGCACGAGTGGCCGTCCCGGCGGTGCCTCGACCGTCCCGAACGTGACGCTCACGGCGCCCGGCTGGTCGGCATTGCCGGCCAGTACCGACGTGGCGAGGGCGGCGGCGGCGTCGATCCGGCCGGACCCGACGCGCATCGGCGGCAGGCGCAGGCCGGTGTGGTTCTCGCCCGTGTACACGTCGGCCGTGGCGGTGTTCATGATCGCCGTCTTGACCTCGGCGGGCCCCCACGACGGGTGGGCCTCACGGACCAGCGCGGCCACCCCGGCCACGAACGGGCTGGCCATCGACGTGCCCGACTCGCTGATCCGGTCGTTGCCCGACCCCGACTCGACCGATGCGATCGACTCCCCCGGCGCGGCCACGTCGGGCTTGACGGTGGGGCCACGCGAGCCGCGGGCGCTGAAGTCGCTGATGGTGTCCTCGATCTGCGGGCTGCGCACGGTCTGCGATTTGCGCAGGGCCCCGGCGAACCGGACGCGCGGCTGGACACCGGTCTGGGCGGCGAGCTGCGGGCGCAGGGCGGCCGTCGCGGGGCCGGTGAGCTGGAACATCGGGATGCCCGCGTCGCCGGCGATCTGGACGGAGCCGAAGTCGGGCTGCCCGGACGTCAGGAGGACGCCCACGGCGCCGGCGGCCAGTGCGTTGTCGGCCCGTGTGGTCGACCCGCACCCCCGCGCGGCCACGTCGTCCTCCCATTCGAGCCAGACGATCTTCCCGCGCACTCCGTCGAAGGGCGAGCACCCGTCGCTCTTGAGATCGACGACGGGCGCCCCCACGTCGAGGGTGTCGTAGTGCGCGTACTCCTGGCTGTACTGCCCGGCCAGTGGTCCGGCGGGGCCCTCGACGCCGTCCAGCAGCGAGGCGGCGTCGCGGACGCTGGCCACCCCGATCGCGTCGGGGCTGTTGCCGGGCGAGCCGCCGGCGTCGTACAGGTCGCCGGAGTTGCCGGCGGCGGCCACGACGAGCACCCCGTTCTGCGTCAGGACGTGCACGAAGTCGTTGACGGGATCGTCGACGGCGCCGAAGGACGAGCCCAGCGAGAGGTTGACGACGTCGAGGCGGTCGGAGAAGTCGCCGTCGTTGTTGGGGTCGAGTGCACGGTCGAGCCCCAGCGCCGTGAGCTCGGTGGAGCCGGTGCAGCCGAAGACGCGGATGGCGTAGAGGGAGGCGCCCGGTGCGGCGCCGGGGCCGATGCGCATGTGGCCGAGCGCGGCCGGGGTGAGCCGGGAGTAGTCACCGCGGAACGTCGAGCCGTCCGCCCCCACGCCGTAGCCGGCCGCGGTGCCCGCGACGTGGGAGCCGTGGCCCTCGCAGTCGATCGGGTTGCCGTCGGGGCGCGGGATGGTGCGGGCCGGATCGGTGGAGTGTGCGTCGTAGTCGTCACCGGCGAGGTCGACGCCGCCGACGACCTTCGCGGTCGGGAACGTGGCGGGGTCCACCCGCGTCGGGTCGACGGCCTTGAACGCCGCGGCCGTGCCGGGCCCGCCGAAGTCGGCGTGGGTGTAGTCGATGCCCGTGTCGATGATCCCGATGCGGACGCCCGTGCCGAGCCGCCCGGTCTGCTGCCACGCGTCGACGGCGCGGCCGAGCTGGTCGCCGTCGGCGTTGGAGACGCGGGCGGGGGTGATCCGCCGGACCGAGCGCACCCCGGGCCGCGCCGCGATCTCGCGCATCATCTGCGGGGTGGCCTCGACGGCGACCCCGGCGATCGCGTTGCTCGTCCGGAAGATCTCGCTGGAGTCCTCGGCGCCGCGGAAGAAGTCCGAGAGCAGCTCGTTGGTGATCTCGGCGATGAGGCTGCGCGCCGCCTTGGCCGCTCCCTGCGCGAGCGCTGCGCCCTGGCCCCGACGCTGCGCGTACTCCTGCAGGGCCGAGGGTTGGTCGAACTCGACGAACACCGCCGACGCGGGGCCTGCCGGAACCGGGTCAGCCGCCGCCGGCACCGCGAGCGACACCAGGAGCGTCCCGACCAACCCGACCGCCATGGTCACCGTGCGCCACCGCGGTCGTGCCACCGTTCACCCCCGTCGCGACGCCGGGAGGTCCGGTGCCGCGAGCGAACCTAGGGTGATCGGCGGCCGGTGACCGGATGCCGGGCGGGCGGCCAACCGATCAGGTGACCGCGTCCACCCGAAGGTGCGGCTGCGCCGCTCGTGCGCGGAAATCAAGGTGGGAACAGCGTTATGCACGCACGGGCGGCGTCAGCCGCGGCCTATCAGTCGAACGAGATCAGCCTGGTCGTGGAAGCCCCGACCGACGCGCCGATCGGCTCCAGCACGCCCGGGTCGATCGCCCGGTCCACGCGCAGCAGCATGATCGCGTCGGAGCCGTCGGTGGTCTGGCTGATCTGCGCGGCCTCGATGTTGACCGCGGCCTCGCCCAGCAGCGAGCCGACCCGGCCCATCACCCCGGGGCGGTCGGTGTACTCCAGCAGCACGATGTCGCCCTCGGCGCGCAGGTCGAAGTGGCGGCCGTTGACCTCCACGAGCTTGTGGGTCTGCGAGCGGCCCGACAGCGTGCCCGACACCGTGACGGCCTGGCCGTCGGGCATCGCGGCGCGCAGCTGCACGACACTGCGGAAGTTCTCGCTCTCGGGCGCGGTGGTCAGCTCGACGCTCACCCCGCGCTCGGCGGCGAGGCTGGGTGCGTTGACGAACGTGACCTGGTCCTCGACGACGTGGGTGAACAACCCGCGCAGGGCGGCGAGCTGCAGCACGGACACGTCCTCGGAGGCGAGCTCGCCCGAGATGTCGACGGTGACCGCGCTGGGCACCGCGCCCGCGACCGCGTGCAGCACCGTGCCGAGCTTCTGCACGAGCGGCAGCCACGGCACCACCTCCTCCCCCACGGCCCCGCCGACCTGCACGTTGACCGCGTCGGGCACGAACTCACCGGCCAGCGCCAGCAGCACCGAGCGGGCGACGTCGGTGCCGGCCCGGTCCTGGGCCTCGTCGGTGGACGCGCCCAGGTGGGGCGTGACCACGATCTGCGGGATCTCGAACAGCGGGCTCGACGTGGTGGGCTCGGTGACGTAGACGTCGACGCCCGCGCCGCCGACGTGGCCGCTGCGCACCGCCTCGGCCAACGCGTCCTCGTCGACGAGGCCACCGCGGGCCGCGTTCACGATGATCACTCCGGGCCTCGTGATGGCGAGCTGGTCCTTGCCGATGAGCCCGAGGGTCTCCGGGGTCTTCGGCAGGTGGATGGAGATCAGCTCGGCGCGCTCGAGCAGCTCGACCAGGCTGACCAGCTCGATGCCCAGCTGCGCGGCGCGGGCAGGCGAGACGTACGGGTCGTAGGCGATCAGCTCGACGCCGAACGCGGCGAGCCGCTGCGCCACCAGCTGGCCGATCTTGCCCAGGCCCACGATGCCGGCGATCTTGCCGTTGATCTCGGTGCCGGTGAGCGAGCTGCGCGCCCACGTGCCGGCGCGCAGGCTCGCGTCGGCGGCGGGGATGTGGCGGGCGGCGGCCAGCAGCAGCGCGACGGCGTGCTCGGCGGCACTCACGATGTTGGACGTCGGCGCGTTGACGACCATCACACCGCGCGCGGTGGCGGCGGGGACGTCGACGTTGTCGAGGCCGACCCCGGCCCGGGCCACGACCTTCAGCCGGTGGGAGGCGGCGAGGGCCTCGGCGTCGACCCTGGTGGCGGACCGGACGAGCAGTGCGTCGGCGTCGGCCAGCGCGGCGAGGAACGCCGGGCGGTCGGTGCCGTCGACATGGCGGATCTCGACGCCCTCCCCCAGCACGGCGACGGCGGAGGGCGCGAGCTTCTCGGCCAGCAGGACGACGGGACGGGTGGCGACGTTGCTCACGGCTCTCGGCTGCTTCCGGATAGGCGGCTGGTACGCACCCGATCGTAGTTCCGCAGCCGCCCCCACGACGAACGGCACTCTCGTCGCACAGGTTGCGACGAGAGTGCCGTTCGTCGGTTGGTGCTCGGCTCAGGTGGCCTTCGAGCCGACCCAGCTCATCAGGCCGCGGAGCTTCTCGCCCACCTCTTCGATGGGGTGCGCCGCTCCCTCTGCCTGCAGCTTCGTGAAGTTGGGCCTTCCGGCCTCGTCCTCGGCCACCCACTCGGCGGCGAAGCGGCCGTCCTGGATCTCGGCGAGGATCCGCTTCATCTCCTCCTTGGTCTGCGCGTTGACGACGCGCGGGCCACGGGTGAGGTCGCCGTACTCGGCGGTGTCGGAGATGGAGAAGCGCTCGTTGGCGATGCCGCCCTCGTACATGAGGTCGACGATCAGCTTGAGCTCGTGGAGGCACTCGAAGTAGGCGATCTCGGGGGCGTAGCCGGCCTCGGTGAGCACCTCGAAACCGGTCTGGACCAGTGCAGCGGCACCGCCACAGAGGACGGCCTGCTCGCCGAACAGGTCGGTCTCGGTCTCCTCCTTGAAGGTGGTCTCGATGACGCCAGCGCGGGCACCGCCGATGGCCGCGGCGTAGGAGAGGGCGAGCGCCTTGGCGCCCCCTGTCGGGTCCTGCTCCACGGCGATCAGGCAGGGCACGCCCTTGCCGTCCACGAACTGGCGGCGCACGAGGTGACCCGGACCCTTCGGGGCCACCATCGCGACATCCACGTCCGCCGGCGGCTTGATGAGGTCGTAGCGGATGTTGAAGCCGTGGCCGAAGAAGATCGCGTCGCCGGCCTTCAGGCTGGGCGCGATGTCGTCGGTGTAGATGAAGCGCTGCTTGGTATCGGGCGCCAGGATCATGATCAGGTCGGCCCAGGCCGAGACCTCGGCGGGCGTGCCGACGGTCAGACCCTCGTCGGCGGCCTTGGCGCGGCTCTTGGAGCCCTCGGGGAGGCCGATGCGGACGTCGACGCCCGAGTCGCGCAGGCTCAGCGAGTGCGCGTGGCCCTGGCTGCCGTAGCCGATCACGGCGACCTTGCGGCCCTGGATGATCGACAGGTCGGCGTCGTCGTCGTAGTAGATGTTCACGCTCATGACGGTGAAGTGGTTCCTCTCACTAACGGACAGCTGTGGCTGTGATGGACCGGGGCCCGCGGCCCACGGCGATCGTCCCGGACTGCACCATCTCGCGGATGCCGTAGGGCTCCAGGTTCTTGAGCAACGCGCCGATCTTCTCAGCCGTGCCGGTGGCCTCGATCGTGACGGCCTCGGGGGTGACGTCGACGGCGCGGGCGCGGAAGAGGTTGACGATCTCCAGCACCTGGCTGCGGACGGCCGGGTCGGCGCGGACCTTGACGAGCAGCACCTCACGCTGCACCGACGCGGACGGCTCCAGCTCCACGATCTTGATCACGTGGATGAGCTTGTTGAGCTGCTTGGTGACCTGCTCGAGGGGGAAGTCGTCGACCTCCACCACGATGGTCATGCGGGAGACGTCGGGGTGCTCGGTGGGGCCGACGGCGAGCGAGGCGATGTTGAACCCGCGCCGGGAGAACAGCCCCGACACGCGGGCGAGCACGCCGGGCTTGTCCTCGACCAGCACCGACAGGGTGTGACGCTCGATCATTCCGAATCCCCCTGTGCGGACTCCTGCTGGGCTTCGGCGGTGACCGCGGAGACCTCGTCCACACCCGCAGCCAGCTCGTCGCCGTCGAACAGCGGGCGGATGTTGCGCGCCGCCATGATCTCGGAGTTGCCGGTGCCCGCGGCCACCATCGGCCACACCTGCGCGTCGGCGCCGACCACGAAGTCGATGACGACCGGCTGGTCGTTGATCTCCATGGCCTGGTTGATGACGCGGTCCACGTCCTCCTTGGACTCCGCGCGCAGCCCGACGCAGCCCATGGCCTCGGCGAGCAGCTTGAAGTCGGGGATGCGGTGCTTGTGCGTGCCGAGGTCGGTCTGGCTGTAGCGACCCTTGTAGAAGAGGTTCTGCCACTGCCGGACCATGCCCAGGTTGCCGTTGTTGATGACGGCGACCTTGATCGGGATGCCCTCGATGGCGCAGGTGGCGAGCTCCTGGTTGGTCATCTGGAAGCAGCCGTCGCCGTCGATGGCCCACACGACGGCGTCCGGGCGCGACATCTTGGCGCCCATCGCCGCCGGCACCGCGAAGCCCATGGTGCCCAGGCCACCGGAGTTGAGCCACGAGCGCGGCTTCTCGTACTTGATGAACTGCGCGGCCCACATCTGGTGCTGGCCCACGCCCGCGACGTACACGGCGTCGGGGCCGGCGATCTGGCCGATCCGCTCGATCACGTACTCGGGCGAGAGCGAGCCGTCGGCGGGCCAGTCGTAGCCCAGCGGGTAGGTCTCGCGCAGCCCGTCGAGCCGCGCCCACCAGTCCTTCAGCTCGGCGTGGCCGTGCTCGGCCCGCTCGGCCGTGACGGCGTCGATCAGCTCGGTGATGACCTCCTTGGCGTCGCCCACGATCGGGACGTCCGCGCGGCGGTTCTTGGAGATCTCGGCCGGGTCGATGTCGGCGTGCACGATCTGCGCGTACGGGGCGAAGCTCGACAGCACGCCGGTGACGCGGTCGTCGAAACGCGCGCCCAGCGCCACCAGCAGGTCGGACTCCTGCATGGCGGCCACCGCCGCCACCGTGCCGTGCATGCCGGGCATGCCGACGTGCTGCGGGTGGCTGTCGGGGAACGCGCCGCGGGCCATCAGCGTGGTGACCACGGGGATGCCGGTGAGCTCGGCGAGCCGCAGCAGCTCGGCCGACGCCTGCGCCTTGAGGACGCCACCGCCGACGTAGAGCACCGGAGTCCTCGCCGCGCACATGAGCTTGGCGGCCTCGCGGATCTGCTTGCCGTGCGGCCGCGTGGTGGGCCGGTAGCCGGGCAGCTTCATCTCGGCGGGCCAGGTGAAGGTCGTCATCTCCTGCAGGACGTCCTTCGGGATGTCCACCAGGACCGGCCCCGGACGCCCGGTGCTGGCCAGGTGGAACGCCTCGGTGATCGCCCGCGGAATGTCCTTCGCGTCGTACACGAGCATGTTGTGTTTGGTGATCGGCATCGTGATGCCGGTGATGTCGGCTTCCTGGAAGGCGTCCGTGCCGATCAGTGCGCGCGACTGCTGGCCGGTGATGGCGACCAGCGGGATCGAGTCCATGTGGGCGTCGGCGATGGGGGTGACGAGGTTCGTCGCGCCCGGGCCCGAGGTGGCCATGCAGACGCCGACCTTGCCGGTGGCCTGCGCGTACCCCGTGGCCGCGTGGCCGCCACCCTGCTCGTGGCGCACCAGCACGTGCCGCACCCGCGTGGAGTCGAGCAGCGGGTCGTAGGCGGGGAGGATCGTGCCGCCGGGGATCCCGAAGACGACCTCGCAGCCCACCTCCTCCAGGGACCGTACGAGCGACTGCGCGCCGGTCATCGGCACCCGGTCGAAGACCGGCTTCGCCGACGGGTCGAACCGCGGACCGGCCCCGGAAGCGGACGGGGCGGCAGAGGCGGGGCGGGCCGGCGGCGGTGCCGGTCGCGGTCCCGCGGGACGGGGCGTTGCGGTGGTCATCTGGAGGTCAGCCTCGCTGTTTGACGATTCAGAACACAAAAAAGCCCCCGACCGCCGGGACTGGCGGAACGAGGGTGGCGCGTCGACGACCGAGAACCCGCTCAGGCGTGGACGCGCCTGCGAAGTACGAGAACCCGGGACATGACGCGAAGGTAACGGCCCGGCGGTCGGGGCGTCAACCCAGTGGGACAGAGGTACCAGAACGTGGGAACGGAGACCTCGCAGCCCGCCGGGCTCGTCGCAGCCCGCCGGCGGGCTGCGACGTGCACATACGGGCTGCGAGGTCCTCAGTTCGACGTGTGCGCAGGCTCGCGGGAGCCGGGCAACGTCACATCGTGGCGCAGCGTGCCCGCCTGCGGGACCTCCACGCGGTAGGTGGAGCTGCGACCCTCCGGCGTCATCACCACGAGGTGGTGGTCGCCCGCCGCCACCCGGCTGAAGCGGAAGTCGCCGTCGAACGACGCGCGGACGGCGGCGGCCATGCCGCCGTCGCGGCCGATGAGCGTCAGCATCGCCGGCACGCCCGCGCCGTCGGGCGTGCGGACCCGGCCCGTCACGCTCGCCGGGCCCTCCACAGCGACGTCGACGCGGATCGGCCCCATCGGGACGGCGGCCCGGACGGCCTCCGGCCGGTGGCTGCCCGTGCGGCCGACCAGCGTGTAGTCACCCGCGGTCGGCAGCGGTACCCGGAATCCCCCGTTCCCGTCGGCGACGGCCGCCCCGACCTGCGACCCCGCGGCATCGAGCACGAGCAGTGTCGCGCCCGGCAGCGGGACGCCGTCGCGGTCGGTCAGCAGGCCCTGTACCGCGGGCCGGGCCGCGGGCTCCACGTCCGACCGGACGGCAGAAGGGGCAGGGGCCTGCCCTGCCGGGGCCGGACCGCCGGACCCCTCGTGGCCGTTGCGCCCCGCCGTGACCGCCCCGGCGGGACCTGCTCCAGCGAGCGCCGCGCCCACGGGAACCGCAGCGCCCATGGGAACCGCAGCGCTTATGGGAACCGTGGCCTCGTCGGGAGTGGCGTCGCCGGTGGCGACACCACCGTGTGCCGCGCCGTTCAGCGCCGGGCCGGAGGGCACCGGGCCATCCGGCACCGTCAGTGCTCCGTCAGCCGGCACGGGCCCACCGCGCCGCCGCTCCCGGCCCCGTTCGGCGAGCAGGTACAGCACCGGTACCAGCACCAGCGTCAGCAGCGTCGAGCTGACGAGCCCACCGATCACCACCACGGCCAGCGGCTGCGAGATGAACGCCCCGCCGCCGGTCAGCCCCAGTGCCATCGGGAGCAGCGCGAAGATCGTGGCGGTGGCGGTCATCAGGATCGGCCGCAGCCGCTGGCCCGCCCCCTCGACGATCGCCTCGTACACCGGCCGGCCGCGGCGCCGGTACTGGTTGACCAGGTCGATCAGCACGATCGCGTTGGTCACCACCACGCCGACCAGCATCAGCATCCCGATGATCGCCGCCACCCCCAGCGGGGTGCCCGTGATCAGCAGCAGACCGAGAGCACCCGTGGCCGCGAACGGGATCGACACGAGCAGCAGCAGCGGCTGTAGCAGGCTCTTGAACGTCACCACCATCACCAGGTAGACCACCGCGATCGCGGCCAGCAGCGCGAGGCCCAGCTGGGCGAACGCGTCGGCCTGGTCGGCGCTGACCCCGCCGATCTTGGCGGTGGCGCCGGCGGGCAGCTTCAGACCGTCGACGGTCGTGGTCAGGGTCGCGGTGACGGCGCCCAGGTCGGTGCCGTCGGGCCGCGCGGTGACCTGGGCGCTGCGCGCACCGTCGGTGTGCTCGATACTCGGCGCGGTCGTCGTCCGGGCCACGGTGGCCACGTCGGTCAGGGTGACGTCGCCGCGGGCGCCGGTGATCGTGAGCTTCTGCAGGGCCCCGAGATCGGCCGGTGCCGCGCCGGTGCGCAGCAGCACCGACTGCGCGACGCCGTCGATCGTCAGCGTGCCCACCGTGGAGCCGCGCAGGGCCGTGGCCACCGACTGCCCGATCTGGGCCTCGGTCAGGCCCTCCTCGGCCGCCTTCTGCCGGTCCACCGTCACGTCGACGACCGACTGGGCGGCGGACAGGTTGTTCTGCACGTCGCTGACACCGGCCACCCCGGCGACGGCCGTCTGCACCTGCTGCGCGGCCTGCGCGAGCACCGCGGGATCGTCGGCGCGGATGTCCACGGCCACGTTGTTGCTGCCGCCGCCCTGGCCCTCGGTGACGGTCACCGTGCCGGCCTGGTCGCCGAGGGTCGTGAAGCGGGAGCGGAGGTCGTCGGCGACCTTCGCCGCGTCCGCGCCGGCGGCCAGCGTCACCGAGAACCGCGTCGGGGCGACACCGCCGGTCGATCCTCCGGGCGGGCCGAACGTCGCCGCGCCGGTGGTGCCGACGGTGGCCTGGTAGCTCTCGACCCCGCCGGCTCCTCCGAGCACCGCCTCGACCTTCTTGGCCGCGTCGTCGGCCTGCGGCAGCGCGGTGCCGGGGGCGAGCTCCTGGCTGATGGTCAGCGTGTTGCCACCGGCGTTGCCGATGAAGCTCGTCTGCAGGAACGGCACCAGCGCGACGGTGCCACCGAGGAGGACGACGGCGACCAGCACCGCGATCACCGGTCGGGCCAGCGCCCAGCGCAGCACGGGCAGGTAGCCGCGTTGCAGCGCCGTGGGCTTCTCCACCGGCTCGGGATCGGCGTGCGCCGCAACGGCCGGGCTCCGCATCACCAGCGACGCCAGCACCGGGACCACCGTCAACGACACGAGAAGCGACGCCAGCAGCGCGGCGGAGACGGCCACCGCGAACGGCCGGAACAGCTCGCCGACCTGCCCGCCGACCAGGCCGATCGGGGCGAACACCGCCACCGTCGTCACGGTGGAGGCGGTGATCGCACCGGCGACCTCGCGGACGGCAGTGATGATGGCGGCGCGAGGCGTGCCGCCGTAGCCGATGTGGCGCTTGATGTTCTCGATCACGACGATCGAGTCGTCCACGACGCGACCGACGGCCACGGTCAACGCGGCGAGCGTCAGGATGTTGAGGGTGAAACCGCCGACGTAGAGCACGATCAGGGCGATCAGCAGCGACAGCGGGATCGACACCGCCGTCACCAGCGTGGCCCGCACCGACAGCAGGAACGCCAGGATCACCAGCACCGCGAACAGCAGGCCCAGCAGGCCTTCGGTGGTCAGGTCGGACACCGACTGCTGGATGAACGGGGCCTGGTCGAACACCACGGTGACCGCGGCGGCCTGCGCCGTGCCGCCCAGCAGGTCGATCACCTGCGGCAGCGCGTCGTTGACGGCCTTCGAGACCGCGACGGTGTTGGCGTCACCGGTCTTCGTGACACCGATCCCGATGCTGTCGACGCCGTCGGTGCGCGTGTAGCCGGTGGCCGGCGCCCGCTCCGCCGTGACCGTGGCGATGTCGCCGAGGCGCACCGGATCGCGGGGGGCCGCGGTCGCAGCGGCGGACGGGGCCGCGCCGGAGGCCCGGGCGCCCGCCGGGGCGGCGCCGGGCTGCTGGGTCGAGCCCGGGGTCGTGGGGGGAGCCGCTGCCGCGGCACCCGGCGTCACGTACAGGTCCCGCAGTTCGTCGACCGTCGTGATCGGGCTGCCGACCTGCACGCTGAGCGGAGCGGTGTCCGGGCTGAGCTGCCCCGCGGGCACGCGGACGCCGTTGGACTGCAGCAGCGACTGCACCGCGGTGAGTGACACGCCCTTGTCCGCGGCCTTCACGGTGTCGACGTCGATCGTGATGCGAGGGTCGCGGATGCCGGTCAGGCTGACGTCGCCGACGCCGTTCAGCCCGGCGAGCAGTGGCTCGACCTTGTCGCGCAGCACCGCGGCGAGCTGGTCGGGCGGCAGCTTCGAGGACGCGGCGAGCTGCAGCACCGGGATGCTGTCGGTTCCGACGGTGCCGACCTTCGCCGTCACGTCCGCGGGGAGCGTGGCGCTCTGGATCGCGCGCTCGACCTGCGTGGTGGCGGTGTCCGTGTCGGTGCCGTACTTGAGGTTGAGCGTGACCACGGAGCTGCCGCCCGTGCTGCTCGACGTCGTGCCGGTGACACCCGCGACCCCGGCCACCGCCGCCTCGATGGGGTTCGTGACCTGCTCGGCCACCACCTCGGGCGACGCGCCGGCGTACGGCGTCACGACCGTGACCGTCGGGACGCTGAACGACGGCAACAGCTCCTGGCGCAGGGAGCCGGTGGCCAGCAGCCCGAACGCGAGCAGCAGCACCGTCACCAGACCGACGACGGCGCGGTTGGCGAGACTCAGTCGGGCAAGCCATGTCATGGGCTCGATTGAATACTAAGGACCGTCCGAAGGATCCGCGGAACCTGAGACTCTCCTGAGCAGTGCGATCGACCGGGGCCGAGGAGGGCGGGCCAGGTCGGGTCGGCGATTTGAATACTATCGACCATCCGGAGTATCACGGGAGTGCTCAGACTGTCCGGGAGAGGAAGCCGTGACGGAAACCGACGGGCAGCGTGCGGCTCTGCTCGCGGCGATCGAGGGCCACGGCACCGAGATCCGGCGGATGATGTCGCGCGCCGGCGCCGATCACCTGCTCGGCAGCGGCCTCACGATGCAGCAGTTCCGGGTGGTCATGCTGCTCTCCGAGGACGGCCCCCTCCCCCACAGCGAGCTCGCCCATGCTCTCGGTGTGAGTCTCGCCAGCGTCACCGGGCTCGTCGACCGGCTCGCAGCCCGCGGCATCGTCGAACGCACCCCCTCGCCGGCGGACGGCCGCGTCCGCCTGGCCGGGCTGACCGCTGACGGCCGCACCCTCGCCGAGCAGGTCACCACCGAGGGCCGCACCCTCCTCCACTCGCTCCTGCGAGCGGTCGACACCGAGGCGCTGCGTGCGCTGGAGCACCGCCTCGGCGCCCTGCGCGGGGCGATCGGGCATGGGGGACCATGAGGTCGTGAGTGCACCACAGGCGATCTTCCGTACCAGCCCCCTTGCCGTCCTCGGCGCCGTCGCGATCGCGTTCTGCGCCACCCCGTTGGCGTTCGCGGTGCCGTTCGGCGAGCTGGTCTACCTCGTGCCGATCGCCATGGCCGGATGGGTGCTGCGGGTGCGCACCACCGTCGACGACGAGGCGCTGACCGTTCGGAAGGTCGTCGGTCAGCGGCGCGTACCGTGGTCGGAGATCAGCACGCTGCGGCTCGACAAGAACCGGGTCAGCGCGGTGCTGAGCGACGGGGCCGAGCTACCGCTCCCCTCCGTCGGCCTGCGCGACCTGCCCCAGCTCGCCGCCGTCAGCGGTGGCCGGCTTCCCGACCCGGCCAGCGGGCCTGCCGAGGGGCACGTCCGCAGCCCCGGCTCCCGGCCGGACCCACCTGCTGAAGGGGAGACAAGCAATGCCTGAACTGCGTTCCCGCGTCACCACCCATGGCCGCAACGCCGCCGGAGCGCGCTCGCTCTGGCGCGCCACCGGCATGACCGACGACGACTTCGGCAAGCCGATCGTCGCCATCGCCAACTCCTACACCCAGTTCGTGCCCGGCCACGTGCACCTCAAGGACATGGGCGACCTCGTCGCGGGCGCCATCCGCGAGGCGGGCGGCGTGGCGAAGGAGTTCCACACCATCGCCGTGGACGACGGCATCGCGATGGGCCACGGCGGCATGCTCTACTCCCTGCCGTCGCGCGAGGTGATCGCCGACGCCGTGGAGTACATGGTCAACGGCCACGCCGCCGACGCGCTGGTCTGCATCTCCAACTGCGACAAGATCACGCCCGGCATGCTCAACGCGGCCATGCGCCTCAACATCCCCACCGTGTTCGTCTCCGGCGGGCCGATGGAGGCGGGCAAGGCCGTCGTCGTCGACGGGGTGGCGCACGCGCCCACCGACCTGATCACGGCGATCTCGGCGTCGGCCTCCCCCGACGTCGACGAGGACGGGCTCGCCGCCGTCGAGCGGTCGGCCTGCCCCACCTGCGGCTCCTGCTCGGGCATGTTCACCGCCAACTCGATGAACTGCCTCACCGAGGCACTCGGGCTCGCGCTGCCCGGCAACGGCTCCACGCTGGCCACGCACGCCGCCCGCCGTTCACTCTTCCTCGAAGCCGGTCGCACCGTGATGGACCTGGCCCGCCGCTGGTACGAGCACGACGACGCCTCGGCCCTGCCGCGCAACATCGCCACCCGCGACGCGTTCGAGAACGCCATGGCGCTCGACGTCGCGATGGGCGGCTCCACCAACACGGTGCTGCACATCCTCGCCGCCGCGCAGGAGGGGGAGATCGACTTCGACCTCGCCGCCATCGACGCCGTGTCGCGCCGGGTGCCGTGCCTGTCGAAGGTGGCGCCCAACTCCGACTTCCACATGGAGGACGTGCACCGCGCAGGCGGCATCCCCGCGATCCTGGGCGAGCTGTGGCGGGGCGGCATGCTCCGCGAAGACGTCCACACGGTGCACTCGCCCACGCTGTTGCAGTGGCTGTCCGAGTGGGACGTCCGGGCCGCGTCGCCGTCACCGGTGGCCGTCGAGCTGTTCCATGCCGCTCCCGGCGGGGTGCGCACGGTGGAGGCGTTCTCCACTGAGAACCGCTGGTCGTCGCTGGACACCGACGCGGCCGACGGCTGCATCCACGACGTCGAGCACGCGTACACCGTCGAGGGCGGGCTGGCGGTGCTGCGCGGCAACATCGCCCCCGACGGAGCGGTCATCAAGTCGGCCGGCATCCCCGAGGAGCTGTGGCACTTCGAGGGTCCCGCGCGGGTCGTCGAGAGCCAGGAGGCCGCGGTCGAGGCGATCCTGTCGAAGCAGGTGCAGCCCGGTGACGTGCTGGTGATCCGCTACGAGGGTCCGTCCGGCGGGCCCGGGATGCAGGAGATGCTGCACCCCACGGCGTTCATGAAGGGCACGGGCCTGGGCAAGGTCTGCGCGCTGATCACCGACGGCCGGTTCTCCGGCGGCTCGTCGGGCATCTCGGTCGGGCACATCTCCCCCGAGGCCGCCGCCGGCGGCGTGATCGGCCTGATCGAGGACGGCGACCCGATCGTGCTCGACGTCCACCAGCGCGTGATCGAGCTGCAGGTCGACGAGGACGTGCTGGCCGAGCGCCGCGCCAAGATGGAGGCGTCGGAGAACCCGTGGCAGCCGAAGCACCGCGACCGCCCGGTCAGCAAGGCCCTGCGCGCCTACGCGGCCCTGGCCACCAGCGCCCACACCGGTGCGGTCCGCAAGCTGCCCTGACGATGTGCGCTACCGCGCCCGTGCGCGGATAACGTTGTTCCCGCAGCGATATCCGCGCACGACCCGCACATGATCATTCTACGGCGGCAGCCGGCCGAGGGCGGTCGCGGCCAGATCGACCATCTCCGCCACCCTCGCCGCGCCGAGGTGGTCGGCGGCGAAGCCCATGTACTGGACGTTGACGTGGACGTCGGCCCAATCCCGCTGGCCAGGCGCCTCGGGGTGATCCGGCGGCACCTCCGCCCCCTGCGCGCGGAGCACCGCCAGGTCGAGGCCGGCGGGGGCGACACGGGCATTGCCCCAGTCGATCAGAACGTCACCGAGGATGTTGCCGCGGTGCGGGTCACCGTGGCACAGGGTGCGGGGCAGGATGGCCAGGGCCCGCAGGATGCGCGGGTCGTCGCGCCAGGCCTCCAGCGCCTTCTCCGCGTCGGCGAACGCGGGATCGCCCGTGCGGGCCAGGCCACCGCGGACCGCGACGAGAGTCCGGTCGCAGAGTGCCGCCCACCACGGGCCGTCGACGACCGGGATGCCACGGGGACGCTTGCGGATCCAGTGGGTGTGGACTCGGGCGAGGGTGTCCCAGATCGCAGCCGGCACAGGGGCACCGTCGGCGAGAGGTGGCGCGTCCACGAACCGCATGACGATCCAGTCCGGCCCGATGGCGACCGACCGAGGCACCCCACCGACCACCGCGACCGCACGCATCGCGGCTACCTCCACCGCCGACGCTGTCTTGAGCACCACCGCCACCCCACGCCCGTCGACGTCGAGGTCGACGCGCTCGACGCGGGCGGCGACATACCCGCCACTCAGCGGCGCGCGCGCGAGCACCCGCGCAGGGTGCCCCAGGGCCCGAACGACCGCGGGAAGCCAGGCGTTGTCGGGAACGGCCGTCACGCCCGGTCCAGCGGTGATCGTCGCCCACCGCTCCGCAACGCCCTGCCGAGGGCGTTCACGCGCGACAGGCGGGGATCTTGCGAGGTCAGGGGGTCGGCTGGCGCAGCAGGATCCGCACCAGCACCGCAGCGGCCACCCCGATCACCAGCGCCAGCACTCCCCACGAGGCGGGGCGGCGGTGCCAGGCGCGGCCGTTGTCCAGCGCGATCCGGCCCGGCCCGGTGAACACCAGTGCGGCCGAGGCGAGCCCCAGCACGATGTCGAACTCCAGCGCGTCGGAGCCGGACGGGCCGGTCACGAAGAACCCGTTGCCGAGCTTCACCAGCACCGCGTTGATCATGACGGCGAGCAGGCCGGCCGCCGCCAGCGGCGTCAGCACCCCCAGCACGACGAACGCGCCGGCCACCAGCTCGCCGATGCCCGTGACCCACGACAGCGTGTCGGCCTGGTGGTAGCCGTAGCCGGAGAGCTGGCGCGCGAACGCGGCCTGCCCGGTGCCACCCCAGATCCCGAACACCTTCTGGGCACCGTGCGCGAAGAACACCCCGCCGATCGCGAACCGCAGCAGCAACAGCCCGACGTCGGCGCCGCCGTTCCAGGCCAGGGGACGGCGGGTGGGGCGCGTCTTCGTCGGCTCGTCCGCGCTGTACCCCGTCGACCCCGGGAAGGTCGTGGTCGGCTGGTCGCTCATGGTCGGGGAGAATAGCCCCGCAGCGCAGTCAGTACCCGTTCTCGACGAGGTTCGGCGGATTCTCCCCGCGTGCGAACGCCGCGAGCTGCTCGGCCGCGACCCGGTAGGCCCGGCCCATCCCGCCCGGGACGCTGCCGCCGACGTGCGGGGTGAGCAGCAGGCCCGGCGCCTTCCACAACGGGTGGTCGGCGGGCAGCGGCTCCGGATCGGTGACGTCGACGGCCGCGAGCAGGCGCCCGCTCTCCAGCTCGGCCACCAGCGCGTCGGTGTCGGCCACGGGCCCACGTGCGGCATTGACCAGCAGGGCACCGTCGGGCATCGCCGCGAGGAACGCCGCGTCGACCAGCCCGCGGGTGTCGTCGGTGAGAGGCACGATCACCACACAGGCGTCGAAGTGCGGGAGCAGGTCGAGCACCTCGTCGATGCCGTGGACGCCGTCGCGGGCGCGGCGGCCCACCAGCGTGGTCTCCACCTCGAACGGGGCGAGGCGGCGCACCGTGTGCTCCGCGACGTCCCCGGCTCCGACGACGAGCACCTTCTTCCCGGCGAGCTCGGGGGTCTGCCGCTGGTCCCAGCGGGCCTCGTCCTGGCGCCGGACGAACGCGGGCAGCTCCCGGTACACGGCGAGCATCGCGGCGACGATCCACTCCGCGGTGGCGCCGCCGTGCGCGCCACGGCAGTCCGAGAGCGCGACGCCGTCGGGCAGCTTGCCCACCCAGTTCTCGGCGCCCGCGGTGAGCAGCTGCACCAGCCGCAGCCCAGGCACCCGCGAAGCGAGCCCGACGGCGTCGGCGTTGGCGAGGAACGGCGGCACCAGCACGTCCGCGGGCGGCAGCTCGCCGTCGACGTCGTAGCGGGTCGCCGTCACCCCGGGGACGTCCGCGAGCGCGGTGACGCCCTCGTCGTGGGGCACGAGGACGTGGATGTCGACCATGTCGGCGACGGTAGCCTCCTCACCGGACGCTCACCCCGCGGCACCTAGCCTGTGCGCCGTGGGGAGACGACTGCGGCACGGCATCGCCGTCGCCGCGCTCGGTGTCCTGCTTGCCGGCTGCGCTACG
Source organism: Mycobacteriales bacterium (assembly GCA_038231335.1). Taxonomy (GTDB): domain Bacteria; phylum Actinomycetota; class Actinomycetes; order Mycobacteriales; family Pseudonocardiaceae; genus Pseudonocardia. Next base: position 61,187 of record JBBRLM010000025.1, read on the forward strand.
TTCCCCGACGACGGCCCCCGCGCCTGGCAGCCGAAGATCGAGGGTGCCGGCGAGCTCGGAGGCCCGCCGTCGATCGCCCAGCCGAGCGCCCCGAACCCGCCGCCGTCCGGCGGGAGCGGCGCCCCGTCGAGCGGCACCGCGACACCTCCGTCGGGCTGCGTCGACGCCGACCCACAGGTCGTGGCCACCTGCCTCAACCCGGTCGGCGCCATCGCCGTGCTGCCCGACCCCGAGACGGCGCTGGTCGGCGAGCGCACCACCGGCCGCGTGCTGCAGGTGGCGAAGGGCAAGGCGCCGGTCCTGGTCGCGACCATCCCGGTCGACGGCACGGGCGGTGGCGGGCTCACCGGGCTCGTGCTGTCGCCGTCCTACGCCGAGGACCAGCTCCTCTACGCCTACGTGACCACACCCGCCGACAACCGCGTCGTCCGCATCGCCCGCGGCGAGCCCGCCAAGCCCGTGCTCGTCGGCATCCCCCGCGGCCCGGTCGACAACGCCGGCGCGCTCGCCGTCGACGTCGACGGGTCGCTTCTCGTGGCCACCGGCGACGCCGGCGGCGATCCGAACGTGCCCGGTTCGCTCGCGGGCAAGGTGCTGCGCATCGACACGCTCGGCCATCCGGGCAAGGGCAATCCGACCGCGGGCTCACCGGTCCTGAGCTCGGGGCTGCACGCGCCCGGCGGCATCTGCGTCGACGTACAGTCCACGCTGACCTGGATCACCGACCGCGACGGCACCCGCGACGTGCTGCACAAGCTCGTCCCGGGGCCGCTTCCCGCGCCCGCGTGGACCTGGCCCGACCGTCCCGGCGTCGCCGGGTGCATGGCGGCGCCGGGCGTCGTGACCGTGGCCGAGACCACGGGGGCTGCGCTGTTCGTGCTGCATCCCGGCGACGACGGCACCTTCACGGGCGACCCCGAGAAACTGCTGGTCAACACATACGGCCGGCTGTCCGCCGCCGCGCTGGCCTCCGACGGCCTGCTCTGGCTGGGCACCGTCAACAAGGACGGCGGCAAGCCGGTGCCCAGCGACGACCGCGTGATCCGGATCCGGCCCCCCGCGGGCGGCGGGGCCAGCGCGGCCTGAGAAGCTCGTCCACCGTGACCGACCGCCGCCGGCTTTCCCTGATCGTGACCCTGCTCGGCAGCGCGTTCATCATCGCCGCCGGCGTGCTGAACCTGCTCGGCCACGGCGTGGCGTCGCTGGTGTGCGTCGTGCTCGGGCTGGTGGTGGGCCTGGTCGGCATCGGCCTCCGCCCCCGGACACCACCCGGCGCGCCGCCCACCGCCACGGTCGACACCGCGCGCATCCGCGAGGAGCGCGAGGTCAACGGGGAGGTGGCGGCGGTCCGCATGCTCCGCACCGAGCGCCCCGACCTCCCTCTCCTCGACGCCACCCGCATCGTCCGGGGGCTGTAGCAGCTCCGCTGCCCGTGCGCGGATAACACTGTTCCCACGACTACTTTCACTCACGACCGTCACGCGCAGCCCGGGCACCGGACGAAGGTTCCTGACCATCCGAGCCGACGGAGTACGGACGCGACCTCGACAGCACCCCCGCAGGGGTCCGCGGACAGGTCGGCCCACCCGAAGGTCAGACGGGCACGCCCCGCCAGTTCGGCTGCGTTGTCCCGGCGGCGGTCGCGGAACGCCACGTCGTCCAGCAGGTGGGTGCGGCCGTCGAGCCGGACGGTGAGCGGCAGTCCCGCGTCGTCGTAGACCGCGTCCTCCCACAGCGTCACGCCGTCGACGACGACGGGACTCTGCCTGCGCGCCGACGGAAGGCCGTGAGCCTGCTCGACATCCACCGCGTACAGCTCCTCCAGCGCCGGCTGCACGCCGTCGACGACCAGCTGGACCGCTGCGGCAAGTGCGCGGCGATACCGGCGGGGAGGTCGTTCCTGCAACCGTCGGACCACCTCGACCGGGCGGAGGCGCCCACCCGTCAGGAGGCTCGTCAGCATCGTACGGGCGGATCGGGCGTCGTCCTCCTCGACCGCGACGTCGATCACCGTGTCCGCGCGCGAGGTGCGGGGCGGGTCGGCGGCGACGACGATGTGCCGGTAGGCCCGGGAGCGGTGGACGGTGAGCAGATCGCCCTGGGAGACAGCGGACGTCCCGTAGGGCACAGTGATGTGCACCGGGCCGTCGCGAACCGGGACGAGCCCCCATTCCTCGGCCGCCGTGCGGTGGCTCAGCACAGCAGCGGCACCACCGTAGAGCAGGGCCGTCGCGATGCGCGAGGAACGGGGTAGGGGACCCGTGAACGTCGCGTAGACGCCGTGCACGACCCGTTGCCACCTGCCTGCGGCGACCTGCGCGACCACCGTGCTCCACGTGACGCCGAGTGCGCGGAGCTGGGTGAGGTGGAGGACCCCGCTCTGCTCCGAGACCAGCGCTTCCCACGCCGCGAGGCGGCCGGTTGCCGTGATCTCGTCGGGAATCACACGTGTTGTCGAGAGAGTCATGCTCCGACGATGGGCGAGGATTCCGGGACGGGACCGACGAGGTGTCTGCCTGTGGACAACTCGACCCCTATGGGGACAAACAGGTCGTGCGCGGATATCGCTGCGGGAACAGCGTTATCCGCGCACGGGCGGCGGCAGCCGCTATCCGCAGCGCTCGATGATCAGCTCGCGCACACGCTTGGCGTCGGCCTGCCCGCGGGTGGCCTTCATAACGGCACCGACGATCGCGCCGGCGGCGGCGACCTTCCCACCCCGGATTTTCTGGACGACGTCCGGCTGGGCCGCCAGGGCCTCGTCGACCGCGGCGATGAGGGCGCCGTCGTCGGAGACCACCTTCAGGCCGCGGGACTCCACCACCTCGTCGGGGGTGCCCTCACCGGCGAGTACCCCGTCGACCACCTGGCGGGCGAGCTTGTTGTTCAGCTCCCCGCCCGCCACCAGCGCGATCACGCGGGCGACGGCGGCCGGGGTGATCGGCAGCTCGTCGAGCGTCATCTCACGGGTGTTGGCCTGCTGCGTCAGGTAGGCCACCCACCAGCTGCGGGCCTCGCCCGCGGGTGCCCCGGCGGCGACGGTGGCCTCGATGAGGTCCAGCGCCCCGGCGTTGACGAGATCGCGCAGCTCCTCGTCGGTGAGGCCCCACTCGGCGGAGATGCGGCGGCGGCGCTCCCACGGCAGCTCGGGCAGCGTGCCGCGCAGCTCCTCGACCCACTCGGCGGACGGGGCGATCGGGACCAGGTCGGGTTCCGGGAAGTACCGGTAGTCCTCCGAGGTCTCCTTGATCCGGCCCGACCGGGTACTGGCCGTGTCCTCCTGGAAGTGGCGGGTCTCCTGCACGACCTTCTCGCCCGCGTCGAGCACGCCCGCGTGGCGGCTCATCTCGTAGCGGACGGCGCGCTCCACCGACCGCAGCGAGTTGACGTTCTTGGTCTCGCTGCGGGTGCCCAGCACCCCGGAGTCGCGGGGCGACAGCGACAGGTTGACGTCGGCGCGGATCGAGCCCTGGTCCATGCGGGCGTCCGAGACGCCGAGAGCCGTGATCAGGTCACGCAGCGCCGTGACGTACGCGCGCGCCACCTCCGGCGCACGCTCACGGGTGCCGGGGATCATCTTCGTGACGATCTCGATCAGCGGGACGCCCGCGCGGTTGTAGTCGAGCAGCGAGTACTCGGCACCGTGGATCCGGCCGGTCGCGCCCCCGACGTGCAGCGACTTGCCCGTGTCCTCCTCCATGTGCGCGCGCTCGATCTCCACACGGAAGGTGGACCCGTCGTCGAGCTCGACGTCCAGGTACCCGTTGACGGCGATGGGCTCGTCGTACTGGGAGGTCTGGAAGTTCTTCGGCTGGTCCGGGTAGAAGTAGTTCTTCCGCGCGAACCGGCCCCACGGGGCGATGTCGCAGTGGAGCGCCAGCCCGATGCGAATGGCCGACTCGACGCCCGCGCGGTTCACCACCGGCAGCGAGCCGGGCAGGCCCAGGCAGGTCGGGCAGACCTGGGTGTTGGGCTCGGCGCCGAACGTGGTGGGGCAGCCGCAGAACATCTTGGTGTTGGTGTTGAGCTCGACGTGCACCTCGAGCCCGAGCATGGGGTCGTAGCGCTCGACGACGTCGTCGAAGTCGACGAGGGTCGGGGTGGTCATGGTCATCGCACAGCCTCCGGGGCGACGAGGGGCTCGCGGGTCGATTCGTAGGCCGCCGCCACCCGGTACATGACGGCCTCGCCGAGCGCCGGCGCCATGATCTGCAGGCCGACGGGCAGGCCGTCCGCCAGCCCGGACGGCACCGACATGCCCGCGGTGCCCGCGAGGTTGGTGGGGATGGTGGCCAGGTCGTTGAGGTACATGGCCAGCGGGTCGTCGACCTTGTCGCCGATCGGGAACGCCGTGGTGGGCGCGGTCGGCGAGACGAGGACGTCGGCCTGGGCGAACGCCGCCGCGAAGTCGCGGCTGATCAGCGTGCGCACCTTCTGGGCCTGCCCGTAGTAGGCGTCGTAGTAGCCGCTCGAGAGCGCGTAGGTGCCGAGGATGATGCGACGCTTGACCTCGGGACCGAACCCGGCCTCACGGGTGGCGGCCATGAGCGCCTCGGCGCTGGCACCCCCGGAGACGCGCAGGCCGTAGCGCATCGCGTCGAAGCGGGCCAGGTTGGACGAGACCTCGCTGGGCAGGATCAGGTAGTACGCCGCCAGGCCGTACTCGAAGTGCGGGCAGCTGACCTCGACGATCTCCGCGCCCAGCTTCTCGAGCTGGCGCAGGGCCGCGTCGAACGACGCCTGGACGCCGGGCTGGTAGCCCTCGCCGCCCATCTCGCGGACGACGCCGACGCGCAGCCCGGACAGGTCGCCGTTGGCTCCTTCACGCGCAGCGGCCACGACGGCGGGGACGGGCGCGTCGATCGACGTCGAGTCGAGGGGGTCGTGGCCGCCGATGATCTCGTGCAGCAGTGCCGCGTCGAGGACGGTGCGAGCGCAGGGGCCGCCCTGGTCGAGCGAGGACGCGCAGGCGATGAGGCCGTAGCGCGACACGCCGCCGTAGGTGGGTTTGACCCCGACCGTGCCGGTGAAGGCGGCCGGCTGGCGGATCGAGCCGCCGGTGTCGGTGCCGATCGACAGGGGCGCCTCGAACGCGGCGAGCGCCGCCGCCGAGCCGCCGCCGGACCCGCCGGGCACGCGCGTGAGGTCCCACGGGTTGTGGGTGGTGCCGTAGGCGGAGTACTCGGTGGAGGAGCCCATGGCGAACTCGTCCATGTTGGTCTTGCCGAGGATGGTGATGCCCGCGGCACGCAGCCGCGCGGTGAGCGTGGCGTCGTACGGCGGGCGCCAGCCCTCGAGGATCCTCGAGCCCGCGGTGGTGGGCATGTCGGCGGTGGTGAACACGTCCTTGAGCGCCAGCGGCACGCCGGCCAGCGGCGACGCCGGGGCGGTGCCGGCGGCGAGCGACGCGTCGACGAGCGACGCCGACTCCAGCGCCGCCTCGGACGCGACGTGCAGGAACGCGTGGACCCCGGGAACGTCGGCAGAGCCGTCGACGGCGGCGATGCGGTCGAGGTGGGCCTGGGCGACCTCGACGGCGGAGACCTCGCGCGAGTGGATCTTCCCGGCCAGCTCGGCCGCCGTCATGCGGATCAGCTCGGTCACTGTTCCTCCCCCAGGATCTGCGGCACGCGGAAGCGGCCGTCCTCGGAGGCCGGCGCGCCCGACAGCGCCTGCTCCTGGCTGAGGCCGGGCCGGCGCACGTCCGGGCGGAACACGTTCTGCAGCGGCACCGCGTGCGACGTGGGCGGGATGTCGTCGGCGGCGACCTCCCCGACGCGCGCGACCGCGCCGAGGATGACGTCGAGCTGACCGGCGAACAGGTCCAGCTCCGCGTCGGTGACGGCCAGCCGGGACAGCTTGGCGAGGTGCGCGACCTCGTCCCGGCTGATCTGATCTCTGGGACTCAACACGTCCTCCAGGACGATTTCTCGGGGCTGCTCGACGGAACCGGGCGGTGACGTCGGGGCGGACGGCGGCGCGGGCGTCGGGATGGGCCGAGTTTAGGCCGTCGCCGCCATCGAGTTCCCACGCGGGCACGCTCCGTCGCGAGGATGTGCCACAGAGCCGTCGGCCTGACACAATCCACCGTCGGGCGCACGCGCCCGGGCGGCACCCGGCAACGTCGCTGTGCGCGCGAACAGTCGACGAGAGGGCGTGTGGAGTGTCGTACCTGCTCCGGGTGGTGCTACCGGACAAGCCCGGCAGCCTGGGGGCCGTGGCCACGGCGCTGGGCAACGCCGGGGCGGACATCCTCGGCGTCACGGTCGTCGAACGCTCCCCCGGCCACGCCGTCGACGACCTCGCCGTCGAGCTGCCCAACGGCCGCCCGCCCGACGTGCTGATCACGGCCGCCGAGTCGGTGCCGGGCGTCGAGGTGGAGTCGGTGCGACCGCACTCGGGCCTGCTGGAGACCCACCACGAGCTGGAGCTGATCGAGGAGATCACCGGCGACCCCTCCCGCGGGCTGGAACTGCTCGCCGACGGAGTGCCCCGGATCTTCCGCGCCGGCTGGGCCCTCATCGCGGTGCGGGAGGGCACCCGCTCCTACCGGGTGGCCCAGAGCTCCGCCGCCCCCGAGACGATCGCGGGCGACCTGCCGTGGCTGCCGCTGGCCAAGGCGATCGTCATCGACCCCGAGGTGCACTGGGTGCCCGAGCCGTGGAGCAGCCTCGACACGGAGCTCGCCGCGGCGCCGTTCGGATCGGCGGCGCAGGTGCTGGTCGTCGGGCGGCCGGGCGGGCCGGTCTTCCGGCCGTCGGAGCTGGCGCGGCTCACCCACCTCGCCGGAATCGTGACGACCGTCCTCGCGTCGTGACGGGCGGCCTGGACCGGCCCTGGGCACGGGTGCCGGCCTGGGTCGGGGCCGCGTTGCGGCCGGAGCTCGCCACCTCGGCCGACGAGATCATCACGGCCGTGCGCACCGACGTCACCGACTACGCGCGGCCGCTCGTCGGGCGCTTCGGTTCGCGGCTCACCGAGGGTGTCTCGGTGGCACTCGGCCAGTTCCTCGACCTGCTCGGCTGCGACGTGCCGCTCGACGACGTCCGCGTCTACCGCGCGCTGGGGCAGCTCGAGCACCGCGAGGGCAGGACGCTCGCGGCCCTGCAGTCGGCCTATCAGGTCGGCAGCCGCACGCTGTGGCGCCGGCTCGGCGAGAGCGCCACCGCCCGGCAGTTGCCGCCTGACGTCATCTTCCGGCTGGCCGAGGCGCTGTTCACCTACATCGAGGAGCTGTCGGCGGCGTCGGTGGCGGGGTGGGCCGCCGAGGAGTCCAGCCGTGCCGGCTCGCTGCAGACCCGCCGCCACGCGCTCATCGAGCTGCTCGCCCGGCCGACCCCCGCCCCCGCGGCCGAGGCGGAGCGGGTGGCGGCCGCCGCCGGGTGGCGGCCGCCCGCCCGGCTCGCGGCGCTCGTCGTCGAGGACGCGGTGGAGGTGGCCACCCGCCTCCAGTCCGCGATCGGCGCGGACCTCGACCCCGTGGGCGTCGTCCTCGTCGCGGTGCCCGAGCGTGACGGCTGGCTCGATCACGTCCGGGCCGGGTTGCGCGGCCGACCGGGTGTGCTGGGGCCGGTGGTGGATCCGGCCGGGGCCCAGCGGTCGATCGCCCGCGCCCAGGCCGCCTGGCCACTGCACGTGGGCGGGATGCTGCCCACCGACGCGGGCGACTCCCTCGTGCGCGCCGACGAGCACCTGCTGGCCCTCCTGCTCGCCGCCCAGCCCGACCTCGCCGCCGACCTCTGTGAGCGCGCGCTGCGCCCGCTGGCCGACCTTCCCGACGGCGCCGCCGCCCGCGCCGAGGAGACGTTGCGGGGCTGGCTCGACGCCCACGGCGACGTCACCGCCACCGCCGCGGCCCTGCACGTGCACCCGCAGACCGTGCGCTACCGCCTCGCCGGGCTCCGCGAGACGTTCGGTGCGGCACTCGACGACCCTGCGACGCGCCTGGAGCTGGCCATCGCGCTCCGGGCGACCGGGCCTGACCAGCACTGAGGACCGCTCACCGCTCCGTCGGGACCGCCCGACGGAAATCGCCGTTCGTCGCGCAACCCGGACGAATGTCACCCGTTCGTGGAAACGGACGGCCCGGTCGTCGCAGATCCGCGGAAGGTTGCTCCGCGGATGGTCACGACGTGGTTACGGTCAACCGGCCGGTCGACCGCTCCCCCACTGTCGGCAGGTGCGCCTGGTCGGTTCCGGGATCCTGCCCGCCGACGCTCCCCACGGGCGGCCCCCCAGCACACCGGGCAGGAGTCCGCGGCCGTCGCGGTTCCGGGTACGAGGATCGCTTCCGCATGTCCAGACACAGCCTGCCCAGCTCCAGCCTGCCCGATCGTGGCCGATCCGGTCGTGACCTGTCCCGGCACGCCCTGGCCGACTCCGTCGAGGACGGCACCCCGGTCGCCGACGCCCCCGCCGCCGCACGCCCGGTGGCGATCCCGCCGGTCACCGCACCGCTCGTGGCCATCCCACTGCCGCGCGCGCCACGGGACTCCCGGCACGCCGGCGGTCCCGTCGCCCGGCACGCGGCGGACCCCGCCGGCACGGGCGACGCCGACCGCAGCGGTGGTCACGGCGCCGCCCAGGCCGGTCGGCACACGGCCGACGAGCCGGCCAGCGGCCCGATCCCGGTCGTCAGCGCGTCGGCCGAGCCGGTCACCGACTCCGCCGCGACCCCGACATCCGGACCGGTCCGGGCCGAGACTCCGGCCCGGGCCGGTCGCCGCCACGCCGCTCCGCAGCGCCACCGCCGCCGCGCCCACGCCCACGCCCACGGCGCCTCCCGTCCCGGGAAGGGCCGGCGCGCGCTGGCCGGTCTGGGCGGGAGCCGCCGGACCGCCGCGGTGCTGCTCACCGCGGCGGTGGTACTCGTGGCGCTGCCGACGGCCGGTTCGGCGGCGGTGGACCAGTGCCGCTGGCAGGTGGCCGCCCACGACCTCCTCGTGAGTCTCGACGGCCAGACCGACGCGCGCTCCACGCAGCTGCGCCGGGCCCTCACCCGGGCCGGGGTCGGCACCGAGCTCCCGGCCGGATGCGCCGGGCAGGCCGCCGACCAGGCCGCAGCCCCGGCCCCTGTCACCCCGGCCCCGCGCACCCCCACCCCGCGGACCACCGCCCCGAAGCCCGCCCCCACCACCACCGCCACGCTGCCGAAGGCCACCGCCGCACCGACGACCGCCACGGCGGCGCCCGCCCCCGCGCCGGCCGCCGTGGGCTCCGGCACCACCGCCGCGCAGGCGATGGGCTGGGGCACGCCCACGAAGTCCGACGACTTCTCCGCCGGCCTGGGCCAGTGGGGCGTCTACGACGGCAGCGGTCACGCCGGCAACGGCCGTCGCACGCCGTCCGCCGTCACCACGGCCGACGGCATCATGACGATGACCGGCGACACGAGTGGCAACACCGGTGGCATGGCCTGGGGCGACGGGCAGAAGTACGGCCGCTGGGAGGCCCGGGTCCGCTCCTCCGCCGGCTCCTACCACCCCGTGATGCTGCTCTGGCCGTCCGCGGAGAACTGGCCGATCGGCGGCGAGGTCGACTGGATGGAGATCTCCGATCCCGCCCGCAAGGTCGCCGACACGTTCCTGCACTACGGCGCGGACAACAACCAGGTGCAGGGCAACGTGAACGTCGATGCCACGCAGTGGCACAACTGGGCCGTGGAGTGGACGCCGCAGGGCATCACGACCTACCTCGACGGCAAGGTGTGGTGGTCGACGAAGAACACGTCGATCCTGCCGCCCGGCCCGATGCACATGACGATCCAGCTCGACAACTTCGGCGGGCCGAACACCGCCACGCAGATGCAGGTCGACTGGGTCAAGCAGTACGCCCCGTAGCCGCAGACAGCGACGCCCCTCCGGGTCCCGGAGGGGCGTCGCTGCGGCGTGGGGAGAGGGTCAGGCGGTCTTCGGGCCGCCACCGGGGAACGCCAGGCGGACGATCTTGCGGACCACCTTCGCGTACTGCTTGGGCAGCGGGCCCGCGGTGTAGGGCAGGCCGTAGCGCTCGCAGATCTCCTGCACCTTGGGCGCGATCCGGGCGTAGTGGTTGCTCGGGACGTCCGGGAAGAGGTGGTGCTCGATCTGGTGGCTGAGGTTGCCGGTCATCAGGTGGAACAGCGGGCCGCCCGTGAGGTTGGCCGAGCCCAGCATCTGCCGGACGTACCACTCGCCCTGGGTCTCGCCCTCGAGCCGGTCCTCCTCGAAGGTCTCCGTGCCGTCGGGGAAGTGACCGCAGAAGATCACGGCGTGCGTCCAGACGTTGCGCAGGGCGTTGGCGGTGAAGTTCGCGGCCACCGTGGAGAGGAAGCCGGGGCCCGAGAGCAGCGGGAACAGGAGGTAGTCCTTCGCGAGCTGCTTGCGCGCCTTGCGCCACAGCGTCCTGAGCTCGCCCTTCGCCTCCTCCCACGGCTTGATGCCGGCCTGGACCTTCTCCAGCTCGACGTCGTAGATCGCGATGCCCCACTCGAAGAACAGCGAGAGCGCGACGTTGGTGAGCGGCTGGATGAGGTCGGCGGGCTTCCACTCCTGCTCGGGGGTGATGCGCATGACCGCGTAGCCGAGGTCGCGGTCCTTGCCCCGGACGTTCGTGAACGTGTGGTGCTCGTAGTTGTGCGACTTCTGCCAGGACGCGGCGGGCGTGGCGTGGTCCCATTCCCACGTGGTGGAGTGGATCTTCTCGTCGCGCATCCAGTCCCACTGGCCGTGGAGGATGTTGTGGCCGAGCTCCATGTTGTCGAGGATCTTGGCGACGGTCAGCGCCGCGGTGCCGGCGATCCACGCGGGCGGCAGCAGCGAGAACAGCAGGGCACCGCGGCCACCGATCTCCAGGCCGCGCTGCAGCTTGATGATCCTGTGGATGTAGGCGGCGTCCTTCTGCCCGAGGCTCGCGATGACCTCGGCGCGGATCGTGTCGAGCTCCGCGGCCAGCTCGGCCACCTGGGCCTCGGTGAGGTGCGCGGCCGCCGACGGCGGGGTGGGCACGGCCGGGTCGAAGACCTGCGCGGTGGTGGGCAGCTCCCGGCGGACGGGAGCCTTCTTCGCACGCGTAGTGGTGCGGGGGGTGTCGAGTGTCGCGGTCATGAGTTGCTCCTAGAGCTCGATCTCGACGTCACCCGCGGCACCGGAGACACAGGTGCGCACGGACTCGCCGGGGGTGTCGTACAGGTCACCGGTGCGCAGGTCGCGGACGGCGCCGGAGCGCAGCGTCCCCACGCAGGTGTGGCAGATGCCCATGCGGCAGCCGCTGGGCAGCAGGGCACCGGCCGCCTCGCCGGCCGCCATCAGCGGCTCGCCGGGGGCGGCGTCGGTGTCGATCCCGCTGGTCGTGAACGCGACGCGGCCGCCCGTGGCGCCGTCGGCCGCGAGGGTCGGCGGGGTGAAGCGCTCGATGTGCAGGGCGTCGGGGTCGCCGTGGCGTTCCCACTGCTCGGTGAGGGCGTCGAGCAGCCCGGCCGGGCCGCACGCCCACGCCTGCCGGGCCGTCCAGTCGGGGACGTCGTCGGTCAGGGCGTCGCCGGTGAGCCGGCCTTCGAGCGCGGTGTGCCGCTCGACCAGCCTCAGGCCCGTGGACGCCGTCATCGCGCGCAGCTCCAGCCCGAACACCAGGTCGGCCGGTGTCCGGTCGCAGTGCACGACCACAGCGCCGTCGAGCGCCTCGGGGCGGGTGGCGTACAGCTCGCGCAGCATCCCCATGATCGGGGTGATGCCACTGCCGGCCGCCAGGAACAGCAGCTTCTCCGGGGTGGGCTCGGGCAGCACGAACTCGCCCGCGGGCGGGCCGATCCGCAGCAGCGCGCCGACCGGGGTGCGGTGGGCGAGCAGACCCGAGACGGCACCGCCGGGCACGGCCGTGACCGTGACGGCGAGGTGCTCGTCACCCGGACGCGACGTGACCGAGTAGGTGCGCCACTGCCACACACCGTGCACCTGAAGGCCGATCCCGACGAACTGTCCGGCCCGGTGCGTCGGGCGACGCACGCCCGGGCGCAGCAGCAGCGTGGTGGTGTCGGCGGTCTCCCGCCGCAACCCGACCACGCGCGCGTGCGGCTGGGTGGTGGACCACAGCGGGCTCAGCGTGCCGAGCAGGTCGTCGGGCAGCAGCGGCTGCGTGAAGCGTGCCGCCGCGTCCCGCGCGAGCTGACCGATCGAGCTGAGAACTCCCATAACTCGACGGTATTGCGCGCTTCGCACAACCGGCCACGTGTGCGACCACGTCCGGGCGCCCAAAACTGTTGCAGAAGCGAAAATCAGTGGTGAGTACGGCGCCCGGCGGTTAAGGGCAGGTGAAAGGTGGCCTCAGCCCCGGATCGCGAGCGCGGCCTTCGCCAGATCGTCGTTGCCGGTGGCGAGCCAGCCGTCGGGGCGGACCAGCACGTCCTCGAACCCGATACGGGTGTCGATGCCCATGCGCAGCGCGTACTCCAGCACCGGCCAGGCGCCGTCCTCCTCGCCGTGCAACAGCACCGGCGCCCCCAGCTCCGAACCGAGCGCACGCATGATGCGGATGGCCTCGGCCACGGCGGTCTCCGGGTCGGAGACGGTGGATTCCGCGAGTACCCGCGTGGTGCCCTGCGGGACGCCGTTGGTGCGCAGGGTGACCGCATCACCGCTGGTCCAGACCCCGAGCTCCACGCCGATGCCGACGGACGCGGCGGCGGCGCACACGTCGACCCAGCCCTTCTCGTGCACGTTGACCGAGCACACGTCGGGCTTGCCGACCCCCAGGTGCCCCCAGGCCAGCACAGCCTCTATGCGCATGCGCGGGTCGGGTTGGATCCACCGGCCGGTGGTGACCCCGATCTCCATGCCGGGCACTTCCTGGCGGATGGCCGCGACCGCGTCGCCGACGTGCATCGGGTCGAGCGTCTCCTGCCCGTCCGGGCCCCGCGGGTGCACGTGCACGGCGGAGATCCCGAGGCGGCCGACGGCCCGGGCGTCGCGCGCGAGGTGCCGCGCGAGGACCGGCAGCGCCGGGTGCGCGTCCTCGGGCCGCGATCCGTTCAGAACCGCCTGCAGCACCGCGACAACTCCCCACTGGACGAGACGTTCGTCGTACGACCCACAGCCGGGCCCCGACCACGTCGATCATACGGACGCCGGTGGCTCCCCGAACGAGGCTCCTCCTGCGCCGGTTGCGCCCATCGTGGCCACCTCGCGCGCCGCGTCCGGGCCGCGGTCGAGCAGCACCCGGAAACCTGCCTCGTCGAGGATCGGGACCCCGATCTCGAGCGCCTTCTCGTACTTGGATCCCGGGGCCTCGCCCGCGACCACGAACGAGGTCTTCTTCGACACCGATCCCGCGGCCCGGCCTCCCCGCGCGGTGATGGCCTCCTTGGCCTCGTCGCGCGAGAAGCCGTCCATCGAGCCGGTGACCACGATGGACAGGCCGTCGAGCGTGCGGGGCACCGACTCGTCGACCTCGTCGACCATGCGCACGCCCGCGGCCCGCCACTTCGCGACGACCTCGCGGTGCCAGTCGACCGAGAACCAGTCGCGGACCGCCGCGGCGATGGTGGGGCCCACCCCCTCCACGCCCGCGATCGGGGCGAGCGCCGCAGCAAGGGCCTTCGCCTGCGCACGGGTGGCGGCGCGGGCCGCCTTCTCCGCGGCGAGGGCGCGTTCCTCGGCGGACAGCTCCTCCGGCTCGGCCTCGGGATCCGCCGCTCCGATCGACTCGGGCTCGTCCTCGGCCGCGCTGCCGTCGGTGGTGATCGCGATGCCCGCGGCCTCGGTGTCGAGGGCCGCCTGCGCCGCCGCTGCCTCGATGGCCTCCATCGACGTGAACTCCCGCGCCAGCGCCTGGGCCGCGGTGGGCCCGACGTGCCGGATCGAGAGCCCGACCAGCACCCGCCACAGCGGCCGGTCCTTCACCGCCTCCAGGTTGGCGAGCAGCTTGGCGCCGTTGGCCGACAGCCCGCCGTCCTTCTTGCAGAACAGCTCCACCTGGAGCAGATCGGCCTCGTCGAGCGCGAAGACGTCGCCCTCATCCTGCACGACGCCCGACGTCAGCAGTGCGGTGGCGGCCTCGTAGCCCAGGCCCTCGATGTCGAACGCCCCCCGGCCGGCCACGTGGAACAGCCGCTCCCGCAGCTGCGCGGGGCAGGAGCGGGAGTTGGGGCAGCGCTGGTCGATGTCGCCGGCCTTCTGCCGCACGAGCGCGGTGCCGCACTCCGGGCAGTGGGTGGGCATGACGAACGCGCGCTCGGAGCCGTCGCGCAGATCGACGACCGGCCCCAGCACCTCGGGGATGACGTCGCCGGCCTTGCGGATGACGACGTGATCGCCGATGAGCACGCCCTTGCGGCGCACCTCGTCGGCGTTGTGCAGGGTGGCCATCTCGACCGTGGACCCGGCGACCACCACCGGCTCCATCATCGCGAACGGCGTGACGCGCCCGGTGCGCCCGACGTTGACGCGGATGTCGAGCAGGCGGGTGGTGACCTCCTCGGGCGGGTACTTGAACGCGATGGCCCACCGCGGCGCACGCGAGGTGGAGCCCAGCCGCCGCTGCAGCGCCACCTCGTCGACCTTGATGACGACGCCGTCGATCTCGTGCTCGATGTCGTGGCGGTGCTCGCCCCAGTACCGGATGTGCTCGATGACCTCGTCGACACCGGTGAGGATCACGGTGCGCTCCGAGACCGGCAGGCCCCACGCCCGCAGCGCGTCGTAGCCCTGCGACTGGCGCTCCAGCGCGAACCCCGCGCGCTTGCCGAAGCCGTGACAGATCAGCCGCAGGTGCCGGGACGCGGTGACGCGCGGGTCCTTCTGCCGCAACGAGCCGGCCGCTGTGTTGCGCGGGTTGGCGTACACGGGCTTGCCGGCCTCGACCATCAACGCGTTGAGCGCCTGGAAATCCTCCAGCCGGAAGTAGACCTCGCCGCGCACCTCGACGAGCTCGGGCACCGGGAACTCGTCGGTGCCGGTGAGCTGGACCGGCACCTCCTCGAGGGTGCGCATGTTGAGCGTGATGTCCTCGCCGGTGCGCCCGTCGCCGCGGGTGAGGGCCCGGGTGAGCCTCCCGTTCTCGTAGAGCAGGTTGACGGCCAGCCCGTCGATCTTGAGTTCGCAGAGGTAGTGGACCTGCTCGGTTCCCACGTCCTTGGCCACCCGCTCGGCCCAGCCGCGCAGGTCGTCGTCGGAGAAGGCGTTGTCGAGGCTGAGCATGCGCTCGAGGTGGTCGTGCGCCACGAAGTCGGTGTTGAACCGACTGCCGACCTTCTGCGTGGGCGACTCCGGCGTGACGAGCTCCGGATGGGCCTCCTCCAGCGCCAGCAGCTCGCGCCACAGCTCGTCGAACTGCCCGTCGGACAGGACGGGCGCGTCGAGCACGTAGTAACGGAACTGGTGGCCCGCGACCTCCTCGGCCAACCGGGCGTGCCGCTCTGCTGGTGGAACCGCGGGGGCGTCTGAACTCACGAGGGCGAGGTTACCGAGGCCCACCGACAGTTCCGGCGAAACGCCCCTCCCACGGGCGTGCCGATGGGCGGGGAGGTTCGAGGATCCGATGCCGGGACGCCTTCGCGCGCCGGCCCGATGATCGGGATGCACCGCACGCGAGCGCCGCCGAGGGCGGTGGTGTGCGACCGGCGGCGATCACGGGCACGGCATCGCCGACGAGGAGCAGCGTGATCACCGCACGACGCACTTCATCGTCGCGGCTCGGGCGATGCGCGGCGGTGGATCACGATCATGGTCGGTCAGGCGCCGGGAGCCGGTCCGCGGTCGTAGGTCGACGTGGTGCCCGACCGGCTTGCCGACCGCGCGGCGCTGACGGCCGCCGATCGGGAGTGCGCCCCGACGTCGGCCGCCGTCCAGGCTTCGACGGCGACGCCCGGCACGTCGTGCGCCACCTGCGGCGGCACCGGTCGACCCGCCCGGTGCCCGCCGCCACCGGTGAGCGCTGATCGCTGCGGCTCCAACAGGAGCGCCCCGCGAAGGGCGTCCACGTGCGGCCGGCGCCGATCATGCCGGCGGGCCCTCGATGATCTCCGCGGACCGCATCCGAGCGCCCTGACGAGGGCACCACCGTGCGGCCGAAGCCGATCACCGACGGCAGCGACCGGCACGCGCGGAGACCCGACTCGCGCGCACTCGCGCCCCGACTCGCGGGTCGGGGTCAGGACGAGCCCCGGGCCTCCGGGTCGCGGGGGTCCGTGTCGGGCGGGTCCTGGAAGCCCTGGCCCAGCTCGCGGGAGAGCGCCAGGGCACGGCGGGCCCAGCGCGGGTCGGCGTCGGCCAGGCCGCAGGTGGGGGTGGGGACGGCCAGGGTGCCCAGGCGGGCGCGGTCGAAGCCGAGCCGGTCGGCCAGGTCGAACGCGCGGCCGGCGAGGCGGCGGCTGGTGACCTGCCCGCTCGGGGCCGTCGACGGCACGAGCCCCAGCAGCAGGGGGGTGCCGGCGTCCCAGATCTCGCCGATGCGGTCGAGGGAGGCGGGCTCGGCGGTGCCACCGGAGATCTCCGGCCGGGTGGCGTCGATGCCGATCGCCGCCGCGCCCACGTCGGCGAGCACCGCCATCGGCGGCCGCGACGCGCAGCAGTGCAGCACCACCGGCACACCGACGGCGGTGATCAGCTCACGCAGCACGGTCTTCGCCGCCGCCTCCGACACCGCCCGCACCGTGCCGTACCGGGACGGGGTGGGCACCAGACCGTTGATCACCGCGGCCAGCGACGGCTCGTCGAGCTGCAGCAGCACGTGCGCGCCGGTGCGGGCCGCGACCTCCGCGATGTGCAGCTTGAGGCCCTCGGTGAGGCTGGAGGCGAACTCGCGGACGGCGCCGCGGTCCGACAGCACGGTGTGGCCGGTACGCACCTCGACCGACGCGGCGAGCGTCCAGGGCCCGGCGGACTGCACCTTGACCCAGCCGGGGTGCACGGGGTCGCAGGCCTCGTCGAAGGCGTCGAGGTCACCGCGCAACAGGTCGACTGCGGTGCGGTGGTCGCGGCCGGGCCGCGACGCCACCCGGTAGCCCGACGGCCGCACCTCCACCGCGATGTCGACGAGCAGCCCGGCGGTGCGCCCGATCATGTCGGCGCCGACCCCACGCGCGGGCAGCTCGGGCAGGTACGGCAGGAGCGGCAGCTCGCCGACGATGGTGGCCGCGGCCTCCCGGACGTCCGCTCCCGGCATCGAGCCGACCCCCGTGGCCGCACCAGGGGGCCAGTGCGGGGCGGGTTCGGCGAGCTCGTCCGGAGTGACGACGTCGACCACCGGGGCGGGCGGCGGCGCACCCGGCCGGACCCCGGCGAGGCCGGCGGCGGCGAGAGCGGCGGCCAGCGGATCGTCGGTGCTCACGGCGCCTGTCTACCAGCAGGACCAACGGCGGGTACGGGCCGCCCGCAGAGGGTCACGCAGAGGGTCGTGCGCGGATATCGCTGCCGGAGCGGCGATATCCGCGCACGGGCGCGTCAGCGCACCGACCAGCGGCCCTTTCGTCGCAGAGGTTCCGACGACAGTGCCGTTCGTCGCGAGAGGGGGCGGGGGCCTCCTACCTCGCGGCGGTGATCGTCGCGCTGCCCAGCACCACGTCACCCTCGTAGAGGGCCACCGCCTGGCCGGGGGCCACCCCGCGCAGCGGCTCGTCGAGCTCCACGCGCAGGCCGTCCTCGCTCGGCTCCGCCGTCGCCCCGGCCAGGCCGCCGTGGGCCCGCACCTGGGCGACGCAGCGGAACCGCGGGGCGGGAGCACGTCCGCTGCCCCAGACCGGGCGGGCCGCGTCGATCGTGCGGACGTCGAGGGCGTCGGCGGGCCCGACCCGCACCGTGCCGCTGACCGGCTCGATGCCCAGCACGTAGCGGGGCCGGCCGTCGGCGGCCGGGGCGTCGACGCCGATGCCCTTGCGCTGGCCGACGGTGAAGCCGTGGACCCCGTCGTGGCGGGCCAGCTCCTCCCCCGTGGCGTCGTCGACGATCGCGCCCGGCCGCACGCCGATGCGCTCGGTGAGGAAGGCGCGGGTGTCGCCGGAGGGGATGAAGCAGATGTCGTGGGAGTCGGGCTTGTCGGCCACCCGCAGCCCGCGCCGCGCGGCCTCGGCCCGGACCTCGGACTTCGGGGTGTCGCCGATCGGAAACAGCGCGTGGGCGAGCTGGTGGGGGGTGAGCACCGACAGCACGTAGGACTGGTCCTTGTCCTCGTCGACGGCCCGCCGCAACTCCCCGACTCCGTCGACGTTCCTGGCGAGCTGCGCGTAGTGCCCCGTGCACACCGCGTCGAAGCCCAGCCCCAGCGCCCGGTCCAGCAGCGCCGCGAACTTGATCTTCTCGTTGCAGCGCAGGCACGGGTTGGGGGTCTGGCCGGCGGCGTAGGAGGCCACGAAGTCGTCGACGACGTCCTCGGTGAACCGCGCCGCGAAGTCCCAGACGTAGAACGGGATGTCCAGCACGTCGGCGGCACGGCGGGCGTCGCCCGCGTCCTCCTTGGAGCAGCAGCCACGCGAGCCGCCCCGCAGGGCAGCCGGGGTCTCGGACAGCGCGAGGTGCACCCCGACGACGTCGTGCCCGGCGTCGACGGCCCGCGCCGCGGCCACGGCGGAGTCCACCCCGCCGCTCATGGCGGCCAGTACCCTCATCGCGGCGATCCCGAGGCGGGACGGCACCGGCCGGCGCGGCGCGCACCCGGGCGCGTCATCGTCGGCCCGCAGGAGTAGGAGCCTGCCCGGCCCGCCGCGCGCGGTCCACGACCTGCCCGATCACGGCCGCCACCGCGTCGACGTCGGCGGCCGTGGAGGTGTGGCCGAGGGAGAACCGCAGCGAGCCGCGGGCAGCGGCCTCGTCGGCGCCCATCGCGAGCAGCACGTGGCTGGGCTGCGCCACGCCCGCGGTGCACGCCGACCCCGTGGAGCACTCGATGCCGTGCGCGTCGAGCAGCATGAGCAGGCTGTCGCCCTCGCAGCCGGGGAACGACAGGTGGGCGTTGCCGGGCAGCCGCGACGGGCCGCCGTCGACGATGCCGGTGCCGGGGTCTCCGTTGAGCGTGGCGTCGCCGACGGTGGCGAGCACCTTGCCGATGAGGTCGTCGCGCAGGCCGGCGAGCATCTCCGCGCGACGGGGGGCGTCGGCCACCGACATCTCGACGGCCGTGGCCAGCCCGACGACGGCGGGGGTGTCCAGCGTGCCCGACCGCACGTCGCGCTCCTGGCCGCCGCCGTGCAGCAGCGGGGTGAGCGCGACCGAGCGGCCCAGCAGCAGCGCGCCCGCGCCGTAGGGCCCGCCGAGCTTGTGGCCGGTGAGCGTCAGGGCGTCGACGCCGGACGCGGCGAAGTCGACGGGCAGGATCCCGACGGCCTGCACGGCGTCGGTGTGCAGCGGGACGTCGAACTCGTGGGCGATGGCGGCCAGCTCCCGGATCGGGTTGACCGTGCCGACCTCGTTGTTGGCCCACATCACCGAGACCAGCGCGACGGTGTCGGGGGCCCGCTCGATCGCGGCCCGCAGCACAGCGGGCTGCACCCGCCCGTCGTGGTCGACGGGCAGCAGCTCCACGGCGGCGCCCTCGTGCTCGGCCAGCCACTCGGCGGCGTCGAGGACGGCGTGGTGCTCGATCGCGGAGACGAGCACCCGGGAGCGACGGGGGTCGGCGGCGCGGCGCGCCCAGTAGAGGCCCTTCACGGCAAGGTTGTCACTCTCCGTGCCACCGGTGGTGAGCACGACCTCCGACGGTCGGGCGCCCACGGCCGCGGCTATGCGCTCCCGGGACTCCTCGACGTCACGGCGCGACCGACGCCCGGCGGTGTGCAGCGACGACGCGTTTCCGGTGCGCGAGAGCGCCTCGGCCATCCGCGCCACCGACTCCGCGAACATCGGAGTTGTGGCGGCGTGGTCGAGGTACGTCGCCCTGGTGCTGGGAGTGCTCACGTCAACCGTCCGATCGATGTTCCTCCGGACGAGGGTAGTCGCCGCGACCCGGTCAGGCCCCGTCGACCAGTGCCGCCGAGACCACGACGTTGCGCAGGTAGCGGCGCGCGCTGTGGTCGAACTCGCCCCCGCAGGTGATCAGCCGCAGTTCCGGGGCGGGTGTGGGCCCGTACACCTGCTCGGTGGGGAACGCGTTCTTGTCGACCACCGTCACGCCGGTCACGCGGTAGCGCGCCACCGCGCCGTCGGACCGGCCGACGGTGACCTCGTCGCCCGGCTGCAGGTCCTTGAGCCGGAAGAACACACCCGGACCGGTGCGGGAGTCGACGTGCCCCGCGATCACCGTGGGCCCCGGATCACCCGGGGAGGCGCTGCCGGTGAACCACCCGGCCACCGAGGGCGAGTCCGGCGGCACGAGCACCCCCGCCGCGTCGACGCCCAGCTCGACGAGCTCGGAGTGCACCTTCAACGCCGGGATGTCGACGACGGTCGCGCGCACCGGGGCCGCGGCGGGCGGGAGCACCAGCTCCGCCCGGGCGGCCGGTGCCGCGACGACGGCGACGGGTGCCGGGCGGTCGAGCGCCACGACGATCCCGCAGGCCAGCGCGACCACGGTGGCCACCGTGACCGCCATGCGGCCGGTCCTCCGGGGCGGGCTCGCCCGGTGGTGGAGCCGGCCCGGCGAGGTGCCCCCGCACGGGCCCGGCCACCAGGCGGTCGGCCGGCTCACGGGGTCGTCCAGCTCAGTGGGCACGGGCCCGGCCGACGCCCGCGACGAGGAGCCCACCGGTTGCCGCGGCCAGCATCAGCCCGGCGACCAGCACGGCGGGCGCCGCGCCGGGCGCGGTCCCGCCGAAGCCGGTCTCGACCCCGCCGACCGGCACCACGCCGGACCCGACGCTGTCGCGGATCAGCTGGGTGCTCAGCGAGCCGCCCTTGTCGAGCAGCAGCACGGTGTAGACGGAGTTGGCGTCGAGCCGCACCGGGAGCGTGCTCGTGGGCCGCCCGGGGCTGCTCACCTGCAGCGTCCAGGACCCGAGCGGCACGTCCGCGTAGGGCGTGTCGGTGCCGAACCTCACCCCGGACGCCCAGACGGGCCCGCCCACGGGCGCCACGTCAACGGTCGGCGCGCTCGCCGCACCGTTGATCACGCGGACGGTGGCCCGGCCCGGTGCGGGGATGGCGAGCCGGTCGGTGAGCACGTTCAGGCCGAGCTTGGCGGACATGCCCACCCCGGCGACGGTGTAGGCGTCCCCGGACCGGGCGTCGACGCTCGTCGAG
This sequence comes from Mycobacteriales bacterium, assembly GCA_038231335.1. Taxonomy (GTDB): domain Bacteria; phylum Actinomycetota; class Actinomycetes; order Mycobacteriales; family Pseudonocardiaceae; genus Pseudonocardia. The sequence continues at coordinate 82,327 of JBBRLM010000025.1, forward strand.
ATCACCGCGGGCGATGCCGCGGGCGCACCCGCGAGCCGCATGCTGACGACGTACGCGCCCGGTGTCAGGGCCCGGTAGGGCGACACGGCGCCGTAGCCGACACCCGGCACCACGAACGAGCGGGCGGGGTCGGCGACCGAGGCCACGTAGACGTCGACGTCGGGAGTGTCGGGGGAGAGATGGGCGAGCCGCACGTAGGCCGGGGCGTCGGCGGCGAACGCGGCCGGGGCCAGCGCCGTCACCAGGCCTGCGACGACCGCGACGGCCGCCAGGATCCTGCGGAGAGTGATCATGTCGTCCTCATTCGGGGAGCAGCCCGCCGGGCGGCGGGGAGGGATAGCCGACGACGAGGTCCGGCCCCGCCGGGACCACGAGCGTCGGCACGAACGGGGGTTGCTGGCTCGAGAGCCAGGTACGCAGGAGGTCCGACGTCGCCGGGTCGGTGCCGTCGACGCCGGTGAGCACGGCCCGCCGCCGGGGAAGACCGGGCGCGTCGTCGGCCACGACGGGGAAGTCGGCGACGGCCACGCGGTGCGCGGTGGTCATCGCCGCGAGCACGAGCATGAGGCGGGGATCCACCGAACCGTCCCGCAGCGCCGCCGCGGCCGGGCCGGCGAGCGACAGCGACGGGTTGCCGGCGAGTGCGGTGCCCAGCCGGGCCCGCGCCGACTCCTCGGCCGCCACGGCCGGACCGACCCCGTCGGTGCGACACACCTGAGCCGGAGACCCGCCGGTTCCCCGCCCGACCACCGCGACGACCGATCCGGCCGCGCAGGGGGTGGGTGCCGCGTCGGGCCGGTCGGTGACCAGCACCAGCTCGCCGTCGACGGGTGGATCGGTGAGCCCGCGCAGACGCGCGGCGGGGACGCCGTCGACGAGCAGCTCGGCGCGGTCGAGCGCGTCGGCCCTGATGACGGACCCGGGCGAGGTGTCGGCGGCGAGCCAGGCCAGCAGGCCGGGTTCGCGGGTGGGTACTGCAGGCAACAGGGCGGGAGCGGCCACGGTGGGGCCCACCAGCACGACGAGCAGGACGGCGAGCGGGGCGCGGGACGGGTACCGGGCCGTGAGCTGTTCGGCCACCACCGCGAGCGCGACGGCCAGCACCGGCACCGCGAGCAGTGCCGCCGTCGCCCGTGACGGTCCCGGGAACAGCGCGACGGCGAGCAGCACCACCGTGCCGGGGACGGCCGGCCGCAGCCACGCCGCGACCCGGGACGCGAGCAGTGCCAACAGCGCGCCGACCACCGTGCCCGCGACCACGATCGGCGTCGCCACGTCGGGTCCCGTCCCGGCCAGCGGCGCACCGCTCACGCTCAGCCCGGCCACCGCCACGGCCCCGACAGCGGCGGCGACGCCGACGGACCGTCGGAACCGGCCGACGACACCTCCCAATACCAGGTGCGCGACGAGCGCGAGGACGAGGGCCCGGCCAGCGGTGCGGTGAGGGCCGCGACGACCACCGTGACCACCGCCGCCCGGCCGTGCTCGTGCACGGCGAGTGCCGCACCGGCAGCCAGCCACGCGGTGGCGGGTGCGGCGGCCGAGACACCCGAGTGCAGGGCGAGCGCCGGCAACGACACACCGGCCAGCGCGACCCCGGCGGCCGCGGCGGCCGGCGACACCCGCAGCCCACGCAGGATCGGCCAGACCAGCAGCGCCGCCGCCAGCCCGAACACCAGACACGCCCACCGGGCCGCGTCGACGATCGGCACGCCGGCCGTCGGCAACAGTGTCTGGACGAGTGCGAGCTGCAGCGCGGCGAACCGGTCGGTGAGCGACAGCGGGTCGGCGGCCACCCCGGCCCCGCGGGCCACCGCCACGGCCAGCCGGGCCTCGCCCGCCGTCGCCGTCCAGGCGCCGGCGCGCACCGCGGAGACGAGGTGCGCACCGATCGCGAACACGGCGGCCACCGCGAGGAGAGCGGGTCCGATCCGCTCCCTCGCGGGACGTCCGGTCAAGCCCTGCGGGGCGACCAGCTGCGTGCTCAGCGCCCCGACGCCGGGGCGCGCGCCGCCCCCGCGGTGGCCCCCACAGCCCGTTCGTCGTGCCCGTTGCCCCCGCCACGTCCGTTGGGTTGGGATCCGCCCCGCACGGACGCGCCCTCCGCCAGGCCGCCCTGCAACAGCTCGGCCAGCCGGGCGATCTCACTGCGCGCCCCGTCCCGCAGCGAGCCCAGCCGGTTGACCTCCTGCTCGGCCTGCTCGCGCAGCCGTCGGGCGTCCTGCTCGGCGCGGGCCCGCAGCGCGGCCGCCTCGGCCTCCGCGCGCTGCCGGTTGTGCTCGGCGGTGCGACCGGCGGTCTCGTGCATCGCCTCGATCTCGGCCTGCGCCGCGGCGAGCTGCGCCGCGATCTGCTGCTCGCGCTCCTGCAGTTCCACCGACCGCTGGGTCGCCTGCTGGTCGAGCAGGGAGGACCGGGCGATCAGGGTCTGCTCGACCTCGTGGCGGTGCTGTTCCGCCTCGGCACGCACCTGTTCGAGCAGCGTCGACGCCTCGCGGGCGGCCGTGTTGCGGACGTCGGCGGCCTCCTGCTCGGCGAGCCGCAGCAGCTTCTCCGCCCGGTACCCGAAGCCCTCCTCGACGGCAGGTGCCGGGGCGTGCTGCTCCGACCGCAGGGAACGGTTCTCACCCTCCGTAGCCGTAGCGTGCTGCTCTGCGAGCGTTCGCCGCCGTTCGCTGTCGCCGAGCTCGCGTTGGAGTTGGGCCATCTGGTCGCCCGAGCGCTGCATGAACTCGTCGACGGCGGTGCGCTCGTAACCACGCATGACGACGTCGAACCGTCGCCGCTCACCATTGTCAGGACCAGGCATCGGGCGCGGAGCGGGGACGGTCGGGGACGACGGGGAGACTTTGGATTCCACCACGCTGCGTATCGTCGGGGCGCCTGAAGTGCAGGTCAAGGGCCGATCGGAGCAGATCCGGCACTCCACCTGTGGCGCAACGGTCGCCTCGTTCGCGACCCGATCACCCGGACGGCGCTATTCTTCCGGGGCGCAATCGCCATCGCCCCCGGCGGGCCGCCCACTACGGACGACGGCCGACCTGCACGCGATCGGAATTCGCTTGGCGTTACCGGAAATGAGCAAGAAAGTGAAACTACTCCACGTAATCGGACCGGTGAGTAGCGCTGGAGCGTCGTTGGGCCGATCGATACCTACCGGCGCGGCCGAACGGCTCAGGCCGCGACACCCAGGGGCTCGAGGTCGGCGGGCACCAGCGACGGTACGCGGACCGGCCGTTCGGTGACGTGCGCCACGCCCGTCACGGAACTGACCGCGGCCGCCGCACGGGCCGCCAGCTCGCGGCGGTCCGGACCGGCCGGGTCGATCGCGGGCAGCACGCTCACCTCGCACTCCAGACCCGGCAGGCGCAGGACGCGCAGCAGGGAGTCGAGCAGCGTCTGCTCGCCGACGAAGGCGGCGCCCCGCGCCGGCGTGCCGTCGGCCAGCCGGAACCCGATCGCGACCGGGCGGACCACCACGGCGGCGTCGGCGGCCGCGTCGATGGCCGCCTGGAACGCGGCCCGCCGGAACGGGCCGGCTGCCTCGCCGCACCACGTCGTGCCCTCCGGGAAGACCCCGACGGCGCCGCCCGCACGCAGGGCGTCCGCCGTCGCGGCCACGGTGGCCGGCAGCGCGCGCAGGCCCGCCCGGTCGACGAACAGGGCCCCGGTGCGGGTGGCGAGCCCGCCGATCACGGGCCAGTCCCGCACCTCGTGCTTCGCGAGCATCCGCACCGGCTGCACGGCGTCGAGGGCGAGCACGTCGATCCACGACATGTGGTTGGCCACCACGAGCGCCCCACCGCCCTCGCGGAACCGGTCGCCACCGGTGACCCGCAGCCGCACGCCGGCCGCACGCAGCGCGGCCCGGCTGCAGCGCCGCACCCAGCGGTCGCGCAGGCCGGCCGTCAGCAGGGGCGTTCCGGCGACGGTGGCCAGCAGCACGACGACCAACCCGGTCATGCGGGCAGCGACGCGCACCCGGCTGCAGCGGGGACCGTCGGACGGCGGGAGGCAGCCGGGCGTGCAGGGTGAGGAGGGGGCCCAGCTCGGCGAGCCGAGCACCGGGTGGGCCATCACTGCTCCCCCAGGAAGAACCGCGCGTAGCGGGCGTCCATGTGGTCCAGGCCCAGCAGGACGAGGAAGTCGGCGCAGTCGAAGTCCGGATCGAACGCCGGGTCCCCGCAGACCCAGGCCCCGAGCCGGACGTACCCGCGCAGCAACGGCGGCAGCGCGGCCTTCGCCGGGCGCGCGATCCCGCTCGGGTCCCACGGCCGCAGCGGGCGCACGCGGTGGCTCTCGGGCGCGAGGTGCCGGTCGGCCACCCGTTCGGCCACCCCGGCGGCGAGGTGCCCACCGTCGGAGAGCGGCACGCTGGCGCACCCCACGAGCCACTTGTTGCCGGTCAGCAGCATGTAGCGGGCGAGCCCGGCCCACACGAGGCTGACGACAGCGCCGTTGCGGTGGTCGGGGTGCACGCACGAGCGGCCCGTCTCGACCAGCGAGGAGCGCAGGGGCGCGAGCGCGTCGATCGCGAACTCGTTCTCGCAGTACAGCGAACCGGCGGCCCGGGCGCGCTCGGGCGGCAGCACGCGGTAGGTGCCGACGATCTGCCCCGTGGCGTCCTCGCGGACGACCAGGTGGTCGCAGAAGGCGTCGAAGCGGTCGGCGTCGACTCCGGGCTCGGGGCTGTGCACCGTGGCCCCGAGTTCGTCGACGAACACGTGATGGCGCAACCGCTGGGCGGCCACCACCTCGTCGGAGTCGGTGGTCAGGAGCAGCGAGTACCGCGAGCCCGCGGCCTGCGGCGTCTGGACGAGTACCTGCGATGAGGTCACGGCCCACTGTGTACGGGCCGCGAGCGACAGAGCCCCGCACAGGACCGGAAGCCGAAGTGGAAGGGGAGTGAACAACCGCCCCGGATCGCAGCAAAGCCACGTTCACGCAACGAGATGGCGTGAACGTGGCTTTGCTGCAACGGGCGGTGCGGGGGAGATCAGCTCTTGCGCTTCGCGATCTCGTCCTTCAACTGGGGCGCCACCTTGAACAGGTCGCCCACCACACCGAAGTCGGCGATCTCGAAGATCGGCGCCTCGGTGTCCTTGTTCACCGCGATGATCGTCTTCGACGTCTGCATCCCGGCCCGGTGCTGGATCGCACCCGAGATACCCAACGCGATGTAGAGCTGCGGGGACACCGTCTTGCCGGTCTGCCCCACCTGGAACTGGTGGGGGTAGTACCCCGAGTCCACCGCGGCCCGCGACGCGCCCACGGCCGCCCCGAGCGAGTCGGCCAGCACCTCGACCACGGAGAAGTCGTCGGCCGAGCCCACGCCACGACCACCGGACACGACCACCGAGGCCTCGGTGAGCTCCGGACGGTCACCGCCCACGATCGGCTCGCGGCTGGTCACGGTGGCCTGACGCCCGGTCGAGGCGGGGACCTCGACGGCCTCCTCGGCGCCCGCACCCGCGGCCTGCTCGATCTCCACCGAGCCCGGGCGCACCGTGATGACCGGGTGCTCGGTGTTGGCCTTCGCCTCGGCGACGAACGCGCCACCGAACACGCTGTGGGTGACACCGTCCGGCGACACACCGACGACGTCGTTGAGCCACGCCGAATTCGTGCGGACCGCGAGGCGCCCGGCGATCTCCTTGCCGTCGGCGGAGACGCCGATCAGCACCGCCGCCGGGGACTTGCTGTCGATCAGCGACGCGAGCACCGACACCTCGGGGATGAGGAACTCGCTCGAGTCGGTCTCCGCCACGTAGATCTTCTCGGCGCCGTGCGCCTTGAGACCGTCGGCCAGCTTGCCGGCCGTGCCGGCGGCACCGACGACGACCGCGGACGGCTCACCCAACGCCTTCGCCGCCGTCAGCAGCTCGAACGTCGACTTCCTGACTTCACCTTCGAGGTGGTCGACGAGGACCAGAACCTCAGCCATGTTCGCTACTTCCTCCCAGCCAGGATCCGACGCCCGTTCGGGAGCGGATCTTGCGAATGGTTGTCACCGGAATCCTCGGATCAAATGAGCTTCTGCGACACGAGGAACGCGGCGATCTTCGCGCCACCGTCGCCCTCGTCCTCGACCTTCTCGCCCGCGCTCTTCGGCGGCTTCGGCGACGACGACGTGACGGTGGTCAGGGCGTTGGCCAGGCCCACCTCGGACGCGTCGATGCCGGCGTCGGCCAGCGTGATCGTCGAGACCGGCTTCTTCTTCGCCGCCATGATCCCCTTGAACGAGGGGTAGCGCGGCTCGTTGATCTTCTCCGACACCGAGATGACCGCCGGGAGCTCGGCCGACAAGAACGTGACGCCCTCGTCGGTCTCGCGGCGGACCTTCACGTCCGTGCCCTCGACCGTGATCTCCCGGGCGTGGGTGAGCGCCGGAATGCCGAGCAGGTCGGCGACCATGGCCGCCATCGCCCCGCCGCGGCCGTCGGACGCCTCGTTGCCCGCGAGCACCAGGTCGAACCCGTCTGCGGTGCCGATCGCCTTGACCAGCGCCTTCGCCGTCGACACCGCGTCGGAACCCGCAAGCGCCTCGTCGGACAGGTGGATGGCCTTGTCCGCGCCCATCGACAGGGCCTTGCGGATGGCGTCCGTGGCACGGTCCGGGCCCATCGTCAGGACCGTCACCTCGGAGCCGTCGTTGGCTTCCTTCAGCTGCAGTGCAGCCTCGACCGCACGCTCGTTGATCTCGTCGAGCACCGCGTCGGTCGCGTCGCGGTCCAGCGAACCGTCGGACGACTTCAACTTGCGCTCGGAGTAGGTGTCGGGCACCTGCTTGATCAGCACGACGATGTTCATCGGACCTCTTCGACCTCCTGCCGGTGCGGTCGCCTGTGGCGCGACGCCGCTGCGTGTTCGTCTGTAGTCGGGTCGACTCTGCCACCGTCGCCGCACGTAGGCGCGCCGGGGCGGCACCGAACCAATTGTTACCGGTGAGTAAGCAGTCGGCAAACGTCAGAGGGGTGAAACAACTCACTGACTGCGCCGATAGGGTCCGTCCGTGAGAACCGGCCGCCGAACTCCACGTGTCCTGGCCGCACTGGCGGTGGTCGTCCTGGCTGCAGGCTGCGGCACCGGCGACTCGGTCTACGACCTCGCTCCCCCGGCCCGGCCGGGCCAGCCCGCGGGCACCGTGGTCGTCACGTCCGGGGCCGACCTCGCCGCCACCGTCACCCGTGTCCAGGACGCGATCACGAAGGCCGGTGGCACGGTGACGATCGTGGTCGACCACGCCGCCGACGCGAAGACCGCCGGCGTCGACCTCCCGCCCAGTCGCCTGGTGATCGGCGGGTCGGCCACTGCGCAGGATCCCCTGCTCCGCGTCGACCAGGGTGCCGGCGTCAACCTCCCCACCCGCTACCTGGTGCGACAGGCCGCCGGCGGCGGCGTGACCATCACCTACGACGCCAGCGACTACATCGCCGCCGTCTCCGGAATCGGCAACCCGGGGGTGTCGCGCGGGCTGAAGACCGAGATCGAGACGGTCGCCGCCGCAGGCGCGGGCGTCACCGCCCTGCCGATGGCCGCCCCACTCGTCGGCGTCACCCCCACCGGCTACCTCGTGACCACGGCGGGCCGATCCGCGGTCGCGGCCACCGTCACCCGGTTGAAGGCCAACGTGAACGTGCCCAGCAACCTCGTGGCCACGATCGACCTGGCCGCAGGCTCGGCCACCCCCGGCCCCGCACTGCGCGACACCACCGAGCTGCTCGTGAGCACCCCCGAGGCCGAGGCGCCCCTGATCGCCGCGGCTCCCTCGTTCGGACTGGAGATGCCGATGCGCTTCGTGGTGTGGGACGACAACAAGGACGTGACGCAGATCGCCTATCCGGATGTGAAGGTGCTGGCCGCCCGGCACGGCATCCCCGTCACCGACCCGAACGTCGTCCGGCTGGCTGCCGACGCCGACCGGCTGGCCAAGCTCGCCGCCGGATCGGCGGCCCAGTGATGGTGGTCACCGGATACGACGACCGCAACGGCTGCGGCTATGTGCTGAGCACCGGCGCCGACGCCACGCCCACCCCGGGCGCCCAGACCGTCACGCACGACGGGGTCACGGTGCTGGCCACCCCCGAGCTCGCCGCGACCCTGCGCGACGCGCTGACCTACCGGCCCGTGGCGCTGCTGAGCTGGTCGGGCCCGGAGGTGGCCCTGACCCTCGACGACCGCACGGTGCTGGCGTGGCTGCGGCACACGGTCGGCGGGGTGCTCACGGTGGCGGGCGGCCCGGGCCCCGACCCGCGGGTGGCGGGCCGCTGAAGGGCGTCGTCCAGGATGGGGGCATGACCCTGCAGCTGACCGGCGAACGCACGGTGCCCGGCATCGCCGAGGAGAACTACTGGTTCCGCCGCCACGAGGTGGTCTACGAGGAGCTGGCTCCGCGGTGTGCGGGCGCGACGGTGCTGGAGGCCGGCTGCGGCGAGGGCTACGGCGCCGACCTGCTCGCCCGCGTCGCCCGCCGCGTGCTGGCCCTGGACTACGACGCCCAGGCCGCCTCCCACGCCGCTCGCCGCTACCCCCGCGTCGGCGTGGCGCGCACGAACCTGGCGGCGCTGCCGGTGCCCGACGGTGCGGTCGACGTGGTGGTGTCGTTGCAGGTCATCGAGCACCTGTGGGACCAGGAGGGTTTCCTGCGCGAGTGCCAGCGCGTGCTGCGTCCGGGCGGCGCGCTGTTCGTCTCGACGCCGAACCGGATCACGTTCTCCCCCGGCCGCGACACCCCGCTCAACCCGTTCCACACCCGCGAGCTCTCCGGCGCCGAGCTGGGCGGGCTCGTCGCCGAAGCGGGCTTCGTCGACGTCGAGGTGCTGGGCCTGCACCACGGCCTCCGCCTGCGTGAGCTCGACGCGGCGCACGGCGGCTCGATCGTCGAGGCCCAGACCGCGGTGGTGCTGGGCGACGGCCGGTGGCCCGCCGACCTGCTACGCGACGTGGAGTCGGTGCGCTGCGCCGACTTCGACCTCCGCGCCGACGAGATCGAGGCGAGCCTCGATCTCGTGGTGTCGGCGAGGCACGCGTGAGCGAGCCTGTGGGGACATTCTGCTTGGTCCTCCACTCGCATCTCCCCTGGCTCGCCCACCACGGGCGGTGGCCCGTCGGCGAGGAGTGGCTCTATCAGGCGTGGGCGCACTCCTACCTCCCCGTGCTCGACGTCGTGTCGCGGCTGGCCACGGAGGGGCGCCGGGACCTGCTGACGCTCGGCGTCACCCCGGTCCTGGCCGCGCAGCTCGACGACCCGTACTGCCTGCGCGGGCTGCACGACTGGCTCGGCGGCTGGCTGCTGCGCGCCCACGAGGCCGCCCCGCGGCTGCCCGGCCTCGCCGCCCACGAGCACCGCGCCGCCACCGCCGCACTCACCGACTTCGGGACGCGCTGGCGCCACGGCGCGTCCCCGGTGCTGCGCGGGCTGGCCGACGCCGGCGCGATCGAACTGCTGGGCGGCCCCGCCACCCACCCGTTCGGCCCGCTGCTGCAGGCGGAGGTGCGGGCGTTCGCCCTCGAGACGGGGTTGGCCGACCAGGCTCTGCGCACAGGGACGCGTCCGGTCGGCATCTGGGCGCCCGAGTGCGGTTACACCCCGGGCATGGAGGACGGCTACGCCGCGGCGGGGGTGCGTCGCTTCCTCGTCGACGGGCCGGCGCTGCGCGGCGACACCGCGTTCGGCCGCACCGTGGGCACGTCCGACGTGGTGGCGTTCGGCCGGGACCTCGACGTCACCTACCGGGTGTGGTCTCCGCGCTCGGGCTACCCGGGTGGCCGCGACTACCGCGACTTCCACACCTACGACCACCCGTCGGGCCTCAAGCCGTCGCGGGTCACGGGCAGGTCGGTGGCGCCGGAGGCCAAGCAGCCCTACGACCCCGGCCGGGCTGCGGCCGCCGTCGCGCGGGACGCCGCCGACTTCGTGTCGGTCGTCCGGAGGAGGCTCGTCGGGCTGCGTGACCAGCACGGACGTCCGGCGCTGACCGTCGCGGCCTTCGACACGGAGCTCTTCGGGCACTGGTGGCACGAGGGCCCTGGGTGGCTGGAGGCGGTGCTGCGCGCGCTGCCCGAGGCCGGGGTGCGCGTCACCACGCTGCAGGGCGCCACCGACGCCGGGCTGGTCGGCGGCCGCGTGGACCTGCCGCCGTCGTCGTGGGGATCGGGCAAGGACTGGCGGGTGTGGGCCGGCGAGCCGGTGGCGGACATCGTCGCGCTCAACGAGCGCGTGCAGAAGACGCTGCTGGACTCCGCGCTGAGCAGTTCCGGGGTTCCGGCGGTCGCCCGTGACCCCGTGCGCGACGCTCTGGCTCAGGAGGCCCTGCTGGCGCTGTCCAGCGACTGGGCGTTCATGATCAGCAAGGACTCGGCCGCCGGCTACGCCCGCGACCGCGCACGGACCCACGCCGGGCACGTCGACGAGCTCGCCGGGCTGCTGGCCGCAGGCCGGCGCAGAGCGGCGGCCCAGCGCATCACGCACTGGGCCGCCACTCCATTTGGTTCCGTCGACGCACGTGGGCTACCTGGCCAGGAGACGACCCCCGTCTAGGACGGCGCTGAAAAACTCGGTCGGGCGGTCGGTGTGTCGCTGGCTCGGGTCGTAACGGCTTGGGATGGTCTTCTCGTGCAGGGAGTGGAGCCCGCGGAGCGGGAGTTGTGGGACGCCGCGCAGGTGGTCGGGC
>JBBRLM010000026.1:0-90189 GCA_038231335.1 Mycobacteriales bacterium
CCGATGTTCCCGCTGCCCCACCGCCAGAACTGGTTGCCGTCCTGCGAGCACCCGACCATGTCCACCTAGGCCCCGTTGGCGGTCGACGAGTCACGCACCTCCATGCACATGCTCCCCGGCGACTGGCTGACGATCTGGAAGTACGGGACGCCGGTGCTCGTCGTCCCGACCTGGTGGACGGCCCAGCGTTGGTTGGCGGAGCCGAAGCACTGCCAGGTCTGGACGCGCGCCCCGCGGCCGGCGCCGTCCTCAGCCCTGATGTCGAGGCACTTGCCGCTGCCCAGGCCGACCAGCTCGTAGTAGACGGGCGTGGCGGCCTCGGCGGGCGCCACGGCGAAGCCGATCATGGTGACTGCGCTCAGCGCGGCGGCGGCGGCGGTGCGGGCGATCTTCGTGGCGATGGACATGTCGAGCGCGATCTCGCGCTCGCGTCGGCGGCACAGGTGTGTGCGGCCCGATCAGTGTTCACTTACCGTCCAGTGAGGACCGTTCGACGGAGCAGCAGGGCCGCCAGGCCGAGAGCCAGTGCCATCACGACCCACCCGGTCCAGCCGAGCAGGCCCGTCGTCGCGTTGTCGATCGGGTGGCCCGCCGCGGCGAGCACGACGGGCAGACCGGCGGCTGCGTTGACGAAGCCGTGGCCGATCGCGCACGGCCAGACGCTGTCCGAGCGCAGCCGCAGCCAGCCGAGCAGGCTTCCCGTCGCGACGCAGAAGCCGACCATCAACAGCACCCGCACCGGGGCCGGCTCCACGGGGAAGTTGTAGCCGAGCAGCACGACCGGTGCGTGCCAGAGCCCCCACACCACCCCGACCAGCAGGATCGCCGGCCAGCGCCCCAGTGGCAGCAACGCCGGGAGCAGCCAGCCGCGCCAGCCCCACTCCTCGGCAAGTGCGGGGACCACGTTGATCCAGCCGAGTACCACGACCTGCACGATCTGGATGAGGACGAGCACCGACACCGGCAGGCCTGAACGGTCGCCCAGCAGCTCCCGGAATCCGGAGAAGCCCACCAGATCCGCATGGAAGACGCCGACGGCCACACCGAGCAGCAGCGCCAGAACGACCAGCACGATCGGGCCCAGCCACGCGAGCACCGCCCATGGCAGCCACGAGCGGACGCCGCCTGCCGAGGTCAGCCCGGTGGCCCGCAGAACGCCGGGCCTACGGCGCAGGACGACGGCGAGCGTGCCCAGCGTCGGCGCCAGCATCATCGCCACGAGGATCACGCCGGTGCCCGGCGTACGCAGGCCGAGGCCGCTGAACCACAGCGGCGAGGCGATCAGCCAGGCGGCGCCGAAGGTGACGAGCAGGAAGGTGACGACGGCCGCGACGTCGACCCGAGTTCGGTCGTGAGCGGAAATCAGGGCCGGAACACTGTTGTCCGCGCACGGGGGGTTGCTCATCGCGCCGCCGCCTCGGGGTTGAGGACGAACAGGCCCGCGACCTGGCCGTCGGCCGCGAAGGAGACTCGTCCGGTCAGGTCGCCCGCCTCGAACGCCAGCGGCACGTCGACGACCGTGTAGTCGCCCTGCCGCCGAACGAACGGCTCGCCGGGCCGTTCGTAGGCGCCGACGGTGCCGACCACCGTGGCCCAGGTGTCGGCGAGTCTCCCGGCCGTGAGCGCCGCGGTCATCGTCGGATCGAACCGGCGGTGCACGGACTCCCAGTCGCCGGACGCCAGCGCCCCGAAGATCTCGACGGCGCCCGCGTCCGCCCCGTCCAGGGTGGTCCTGTCCATCTGCTCCCCCGTCCTCGGATCGACCGGCCGTCCGAAGCGCTGGAACGCGGCCTGCCGCGTCGTGCCGAGGGCGTCGCCGATCTGTTGCCACGTGCCGCCGGCCTCCCGGGCTGCGTCGACGGCGGCCGCGAGCACGTGGTCGGCCCGCCGGCGCACCTCCAGGGCGTCGTGGATCCGGGCGATCGCTGCGGCCTGCCCGTCTCCGGTGAGGTCCAGAACGGTCGCCAGTCCCCGCACCGCGCGGTCGAGGTCGGCCACGGCGGTATCGAAGTGCGGCACGTGTCAAGGCTAGCTTTACACCAGATTCTGTCAAGCTCGGGTTTACACCCGACGGCCGCGCTTCTCGAGGTAGTGCCGCTCCGGCAGGCTCGACGTCCGACGTGCGGCCAGCCGGTAGGCGGCAGCCGCCGCCTCGAGGTCGCCGGCCCGCTCCAGCAGGTGCGCGCGGACGGCGTCGACCCGGTGGTGGCCGGCGAGATCCACGGTGTCGAGCTCCGTCAGCCCGGCGGCCGGACCGTGCACCATCGCGACGGCGACGATCCGGTTCAGGGCGACCATCGGGCCGGGGATCATCGCGAGGAGGAGGTCGTAGAGCGCGAGGATCTGGGGCCAGTCCGTGTCCTGCGCCCGCCCCGCCTCCCCGTGGACGGCGGCGATCGCGGCCTGGACCTGGTACGGACCGATCGGGGCGCGGGCCAGGGTCTCGGTGATCAACCCGGTGCCCTCGGCGATCATGCCGGTGTCCCAGCGCACGCGGTCCTGCTCCTCGAGCGGGACGAGCGTGCCGTCGGGGCCCGTGCGGGCCGGGCGCCGGGCGTCGGTCAGCAGCATGAGCGCCAGCAGACCGGCCACCTCGCCGTTCCCGGGGAGCGTGCGTCGCAGCAGCCGGGCCAGCCGGATCGCCTCCGCCGTCAGCTCCACGCGGTGCAGCGCTTCGCCGGAACTGGCGGTGTAGCCCTCGTTGAAGATCAGGTAGAGCACCTGCAGGACGGCCCCGGCCGCGTCCGGGGACGCCTCGAACCCGACGCCCCTGATCCGCGCCTTGGCCCGGCTGATCCGCTGAGCGATGGTCGCCTCGGGCACGAGGTAGGCGCGGGCGATCTCCGCGGTGGTCAGGCCTCCGACCGCGCGCAGCGTCAGCGCCACCTGCGACGCCCGCGTGAGCGACGGGTGGCAGCACAGCACGAGCAGCGTGAGGGTGTCGTCGGTGTCGGGCACGGGCCCCGCGTCGGGCGCGACGTCGGCCTCCTCGCGACGGCGGCGCGCCGTGTCGCTGCGCCACATCTCCGTCCGCCGCCGGGACGCGACGGTGATCAGCCAGGCGCGCGGGTTGTCGGGCATCCCGTCGCGCGGCCACTGCTGTGACGCCGCGAGCAGTGCCTCCTGCACGGCGTCCTCGCACTCGTCGAAGCCGCCGTGGTGCCGGACGACAGCACCGAGCACCTGCGGCGCCAGCTCGCGAAGCAGTTCGTTCATTCGAAAGCGGACAGGTCCATCAACGGCCGCACCTCGACGACGCCGAACGAGGCCTCCGGCACCTTCGCCGCGATCTCCACGGCGCGCTCCCGCGTGTCGCACTCCAGCAGGTAGAAGCCGGCCAACTGCTCCTTGACCTCGGCGAACGGCCCGTCGGTGGTCATCGTCGCACCGTCGGACACCCGCACCTGGACGGTGTGCTCCGGGTAGGCCAGCGGGCTGGAGACGATCTTCTCCCCGGTGGCGTCCAGCTCCTCGTTCAGCGCGCGGTAGGCGGCGAGGCCGGCGTCGCGCTGCTCGGCGGGCAGGCTCAGGAACACCTCGCGCGAGGCGGGGTTGTCGTAGATCAGGACGAGAAACTTCACGATTCCTCCGTCGAGCGTGTCGAGAACGTCGGTCCGGTCTCTACGTCCCCCCTGCAAGCACCGAAACCGGAGGAGACATCATGGACCGCACCGCCTACATCAACCTTCCCGTGCAGGATCTCGCCGCCACCACCGGGTTCTTCACGGCGCTCGGCTTCACGTTCGACGAGCGCGTCGGCGACGCGAACACCTCGTGCATGGTGCTCGGCAGCGGCGCACTCGCCATGCTGCACACGACGGCCTTCTTCGAGCAGTTCACGGGCGGCCCGGTCGCCGACCCGTCGACCAAGGAGGTGGCCGTGGGCCTGAGCGCCGCGAGCCGCGAGGAGGTCGACGACCTGTGCGAGCGCGCGATCGCGGCGGGCGGCAAGGACGCCGGACGGCAGGACATGGGGTTCATGTACATGCGTGCGTTCCTCGACCTGGACGGCCACCGCTGGTCGTTCATGTACTTCACGAACTGAGGGGACAGCGATGCTCGAGCACTCGAAGGCGTTCAGCGGGTTCTCCGTGGACGACATCGCCGCGGCCCGGACGTTCTACGCCGACACGCTCGGCCTGCGCGTCACGGAGTCCGAAGGGCGGCTGACGCTGCACCTCGCCGGCGACCGGGACACGATCGTCTACCCGAACTCCGCCCACGTGCCGGCGGCGTTCACGATCCTCAACTTCCCCGTACCCGACGTCGACGCCGCGGTGGACGGGCTGGCGGCCCGCGGCGTCGTGTTCACGGTGACCGACTACACCGACGAACGGGGCGTGCAACGGACGTACGGGCCGCCGATCGCGTGGTTCACCGACCCCGCGGGCAACATCCTGTCGGTCATCGAGAGGGCGTCCGGAGCGGCCGGGTGAGCTCGTGGGCGACGTCCCCACTACTGGATATCGACCACGATCTCGCCCGAATCGTCACGGACAGCGTGAATCGTGATCTTCTCGCCCTCCGCACAGGACCCGTCGACGAAGGAGAACGCGCGTGCGTGCAGCGGGCACACGATCGTCGACGGGTCGAGCTGGCCGTCGGCGAGGGGCCCGCCGGCGTGCGGGCAGCGGGCCTGGGTGGCGCGCAGGGTGCCGTCGCGCAGCCGGAACACGGCCACCTGCTTGTCGTCGACGGCGAAGGCGCGCCCTTCGCCCAACGGGATGGCGTCGACCGGCCCGAGCTTCACGTCCCCATCACTCATATCAGGGCCCCGTTCGTCGACGACGTGCCGTCGCGCACCGGCACGATCGGCAGCGGGATGAGCGGCAGGGCGTCGGAGAACTGGCCGTTGGTGGCGGGCGCGGCGCCCTCGGTCCACGGGTCGACGTAGGCGTCGACGGCGGTCTGGATCCGCTCCTGCAGCCCGGCCACCAGGCCGTCGCGATCCTCGACGAGCAGCGCCTGCAGCTCGTCGAGGCCCACCCGCGGCACGAAGTCGTAGGTGCGCTCCAGCCACTTCGCGTTCTCGCGGTAGTACTGCATGAACAGTCCCGTGATCCGGATCGCCTCGTCCCGGCCGTCGACTGTCGCGAGCACGTCGCCCTTGCGGATCGACGCCCCGGCGGCGCCGCCGACGTAGAGCTCCCAGCGGTCGTCCCCGACCGCGACGATCCCGACGTCCTTGACCATCGACTCCGCACAGTTGCGGGGGCAGCCCGACACCGCGAGCTTCATCTTCGCGGGGCTCTCCAGGCCGGAGAAGCGCTCCTCGATGTCGACGCCGAGCTGGGTGGAGTCGCCGAGGCCGAAGCGGCAGAAGTCGGTGCCCACGCATGTCTTCACGGTGCGCATCGACTTGCCGTAGGCGTACCCCGACGGCATGTCGAGGTCCTCCCAGACGGCGGGAAGATCCTCCTTGCGGACGCCGAGCAGGTCGATCCGCTGGCCACCCGTCACCTTGATCAACGGGATCGCGAACCTGTCGGCGACGTCGGCGATGCGGCGCAGCTCGGCGGACGTCGTGACACCGCCGGCCATCCGCGGGACGACGGAGAAGGTGCCGTCGCGCTGGATGTTGGCGTGCACGCGGTCGTTGATGAAGCGGGCGTCCTTCTCGTCGACGAACTCCCCGGCCCACACCACCTTGAGCAGCGACGCGAGCGGCATCTTGGACGGCGCGTGCTCGCCGTCGGGGGCGAGGGCGGCGAAGACCTGCGACACCGAGCGCAGTTCCTGGCTGCGGACGGCCTCGATCAGCGCGGGCTTGTCCATCGGGATGGACGGCACGTACCAGTCGGCGCTCTCGTCGACCTCCACCTCGCCGTCGGCCGCCCACTCGACGATCTGCGCGACGAGGGACTTGCAGGACCCGCAGCCCTTGCCCGCACGGGTCGCGGCCATCACGCCGGTGACGCTCCTCGTCCCGTTCGCGACGCAGGAGACCAGTGCGCCCTTGCTGACGCCGTTGCAGTTGCAGACCTGTACCGAGTCGTCCATCTCGGCGGCGCCCTCGGCCTCTGACGGCCCGGCCAGCTGGAACAGCAGCTCCACGCGCTCCTCGGGCAGCGGCAGGCCGCGGTC
Source organism: Mycobacteriales bacterium (assembly GCA_038231335.1). Taxonomy (GTDB): domain Bacteria; phylum Actinomycetota; class Actinomycetes; order Mycobacteriales; family Pseudonocardiaceae; genus Pseudonocardia. The sequence continues at coordinate 6,085 of JBBRLM010000026.1, forward strand.
GAAGCTCTGCGTCAGGAACGCGACCTTCTCCACGTCGCCGAGCAGGGTCGCGCCGACGAGCTTGCCGTCGCGCACCACCACCGACTTGTAGACGCCGCGCCGGGGCTCGGAGAACCGCACGAACTCGTCGTCCTCGCGTTCGGGGCGCATGATCCCCATCGTCGCGACGTCGACGCCCGCGACCTTGAGCTTCGTCGCGTTGCGGGAACCGTGGTAGGCGGCGTCGACGTCGGTGCCGGTGATGTGGTCGGCCAGGACGGTGGCCTGTTCCCACAGCGGCGCGACGAGCCCGTAGACCTGCCCGCGGTGCTGCGCGCACTCGCCGACCACGTAGATGTCGGTGTCGTCGACGCTGCGCATCTGGTCGTCGACGACGATCGCGCGCTCCACCGTGAGCCCGGAGACCACCCCGAGCCCGACGTTGGGGCGGATGCCCGCGGTCACGACGACCATGTCGGCGCCGATCGTGGAACCGTCCGCGAGCACCACACCCGCCACGGAGCCCGTGCTCCGCACGGCCGACGGCCGCTGGCCCGTGTGCACATGGATACCGAGCTTCTTCTCCAGGACACGCCGCAGGATCGCGCCGGCCTCCTCGTCGAGCTGCTGGTTCATGAGAACGGGCCCGCCCTGCACGACGTGCACCGCGAGCCCGTGCTGCTGCAGCCCGTAGGCCGCCTCCAGCCCGAGCAGGCCGCCGCCGATGACGACCGCGGAGTGGTGGTCGCGGGCGTAGTCGAGCATCGCGGTGGTGTCGTCCATGGTGCGGAAGCCGAAGACGCCGGGGGTGAGCGTGCGGTCGTCCACCCACATGCCGTCCATCGGCGGGAAGAACGTGCGGCTGCCCGTCGCGATGATCAGCTTGTCGTAGGACAGGACGGTGCCGTCGTCGGCGAAGACCTTGCGGGCGAAGCGGTCCACCCGTACCACCCGGACGCCGGCGTGCAGCGTGATGTCGTTCTCGGCGTACCACTCCAGCGGGTTGAGGTAGATCTCGTCGCTCTCCTCGCCGGCCAGGACGTGGCTGAGCATGATCCGGTTGTAGTTGCCGTAGGGCTCGTCGCCGAACATCGTGATCCGGAACTGCCCGCCCCCGCCGCGGGCGAGGATCTCCTCCACCGCGCGGGCCCCGGCCATGCCGTTGCCGATCACCACGAGGTCCTCCATGATCAGACCTCCACCAGTCCGAGGTCGACCACGACGGTGCCGGTCAGGCCCTCCCGCGCGGCGAGGTGCAGCTCCAGCACGGAGCCGTCCTCCAGGTCCTCGACGACGGCGAGCGCGACGTGCGTGCTCGCACGGGCGCCGATCGGGAAGTAGCGCATCGGGGCGCCGCCGCGGACCAGCACCACGGTGATCAGCTCGTCGGTGTCGTTGCCGCCGCGGAAGTAGAGCGGCTGGGCCGTGACGCCCGGAGGCACCGTGTAGGTCAGGTCCGGGTGCAGCAGCGCAGGCTTGTCCACACCGGAGCCCTCGACGCTGAAGATGCCCTGCAGGAACGCGGGCTTGCTGATCATCGGCGGTTCTCCTCGAGGTCGGGGACGGTGGTACGCGAGCGGACGGGGGCGAGTGCCACGGCGCAGGACTTGAACTCCGGCATGCGGGAGGTCGGGTCGAGCCGCGCGCTGGTGAGGTCGTTGACGCGGGCCCAGTGGAAGGGCACGAACACCGTGTCGGGGCGGATCCCGTCGGTCAGCCGGGCGGTCACGACGACGCTGCCGCGGCGCGTGGTGAGCTGCAGCGCGTCCCCGTCGGCCACGCCGATCTCGGCCGCGAGCAGGGGGTGCAGCTCCCCGTAGGCGACGGGCTCGGCGGCGAGCAGGGTCTCGTTGCGGCGGGTCTGGGTGCCCGACTGGTAGTGCGTGCGCGACCGCCCCGTCGTCAGCAGGTAGGGATAGCGCCGGTCGAGCCGCTCGGTGACGCTGCGGTGGGAGACGGCGACGAACCGCGCGCGCCCGTCCGGGGTGGGGAACGTGTCGGCGAACAGCCGTGGCGAGCCGGGGTGGGCGTCGTCGGGGCAGGGCCAGAACAGCTCCTCGCCGGCGTCGAGGCGTTCCCAGCTGATGCCGCCGTAGTCGGCGACGCCGCCCGAACTGGCGCGGCGCAGCTCGTCGTAGACGATCTGCGGGTCGGTCGGGAAGTACTGACCGCGGCCCAACCGCGTGGCGAGCCCGTGCCAGATCTCCAGTTCGGAGCGCACGCCGGACGGCGGGTCGAGGACGCGGCGGCGCCGGACCACCCGGCCCTCCAGGTTGGTCAGCGTGCCCTCCTCCTCCGCGAACTGGGTGGTCGGCAGCACGACGTCGGCCAGCCGGGCGGATTCCGACAGGAAGAAGTCGGTGACCACGAGGAGGTCGAGCGCCCCGAGCCGTTCCGCGACGTGACGGGCGTTCGGCGCCGACACCACCGGGTTCGACGCCGCGAGCAGCAGCACCCGCACCCCGCCGTCGGTGCCGAGGCGGTCGAGCAGCTCGTAGGCCGAGACGCCGGGCGCGGGAAGGTCGTCGGGGTCGATCCCCCACACGCCCGCGACGAACGCGCGGTCGGCCGGGTCGGCGAGCTTGCGGTAGCCGGGCAGCTGGTCGGCCTTCTGCCCGTGCTCGCGACCGCCCTGACCGTTGCCCTGCCCGGTGACGGTGGCGACGCCGCTCCCCTGCCCCTTCCCGGGCAGGCCGAGCGCGAGCGCGAGGTTGATCCACGCCGTGGCCGTCGCGGTGCCGTCGGCGTGCTGCTCGGCGCCCCGGGCGGTGAGGATCATGGCGCGCCGCGCCGTGGCCAGCGCGTGCACGGTGGCCGTCAGGTCGGCGACCGGGACGCCGGTCACGCGCTCGGTGCGGTCGGGCCAGTCGGCGCGCACGGACCGGCGCACGGCGTCCCAGCCGATGGTGCGACGGGCGATGTAGTCGAGGTCGACCAGGCCGTCACGGATCGCGATGTGCAGCATCCCGTTGGCCAGTGCGAGGTCGGTGCCCGGCACCGGCTGCAGGTGGCGGTGGGCGAGCTTCGCCGTCGACGTGGCACGGGGGTCCACCACGATGTGCCGGGCCCCGCGCTCGCGGCCGGCCTCGAACCACTACATCGCTGGGGGCATCGTGTCGGCCGGGTTGCTGCCGACCAGCAGCACCACGTCGGCGTCGGCGACGTCGGAGAGTGGGAAGGGCAGGCCGCGGTCGATCCCGAACGCGCGGTTCGCCGCGGCCGCGGCAGACGACATGCAGAACCGGCCGTTGTAGTCGATCATGGCTGTGCGCAGCGCGACCCGGGCGAACTTGCCGAACTGGTAGGCCTTCTCGTTGGTCAGCCCTCCCCCGCCGAAGCAGCCGACGGCGTCGCGGCCGTGCTCGGCCTGGGCCCGCGTGATCGCCGCCGCGACGCGATCGAGCGCGTCGTCCCAGGTCACGGGGCGCAGTGGCAGGCCGGGACGGTCGCGGGCGAGCGGCGTGGTGAGGCGCTCGGGGTGGGTGATCAGCTCGGCCGCGTTGACGCCCTTCATGCAGAGCCCGCCGCGGTTGACGGGGAAGTCCTCGCGCCCGGTCAGCTCCAGCGACGCGGTGAGGTGGATGCCGCACTGCAGCGAGCAGTAGGGGCAGTGGGTGGCAGCCATCGCGGACCAGCGTCGGGGGAAAGCGTGTCCGCCGGGTTGTCGGCCCGTTACGGTCGCGACCCGTCCGGCTCACGGTCGTCCGCGGCCGCCGTGAGGGTGTGCGCGTAGGCGTGGACCGCGGCGGTGGTCCGCTCGACGTCGCCCGTGGCCAGGAGGTCCAGCAGGGCCCCGCGGAGCACGGCGAGGGACACGGTGGCCCCGTCCAGCACGGCGAGCCAGTCCCGCGCCGTGGCCGCGGCGAAGCCGGCCCACGGCCCGTCGGGCTCGACGAGGGAGCGGGCGTAGCACTCCACCCACAGCGTCAGCATCGCCCGGCGTTCCGGTGCCGCGAGCCAGTCCCAGATGTGGACGAGGGCCGTTCTGTCGTCGAGCTCCCGCAAGCCGGCCAGCTCGTCGGCGCGCGCCCGGCCGAGCAGGGCCCGGACCAGCCCGTCCTTGGACCCGAAGAGGTAGATCAGCACGCGCGGGCTGGAACCGATCGCCTCCGCCAGCGGGCGCAGCGACATCCCGGAGAGGCCGTGCCGCAGCACGTGGGCGTAGGCGAGACCCAGCAGTTCCTCCCGCCGGGCCGACGGGGGTTGCACCGGCCCGGTCATCGGGTCAGTATCACTGAAACACTCGTTTCAGTGAAGGAGACACCCCGTGTCCGAGGTGGTGATCCGGCCGCTGGGACGGCCCGGCGACCTGGGCTGGGTCGTCATGGCCCACGGCGAGCTCTACGCGGAGGAGTTCGGGTGGGACGCCTCGTTCGAGACGCTGGTGGCGCGGATCGTGGCCGACCACGCCGGCCGCGAGGACGACGGCCGCGCGGGCGCCTGGATCGCGGAGATCGACGGGCGTCGGGTGGGATGCGTGTTGTGCGCACCCGCCGACGAGCAGACCGCGCAGCTGCGCACTCTCCTCGTGCACCCCGACGCCCGGGGCCACAGGCTCGGCCGGCGCCTGGTGGACACGTGCGTCGACTTCGCGCGGGAGGCCGGATACACGAGCCTCCGGCTGTGGACCAACGATGTGCTCGCCGCGGCCCTGGCCGTCTACCGCGACGCTGGCTTCCGGCTCGTCGAGGAGAAGCCCCACCACAGCTTCGGGGTCGATCTCGTGGGCCAGGACCACGTACTGGACCTGTCGGCCCGGCCCGCCCCGCATGCCGTCGATTCTCGATGTGTCACGCCTGACATGTAGACACCGACACGTAAGGTTGGGGGCATGTCGTTGTCCCACGCCCTGCTCGGTCTCCTCGCCGTCGCCCCCGCCAGCGGGTACGAGCTCACGAAGGAGTTCGAGCAGGAGATCGGCCGCTACGCCTGGCAGGCCGGGCACACGAGCATCTACCCCGAGCTGGGCAAGCTCGCCGCCCGCGGGCTCGTGCACGTCACCCACGAGGGCGCGCGCGGCGCGAAGACCTACGACGTCACGGAGGACGGTCGCGAGGAGCTGCGCACCTGGCTGCTGCAGCCGCCCAACCCGACGGCCACGGTGCGCAACGAGCAGGTCCTGCGGATGTTCCTGCTCTCCGCGCTCGATCCGGTCGACCAGAGGCTGATGCTCACCCGCATCGCCGAGCACACGGGGCAGGCCGCCACCGAGCTGCGCGCGGTGGTCGGCGCGGAGAGTGGCGGCGCACGGGCCGGGTTCGGTCGCCTTGCGGGGGAGTTCGGCATCCGCCAGTACGACGCCGTGCACGAGTGGGCGCTGTGGGCGCTGGACCACATCGCCGAGGACGCACCGGCCTGACGGCCGCAGTGGTGCGGCCGATCGGCGCAACTTCGCTGAGCAGCCGAACCGTCACCGAACGTCAACTCGTAGAAGGGGTGGGTCGGGGGCCCACAGCCTCAGAGGAGACCCACCGTGGCGGACGATCTGTACACCGGATGTGCCGAGCAGCTCGCGGTGTCACCGGTTCTGGTGAGACAGCTCCTGCACGACCACGTCCCGAACGCCGAGGGATGGTGCAACGGGCACGCCGCCCACATGGAGCTGCACCCGTGCTCGATCCGGCGGCTGGCCGAGATGGCCCGGAACTACGCCGCCGAACGGCCCGCGGTGCGCCCCCAGGTCTGACCCGGCCCCGGTATCGCCGTGTCCCACCGGAGCCACTCGACCATCTCCTGGCCGCAGTCCGGGCAGGGCATGGCGAACCCGGCGAGGTCCCCGCCCGCGAGCTCGGCGTCGACGCCACACCCCTGGCAGGTCCACCAGCCGACCGTGCTTGTCGTCCTCATGGCACCACCGTAAATCACACCCCTGTCATTTTCCTGTCGACGCCTGGCGAGAAAAGTGCGTCTCCCCTGCGTACGGCCGGTGTGCGAGGCTCCCGTGATGGGCGGTGAAGCGGCGGGGTCGGAACCGGATCCGTGGACGCCGGGAACGGCGAACAATCCGTACACCAGCCCGGCCCGGCGGCTCGCCGAGGCGCAGCTGGCCGATCCCGATGCCACCTGGACGATGGGCCCCGCCGGCGCGGCCGTGCGCTTCGGGCGTCATCCCGACGAGCCGGTCGTCCGCGGCCCCGGCGTCGCGGTCACCGACCGCGGCGGCATCCGGATCGTGCTGCCCGACGAGGCCGTCGCGATCGCGTACGAGACACCGTCCTCCGTCGATCCGCTGCGCTGGGACCACGCCGTGGCGTTCTGCCTGCCGGCCCAGGCAGCCGGCCGCGCCGCCCGTGACGTCATCGGCGAGCTGGGTCCCGACACCGGCGCGCTGCGGCCCGCGGACGCCACCGCCGTGCTGTTCGACCTGGGCGTGGCCGGTGACTTCGCCGAGCTCGCGGTCCGCACGTCCGACCCGTCCGCGCTGGCCGCCCTGCGCGCCGCCTGCGGCTCCACCGCCGCCGACGCCGCCGACGCCCTGAACCCCGTCCTGACCAGCGACGCCGTGGCACGGGTGGCCCGTACGGTCGCCGGGCGCATCGAGTCGAGCACGCCATTGCGCACCCCGCTGACCGGGCCCGCGACCGGCCCCACGCTGCCGCCCACCGCGCCGGTGCCCGACGGCTGGGTGCCCTGCGCCGTCTTGGTGCCGGCCCACCCGGCCATGGACCGCTCCGGTCGCCCGACGGCGTTCGACCACGAGAAGCACAAGGCCTTCCAGTCCCTGCTCGCCACGCACGGCGACCCCGTACTGGGCGTACTCAAGGCCGACGTGATCCATCGGGTGCGCGCCGGCCTCGGGCCCGAGGACTCGTGGCTGGCCGACCACCCCGGCGGTCCGAGCGCGGTGGCGATCGCCGTCCGGCAGCTCGCCCTCACCGACGGGACGTCCGGAACGCTCACCACCTGGCGCAGTCGCTTCGGCGTCTGACCCTCGTTCCGGCCACCTCGACCTACCTGCGTAACGGTGGCCTCTCCGCGGGCGAGCACAGGGGCGGGGGACAGGAGGGCGGCGATCCCGGTGCGTCACCGGCCGGATCACCTCGGCCGCACTCACCCGGGCCCGCCCACCCCGCTCCCCGGCCGGTCACCCCCTCCTCGACCGGCCCCGGACCCACGTCGGCAGTGCCCGTCGGCGTGGGTCCGGCGCGGGAGCTGGTCACACGGGCGATGGTCAGATGTCGCCCACCAGATCCGCGATGGACGCCACCACGCGGTGTGGCCGGTACGGGAACCGGTCGACCTCGGCGGCCGTCATGATCCCCGTCAGCACCAGCACCGTGCGCATCCCGGCCTCGAGGCCCGCGACGATGTCGGTGTCCATCCGGTCGCCGATCATCACGGTCGACTCCGAGTGCGCCTGCAGGCGGTTGAGCGCCGCCCGCATCATCAGCGGGTTGGGCTTGCCCACGTAGTACGGCTCGACGCCCGTGGCCCGCGTCATCAGGGCGGCGACCGCGCCGGTGGCGGGCAGCACCCCGTCGGCGGACGGGCCCGTCGGGTCCGGGTTGGTGGCCACGAACCGTGCGCCCGCACGGATCAGCCGGATCGCCGTGGTCACGGCCTCGAAGCTGTAGGTGCGGGTCTCACCCAGCACGACGTAGTCCGGGGCGTTGTCGGTGAGGACGTAGCCGATCTCGTGCAACGCCGTGGTCAGCCCCGCCTCCCCCACCACGTACGCGCTGCCGCGGGGCCGCTGGTCGTCGAGGAAGGTGGCGGTGGCCAGCGCGGAGGTCCAGATCGCCTCCTCCGGCAGGTCGATGCCGCTGGAGCGCAGTCGGAACTGCAGGTCCCGCGGCGTGTAGATGGAGTTGTTGGTCAGGACCAGGAACGGGCGGCCGGTGTCGTGCAACTTCGCGACGAACGCGTCGGCGCCGGGGATCATCCGGCCCTCGTGGACGAGCACGCCGTCCATGTCGGTCATCCAGCACTCGATCGGCTTGGGGTCGGCCACGCGGGGCACGATACGGAACGATGGGCAGATCCTGTCGCTCACCGGCACCGACGACGCGTCGCGCTCTACTACGTGTGCGCCGTGCGCACCGCGATGGGCATGGACCCGGGCCGCGAGCTGAGCGCGCCTCCGGCGCCCGTGCGTGCATAACGCTGTTCCCGCAGTGATTGCCGCGCACGACCCCTCCCGGCTTCGGCGGTGATCGGTGCGGGCCGCCCGGGAGCGCCCTCGGTGGGACGACAACGTACGGCGCACGGTGATCTCCCGGCGCGTTGCCGCCCAGCTCAACGCCCGCCCCCGTAAGACCCTCGACTGGAAAACCCCCGCCCAAGCCCTCGCACAGCTACTGTCCGAACCCTTGACCGGCGGTGTTGCGACGACCCCCTGAACCCAAGGGCTCCACCGTGCGGTGGATCGCGATCTTCCCGTGGTAACCGGGCGGAAACAGGCAGCGCCGACGATCGGGACATGCGTTCCCCCGATCCCGCCGCCGCCCGCGCCCTCCTGATGCGGGGGCTGGGCCGTCGCGGCTTCCTGCGCGCCGCCACCGCCGTCTCCGCCGCGGGCGCCGGGGCGGTCGTACTCGGATCCGGGACGGCCGCCGCCGCGGAGGGCGGGATCCCGGTTCCGACGAAACCGCTGCAACCGGGGACCGGCCGCATCGACGGCGACCACTACCTCCCCTCCACCCCGGACGCCGTGCGCTGGGGCTACGTCCCCGCCATCGGCTCCACGCCGTCGCTGCGGATCCGATCGGGGGAGACCGTCACCATCGACACCGTCTCCCACGAGGGGATCCTGGAGGACCAGGGCCGCGACCCCGTCGCGTACTTCGGCGGCGAGGGCGTGTCCGAGAGCGGCGTGCTGACCGACGCGATCGCGGTGGCCCGCGACTACCGCCGCACTCCGCGCAACTTCGACGTCGACGGCCCGCACGTGATCACCGGGCCGGTGCACGTCGAGGGCGCGGAGCCCGGCGACGTGCTCAAGGTCGAGACCCTCTCGGCGCTGCCCCGCGTGCCCTACGGGGTGGTGTCCAGCCGGCACGGGAAGGGCGCGTTGGCCCGCGCCGCCGACGGCGGCCCGCCGCCCGGGATCACGATCGACGAGGTCATGCCGCCCGTCGCCACCGACGGCCGCGCCACGAAGGATCCCCTGCGCTACGGCAACGTCTCCACATTCACGGCGGTGAAGCGCTGGAAGGGCGGCGCGGTGGGCGTCATGCCGTTCGGGCGCAGGGAGGTGGCGTTCCCGCTGAACCCGTTCATGGGCACGATGGGCGTCGCCCACACCACCGCGGCGAGCGAGACCGCGCCGGAGCTCAACTCCATACCGCCGACGCTGGGCGGTGGCAACATCGACATCAGCCTGCTCGGCCCGGGCTCGTCGTTCTACCTGCCGGTGAAGGGCGAGGGCGCACTGTTCTACGTCGGCGACCCGCACCTGGCCATGGGCGACGGCGAGGTGGCGCTGACCGCGATGGAGGGCGCGCTGCGCGCCACGTTCCGCTTGACGGTGTGCAAGTCCGGCTCCGGCAGCGCTCCCTCGGTGGCCTACCACTACCCGTTCGCCGAGACCGCCGACGCGTGGGTGCCGATCGGCCTGTCGGACCCCGATGGTTCGGCGAACGGCCAGGTCACCGACCTCGGGATCGCCATGCGCCGCGCCGTGGTCAACGCGCTGGACTTCCTCGAACACGACCAGGGCATGGACCGCCCCACGGCCTACGCCTACCTGTCGGCCGCAGCGGACTTCACCGTCTCGCAGGTGGTGGACCGCACCGTCGGCGTGCACGCGCAGATCGCGAAATCCCACTTCTCCCGCTGATTACGCTCAGTTCGTGCCGACCCCCACGATCCTGGCAACCTCCGGTGGACTCCGTGCCTCGGCCCGTCTGGAGTGGGAGGTCGGCCCGCTGACCCGTTACGCCGTCGAGATAGCCGGCGTCACCGGCCGCGCACCGCGCGTGTGCTTCCTCGCCACGGCCTGCGGTGACGACGGCCGTCTGATCAGCACGTTCTACGACAACGCCTGGCGGCAGGGCTGGACCGCCAGCCACCTCGCCCTGTTCCCGATGCCCAACGTCGAGGACCCGGCCGCGCACCTGATCGCCCAGGACGTGGTGTGGGTGTGGGGTGGCAGCGTCGCCGGCCTGCTCGCGATGTGGAAGCTGCACGGCCTCGACACCGCGTTCCGCGCCGCGTGGGAGGCCGGGGTGGTGCTCACCGGGGTGTCGGCCGGGTCGATCTGCTGGCACGTCGGCGGCACCACCGACTCGTTCGGGCCGAAGCTACGACCCGTGACGAACGGACTGGGCCTGCTGCCGTACTCCAACGGCGTCCACTACGACGCCGAGGCGGAGCGGCGGCCGCTGCTCCAGTCGCTGGTCGGGGACGGCACGCTGCCGCCCGGATTCGCCACCGACAACGGCGCCGGCCTGCTCTACCGCGGCACCGAGATGGTGGAAGCACTGACGGAGGTGGACGGCGCGGGCGCGTACCGGCTGGACAGAGCGAACGGCGAGGTGGTGGAAACCCAGCTCACGGTGACGCGACTCGCCTGACGGCGCGCCAGCAAAGTGGCTTTCCTGTCATCCCACCGGCGGCTGGCACGTCGGGCACCAGAACAGGTTGCGCGCCAGGTGTTTGTCGTGGCGGATCGGCGTGCCGCACACGATGCACGGCTCCCCCGTGCGCCGGTAGGCGTAGACCTTGCGCGCGCACAGCGCACCCCGGTCGGCGGGCTTGAGCAGCCGCGGGTCGTGCTCGGGCCGCAACGTCTCGATCTTGCCCTGCCGGACGCCGTCCTGGAGGAGGTCGACGATGTCGAGCCACAGCTCGTCCCACTGCTTGCGCCCCAACGCCTTGCCCGGCATCTGCGGGTCGAGGCCGTGGCGGAACAACGCCTCGGCGCGGTAGACGTTGCCGACGCCGGCGATCACCTTCTGGTCCATCAGCAATGTCGCGAGCGGCGCGCGGGAGCGGGAGATGCGGGCCCAGGCGCGCTCGGGATCGGCGTCCTTGCGGAGCGGGTCCTCCCCCAGCCGGGCGTGGATGGCGTCGGCCTCGTCGTCGGTGATCAGCTCGCACGCGGTGGGGCCGCGCAGGTCGGCGTAGTGGGTGGGGCCGACGATCCGCAGCCGCACCAGCCCCCGCGGCTCCGCGACAGGGTGTCGTGAGTCGCTGAACTTCCCGTACAGGCCGAGGTGGATGTGCACCACGAGGTCGGGGCCGTAGTGGTGGAACAGGTGCTTGCCGTGCGCCTCGGCGCGTTCGAGCACCCGGCCGTCGACGATCTCGGCGCTGGTGGCGAAGCGCCCCTGCGGGCTCGACACCGCCACCTGCTTCTTGGCGTACCGGCGCTGGTGCTGCCGGGCGAACCGGTGCAGGGTGTGACCTTCGGGCATGGGATCAAGCCTGCCCCGAGCGGCTCAGACGCGCGCGTCGGGCAGCGGCGGCGCCTCGTGCGTGGCCTCGTAGGCGTCGAGGATGTCGATGCGGCGCTGGTGGCGCGGCTCGTCGGAGAAGGGCGTGGCCACGAACGCCGCAGCGATCCCGGCGGCCTCGTCGAGCGAGTGCATCCGCGCCCCGATGCCCACGACCTGCGCGTTGTTGTGTTGGCGGCCGAGTGTGGCCGTCTCGACGCTCCACGCCAGCGCACAGCGGATGCCGGGCACCTTGTTGGCGGCGATCTGCTCGCCGTTGCCCGAACCACCGATGACGATCCCCAGGCTGCCCGGGTCGGCCAGCACGGCGAGGCCCGTGGCGATGCAGAACGGCGGGTAGTCGTCCTGGGCGTCGTAGACGGCGGGGCCGACGTCGACGACGTCGTGGCCCAGACTGGCCAGGTGGGTCAGCAGGTGGGTCTTGAGCTCGAAGCCGGCGTGGTCGGAACCGATGTGGACGCGCACGGGACGGAATCCTGCCCTACGCCGGATGTGGCGGGGGTCGACGGGGTTCCCGGCGGGTGGGTGGTGGCCCGCATCCGGTCCGGTTCCGTGACGTGGACGGTGTGCGCGAACGCCCCGGAGGTCCTGGTGGCGACGGTCGGGTGCGCCGCCGTGGGCGTCGACATCCCGCTCGGACTGCCCACCGGTGCCGACCGTCGGGCCTGTGACGATCTCACCGCGAAGCGGTTGGGGCGGGCCCGGTCGTCGGTGTTCCCGGCGCCGCCGCGCGAGGTGTTGGCCGCCGGGACCCACGCGGAGGCCTGCGCCGTGGCTCGGACCCTCACCGGCCGCGCGATCAGTCTGCAGTCGTTCCACATCGGGCCCAAGATCCTGGACTGGGACGCCGTGCCGCTGCCCGCGCACGTCGTCGAGGTGCACCCGGAGCTGGTGATGCGGGCGCTGGCGCCGGAGATCTCGTTCGCTCCGAAGAAGTCGGCGCGCGGGGCGGGGCAGCGGATCGCCGCGCTGGCCCGCTGGGTGGACCCGGCCCTCGCCCTCGTCGACCTGCCGGACGGCGCCCGCCTCGATGACGTGCTCGACGCGCTGGCCGCGAGCTGGTCGGCGGCGCGGTGGGCGCGCGGGGAGGCCGAGATCATCGGCGAGGAGGTCGACGACCGCGGCCGCCCGATGCGGGTGGTGCTGTAGGAGGTCGTGCGCGGAAATCGCTGCTCCGGCAGCGATTTCCGCGCACGGTCTTACTTTCGCCCGCCGCCGAGCAGCCCGCCCAGGAGGCTGCCCAGGTCGGGGCCGGCCTGCTGCGCCGCTCCACCACCGCCACCGAGGACGCTGCCGAGCAGCCCGCCGAGCACGTCGCCGATGCCGCCGCCACCGGCCGCGGGGGCCGCGGGGGCCGCCGCGGCCCCGCCACCGCCGAACATCTTCGACGCCAGGTAGGACATGACGATCGGGGCGAGGATCGGCAGCAGCTTCTGGATCAGGGCCTGGCCGCCGACGCCGCCGATGGCCCCGAGCTGGTTCACGACCTGACCCTGGTTCTGGCCGAACACGTGCCCGACGATCTGCTGGCCGACGTTCGTGTCGACCTGGCTGAGGTCGACGCCGCCGTCCACGAGTCCGCCGTCGTGCTGCTGCACGGCCTGCGCGAACGACGCGGCGCCGCCGGGGTCGGCGGTGTTGGCCTGGATGCCGCCCAGCAGCGCGGGCAGGGCCTGGCGCGCGGCCTGCTCGGCCGTCTGCGGGTCGACCCCGAGCTGACCGGCCAGCTGCTGGAGCGGGATGTGGGACAGGATGTCGTCGACTGCGCTCATCGTGGGACGCCTCTCTGCGGCCACTCCCTCGGTGGCGACGCGCGCAGCGTAGCGATCCCGGGGAGACAGGTGATCAGCCGCGCCCCGTGCGGAGGATGATCACCATCTGCGCGATTCGGCACCGCGCGGCTCGGCCGCGACGTCGGCCGCTTCGTCCTCGGCATCGGTCGGTGGTGTGTCAGCGGTGGGAGCGGGCTCGTCCGCCTCCGTCCCGGCCCGCGCGTCGATCAGCTCACCCAGATACCGGACGACCACCGCCGCCGCCGCGGCCGCCGGGACCGCCAGGAACGCGCCCGCGATGCCGTAGAGCGTGCTGCCTGCCGTGACCGCGAGCAGCACCACGGCCGAGTGCAACCCGAGGCTGCGGGCCTGCAGGATCGGCTGCAGCACATTGCCCTCGATCTGCTGTACGGCGAGCACGACCACCAGGATGATGACGGCGGCGGTGAACCCGTTGCTGACCAGCGCGACCAGCACGGCGAGCGCCCCGGCGACGACGGCGCCGACGATCGGGATGAAGCCACCGAGGAACGTCAGCACGGCCAGCGGCAGCGCCAGGGGGACACCGACGATCAGGAGTCCGCCGCCGATCAGCACGGCGTCGACGAGGCTGACGATGGCCTGGGTGCGGATGAAGCTGCCCAGCGTCGCCCAGATCCTGCTCAGCACCGTGGAGATGTGCCCGCCCGCGCCGTCGCCGGCCACCTGCCGGACCCACGGCAGGAACCGCGGCCCGTCCTTGATGAACAGGAACACCAGCACCAGCGCGAGCACGAACGTGACCAGGCCCGACGCGATGCCGGAGATCCCGGTCAGCACGCTCGTGGAGATGGTGGAGATGCTCTGCTGGATCTGCGTGGTGATCTGCGTGACGACGTCGTCGAGCTGGCTCTGGCCGAGGTTCAGCGGCGGCCCCTTCACCCACTGCTGGATGGCGGTGACGGCTCCCGACACGCTCGACGCGATCTGCGGGATAGCACCCGACACGGACGTGCCGACCAGCGCGATCAGCCCGCCGACCAGCACCAGCGCCCCGATCAGTGACGTCGCCGCGGCGAGCGCGGGTGGGAAGCGGTGGCGGCGCAGCCAGGCTGTCGGCGGCCACAGCAGCGTCGCGATGATCACCGCGAGCAGCACGGGGAACACGATCGACCACAGCTGCGCGATGAGCAGCCACAGCACCACGATGCCCGCGCCGGCCAGGATCAGCCGCAGGCTCCAGCGCGCCGTCCACGTCACGCCCTCGCCGATGGCGGTGCCCCGGCCCGTCGTCGTCACGGCGTCTCCCTGTGCTCGGTGTCGGCGTGCTCAGTGTCGGCGCCAGCATTCCGTGTGTGTCGATCACCGCCGACGCCGGGATCGTGCGACGGGTCGACCGCACACGCGTCGTGGGGGCCGCACGGTTGCCGGGACGGGTGTGCGGTCGGGGGAACGCGGGTGCGGTGGGGTCAGAGGCCGAGGAGCGCCCGGCCGCCCTTCCCGAGGAAGATGATGCCGACGACCGTGAATGCGAGGTCCCCGACGATGCGCGGGATCAGCGTCCGGCGAGCGAGCACGGTCACGTCGCCCGTCGCGCCCATGAGCAGGCCGCTCGCGGCCCCAGTAGGCGCCGCCGATGAGCATCCACCAGACCAGCCCCACGGCCACGGCGGCCTGCACCTGCGGGCCGCCGTCGAGAGCGCCCCAGCCGGTGCCGATCAGCGCGATGCCCGTGACCACCGCGGCGAGCAGGTTGGCGGTCTCGAAGAACGAGGCGACCAGCAGGAGCACGGAGATCCACAGCACCGACGCGACGTGTCCGTCCCGCGCGAGGAGCGCGCCGCCGTAGCCGACGAGCGGGGGCAGCGGACAGCCCGCCATCCTCGTGAGCAGGTCGCTGATGCTCCAGTGGCTCCGGGCCAGCGGCGTCTCGCCGCCCCCGCCGTCCGGAGCGTGAAGCCTTCGGGGCCGCGCAGCGTGAGCGTTCCGACCACGATGTGGCCACCCTCGTGCACCAGTGTGACCAGCGGCCGGGCCCATCAATCGGTGAAGACGACGAAGATCAGCATCCCGAACCCGATGCCGTGGGCGAGCGGCTGCCCGACCACCGCCACCGCGTCCGCCGCATCCATGACATCAGTGCAGCAGCGCCGCGGACGGGGTCGCGAGGGACGATTGGGTGATCATTTCCCGGTTCGTTCGGCCGTTCGGCTACCGATCGGCCCCTGCGGTCGGCAGCCACTCCCACGCCGCCGCGACCAGCGCCCGGACGCCCACGCCCAGCGTCGGTTCCACCACCGGCGCGAAGAGCGGCGAGTGGTTGGACGGCAGGTTCGCCACGACCCGGACCAGCTCGTCGCGGGTGGAGGCGCCGGCGAATGCGGCCGGGTCGGCCCCGCCCAGCAGCCAGTAGACGCACGGGACACCCGCCGCGGTGGCGAACAGCCCGACGTCCTCGCTGCCGGTGACCAGACCGGGGTCGACGACCGGGCCGACGGCGGCCAGGGCCGCGGCGGTGCGCGCGGTCGCGTCCTCGTCGTTGACAAGCGGCGGGAACGTGTCGAGCACGGTGATGTCGGGCTCCTTCGCCGCCCCCGACGCGGCCGCCTCGGCCCGCACGATGCGCTCGACGGCGGCGAGCACCCGGGTGCGCACGGCCGGGTCGAAGCTGCGCACGGTGAGGCCCAGCTCGGCGTCGTCGGGGATGATGTTCTCCTTGGTGCCCGCGCGCAGCGTGCCCACCGACAGCACGGCGGTCTCGGTGCCGCCCACCTCGCGCGCCACGATGGTCTGCAGCCGCATCACGGTGGCGGCGGCCATGACGATCGGGTCCACCGTGGTCTCGGGACGGGAGCCGTGGCCGCCGGCGCCGTGCAGCGTGACCCGGACGGTGTCGGACCCCGCGAACGCCGGGCCCGGCCGCACCGCGAGGAACCCCGCGGGCAGTGGCGCGACGTGCTGGCCGAGAACGACGTCGGGGTGGCCGAAACGCTCGAACAGGCCGTCGTCGATCATCGCCTGGGCGCCGCCGCCGACCTCCTCCGCCGGCTGGAACACCGCCAGCACCGTGCCCGACCAGCTCTCCGGATGCGCGAGGAGCTCCTCCACCGCGCCGAGCGGGCACGCCACGTGCATGTCGTGGCCGCAGGCGTGGGCGACCGGGACGTCGTGGCCGTCGCGGTCGACGGCGCGCGCGGTGCTCGCGTAGTCCAGGCCCGTGCGCTCGAGCACCGGCAGGGCGTCCATGTCGGCGCGCAGCAGTGCGGTGGGCCCGGCGCCGTTGCGGAGCACGCCGACGACGCCGGTGCGGCCGACGCCCGTGGTGGTCCCGACGCCGAGCTCGCGCAGCCGCCCGGCCACGATCCCCGCCGTGCGCGTCTCCTGGAACGACAGCTCGGGATGGGCGTGCAGGTCGCGGTAGAGATCGGCGAGGCTCACGCCCCCGACCGTAACGCGTTCTCGGTTGACCTCGATGCGACTTCAACTCCTACAGTCGGCCCATGAGCATGGAGAGTGTGGCCTGGCACGCGATGTACCGCGCCGGTCACGGCCAGCCGGAGAAGCGTTCCTTCTCCCGCGCCACGCTGCGCCGCATCGCGGCGTTCGCGCAGCCGCACCGGCGCAGGCTGGCGGCGTTCCTGCTGCTCAGCATCCTGGGCGCGGTGCTGGCGGTGGCCACGCCGGTACTGGCCGGGCGCGTGGTCGACGCGATCGTGGCGGGCGGGCCGGTGGGCACCGTCGTGGGGCTGGCCGTGCTCATCGCGGTCATCGCCATCGCGGAGAGCCTGGCGGGCATCGTGCAGCGCTGGCTCTCGTCGAACCTCGGTGAGGGGCTGATCCTCGACCTGCGGGCCGCCGTGTTCGACCACGTCCAGCGCCAACCGGTCGCGTTCTTCACCCGCACCCGCACGGGCGCGCTGGTGAGCCGGCTCAACAACGACGTCATCGGCGCGCAGCGGGCGTTCAGCGACACGCTCTCGGGCGTGGTCGGCAACGTGGTCACCCTCGTGCTCACGCTCGCGGTGATGCTGACGCTGTCGTGGCAGGTCACCGTCCTCGCACTGATCCTGCTGCCGATCTTCGTACTGCCTGCCCGCCGGGTCGGACGGCGGCTCGCCGCACTGCAGCGCGAGAGCGCCGACCACAACGCGGCCATGGGCAACCAGATGACCGAGCGGTTCTCCGCGCCCGGCGCCACGCTCGTGAAGCTGTTCGGGCGGCCGGCCGACGAGACCGCCGAGTTCGTCACCCGCGCCGCCCGCGTGCGCGACATCGGAGTGCGCACCGCCATGGTGCAGTGGGTGTTCGTCTCGGCGTTGACGCTGGTCTCGGCGCTGGCGCTCGCACTGGTCTACGGGCTCGGCGGCTATCTGTCCCTGAACGGCGGCCTCAACGCCGGCGACGTCGTGTCGCTCTCGCTGCTGCTCACCCGCCTCTACGCGCCGCTGACGTCGCTGGCGAGCGCGCGGCTGGAGGTCATGAGCGCACTGGTCAGCTTCGAGCGCGTGTTCGAGATCCTCGACCTGCCGCCGCTGATCGCCGAGCCCGCCGTCCCGGTCGCCCTGCCCGACGGGCCGCTGTCGGTGGAGCTCGACGGCGTCCGGTTCTCCTACCCCTCGGCCGACAAGGTCTCGCTGGCCTCGCTGGAGGAGGTCGCCCAGCTCGACGCGCGCGGCGGCGAGGAGGTGCTCCACGATGTGTCGCTGCGCGCCGAGCCGGGGCAGCTGATCGCGCTGGTCGGCTCGTCGGGGGCGGGGAAGTCCACCATCGCGCAGCTGCTCCCCCGCCTCTACGACGTCGACGAGGGTTCCGTGCGGATCGGCGGGGTGGACGTGCGCGACCTGTCGTTCGACACGATCCGCGGCGCGCTCGGACTCGTCACGCAGGACGGGCACCTGTTCCACGAGTCGCTGCGCTCCAACCTGCTGCTCGCCCGGCCGGAGGCGTCGGAGGAGGAGCTGTGGGACGCGCTGCGCCGTGCGCGGCTCGCGGACCTCGTGGCCTCCCTGCCCGACGGGCTGGAGACGGTGGTCGGTGAGCGCGGCTACCGGCTCTCGGGCGGCGAACGCCAGCGCCTGACGATCGCGCGGCTGCTGCTCGCGAAGCCGCGGGTGGTGGTGCTCGACGAGGCCACGGCCCACCTCGACTCCACGTCCGAGGCCGCGGTGCAGGAGGCCCTCGGCGAGGCGCTGGCCGGCCGCACGGCGCTGGTCATCGCCCACCGCCTCTCCACGATCCGCGCCGCCGACCGCATCCTGGTGCTGGAGGCGGGCCGGGTGGTGGAAGAAGGCACGCACGCCGAACTGATGGCGAGAGAGGGCCGCTACGCGGAGCTCCATCACACCCAGTTCGACCAGCCGGCCGAGGCCGTCCTACTCACGTAAGACGATTTGTCGTACACTTCGTCTCATGTCCACCGTCACCATCCGCACCGACGCCGAGACGGATCAGGCCCTCGACGCGCTGACCCGCGACGGCAGGAGCCGCTCCGACGTCGTTCGGGAAGCCATCCTCGCGGCCTATCGGCACGAGTCGGCAGCCCGGCTGCGCGCCGAAGCCGAGGCGGCCGCCGCCGACCCGGCCGACCTCGCCGAGGTGCGGGCGATCCGGGCGGAGATGGACGTCGACGGTGCGTGGTGATCTCTACCGCCTCCGGGCTCCCCGCGACGCCCGGGGCCACGAGCAGCAGGGCCGGCGGTTCGCCGTCGTGCTGCAGGCCGACGAGCTGTCGGCCCTGTCGACCTGGGTGGTCGCCCCGACCTCCACGCGCGCGCCCGGACGGTCGTTCCGCCCGGAGATCGAGATCGACGGAACGCCGACCCGGGTCGTCGTCGATCAGCTGACGGCGGTGGATCACCGCGTCCGGCTCGGCGAGTTCGCCGGTCGGCTGTCCGCGGCCGAACTGTCCGAGGTGGACCGCGCGACGCGCATCGTCCTCGGTCTCGCCTGACCGCTATCGGCCGCCGCTGCCGAACAGGAAGCTCGGCGAGCGGCCCAGCGTCTGGCTGCGCACCGCCTCCAGCAGTTCCGCGTGCACCTTGGCCACCGCCGCGTCGTCCGTCCCGTCCAGCGGGGAGATCACCCGCAGCAGGAAACGCGCGTCGCGGTGTCCGACCGAGTCGGGCACGGCGGGCGGACGGGCCAGCGCACCGCCGAGGTGGTTCAGCTGCACCACGCACATCATCGGCGCGTCGGGCCCGGCGATGTCCACCAGCGGCGCCGGGGAGTCGAGGTCGGCGAGGAGCGCGTTGGTGCCGGTGTAGGCGTGCGGCCACGGCGGGTCGTTGTAGATCGACGCCGAGTCGGTGAACGGCATGTCGGCGAGGGTGTCGAGCATGCGCGGGGCCACCGCGCGCAGCGGCGCCACCAGCCGCTCCCCCTCCGCGGCGTCCCCGGTGAACACGATGCGGACGTGCGCGACGTAGTGCCCACCGAGTGGTGCGGGCGCGGCGTCGGGGAACGGGATCAGCCCTACCGACGACGTCATGGCATCGGGCAGGGTGGCCGTCCAGTCGAGGTACGCGGCCAGGACGTCGCGCACGTGCTCGGCGGCGAAGTAGAGGCCACCCCCGAAGATCCGCGACACGGGGAACAGGCCGATCTCCATCCCGGTCACCACCCCGACGCCGCGGCCGGCCCCACGCAGCCGGCGGAACAGGTCGTCGCCCGCCGTGACGTGGTGGAACTCCCCGTCCGGGGTCACGACATCGATGCTGCGGACGTGGTCGGTGGCCCATCCGTACTGCCGCGACAGCAGGCCGAGCCCGCCACCGAGCGTGTAGCCGACGACCCCGACGCCCGGGGACGAGCCGCTCAGCGGGGCCAGCCCGTGCGCGCCGGCGGCCTTCACCACCGCGTCCCAGGTGGTGCCGGCCTGCACGCGCGCGATGCGGCCCACCGGGTCGATCTCGACGCCGTCCATCGCGCCGGTGGTGATCAGCACCCCGCCGTCGAGGGGCTCGGTGAGGCCGTGGCCGGTGGTCTGGACGTCGACGGGCACGCCGTCGGCTGCGGCCCGAAGCACGGCGGCCGTCACGTCGTCGACGGAGGTCGCGGCGACCACGACGGACGGGTGGTGGCTGTAGGCGGTCTGGAAGCTCATGACGACCACGCTAGAAGGGCTTCCGGACAGCATCTGTCCGCAAGCAACGGCATTCTTGTCCTCATGACGATGCCCGGACGGATGCTCCAGCTGCTCGCGCTGCTGCAGGGACGCCGCGAGTGGTCGGGGGCCGAACTGGCCGAACGGCTCGAGGTCACCGACCGCACGGTCCGCCGCGACGTCGACCGCCTGCGCGAGCTCGGCTACCCCGTCGACGGCACGACCGGCACCGCCGGCGGCTACCGACTCGCCTCCGGGCGCAACCTGCCCCCGCTGCTGCTCGACGACGACGAGGCGGTCGCCGTCGCGGTCGGGCTGACCGCCACCGCGGGAACGATCGCGGGCATCGAGGAGACGGCCGTGCGCGCGCTGGCCAAGCTGCGGCAGGTTCTCCCCGCCCGCCTGCGGACCCGGGTCGACGCGGTTGCCGCGGCGACGATCGCGGTCGGCCCGGGCAGCGCGACCAGTGCCGACGCGGACGTGCTCGGCGTCCTCGCCGCTGCCTGCCGCGACCACGAACTCGTCAGATTCGACTACTCCCGCCGTGACGGCTCGTCCGGGCACCGCCGCGTGGAGCCCTACCGGCTCGTCACCGGGTACGGGCTCTGGTACCTGGTCGCGTTCGATCCCGAGCGGTCGGACTGGCGCACGTTCCGGGTGGACCGCATCACCGCGCCCACGCCGACGCACGCCCGCTTCAGCCCGCGCGAGCCGCCGACGGACGCCGCGGCGCAGGTCCGGCGTGCGATCGCCGACGCGCCGTACCGGCACCGCGCCGTGATCAGGGTCGCGGCGACGGTCGAGCAGGTGCGGGCGCGGCTGCCGCGGCTGCTCCCGGCGCGGCTGCAGCCGGTGGACGAGCACAGCTGCACCGTCACGTTCGGCGCGGACGACGTGCAGCCGATCGTCATGGACCTGGTGGCGCTGGGCGCGCCCTTCGTCCTCGACGAGGCCGACGACGAGCTGCGCGAGCAGCTCCGCGCAGCCGGGCAGTGGCTGCTCGACGCGGGTCAGTCCGCCGCGCCTCCTCCGGGCAGCCGAAGCCGTAGGGCACCGGCATGACGTCGACGCGCGGGCGCCCACGTCTCTGACGAGCGGGCCCTTCGTCGCACAGGTTCCGACGAGAGTGCCGTTTGTCGGAAGGGGGAGGCGGCCCCGGCGCGCCTCAGGGGCGGGTGTCCGCGAGCACCGCCATGGCGGCGTTGCGGCCGTTGACCCCGATGACACTGCCGCCGGGGTGGGTGGCCGCCCCGCACAGGTACAGGCCGGGCACGTCGGTGCGCGGGGCGAAGCGGCGGTCCCACATCTGGTCGGGCAGGCAGTCGCCCTGGAAGATGTGGCCGCCGGTGAGCCCGATGCGGGCCTCGATGTCGGGCGGGCCGAGCACCTCCCGTCCGACGATGCAGTCCAGGACGTCGGGAGCGAAGCGGGCCACCTCGGCGAGGGCCGCGTCGCCGATCTCCTCGCGGCGGGTCTCCCACGTGCCCTCGGCCAGCTCGTAGGGCACGTACTGGGCGAAGACGCTCATGATGTGGCCGCCCGCGGGCGTGACCGACGGGTCGTAGTACGACGGGAAGTACACCTCCGCCCACGACGGCGAGGGCTGCCCCGCACACGCCCGCTCGAACGCCGCCTGGGTCGCGTCGATACCCGAGGTGATCGTCACCATCGCACGATGGGGCAGGTCCGGCTCCGGCGCCGCGGGGAAGGTCGGCAGCCTCGACAGCGCACAGTTGATCTTCACGACGGGGCTGGAGGACCGCCAGTCCTCGACCCGTTGCGTCCACGCCGTCGGCACGTCGGAAGTACAGAGGGCGGTGGTGCGCTTCGGGTCCGCGTTCGACACGACCGTCGTCGCGCGGATCAGCTCGCCCCCGGCCAACCGCACCCCCGCGCCCGGCTCGATCGCCGCCACCTCGACGCCGCTCGCCAGCACCGCGCCGTGCTCGATCGCCGCGTCGGCCAGCGCGAACGACACGCGTCCGGTGCCGCCGCGGACGTAGCCCCACCGGCCGTCGGCGAGCGTGCCCATGGAGTGCATCGCGTGCACGGCGGCGGTGCCGGGGTCGCGCGGCCCGGCCCAGGTGCCGATCACGCCCTGCCCGTGCAGCAGCGCGCGCAACCGCTCGTCGCGGACGTGCTCCTCGACGACGTCGGCGATGGACCGGTGCAGCAGCACGTCGAGCGCCTCGGGGTCACCGGCGAACAGCTCCGCCAGCTCCGCGCGGTCCGGGCTCGCGCCGACCCACGTGTCCCGCGGGCCGGTGCGCAGCACGCGCCGCAGCCGCTCGAACAGCGCCTCGTAGGCGAGGTAGCCGGCCACGTCGGAGGGCGCGATCGCCGCGATCTCCGCGGCCGCCCGGTCGGCGTCGGCCCAGGACGCCACGGACGTGCCGTCGTCGAACGGGCACCACAGGCTGGGGTCGAGCAGCACCACGTCGAAGCCGTGGCGTTTCAGGTCGAGTTCGGAGACGACGAGCGGGTGCAGCAGCCCTACCACGTAGGCACACGGGCTGATCAGGTAGCCCGGGAACGGCTCCTCCAGCGTCGCGGCGCCACCGAGCCGTTCCCGGGCCTCCAGCACGAGCACCGAACGGCCCGCGCGGGCGAGGTAGGCGGCGGCGGTCAACCCGTTGTGACCGCCACCGACCACCACCACGTCCCACGGCCGTGCCGCGATCTCCGACACCGGCATCGGCAGCCCGACCCGGCCCATGGACTCCTGAACGGTCATCCTCCGGACGCTACCGTCGGCCGGTGATCGGAGAACCCCGCGTGGAGCACCGGCAACGTGAATACCGGGTACGCCTGGAGTGGGGCGTCCACGGCGTCGACCTGCTGGCCCCCGAGTGTGCTGTCGTGGTGATCATCGACGTCCTGTCGTTCTGCACGTCGGCGGATGTCGTGGTCGGAAGGGGTGGTTCGGTGCTGCCCCAGCGGATGTCCGGCGGGCCCTTGCCGCCCGGAACGATCGCGGCCGGCCCGCGCGACGGGAGCGGGCCGTCGCTGCGCCCGTCGTCGCTGGTGGGGCTGGCGCCGGGCACGCTGATCGCCCTCCCCTCCCCCAACGGCGCCGCTCTGCGCGGCCGCGGCAGCCCACGACGCGGAGGTGATCGCAGGCTGCCTGCGCAACGCCCCGGCCGTGGCGGCCGCCGCGCTGGCGGTGGGCGGGCCGATCGGCCTGGTCGCCGCCGGAGAGCGCTGGCCCGACGGCACGCTGCGCGTCGCGGCCGAGGACGCGATCGGCGCCGGTGCGATCGCGGCGCACCTCCCCGACCGCTCCCCCGAGGCCGACATGGCGGTCGCCCAGTTCGCGGCCGCGCGAGCCGACCTGCGCGCGACCATGGGGGCGCTGTCGTCAGGCCGCGAGCTGGTGGCCGACGGCTACGGCGCCGACGTCGACCTGGCCGCGGCCCACGCCACCAGCACGGCGGTCCCCCACCTCCGGAACGGCATCCTGACCGCGACCTCAGCAACGCCCGCGAGTTCGCCGATCCGGCGCACCGGCCGGGCCTGAATGAGCCACGTGGACGGCCGCTGGGTCGAGGTCGGCGACGGGGTGCTGGCCCGTCGCCACACCGAGCTAGACCTCACCGTCGGCCTCGTGATCGGCGCCGAGCACGCCCTGGTGATCGACACCCGCGGCGACCTGCGGCAGGGCGCGGAGCTCGTCGCGGCGGTCCGGGCCGTGACGCCGTTGCCGCTGATCGTCGCGATCACCCACGCCCACTTCGACCACTGCTTCGGCACGGCCGCGTTCCTCCCGGCGCGGGTGCACGCGCTGCCCCGCTGCCGGGAGGTACTGGCCGCGACGGCCGCGACGCAGCGCACGGCGTGGGCCGCCCACTACCGCGACCGCGGCGAGGACTCCACCGCCGACGCCCTCGCCGCCACCGACCCGCCCCTGCCGGACGCGCCCGCACCCGCCGACCTCGACCTGGGTGGACGCGTGGTGGCCCTGCGCCACCTCGGCCGCGGCCACACCGACCACGACCTGGTGGTGCACGTGCCCGACGCCGGCGTCGTGTTCGCCGGTGACCTCGTCGAGCAGGGTGCCCCTCCGGCGTTCGAGGACGCGGTGGTGGCCGACTGGCCGGGAACGCTGACGGCGCTGCTCCGACTCGCGCCGCAGGTGGTCGTCCCAGGCCACGGCGACCCGGTCGACGGGGGCTTCGTGGGCGACCAGCGCGACCGGCTCGCCGAGGTCGCCGCCCTGCACGCCGCCGTGCTCCACGGCGACCTGGACCCGTCCGAGGCGACCCGCCGCTCCCCCTACCCGGGTGTCCCCTGGCCTACGGTCGGCCGGTGATCAGCGCCGAGCTCCGCGACCTGACCGGCCCGACCTGGGACGCCGCCGTCGGCCACCGGTTCGTCGACGAGATCTGGCGCGGCGAGCTCGAACCCGCCGTCCTGCGCGCCTACCTCGTGCAGGACCACCAGTTCGTCGACGCGTTCGTCGCCCTGATGGGAGCCGCCGTCGCCACGGCCGGGAGGCCGGGGTCCCGGCTCGTGCACGCCCGCCAGCTCGGGCTCGTGGCCGGGCCCGAGAGCGACTTCTTCGTCCGCGCCCTCGACGCCCTCGACGTGCCGCTCACCGACCGCACCGACCCCGCGCTGGCCGGGCCCACCCGCGATTTCCTCGCCCTCATGGGGTCCGTCCGGACCAGCGGCGACTATGCCGTCTGCGTCGCGGTGCTGCTCGTGGCGGAGTGGCTCTACCTCGACTGGGCCACCCGTCCCGACGCCGACGCGCCGGAGGAGCCGGTCCAGCGGGAGTGGATCGAGCTGCACCGTGGGCCGGCGTTCGAGGAGTGGGTGGGGTTCCTGCGCGACGAGCTCGACTGGGTCGCGCCCCGGCTCGACGACGCCGGTCGCGACCGGGTCCGGACCGCGTTCACCCGTGCGGTCGAGCTGGAGCTGGACTTCTTCGACGCCGCCTACCGCTAGCAGGTGTACGGAGGGTGTGTCGGCGGGCACCCTCGTGGGGTGACGAGCCGAACCCGGGGCGCCTCCGAGCACACCGTCCGTAACATCCGCGACCTAGCGTCGTCGGTATGAGCGACCTCCCCCTGCTCGGCGCGGAGGAGGAGTTCCACGTCGTCGACCTCGAGACGCGCCGCTCCGCCCCCGAGGTCGACGCCCTTCTCGCCCAGCTCGACGGCGCCGAGTTCGCCCCTGAGCTGCAGCGCTCCCTCGTCGAGACCAACACCCCGATCTGCGCGGGCCTCGACGAGCTGCGCCGGCACCTGCAGCGCCTGCGGGGCACGCTGGCGGGCGTGGCCGAGCCGCTGGGGCTGGGCGTGGTCGCGGCCGGCACCGTCCCGTTGGTCGCCCTGTCCGGCGACGACATCTCCGCCGGTGCCCGCTACGAGCGGATGCAGCACGAGTACCAGCTGCTGGTGCGCGAGCAGCACATCTGCGGCGCGCAGGTGCACGTCGACGTGCCCGACCGTGACATCGCCGTGCAGGTGGTCCGGCGGGTGGCGCCCTACCTGCCCACGCTGCTGGCGATCTCGGCCAGCTCGCCGTACTGGCGTGGCCGCGACACCGGTTACGCCAGCTACCGCAGCATGGTGTGGTCGCGCTGGCCCACCGCGGGCCCGCCCGGCGACGTCGAGACCGCCGCCGACTACGACGCCATGGTCGCGGAGCTCATCGCGTCCGGGACGATCAGCGACCCGGGGATGGTGTACTTCGACATCCGGCCCAGCGCCCACCTGCCCACCGTCGAGCTGCGGGTGTGCGACGCCTGCCCGCAGGTGGACGACGTGGTGCTCATCGCGGGCCTGTTCCGGGCCCTCGTCGGCAAGGCCCGCCAGGACCTCGACGCCGGCCTGCCGCTGCCCGCACCCCGGCACGAGCTGCTGCGCGCGGCGAGCTGGCGGGCGGCGCGCTCGGGCCTGGAGGGCGATCTCGTCGACCTCAGCCCCGACCCCCGCACGATGCCGCAGCTCGTGTCGCCGCCGCTGCTGATCGGGCAGCTCGTGGCCTGGTTGCGTCCCCAGCTGGAGGAGCTCGGCGACTGGGAGCAGGTGCTGGAGCTGTCGGAGGCCACGATGGGGAGGGGCAGCGCCGCGGCCGGGCAGCGCCGCGCGTTCGGCCGCCGGGGCGAGCTCACCGACGTCGTCGACTCGCTGCTCGCCGCCACGCAGAGCCGCACGCCCGAGTACCACCCGCACCCCGCCCGGCCCGTGACGTCCGAGCTGCTCGGCGCCTACCACCCCACCTCCTTCGACGAGGCCGTCGACCCCGACGGCACGGTGCTGCCGCACTACGGCTGGATGTTCCGCGCCCTGGACCGGATGGGCCCGCGCGGCATGGTGGCCGCGGAGTCGGCACTGCGCAGCGAGCAGCGCGCCCGCGGCGTCACGTTCCGGGTCGGCGACGAGCCCGACCGGCTGTTCCCGCTGGACCTCGTGCCCCGCATCGTCACGGCCGACGACTGGGCCGGGCTGACCGGCGGCCTCACGCAGCGGGTGCGGGCGCTCGAGGCGTTCGTCTCTGACGTCTACGGCGAACGGAAGATCATCGCCGACGGGATCGTCCCGGCCGCGGTCGTCGACGACGCGCCGGGCTGGAGCCGGCTGGGTAAGCTCGTCCCCGGCGACGCGGTGCGCATCGCCGTCGCCGGCATCGACCTCGTACGCGACCGCGCCGACCACTGGCTCGTGCTGGAGGACAACCTGCGCGTGCCGTCGGGCATCGGGTACTCGATCACCAGCCGGCGGCTCATCCGCAGCGTCATGCCCGATCTCGAGGCGCCCGCGGGCGTCGTCGGGCTGGAGGGCGTGCCGGGCAAGCTGCGCGCCGCGCTGCTCTCGGCCACCCAGCTCGACGAGCCGGGCCACGACGAGGTCGCGCTGCTCACGGTGGGGCCGTCCGACTCGGCGTTCTACGAGCACAGCCTGCTGGCCGAGCGGATGGGCATCCCCGTCGTCACCCCCCGCGACCTGCAGGTCACCGACGACGGCGTCTACCTGGTGGAGGAGGGCGGGCGCCGGCGGCTCTCCGCGCTCTACCGCCGCCTCGACGAGCGCACCCTGCTCACCGCCACCGGCTCCGACCAGCGGCTGATCGGCCGCGCGATGTGCAACGCGGTGGCGCGCGGCAAGGTGGCCCTGCTCAACGCACTGGGCAACGGCGTGGCCGACGACAAGCTCGTCTACGCCTACGTGCCCCAGATGATCTCCTACTACCTCGGTGAGCAGCCGATCCTCGACAACGTGCCGACGTATCCGTGCGTCGACCCGGACCGTCGCGAGGAGGTGCTCGACCGCCTCGACGAGCTGGTCCTCAAGCCCGTCGACGGCTACGGCGGGCAGGGCATCGTCATCGGCCCGCACGCCGGGCGGGGCGAGCTGGACGACGTGGCCGAGGCGATCCGCATCAACCCGGCGGGATGGGTGGCCCAGGACCTGGTCAGCCTCTCGACCCACCCGACGTTCTCCGGGGAGAAGCTGGAGCCCCGTGCGGTGGACCTCCGGGCGTTCGTGCTCCAGTCGCGCTGGGGCCCGCAGCCGACGGTGGAGGTCCTGCCCGCGGCCCTGAGCCGGGTGGCCCCGGCCGGCAGCATGATCGTCAACTCGTCGCGGGGTGGCGGGGCGAAGGACACGTGGGTCCTGCGCTGACACTTGGTCTACCTGACCTGGCCAGCTAGACTAGGTCCATGACGATCCAGGTGAACGTGCAGGAGGCCAAGACCCGGCTCTCGCAGATCCTGGCGCAGGCCGAGAGCGGCGAGGACGTTGTCATCGCGCGGGATGGCACGCCCATCGTGCGGCTGGTGCCTGTCACCGCTCCTCCACCCCGGGAACTCGGCTTCCTCAGCGGAACCGTGCCTGAGTCGTTCTTCGATCCACTGCCCGAGAACGAGCTGGAGCAGTGGAGCTGAGGTGCGGCTACTGCTCGACACCCACGCGGTCCTCTGGGCTCTCTTCGAACCCGCACGGATCCCGGAGGCCACCCGCAGCCGGATCGCGGACGCGAGCACCGAACTGCTCGTCTCCGCCGCCAGCGCCTGGGAGATCGGCACGAAGTTCCGCCTCGGGAAGCTGGACGGAGCACAACCGGTGGTTCACGGCTACGCCGAGCACCTCAGCCGCCTCCGAGCCGAGGAGGTGCTGATCACCTCACACCACGCACTGACCGCCGGCATGCTGACCTGGGACCACCGTGATCCCTTCGATCGCATCATCGCCGCTCAGAGCATGATCGAATCTTTGACGGTGGTCACCGCGGACGAGAAGCTGACGTCATTCGCCGGCATCAGGACGATGTGGTGACGGACGCTGTGGCCGACTTCGGCCCGGACGAGGACGCGGAAGACATCAGGGCGTCGGCCGAAGCCCGCGCCGAGATGGCCGAGACCGGCGCCCGCCTGATCCCCTGGGACGACGTCAAAGCGGAACTCGGGCTGTGACCATCAGGTCCGGGCCGCGGCACAGGCCTCGATGAGCGGCATCGGGTCGGGATCGGCGTCTGCGGCCAGGAACACCACCGTGTCGGCGCCCGCCTCGCCCAGCTCCGCGGCGGTGTCGGCCACCACCTGCGCGCTGACCTCGACGGGCTGGGCGTAGACCACCACCCGGAACGGCCCGGTGCGCCCGGCCGCCACGCGGGTCTCGGTGATGTCGGCGCAGGAAGTGCGCACCGCTTCGGGCGGGGTGCCGGTGTCGAGGATGACGCCGTCGCCCAGCTCCGCGGCCAGCCTGATCGTCTTCGGGCCCCGCGCGCCCACGAGGATCGGCGGCACCTCCACGGGCGGCCAGTCCAGCGTGACGGCACTCAGCCGTACGTGGTCCCCGGCGACGTCGACGGTGCGGCCGTGCAGGAGATCGCGCAGGGCCGTGGTGTGCTCGGCGAGCAGCGTCATGGGCGATCGCGCGCGGGCCCCGACCTGGTCCATCCACGACAGCACCCCGTGCCCGACGCCGGGCAGCAGGCGCCCGGGGAACAGCCGGGCCACCGTCGCGATCTCCATCGCGGCCAGCGCCGGGTTGCGCAGCGGCACCGGCAGCAGCCCGATCGCGACCGTCAGGTTCTCCGTCCAGGCCAGCGCCGCGGCGGCTGCGGTGAGCCCGCCCTCGGAGAAGCAGTCCTCGAACAGCCACAGTTCTACGGCGCCGGTGGCGTCAGCGGCGAGCGCCACCTCCCGCAGCCGCTCGGGCGGCGACTGCGGCCGGAACACCACACCCAATATCGGATCAGTCATGGATCCACCCCACCACACGGCCCAGGTCACACGCTCGCAACTGCACGCGGCTTGCGCTGACGGGCCGCCGCGTCGTCCACTGCAGGTTCACGCGCGACGACGAGGAGGACCTTGCATGTGCGGTATCGCCGGGGAGATGCGGTTCGACGGCGGCACCGCCGATGCCGAGGCCGTCGCCCGGATCACCGCCGCCATGCACCGCCGCGGCCCCGACGGCTCTGGCGTGCACGCCAGCGGCCCGATCGCGCTGGGCCACCGACGTCTGAAGATCATCGACCTGTCGGAGCGCGGCGCGCAGCCCATGGTCGACGCCGAGCTCGGGCTCACCACCGTCTTCAACGGCTGCATCTACAACTACCGCGAGCTGCGCGCGGAGCTGGAGGGGCTGGGCTACCGCTTCTTCTCCGACTCCGACACCGAGGTGATCGGGAAGTCGTTCCACCGGTGGGGCGCGGACTGCGTCGACCACTTCCTCGGCATGTTCGCCTTCGCCGTCGCCGAGCGGGACACCGGCGTCCTGACGCTCGGCCGGGACCGCCTGGGCATCAAGCCGCTCTACCTGACGGAAGGTGCGGGGCGCCTCCGCTTCGCGTCCTCGCTACCCGCGCTGCTGGAGGGCGGCGGCGTCGACACCTCCATCGACCCGGTCGCGCTGCACCACTACATGACGTTCCACTCGGTGGTGCCGGCCCCGCGCACGATCCTGGCCGGTGTCCGCAAGCTGCCCCCGGCCACGGTGCGCACGATCCGGCCCGACGGCACGGGCGAGGAGCACGTCTACTGGCGGCCCGAACACGTGCGCAGGCCGGAGTACGCGGGCATGAGCGCCGGCGACTGGCGCGAGGCCACGCTGGAGGCGCTGCGCCTCGCCGTCCGCCGTCGCATGGTCGCCGACGTACCGGTGGGCGTGCTGCTGTCCGGCGGGCTCGACTCGTCGCTGGTCGTCGCCCTGCTCGCCGCCGAGGGCCAGACGGGCCTCAAGACGTTCAGCGTCGGGTTCCACGCCGCGGCGGGCGAGTCGGGCGACGAGTTCCAGTACTCCGACATCGTGGCTGAGCACTTCGCCACCGACCACCAGCAGATCCTCGTCGACCCCGCGCGGATGCTGCCCGCCGTCGACCACACGATCGCCGCCATGGCCGAGCCGATGGTGAGCCACGACTGCGTGGCGTTCCACCTGCTGTCCGAGGAGGTCGCGAAGTCGGTGACGGTCGTGCAGTCCGGGCAGGGCGCCGACGAGGTGCTCGCCGGCTACAGCTGGTACCCGCCGCTGGCGAAGGTGCCGCGGGCGCGCGGGGTGGCGGCCTACGCCGAGGTCTTCACCGACCGGCCGCACTCCGATCTGGCGAACATCCTCGAACCGGAGTGGCTGCTCGACCACGACCCCAGCCGCGCGTTCGTCGCCGAGCACTTCGGAATGCCGGGCGCCGATGACACGTTGGACGCAGCGTTGCGCATCGACTCGACGATCATGCTGGTGGACGACCCGGTGAAGCGCGTCGACAACATGACCATGGCCTGGGGCCTGGAGGCCCGCGTCCCCTTCCTGGACCATGAGTTCGTGGAACTCGCCGCCGCCTGCCCGCCCGAGCTCAAGCTCGCGCACGGCGGCAAGGGGATCCTCAAGGAGGCCGCCCGCGGGGTGGTCCCGGACGCGATCATCGACCGGCCGAAGGGGTACTTTCCGGTGCCGGCCATCCGGCACCTCGAGGGCCCGTTCCTCGACCGGGTGCGCGACGCGGTCACCGACCCGGTCGCCAAGGCCCGGGGGCTGGTCCGGCGCGACTGGCTGGACGCGATGCTGGCCGACCCGAACACGAAGCGCACCAACCTGGGCTCGAACGCGTTGTGGCAGGTAGCGCTGTTGGAGATGTGGTTACAGGAGAGGGGGGTGTAGTGGGGGACTTCACCGAACGCCGCCTGGCGCGGATGGGCTCGCCGGAGCTGTTCACCCCCGCCTACAGCAACCCCGGGCCGTCCCCGGACAACTCCCTGCTCGCCTGGATCTCCGACCGTGACGGCCGTCCGCGCGCCTGGATCGCGCCGCTGCCCGCAGACGGCTCCCCCGTGATCGAGCCCGACAAGCCCCTCGTCGACGACGCCGACGTGCAGGCCGTCAGCTGGTCCCCCGACGGTCAGTGGCTCGCGCTGCAGCTGGCCCCGGGAGGCGGCGAGCGCACCGAGGTGCGTCTGGTCAGCCCGGACGGCTCGGAGGTGCGCGACCTCGCCCCCGGCGCCGCGGCCGCCACCCTGGGCGTGTGGTCGCCGAGCGGTCACATGATCGGCGTCACCGTGTTCCCCGAGGGTGCGGGCGACGGCCAGGCCTGCCTGCTCGACCTGCGCGACGGCACGTCCACCGTGCTCGCCGCGGGGCCGGCCGCGCGGGTCTGCGCCGTGAGCGGCGACGGGCGGCGCGCCGTGGTGCGCCTGGGCCGCCGCGGCGCCCGCAGCCTGGAGCTCGTCGACCTGCGTTCGGGTCGTCGCACCGAGCTCATCCCCGGCGGGGAGTCGACGGTGGCCGACGCCCGGTTCGGCGTCACCGGCCGTCAGCTCTACGTCCACACCGACGCCGGCCGCAACCGTCCGGCGCTGCTCGCCGTCACCCTGCGGGGCACGTCGTCGGTGTCCACCGTGTTCACCATCGCCGAGCGCCCCGACGACGACCTCGACGCCGTGGCGCTGG
This sequence comes from Mycobacteriales bacterium, assembly GCA_038231335.1. Taxonomy (GTDB): domain Bacteria; phylum Actinomycetota; class Actinomycetes; order Mycobacteriales; family Pseudonocardiaceae; genus Pseudonocardia. Next base: position 38,207 of record JBBRLM010000026.1, read on the forward strand.
ACCCCGCCGGCGCCCGCGCCGTGCTCGTCTGGAACGTGGACGGGCGCAGCGAGACCGAGCTGCTCGACCTGCGCTCCGGCCTGCTGGAGCCGCTCGTGCAGCCCGAGGGCGAGGTCGTGACGGGCACCGCGTTCACCCGCGACGGACGCGCGCTGCTCATCGCGGGCGAGGGCCCCACCGTCACGCCCCGGATCAGCCGCCTGGAACTCGACGGCTACGCCGACCCCACTCCCCTGCTGCCCGCCGAGCCCGACGACGGTGAGCAGCTCGTCGCGCCCACCCTGCACGACTTCCGCGCCGAGGACGGCCTGCGCCTGTCGGGTTGGCTGTTCCGGCCGCGCGGAGCACTGGGTGCCCTGCCGACGCTGCTGTGGCTGCACGGCGGGCCCGAGGCGCAGGAGCGCCCCACGTTCCAGCCGTTGTTCCAGGCCCTGCTCGCCGCCGGCGTGGCCGTGTTCGCACCGAACGTCCGCGGCTCGGGCGGGTACGGCCGCGAGTTCGCCGCCGCCGACGACCACGAGCGCCGGTTCGTCGCGATCACCGATGTACGGGCGGCGGTGGAGTTCCTGACCTCCTACGGCCTCGCCGACCCGGCGCGGATCGGGGTGTCGGGCCGCTCCTACGGCGGCTACCTGACGCTGGTGGCGCTGGCGTGGTTCCCGGAGCTGTTCGCCGTGGGCGTCGACGTCTGCGGCATCTCGGACTTCTCCACGTTCTACGCCCACACCGAGCCGTGGATCGCCGAGGCCGCCACCACGAAGTACGGCGACCCCGACACCGACGCCGGGCTGCTGCGCGAGCTCTCCCCGCTGCACCAGGCCGACCGCATCGTCGCCCCCCTGCTCGTGGTGCACGGCGGCAACGACACCAACGTGCCGCTGGTGGAGGCCGAGCAGATCGTGGACGCGCTGCGCGAGCGGGGTGCGTCGCCGGGGTTCCTGCTGTTCCCCGACGAAGGCCACGAGGTGCACGGCACCGAGAACCGGGCGGTGTTCGTGCGCGAGGTGGTGAGCTGGGTCAGCGCCCACCTCGTGGAGCTGGGCGAGCAGACGGCCTGAAAAGCCAGCTCAACGTGTCTCGCATGTACCTGGTCCCGGACCACGACGGCGCGGAGCGCGGCCGCATCACGGTCACCGACCACCCCGGTGACCTGTCCTGGTCGGTGCTTCGCGACATCGAGCAGAAACTGACTCACCTGTTCGGCCCGAAATGGACGGAGAAGCGGTGATGACCGAGTATCACGTTCAGGTCTTCCCGGAGCACGAGCTGTGGGTCGCCGACATCGTCGATCTGGGCGCCACCGACATGCTGCGCTTCGACGAGCTCGACGAGCTCGACGAGCAGGTCCGCGACTACATCTCCCTGATGACCGACGTCGAGCCCGACTCGTTCGACCTGCACTGGCACTACCTCGCCGGCACCGACGACGTCACGGAGCTCGTCGAAGGGCTGGCGCAGGTGGAGATCGACGCCGAGCACGCCACCTCCCGCCGCGACACCCTGCGCAAGCAGATCATCACCCGGATGTCGGCGGCCGGGTTGTCACAGCGGGCCATCGGCGACGTGCTGGGCCTCTCGCACCAGCGCGTGCACCAGCTCGCGCGGTCCTAGGATCGCTTGGTGAACGACTGCATGATCGTGCTGCCGTTGTCGGTGCCCATCACGAACGTGTAGGGCTCGTTGGTGGTGGTGCCGTCGGTGCGGACGAAGCGGATGGTGGCGTCGACGGTGTTGTCGCCCGTCCGCGTCGGGTTCTCGACGGTCACCGACTGCATGCCGTTGTAGAAGGCGGCGTAGCCGGCACGCCCGCCGGATGCCGCCTGCGCCTGGGGGCTGAGCAGCGCGAACGCCGCATCCGGGTTGGCCGGCAGCAGCCCGTAGTAGTTCCGGACGAACGACACGGGGTCGCCCGTGGCCGCCGCGGGCGCAGAGGTCGGCGCCGGTGTGGTGCTCGGCGCGGGCGTCGTGGTCGGGGCGGCCGTGGTGGTCGGAGCCGCATCCGTGGTGGGAGCGGGCGCCGCGGAGGTGGGGGGCGGCAGCGCCGCCGGGGTGTTCGCCGAGCCCGAGCCGTTGTTGCCCAGCAGCACGGCGGCGGTGATGCCCCCGCCCACCAGCAGCAGCGCGAGCACCGCGGCGAGCAGCGCCGGCACGCGACGGCGCCCTCGCGGTGATGCGGCCACGGGACGGGCGTCGGTGACGGTGCCGGGCCCCGGCTCGGCCCTCGGCGCGACCGCGACGGTGGGCATGGCGGCCAGAGCGGCGGCCGGGCCCGCGACGACCTGCCCGCCCGCGACGGCCGCCAGCAGGTCACGGGCCTCGGACGCCGACGGCCGGTCGTCCGGGTCGGTGGCGAGCAGGCGCATGATCACGCCGGTGAGCGGGCCGGCGTGCTCCGGTGGCTCCGGCTGGCCGGTGGCGACCTTGTGCAGCAGCGCGTAGGCGTTGTCGTCGAGCCCGAACGGCGGCACGCCCTCCACAGCGGCGTAGAGCGTGGCCCCGAGCGCGAAGATGTCGGACGCGGCCAGCGGCTCGCGGCCCTGCGCCACCTCCGGGGAGAGGAACGCGGGCGTGCCGGCGATGAGGCCGGTGCGGGTGAGCTGCACGTCGTCGACGGCACGGGACACACCGAAGTCGGTGATCTTGACCCGGCCGTCGGGGGCGATGAGGACGTTGCCGGGCTTGACGTCGCGGTGCACGACGCCCGCGACGTGGGCGGCGGCGAGGCCGTCGGCCACCTGGCGGCCGATGTCGGCCACCTCCAGCGGGGGCAGCGGGCCCTTCAGCTTGAGGACGGTGGCCAGCGAGTCGGACGGCAGGTACTCCATGACCAGCCACGGGCGGTCCTCGTGCACCACCACGTCGAACATGCTGATGACGTGGGCGTGCTGGAGCCGGGCGCCGATGCGCCCCTCGCGCAGGATGCGCTGCCGCGACTCCTCGATGGCCTCCGCGCTGGTGCCCGGCGTGACGGCCAGGAGCTCCTTCACCGCGACCGTGCGGTTGAGCAGCTCGTCGGTGGCTCGCCACACCGCGCCCATCGCCCCGGCTCCGATGCGTTCCTGGATGCGGTAGCGGTCACCGATCCGGGTCGGGTTGCCCTCGGGCGCAGTCATCGTCCTCCCTCGCTGCACACGTGCACTGCAGCGCGCACTCGTCACCCGAGAGGGTAGCGACCCCCGGTAAGAACCGCCTGAACGCGGTACCCGTCATCGGGGCAGTCCCAGTTTTGCCGAACAGGCCGGCCAGGACCCGTAGCCGCCCCGGTCGTCACGGACCTTGGTGGCCACCGCGATCTGCTGCTCACGGGTGGCCTGGTCCGCCCGCGGCGCGAAGGCGCCGCCGCCGTAGGCCTTCCAGGTGGTGAGGTCGAACTGCAGGCCGCCGTAGTAGCCGTTTCCGGTGTTGATCGCCCAGTTGCCGGTGGACTCGCACTGGGCGAGCTTGTCCCAGACCCCGTCGGCCGGTGCCGGGGGCGCGGCGGCCTTCGGCGGGGCCGGCTCGGGAGCCGGCGCCGGGGCGGGTTTCGGCGCCAGTGACGAGGTGGGGGCCGGGGCTGGAGTGGCTTCGGCAGGCCCGCGAACAGGTCCGGAGCTGCCGCCGCCGGCGTCCGCCCCGACGCCGGTCCCGGGTCCGGCTCCCGAACCGGGGTCCGGCACCGACCGGGATTCCGGCCCGACCGACGTTCCCGGGTCGTCGAGGTTCTGCCCGGACGCGCCGGTGAGGTTCGGGTCGGCGGTGGCTCGCGGAGCGGTGGTGGGTTCCGTACCCCCATCAGGCCGGCAACCGCCCTGCGCCGCCCCGATCATCCCGCCGTCCACCACACCGGACCGGCCGCTCTGCGACCGCGTGGCCGCGCCGGTGAGGTAGCACCCCTCCACCGTGGCGGCCGTCGTGATCCGGGCCCCGCCGGTGCCCAGCATCACCACACCCACCACGACCACGACGACCGCCGCGGCCCCGGCCGGCGCCCACCGCCGGTGTCGGGAATCACCTCCGCGCGTCTCGTCCACGCGGCGGACGCTAGGAAGCGCGGCCCCCCGAAAGGGGCGGAACGGCCGATCTCCTGCTCCCGCCGCAGCTCAGCAGCGGTGCGGGACCGTTCGCACCCGTTACCTCTGGATCGACTTGATCTCCAGGAACTCCTCCAGCCCGAACCGGCCCAGCTCGCGGCCGTTGCCGCTCTGCTTGTAGCCACCGAAGGGCGCCATCGGATTGAACGCTCCCCCGTTGACGTCGACCTGACCGGTGCGCAGCCGCCTGGCGACGGCCAGGGCGTGGTCGGGCTCGCCGAACACGGCGCCGGCCAGCCCGTAGATGGAGTTGTTCGCGATCGCGACGGCCTGCTCCTCGTCGGCGTAGGGGATCACCGACAGGACCGGGCCGAAGATCTCCTCCTGCGCGATGACGGCGTCGGGCGCCACGCCGGCGAAGATCGTCGGGGCGACGTAGGCGCCGGGGCCGTCCGGGGTGGCGCCGCTGTAGGCGACGGTGGCGCCGTCGGCGGTGCCGCGCTCGATGTAGCCGTTGACGCGCCCCTGCTGGGTGGCCGAGGACATCGGGCCGATACGTGTGGTGTCCTCGGTGGGATCGCCCACGGTGTAGCGGGCGGCCGCGGCGGCCACCATCTCCACGATCTCGTCGTGCTTCGACGCCGGCACCAGCATGCGGGTCCACGCGGTGCAGGTCTGGCCGCCGTTGATCCAGGCGTTGCCCAGCCCGACCTTGACGGCCTTGCCCAGGTCGGCGTCGTCGAGGATGACGTTGGCGGACTTGCCGCCCAGCTCGAGCGCCACCCGCTTGACCGTCTCGGACGCGACGACGGAGACGCGCTTGCCCGCGGCGGTGGAGCCGGTGAACGACACCATGTCGACGCCCGGGTGCCCGGCGATGGCTTCGCCGACGACGGGCCCGGTGCCGTAGACGATGTTGAACGCGCCCGCGGGCAGGCCCGCCTCGGCGACGATCGCGGCGAGGATCGCGGCCGACAGCGGCGCCACCTCCGAGGGCTTGAGTACCACCGTGCAGCCCGCGAGCAGCGCCGGGGCGACCTTCGCGACCACCTGGTGCAGCGGGTAGTTCCAGGGCGTGATCGCGCCGACCACCCCCACGGGCTCGCGGACGACGAGCGAGTTGCCGATCTCCTCGGTCCACGGGAACGACTCGGCCAGCCCGGCCACCCCACCCGAGGTGAAGACGGGCAGCCCGGCCTGCACCGAGCGGGAGAACGAGATGGGCGATCCCATCTCGGAGGTGACGGCGGCGGCGATCTCGGCGCCCCGGGCCTTGAGCCCCTCGGAGATCTTCTTCACGACGGCGGCGCGCTCGGCGACGGGGGTGGCGGACCACTCCGTGAACGCCGAACGGGCGGCGGTGACGGCCCGGTCGACGTCGGCGGCCGAGCCGGCGGGCACGGCGGCGATCACCTCACAGGTGGCGGGGTTCACGACCTCGATGTGCTCGCCCCCGCCGCTGACGGAGGCTCCGGCGATCCAGTGTGCTGCGACATTCTCTGTGGGGACATTCTGCGTGGGTGCGGCCATGACCCCATCCCAGCACACGACATCCGTCACGGGTGGGTCCGATCGTTCGGCCGAGGGCGGCAGCGACGCCGGCGGCGACGGTGGACGCATGAACCTCTTGCGCCGCGTCGCCCCCGCCGTCGGGCTGTTCCTGCTGGCCCCGCTGGTGGCCGAGTTCCTGCTCGGCAACCTGCCCATCACCATGCTGTCGTCGCTGGTGGCACTGGCCCCGCTCTACGGCGGCGGCGCCCTGCTGATCCGCGAGCTGACCCGCCGCGCCGGCCGTGGGGTGCCGACGATGCTGGTGCTCGGGATCGCCTACGGGCTCGTCGAGGAGGGGATCACGACCCAGTCGCTGTTCAACCCCGACTACGCCGACGCGCACCTGCTCGCCGACGGGTTCCTCCCCGCGCTGGGCATCGCCGGGCCGTGGACGGTGTTCGTGGTGAGCCTGCACGCGATCTGGAGCACCACGGCGTCGATCGTGGTGGCGGAGGCGTGCGTGCCCGGGCGGCGCACGGAGCCCTGGCTGCGCGCGCCCGGCCTGGTGGTGACCGCCGTGCTGTTCGTCCTGGGCCTGGTGGCCACCACCGCCATCAACCTGTCGCTCTACCCGTTCACGCCGCGGCCGGCGGAGGTGATCGGCGTCGTGGTGGTCGTCGCGGTGCTGGTCGCGGTGGCGTTCCGGCTCCCGCGGACCGGCGGCGACGCAACGGGTGCGGTGCCCCACCCGCTCGCGGTGGCCGCGCTCGGGCTGGTGGCCGGCGCCGTGTTCTTCCTCGCCGACAACGCCGTGCCCGGCTGGGTGTACGTCGGAATCGTGCTGGTGATGGACGCCGCACTGGCCCTGGCGGTGCGCCGCTGGGCCGCCCGCGCCGCCTGGACCCCCCGGCACACGCTCGCCCTGGGCGCCGCCGCGCTGCTCACCTACGCCTGGCACGCGTTCCCGGAGGGCCCGGTGGTGCCCGTGTCCGCGGCGGTCGACCTGCTGGGGAACACCGTGTTCGCGGCGGCGGCCGCAGCCCTGCTCGTGGTGGCCACCGTGCGCAGCGCCACCGAAGAGATCAGCGCCCGGAGGTGACGTTGCGGGCCCCGGGAGCGAGTACAGGTCAAGGTGCTGCACCATCCGGGTGTCGCCCACGAACGGGGGTCCCCAGGTGACGGCAGGTACAGCCATCAGCACCCACGATCTGTCCACACCGACGCCGACCCTGCACTGCCGCCTGTGCGGGTCGCCGGAACTCAGGAGCTTCCTCGACCTCGGGGCCACCCCGCCGTGCGAGCTGTTCCTCACCGCCGAGGCGGCCGAAGCACCGGAGGCCACGTTCCCGCTGCACGTGCGGGTGTGCGACGCCTGCCTGCTCGCCCAGTTGCCGCCGCTGATCACGCCCGAGGAGACGTTCACGGAGTACGCGTACTTCTCGTCGTTCTCCACGTCGTGGGTCGAGCACGCGCGGCAGTTCGTCGGGGCGTCGGTGGATCGGCTCGGGCTCGGGGTCGACTCCTTCGTGGTCGAGGTGGCCAGCAACGACGGATACCTGCTGCAGGAGATGGTGCGCCGGTGGATCCGCTGCCTCGGGATCGAACCCTCCGTCAACGTGGGCGAAGCCGCTCGCGAGAGGGGTGTGCCGACGCTCACCGCCTTCCTCACGCCCGAGACCGCTGCGCAGGTTCGTGAGCAGCACGGCGGTGCGGATCTCGTCGTGGCCAACAACGTCTACGCCCACATCCCTGACGTGGTCGGGTTCACGAAGGGCCTGCGGACGCTGGTGGCCGACGACGGCTGGGTGTCCATCGAGGTGCAGCACCTGCTGACCCTCGTGGAGCGCACCCAGTTCGACACCGTCTACCACGAGCACTATCAGTACTACACGCTCCTCACCGGGCAACGGGCGCTCGCGTCCGGCGGTCTGACGCTGGTCGACGTCGAACTGCTCGACACCCACGGCGGTTCCATCCGCATGTGGGCCCGGCCCTCGGAGATCGCCGGCGAGCCGTCCGCGAAGGTGCACGAGGTGCTCGCTGCCGAGCAGGCGGCCGGGCTGCACACGGCCGCGGGCCACGACGGGTTCGCGGAGGCGGTGTCCCGCGTCCGTGACGACCTCGTTGCGTTCCTCATCGAGGCGCGACGCGCGGGCAAGAAGGTCGTCGGCTACGGGGCGCCGGGCAAGGGCAACACGCTGCTCAACTACTGCGGAATCCGCCCCGACCTGCTCGCCTACACCGTCGACCGCAACCCCTACAAGCACGGCCGCTTCACCCCCGGCACCCGCATCCCGGTCCTGCCTCCGGAACAGATCGCCGCCGACCGTCCCGACTACGTGCTGATCCTGCCCTGGAACCTGCGCGACGAACTGGTCGAACAGCTGTCGTACGTGCACGACTGGGGCGGAAAGCTCGTCCTGCCCATCCCCGCCCTCGAGATCGTCGGATGAGAAGGACCCCATCGTGCGCATTCTGCTGACCGGCCACCAGGGCTACCTGGGCACCGTCATGGCCCCATTGCTCACCGCAGCCGGACACGAGGTCACCGGCCTCGACAGCGGGCTGTTCGCCGACTGTGTCCTCGGTGGCCTCGACACCCCCGACGTGCCAGGTCTCACCACCGACCTGCGTGACGTCACGGTGGAACAGCTCCGGGGATTCGATGGGGTGGTCCACATGGCCGCCCTGTCGAACGACCCCCTGGGCTCGCTCGCTCCGGAGATCACCTACGACATCAACCACCACGCATCCACCCGCCTCGCACGGTTGGCCCGGGAGGCGGGCGTTGCGCGTTTCGCCTACGCGTCCACCTGCTCGGTGTACGGCGCACAGTCCGGTGACGATCTCGTGGACGAGGACGCTCCGCTCAAGCCGGTCACGCCGTACGCGATCTCCAAGGTCCGGGTCGAGGACGACCTCGCCGACCTCGCCGACGCCGACTTCGTACCGTTCTCGCTGCGCAACGCCACCGCGTTCGGGTTCTCACCTCGTCTGCGAGCCGACATCGTGCTCAACAACCTCGTCGGCCGGGCGATGCTCACCGGGCGGGTCACGGTGCTCTCGGACGGCACACCGTGGCGGCCCCTCGCGCACGCCGAGGACATCGCCGGCGCGGTGATCGCGGGCCTCGCAGCTCCCGCCGACGTCGTCCGGGCCCGGGCGTTCAACGTCGGTACCGAGAAGAACAACCGGACAGTGGCCGAGATCGCCGAAGCCGTGATCCAGGCCGTACCGGGGTCGACCCTGGAGATCACGGGCGAGGCCGGCAACGATCCGAGGTCGTACCGGGTCGACTTCTCGCGGGCACGCAAGGAGCTCGACTTCGAGGCCGGTTGGACGATCGCCGACGGCGCGGCGCAGTTGGCCCGGGAGTACCAGGCGAGAGGACTGACCCAGGACGCGTTCGACAACAGGTTCACCCGGCTGGCCGTCCTGAACCGCAGGCAGGCCGACGGCGAACTGGACGACTCCATGCGCGTGATCCGCTGAACAGAGCCGCCTGGGAATGGTGGCTCGCACAGACCGTTCGGCGCACCGAACCGGGCAATCGCCCAGCATCGGTACAACCGCCGGGTGATCTCCGGGACGGCGACCCCGGACGGGCGCACCATCACGGGATACGGCACATCCGCCGCGCAGAGAGGGGACACCGATGAGGATCGCGGACATCCTGGCCGGGAAGGGCACCACGGTGCACTCCGTGCGGCCGTGGACGACGGTGGCCGAGGTCGTGGACCGGCTCGCCGCCGAGGGCGTCGGCGCCCTGCTCGTCCGGGACGTCGACGGTGCGATCCGCGGCATCGTCTCCGAGCGCGACGTGGTGCTCTCCCTGCGGGTCCACGGCACCGCGCTGCTCGCCATGGAGGTCGCCAAGGTGATGACGCGGCAGGTGCGCACGTGTGGGCCGCAGGAGACCGTGGCCCACGCGATGGCGCAGATGACGGTGGGTCGCTACCGCCATCTGCCCGTGATCGACCGTGGTGAGCTCGTGGGGCTCGTGAGCATCGGCGACCTGGTCAAGCACCGTCTCCACGAGATGGAGCTGGAAACGGGCATGCTCCGCGACCTGGCCATAGCCCGCTCCTGAGACCGTACGGGGTCAGTCGAACTTCAGGTCGCCCGTGCGGGTGCGCTTGAGCTCGAAGAAGTGCGGGTAGGACGCGAGCAGGCGGCTGCCGTCGAAGATCTTGCCGGCGTCCTCGCCCTTCGGGATCTGGGTGAGCACCGGGCCGAAGAAGGCGACGCCCTCGATGTGGACGACCGGGGTGCCGACGTCCATGCCCACCGGGTCCATGCCCTCGTGGTGGCTGACCTTCAGCTCCTCGTCGTACTCGGTGCTGGTGGCGGCGTCGGCCAGCGACTCGGGCAGCCCGACCTCCGCCAGCGACTCGGAGATCACGACATCGAAGTCCTTGTTGCCCTGGTTGTGGATCCGGGTGCCCATCGCCGTGTAGAGCGGCAGCAGCACGTCGGGGCCCTTCTCCTTCGCCGCGGCGATGGCCACGCGCACGGGGCCCCAGGCCTTCTTCATCATCTCGAGGTACTCGGCGGGGAGGTCGCGGCCCTCGTTGAGGACGGCGAGGCTCATCACGTGCCAGTCGACCTCGACGTCGCGCACCTTCTCGACCTCGAGCATCCAGCGCGACGTGATCCAGGCGAAGGGACACAGCGGGTCGAACCAGAAATCGACACGGGTCTTCTCGGTGCTCGTCATGAACAGTGGAACCGGCCGTGCTCCCGGCGTGTTCCCATCTCCCGCGCAAGGCACACCGCGTCGTGGTTGGATCGACCATCTCGACGATTCAGCTCCACGACGAAGGGTTCCCATCGCATGGCCCCGCCCAACCTGACCCGCACCGACGCCGAGAAGCGGGCATCGCTGCTGCAGGTCTCCGACTACGTCGTCGACCTGGACCTCACCGACGGTGGAGGCAAACCAGGCGAGGCGACCTTCGCCTCCACCGCGGTCGTCACCTTCGCGTGCAACGCGCCGGGCCGCGACAGCTGGATCGACTTCGTCGGGGCCGAGGTCGCGTCCGCCACGTTGAACGGCGTCGAGCTCGACGTCTCCGGCTACCGCGAGGACGACGGCATCGTCCTGCCCGGCCTCGCCGCGGAGAACGAGCTGCGCGTGGTGGCCACCGGCCGCTACATGAACACCGGTGAGGGCCTGCACCGCTTCGTCGACCCGGTCGACGGCGCCGTGTACCTCTACTCCCAGTTCGAGACGGCCGACGCCAAGCGCCTCTTCGCGTGCTTCGACCAGCCCGACCTCAAGGCCCGCTACCGGCTGACGGTCACCGCACCGGCCGACTGGACCGTGGTGTCGAACGCCGCGATCGAGAACAGCGTCGAGGGCCCGGGCGGCTCGCAGACCCACCACTTCGCCACCAGCGAGGTCTTCTCCACCTACCTCGTCGCGCTCGTCGCCGGCCCGTACGCCTCGTGGCAGGACACCTACACCGACGAGGGCGGGGAGATCCCGCTGGGCATCTTCTGCCGCGCGTCGCTGGCCCCGCACATGGACCACGAGCGGCTGTTCACCGAGACCAAGCAGGGCTTCGGCTTCTACCACCGCAACTTCGGTGTGCGGTACCCGTTCGGCAAGTACGACCAGCTCTTCGTGCCCGAGTTCAACGCGGGCGCGATGGAGAACGTCGGCGCCGTCACGTTCCTCGAGGACTACGTCTTCCGCTCCCGCGTCACCCGCTCCCTCTACGAGCGCCGCGCCGAGACCGTGCTGCACGAGATGGCGCACATGTGGTTCGGCGACCTCGTCACCATGGCATGGTGGGACGACCTGTGGCTCAACGAGTCCTTCGCGACGTGGGCCAGCGTCATCTGCCAGGCCGAGGCCACGGAGTACAAGGAGGCCTGGACGACGTTCGCGAACGTCGAGAAGAGCTGGGCCTACCGCCAGGACCAGCTGCCGTCCACGCACCCGATCGCGGCCGACATCCCGGACCTGCAGGCCGTCGAGGTCAACTTCGACGGCATCACCTACGCCAAGGGGGCGAGCGTCCTCAAGCAGCTCGTGTCCTACGTGGGGCTGGAGGCGTTCCTGGCCGGGCTGCGCAGCTACTTCACCGCGCACGCGTGGGGCAACGCCACGTTCTCCGACCTGCTCGGCGCGCTGGAGAAGTCGTCAGGCCGCGACCTGTCCGGCTGGGGCGCGCAGTGGCTCAAGACCACGGGCCTCAACCTGCTGCGGCCCTCCTTCGAGGTGGATGCCGATGGCGCGTTCACCCGCTTCGACGTGGTGCAGGGTGGCGCACGACCGGGCGCCGGTGAGCTGCGCACCCACCGCATCGCGGTCGGCGTGTACGACGATGACAGTGACGATTCTTCTGGGGGGAAGATCGTCCGCACGCACCGCGTCGAGGTCGACGTCGAGGGCGAGCGCACGGCCGTCCCGGAGCTGGTCGGCGTGCCGCAGGGCAAGCTGGTGCTGGTCAACGACGACGACCTCACCTACTGCGCGCTGCGCCTGGACGCCGGCTCGCTCACCACGCTCATCGACCGCATCGGCGACATCGCCGAGCCCCTGCCGCGCACCCTGTGCTGGTCGGCGGCCTGGGAGATGACGCGGGAGGCCGAGCTCAAGGCCCGCGACTTCGCCACGCTCGTGGCCGGCGGCTTCGGCGCCGAATCCGAGATCGGTGTCGTCCAGCGGCTGCTGCTGCAGGCCCAGACGGCCATCGCCTCCTACGCCGACGACCAGTGGGCCGCGGAGACGGGCTGGCCGCTGCTGGTGGACCAGCTTCGCTTCCGCCTCGACACCGCCCCCGCCGGCTCCGACGCCCAGCTCGCGGTCGTCAACTCGCTGACAGGCAGCGTGCTGCCGTCGCCGGTGCTGGAGCGCTTCAAGGGCTGGCTGCTGGATGTCGAGGTCCCCGAGGGCCTCACCGTCGACACCGACCTGCGCTGGCGGCTACTGCACGCCCTTGTCGCGCACGCGGAAGCGTCGGAGACCCAGATCGACGAGGAGCTCCAGCGCGACCCCACCTCCACCGGCCAGCGGATGGCCGAGCGCGCCCGCGCGCTCATCCCCACCGCCGAGGCCAAGGAGAAGGCGTGGCTACGCGCCGTGCACGACGACGACATCCCCAACGCCGTGCAGGAGTCGATCATCTCCGGCTTCGCCCACCCGGCGCAGCGCGGCCTGCTCGGCGGTTACGTCGAGCGCTACTTCGCCGAGGTCGCGGAGGTGTGGGTGCGGCGCACCAGCGAGCGGGCGCAGTCCGTGGTGATCGGGCTGTTCCCGTCGCACGCGGTGGAGAAGTCCACCGTCGACGCCGCCGACGCGTTCCTGGCCGACAACTCGCACCCGCCCGCCCTGCGCCGGCTGGTCACCGAGGGCCGGGCCGGGATCGTGCGGGCCCTCGCCGCTCGGGAGTTCGACCGCTCCTGACCGCGTACCCTCGGAGCGGATGACCTCCGCGACCGCGCCCCCACCGTCACTGGTCCCCGCCCCGATGCGGCGGCCGGTGGCGCTGGTGCTGGGGGTCGCGGCGCTGGTGTTCGCGTTGCTCGCGGCTCGCTACGGGGGCACGTCGTCTCCGGGCCAGATCGACCTGCACGTCGATCGCGTCATCGACCCCCTGGGCGCTGCGCACCGGTGGCTGGTGGCCGACACTGCCGTGCTCGGATCGCCGCCCGTCGTGGTACTTCTGGCAATGCTCACGGCGCTGCTGTGCCTGCTGCTGGGACGGCACAGGCTGGCGGTGCTGGCGATCGTCGGGCCCGGGGTCACCGGGGTGGCCACCACGCTGCTCAAACCGGCGCTCGGCCGCACCATCGGCGAGGGCTACGCGTTCCCCAGCGGGCACACCGGCGGCGCCACCGCACTGGGCCTGGTGGCCGCGCTGCTGCTGGTCAGCCTGCTACGGCCGGGCCGCGCGGGCGGGCTGACCATGCTGGCCGTCGGCGCGTCGGTGGCCGGCGGGTGTGTGGGCGCGGCCATGGTGGCCGCCGACGCCCACTACCCCACCGACATCATCGGCGGCTACTGCACGGCCCTTGTGGTGGTGCTGGGGTTCGCGCTGGTGCTGGACCGGATCAGAGTGCCCGGCGGGCGCTCCTAGTCCGAGAGGCCGATCCGGCGTGCGGCACGGCGGAGAGGTCCGCCCACGGGTCGGAAGTCGGCGCAGCCCTCGGCCCCGCAGGCGCCGCAGTCGTGACCGGGCCGGTAGTGGTCGTGAGCGGCGCGGGTGTGCCCGCACGTGCACGGCTCGACGACGGTGGGCGGCGGCGCGGAGGGGCGCAGGTCGTCGGGCGTGCGCTGGGCCGGGACGAGTGCGTCGACGTCCGGGACCGCCGGCAACCCGGTGGGCGGGGTGAGGACGGCCGAACCCGGCGACGCCGGCCTACCCCGGCGAGGCGTGGTGCCGCCTGGAACCGCGTCCCCCATGTGGGTCTCCTTGCCGTTCGATCCATCCGGTGGCTCTCGGGAGCCGGTACTGCACACTATGCGACAGAATGCCCTGGCGGGAATCGCTAAGACTGATGAAAATGGATCGAAAGGCGACGTTCTGTCACCGGTTGGCCGGCACCGTGAGCGGAGCAGCGGCCGGCACCCGCACGGTGGCGACGCACCCGCGCGGCACCGTGGTGGAACGCAGCTGCAGCGAGCCGCCCTCCCGGGCCAGCAGCTCGCCGGAGATGTAGAGCCCCAGCCCGGACCCGCCCGCCGACTCGTCACGCACCCCACGGCCGAGCACCGCGTCCGGTGGCAGGTGTGCCGGAAGCCCCGGCCCCTCGTCGCGCACCTCCACCACCACGTCCGATCCCTCGTGGCGGGCGCTGACGTGCACCGGCGCCCCGGGGGCGTGCCGGTCGCAGTTGGCGAGCAGGTTGGTGACCACCTGGGCGAGCACGGCCGAGTCGCCCCGGGCACGCATCCCCGGCTCGACCTCGAGGGTGGGAGCGGTGTCCCGGAGCGTCACGAGCCCGTCGAGGAGGGTGCCCACCAGGTAGTCGTCGACGGGCGGTTCGATCTCGTCGCCGTCGAGGATGCGGTGCAGGCGGCTGAGCTCGGCCAGCACGGCGTGCTTGAGGCGCTCATGGTCCTCGCCGCCGTCGGCGCTGAGCAGGTGGGTGATCCCGGCCAGCCCGGCGAGGCCGTTACGGAGCTCGTGGCTGCGCTCGGCGGCCAGCTCCCCGGCCCGTTCCATGTGCACGGCCGCGACCGCGAGCTCCTCCTGCTGCTGCCAGAACTCCGAGCGCTGCGTGGCCACGGACCGCTGAACGATCTGTGCGACGCCGACCAGCACCACCACGAGGCCCACCAGCCGCAGCGCGGCGAACACCAGGTTGGTGGTGGAGCTGGGCAGGCCGGTGGAGACCCGGTAGAGCTGGGCGATGGCCAGCACGATGAGGCCCAGGCCGAGCCGCAACCAGGGATTGCACTGACGGCGGACGCCCTCCACGACGTATGCGACGGCCACCGCGGTCCAGCCGACCAGCACCACGATGGTGAGCAGGGGTCCCTCGACGAGCTCCCGCAATGTAGGCGTGTCCGGCAGGTCCAGCGCCGCGAACGCGGCGAGCCCGCCCACGATCATCACGACCCACCCGCCCCACGAGCCCATGGCCCGCGGCGGCCGGATCGAGGCCAGCAGGAGCACGAGCGCCGTGACGTAGGCGACGAGGCGCGACGCGCGGTGGGCGATGTCCATCTCGGTGACCGCCATCGTCGTCCACGGCAGGACGACCACGCAGTACAGGACAAGGGCCGAGGCGATCCAGGCGAGGCGGCGCTCGTCGATCAGCCGGGACGCGACGACGGCGAGGATCGCCGACCCCGCACCCACGGCCGCCGCCGTGAGCGTCAGGATCTCGAAGGTGGTCTGACCGGGCAACGCCGCGAGCACCGTGTCGGCCTTCAGGAGCACACCCACCACGAGGCAGAGGGCGGCGACGATCAGGATGTCCGCAAGCAGGCGGGACGACCAGCGCAGAGCGCGCCGACGTACGACACTCTCGGTCACGTCGTCACACCTCCGCGTGGATATCGTCCGGTGAGGAGGGCGCAATCCTAGTGCCCGAACCGTGACCTTCGCGCGCGCAGTAACCCGATCGGCCGGATGCCGACCCTGTCAGCGTCCGCTTGCCTGGCGATACAGCGCCACCGCTTCGAGCTGCGAGCTGACCTCCAGCTTCACCAGGATCGCCCGGATCTGGGTGCGCACGGTGGCCAGCGAGACCACGAACCGCTCCGCCACCGCCTGCGCCCGGTGCCCCTGGGCCAGCTCCGCGAGCACCTCCCGTTCGCGCTGGGTGAGCTTGTCGATCCGGGCCGCCAACTCGGTGCGTGCCGAGGTCTGCTCGTGGTAGGTGTCGATGAGCTGCTGCCGGCGCTCCGGCGCCATCACCGGACGACCGTCCGCCGCCGCGCGCACCGAACGAAGCAGGGCCGGCAGCGGCGCGTTCTTGGGCACCCAGGCCAGGGCCCCGTCGGCGAGGGCTCCTCCGATGCGGACCCGGTCGGAGCTGCCGGACAGCATGACCACCCGCCAGCCCAGGGCGATCAGCGGAGCGACGAGATGGACGCCGTCGAGCATCCGGCCGTCGCGGTCGCGCCCCAGGTCGAGGTCGAGCAGGACGAGCCCGGGATCGAGTCGGCGGACGTCGGCGAGGATGCCCGCCTCACCGCCGGCGTTGCCGCGCCAGTCGGCCCGCATGCCCTCGGAACGCAGACTCAGCATGAGCGAGGTCCCGACGAGCTCGTGGTCGTCGATGATCAGGACGTGGTCATGGGTGGAAATGGTCATCGCATCCGGACTGTCGGTGGTGCCGTCGTCACTGTCTCACCAACGATTCGGCTCGGCAGCCGGTGCGGTTCAGCGTCAGGGCGTCGAGGTCGGGGTGGGGGTCGGCGTCGTCGTGACCGTGGGGGTCGTCGACCGAGCGGGCTTCGAGGTCGTCGCCGCGCTGCTCGTGGTCGGGGTGGGGCTCGGCGCGACCGTCGTCGTCGGCGTGACGGTCGTGGTGGGCGCGACCGTGGGGGTGGGCGCGACGGTCGTCGTCGGAGCCACCGTGGTGGTGGGCGGCGCCACCTTCGTCGTCGGGGCGGCGGTGGTGGTGGTGGTGGTGGTGGTGACGGTGCCGCCGGAGTTGGGCGGCGGCACGGTGGCCCCGCTGCCCTGGACGGGGTAGAAGGCGGCCCAGTCGACCTGCATCTGCGACGGCCTCACGACCCCGCCGCCGGGGAACCAGTCGAGCTGGAGCGTCAGGTGCATCGAGCCGGGCGGCAGGATCGAGGTGTCGGTGGTGGACCACCACGGCACGCCGTCGACGTAGGTGGTGATGCCCGTCGGCGTCCACTCGACGGCCCAGTTGTGCCACTGGGTCGCGTCGATCTTGACGGATCCGCTGACCTGCGAGTTCGACGCACCGTGGTGCAGGAACGTGTCGGTGATCTGGCGACTGGGGTCCGACATCTCGGCGAAGTCGACCTCGCCGCCCACCGGCCAGTTCTCGGCGTCGGGCCACAGCAGCGCGACGGCGTGGTAGCTGGGGTCGGCGGCCGGGGCCCGCATGCGGACCTCCCAGCGGCCGTACCTGGCGCCGAAGTTCCACGCCATGCCGGCGGTGGTGCCCTGCGCGTCGCCGTTCATCGTGAGGATGCCGGCGGCGACCGTCGCGGCGGTGGGGCTGCGCTTGCCCTGGTTGTCGTGTCCGCTGCCGTTGTAGACGCCCCACTGGCCCAGGCCGGCGTCGAAGTTGTCGCCTTTGGTGGCGGCACCCCACCCGAGCTTTTGGGCGGCGGTCCCGGTGCCGTTGCTGTTGACGTCGACCGGGGTGCCGCCGTTGCCGGTGGGAGGGTTGCGTCCGCTGGAGGGCGGGTTGGGGGGCGGGGTCGGGAGCGGGGTGACCGTGGAGACGGGGGGCGGCATGGTGGGGGCGGACGTGCTCGGAGCGGACACGCCGGGTGGGAGGGGCGTCGTCGCCGCGCTCACCTGCGTGCCGGCGGCGGCCGGGGTCGACGTGCCGGGCAGGGCCAGTTGGGCGGGCAGAACCTCGGCGGGCACGCCCGAGGGGGCGGTCGGGAGGGTCGCGGTGCCGGTAGGACGGCCACCGTCGGCGAGGATCGAGGTGCTGGGCGGGGCGGCGTCCGTGACCGGGGGAACGGGGCAGGCCCGGCCGACCGACACGCCGCATCCGGTGACGCCACGGATCAGGTCGGCCGCAGCGGCCGCCGAAGGGCCGAGGCTCCCCACGACCAGAACGATGACGCTCGCCGCCGCGGCATGCGCGCGCACCCTGAACAGCACGTCAGCCCCACCCCTTCGCCAGCTCGAATCGCCGCAATCATGACCTATCGTCACGACGATCCACCGATCGGGTGGTGAACATTGAGCCAAATGATGTGGGCGGGGCGGCATTGGGATGACACCGCGACGTATCCCGAACACGAACGAGGCCGCGCCGACGGTGGTCGGCGCGGCCTCGGTGGGGACTTCGTCGGTGGCTGCCGGTGGCGGCAGCCGTGGGGGTCAGTGCGGTCGGCGTCGTCCGCCGGCCTGGTCGGCCAGCATCCGCAGGCCGCTGAGCAGCCCACCCAACATGTCGCTCTCCTTGAACGAGGCGATCATGCTCATCACCGCCAGCTTCGCACCACGATCGGGCAGCCGCAGCCGCGCCTCCGGCCCGGTGACCACCTCCACCATCCGCTGCTCAGGGCTGACCGCCACCAGCACCGCCTCGGTGGTGCCCTCCAGCTCACCGTGCAACTCCGCCGCACGGGCGGCCGCATCAGCGCCCAGATCACCCAGGTAGACACTGAAACGCAGCCCCGTCTCCCGGCTGGCCATCGTCAACGCCTCGTCCAGGCGGCTCAGCTGCACCGGACTGAACGGATGGTCGGCATGGGTGGGGTCCTTGTAGATCTCCGCCGCCGACACCCGCCCCGACGCCGTCACGACCGCACCATTGGGCAGATCCGCCGGATCGACGACAGCTACCTCGGAACCGTGCTCACCAGCTGCCACGGGCACCTCCTCGTTCACCGGACACCGGGTGACTGTCCACAGCCGACAGATGCGCACCCTCGGGGTTGGCCGTCCACCACAGGGGCTCGAAGGTCCACGGCTGACCCACCCGATACCGCGGCCTGCGCGCCAGGCGCGGGGCGGCAGCGAGGAACGCGATGATCAGGTACAACCCGACCGTCGGCACCACGAAGACCAGAATCGTCTGGAGCACGCTCACACGGGAGAACCTACCCGATTGCGCCGTCCCGCAGGTCATCAGGTGCGCGGTCGCCGATCACATCAAGGTCCCTGTGTGACGTCACGCACCGCGGTCGTGGTTGCCGCCGTATGGGTTAACGCGGGGGTCCGCAGCGGCGACCTCCCTGACAGGACGGGTACTCAACCGCGTCCTCGGCGGGAGGAAGTCGTCCGATGAAGGTCGTCCTGTTCTGGTGGCTACGGCATGCGGATGCGTGACGGGCAGTCCGACGTCCCGAAGCCGATGACGACGGTGGGTCCGCGCCCGCTCATCTGGCACGTGATGCGCTACTACGCGCACTTCGGGCACAAGGACTTCGTCCTGTGCCTGGGCTACGGCGCACAGCACATCAAGGACTACTTCCTCGACTACGCCGAGACCGCGTCCAACGACTTCGTGCTGAGCGGCGGGCGGGTCGAGCTCCTCGGCTCCGACATCCAGGACTGGAACATCACCTTCGTCCACACCGGCGTCGACTCCCCCATCGGTGAGCGCCTGCGCCGGGTGCGCAAGCATGTCGAGAACGAGGAGATATTCCTCGCGAACTACGCTGACGTCCTCACCGACCTGCCGCTGAACGACATGATCGACGCCTTCAAGGCCAGCGACGCGGTGGGCTCGCTGGTGGCGGTCCCCCCGCAGTCGGCGTTCCACTGCGTCGACGTCGGCGACGACGACCGCGTCACGAGCATCCGCACCCTGCAGGACATGCCGCTCTGGGAGAACGGCGGGTACTTCGCCCTGCGCCCGGAGATCTTCGACTTCCTCCCGGAGAACGGCGACCTGATCGCCGACGCCTGCATGCCGCTGGCGAAGCAGGGCCGGATGCTCGCCTACCGGCACGAGGGCTTCTGGCACCCGGCCGACACCGTCAAGGAGCGCACCGCGCTCGAGGCGGCCTACAGGGCCGGCACGAGCCCGTGGATGCTCTGGGAGACCCCCGGCACCCGCGACCCGCTGCAGGCGGCGATCGCCGGGCTCGGAGCGGCCGAGCTGGAGCGCTGACCCGTCGGACCGGCCTCAGCCCGGCGGGCCGGCCGACCGACGGAGCGCGTTGCGCAGGCGGCGGACCCACGAGACCCGGGCCGCGCCCCTGCGGGCCGCCCGCACGGCGCCGCCGACCTTGGACACCTCGGGCAGGATCACGACCGACGTCCGTCCGCGGCCGTGGGCGTCGAGCACCCGCTGCACGACCTGGTCGGGATTCATCCAT
This sequence comes from Mycobacteriales bacterium, assembly GCA_038231335.1. Classification (GTDB taxonomy): domain Bacteria; phylum Actinomycetota; class Actinomycetes; order Mycobacteriales; family Pseudonocardiaceae; genus Pseudonocardia. The sequence goes on from JBBRLM010000026.1 coordinate 58,157, forward strand.
TCGCGTTCCCCGACGTGGCCGACCGACTGGCCCGACCGGGCGTGGAAGTCGGTGCGTACCCACCCCGGTCGGGCGCATGTCAGGACCACGCCGGAGCCCCTGATCTCGTCGGCGACGGACGACGACCAGCTGTCGACGAACGCCTTGGTCGCCGAGTAGGTGGCCATGCCCGGCTGCGGAGACGGGCCGGCCAGGCTCGACATGGTGATCACGCCTCCCCGGCGCCGCGGCAGCATCGACTCCAGCGCGGCCCGCGAGAGCCGCACCACTGCGGTCGCGTTCAGCGCGACCGTCGCGTCGAGCAGGTCCGGTTCGTGGTCGACGAACGAGCCGTGGAAACCTGCACCCGCGTTGTTGACGAGCAGTTCCACGGGCCTGCCCACGTCACCGAGGATGGACTCGACGGCGGCGAGACCGGCGGCCTCGGTGAGGTCGGCGGTCACCACGCGCGACGGACCGGGCAGCGACCGGGCCACGTCCTCCAGCCGCGAGCGGTCGCGACCGACGAGCACCACCTCGTGACCGCGGGCGGACAGCAACCGGGCGAACGCGGCACCGAGGCCCGACGACGCGCCCGTCACCACCACGAGCCCCACCACTAGCAGCGACATCGGTCTCCTCTCGCCGTGCAGGTCGCGGACGCGTGCGGTCAGATCCGGCGGGCGATCTCCGCGGCGCGGACGATGTCGGCGGCCGCGCGGCGCGGCGCGGCGAACTCCACGTCGACGTCCTCGTGCCAGCCATCCCACTCGTCGCGCGCCTCGCCGAGGGCCCGCTGGATGTCGGCGACGGTGGGGTCGACGATCCACGTGCCTCTCCTGCCCTCCAGGTTGGGGGCGATACCAGCGCACGCCGACACGACCACCTGCAGGCCGGCCACGTACGCCTCGAGCGCGGTGAAGCCGTAGACCTCCTCGGTGCTCGGCAGCACCAGGGTGTGGGTCCTGGCGAGGAGCTCGACCAGTGCGGCCTCGTCGAGGTGCCCGTGGAAGCGGACCCGGGCCTCGACGCCGAGCTCCCGGGTCAGCGCGACGAGGTCCTCCATCTCGACGCCGTCACCGGCGACGTCCAGGGTGGCCTTCGCGCTGAGGGCGGAGAAGGCCCGGACGAGCGAGGCGACGTTCTTCCGCGCGATGAGCTGCCCGACGTACAGGAACCGGTGCTCGGGCTCGGCGGCGACGGAACCGTCGCGCAGCGAGCGCACCCTGCGGTCGAAGAGGGTGAGGTCCACGCTGTTGACCGACTCGACCACGCGTGCGGGCGGGGTGCCGTCCGCGACGGCGGCCGTGGCAGCGGCAGGACCGGGGACGATCACCGCGCCGGCGTTGCGGAACACGAGGGCCCGCAGCCAGGCGAGGGGCCCGCGGCCGAATCGGCGGCTCTGAAGGGTGCTTTCGGCGTAGAGCATGTACGGGATGCGACGTCGGCGGCCGAGCCAGGCGCACCAGAGGTTCGCGGGCTGCCACCAGTTCTGGATGATCAGAGCGTCGGCGTCACGCAGGATCCGGTTCGCCACGCCGGGCTTCAGCACCGCCATCGGGGAGTCGAGCCGGCGGGCCACCACGCCGGGCAGCGGCACCCGCCACGCCCCCACGACCGCCGACCTGTAGGTGGCGTACTCGCGCCACACCCAGTGCCGCACCTTCTCCTCACGGAACACGAACGACGCCTCGAAGTCGGCGATCTCGGAGAGCTCACGCCACATCGGCTCCCGGTAGGGGGCCTGGGCGTCGGTGAGCCAGGCGATCTTCATCTGAGCCTCCTCGGGGGCACACTCCGGCTGGTGACCAACTCGATGATCGACTGGCGGCCGTTACCGCAGAGCGACGCCGCTCACACTCTCCATTCACCCTATCGGGTTGGTTCTTCCGGCCGTATGGACAGTGAGTAACAAGATCGCGGTGTCGTGCGACGCAAGTCAGTGAGGACTGCAGCTCGGATGGTCGTTCGCAGGGAGGTCTGCATCCATGACGGTGAGTCTCGTCCGGCACCGCCGTTGTCATGATGCCGCCAGCAGCGTGAGAACTCCCTCTGTCGCCGTGTGCGTTCCGCTCTTCCGCAAGGAGGGCTTCATCGCCGCCACCATCCAGAGCGTGCTGGATCAGACCTTCACCGACTTCGAGCTCGTGATCCTGGACAACGCGAGCCCGGACCGGTCGGCGGAGATCGCCCGGTCCTTCGACGACCCGCGCCTGGTCGTGGCGGAGAACCCGAGCACGCTGGGCCCGATCGACAACTTCAACAGGGTCGTCTCGCTGTCCACCGCACCGCTGGTCAAGGTGCTGTGTGCGGATGACCTCCTCCACCCCACCTGCCTGGAGCGGCAGGTCGCCGTGATGGAGCAGGACGCCGCGCTGGCCATGGTCAGCTGCCGCCAGGACATGATCGACGAGAACGGGACGCGCCTGGCGCACGACCGCGGCCTGCGCAAGCCCGACCTGGTGGGCACGCAGAACCGGTCCACGGTGGTCCGCCGGTTGGTCCGGCACGGTGGCAACCCGATCGGCAACGTCAACAACGTCCTGTTCCGCCGCTCGGCGTTCGACGCGGCGGGGGGGTTCCCCGGTGACGCGAACTTCTTCGCGCTCGACGTGGCGATGTGGGTCCGGCTGCTGGAGCACGGCACGTTCCACGGGATCCCCGAGACCCTCACGAGCTTCCGCCTGAACTCCGGCTCCCACTCCAGCGACCTCGGAGGCGAGGCCATCCGGATCCAGCGCACCTTCGTCGACGGGTTGCGCCACGACAATCCCGGCATCGTCCGGCGCCGGGACACCGTGTTCGGAGCACTGCGCGCACCTCTGACGCGGGCCCGCCACCACATGCTCTTCGCGGCGGCCGGTCCGGCCGGAAGCCCGCTCAGGACCGTGTCCGAGGCGGTGCTCAAGCTCGGTGGCCGGTCCACCGGGCAACCCTCGGAGCACTCGCCCGGCATCGCCGTCCTCGAGACGGAGCCGCTGGGCCACCGCCTGCACTACCTGGCGCACCTGGTCGGTGCGGCGGCCCCCGGGAGCTGCACGGTCCTGACCACGGCGCACGCGATGCAGTCCGAGGACTACCGCGTGGTGTCCGACGCCATCGCCGGCGCCGCCGTGGCGCTGCCGGACGCCGCCTCGCCTGCGGCGGCCCTGACCTCCGCCGTGGCCGTGGCCCGGGCGGGCGGGGCCCGGCTGCTGGTGGTACCCGAGGGCGATCCGTACCTTCCGCAACTGCTGAAGCTGCTGCTGCGGCGGCCCCGGCTCCGGCTCGGGATCCGCCTGCTGCTCCTGCGGACCACGACCGTCGGCGGACCGGAACGGCTGCGGCCCGCCACCGTCGTCAAGCCTGTGCTGGTGCAGCTGCTGCGGCTGTTCCCGCAGGTACAGATCCTGTTCCTCACCGACGCGCTCGGTGTGGTGGAGCACCGACGGGGTTACGCGGGGCTCCAGGCGGTCAAGGACCCCGTTCTGCGGCCCGGCGCGGAGATCCCCGATCGTCCCGCCTGGTTGCCGGCACCCGAGCCGGACCGCACGCTCGTCGGCGTGTTCGGTGTCGTCAGCGCCCGCAAGAACCTGCCCGTCCTGGTGCGCGCCGTGGTGCGCCTCCCCGAGGTCGTGCTCGTCGTGGGTGGCCGCCTCGAACCCGAGGTGCGGGCCTTCGTCGACACCGACGAGGACGTCAGGACGCTGCTCGGCGAGGGCCGGCTGGTAGTGGTCGACCGCCTGCTCGACGCGGGCGAGCTGCACGCAGCCCTCGCCGGGGTCGACCTGGTATCGGTACTGCACGACAACGACTCGCCGAGCGGGATCCTCGCGGAGGCGTGCGTGCGGGGCACCCCGTCGATCGTCCCGACGGGTGGCTGGCTCGCCGAGGTGGTCGGCACGAGCGGTACCGGAGTGGCCGTGCCGTTGACGGCAGCGGGCGTCGCGGCCGGGGTGCGACGGCTCCGGGCCGACGCCGACGTGCACGCAGAGGCGATCCGACGCCACGCCCCCCGCATCGGGACCACCGACTTCACCGACCGGCTGCTGGGCGTCTGATGACGCTGCTCGGCACCGACGTCGGCCACGGTCCGGCCGCACGGCCCACAGCCGGATGGCGGCGCGTGGCCACGTCACGGGCCGCCTCGGTGACACCCGTTGCACTCATCCTGCTGTCCCTGCCGATGGTCCGCCCGAACATCCTCGGCGAGACGGGCCTGTCCCTCGCCGGTTGCGGGCTGCTCTGCGTCGCGGCGGTGCTCGCTCTCATCACCCGCAGCGCGTCGGCAGCCCCGGCCGGGTCACCGCCGGGCGCGTCCGGGGGCATGAGCCCGAGCACGCCTCTCGTCGTATGCCTCGGGCTCGGCTATCTCTGGCTCATCGTGCAGGCCGCGGCGAACGATCCCGCGAGACTCGGCGGTCCGGCCGTCCAGGGCCTGATCCTGACCGCGGGATCGGTACTGGCTCTGACGGTCGTCTGTGCCGACCCCCGGGTCCGCCTCGCGGTCGGGAGGGCCTTCGTCATCGTGATCGTGACGCTGTGCGTCTCGTTCGTCGTCACCGCACTGATCTGGGCCGTGGCGGGGGTCGGATCCGGTTCCGTCGCCGCCATCCCGGTGGGCACCACCCACGAGCCGCAGCCGATCTACTTCCCCTTCACCACCACGCTCGGGACGCAGGCGGTGCTCGGCGTCGAGTTCCCGCGGTTCACGGGCCTGGGCCGGGAGCCGGGCTGGATGGCCATGTACTGCGCCGTGGCGTACTTCATGACCGACGTGGTCGGGCTGCGCAGCAGGTGGCTCAAGGCGGCGCTGCTCGCCGGCCTGGTCGGCTGCATCTCCACGGCGGGATTCGGCGTCTTCGTCGTCGCGTGGGCCTACCACCTCTTCCTGCGCGACCGCGGCACGGGGATCAGCGTGGGCGGGTTCCTGCGGCAGATCCTCGGCCTGGCTGCGACAGCAGGAGCGGTGTGGTTGGCCGTCACCGCTCCGGTGCTGGGTCTCGCGGCCAAGACCACGCTGAACGCCACCTCCCTCGACGAACGCCAGCTCGCCACCGAGGCGGGACTGCGCGCGCTGTTCACCAGCCCGCTCGGCGGTTCTCCGACCGAGGTGCAGGGCGGGATCAACCTGATCTCGGACATCGCGGTCAGCGGGCTCCCCTTCGTGCTACTGATCTGCGCGGCGCTGCTCCTGCCGGTCGTGGCCCACCGGGGCCCGGTCCGGTTCAGCAACGCCGTCGTCGTGATCGTCTTCCTCACGTTCCTCACCTCGCAACCGGCGAAGGACTCAACCTGGGCCTTCGCCGTGGTCGCGCTCGCGGTGTCCCTGCGCATGCCGGACATGGAGCCGCTGGTGCCGACCGACGACCGCCCCGCAGACCACCGTCGAACAGACCACCGCCGAACAGACCACCACCGCACGACCGGAGGGCGCACATGAACGCTCGTGACTACCTTGCGCTCCTACGGGAACGCATGCTCCTGATCGGCGCGTGCGTCGTCATGGGGCTCGTCCTCGCCACGATCGTGACGGTCGTGATGCCGAAGTCCTACGCCTCCTCGGTGACGTTCTACATCGTCGCGGACACCTCTCCGGGCCAGAACCAGGCCTCGGACAACTATCAGGGCGCCCAGCTGTCCACCGCGCGGGTCAAGTCCTACGCCGAGCTCCTGACGGGACCCCGCGTCGCGGCCGACGCCGCCGCCCAGCTCGGCGGCACCACCACTCCGAGCGACGTCATGGCCGCGGTGTCCGCCACCTCGGTGGCCGACACGGTGATCCTCACGATGACGGCGACGGGCCCGTCCCCGGAACGTGCCACGGCGATCGCGGGGGCGGTGAGCAGCTCCTTCACGCGGCTGATCCGGCAGCTGGAGACCTCGGGTACGAGCGCCCAGGAGATCCCGTCGGTTCCGGTCAACTCGACGGGCGGGGTGGCCGTGACCACGCCTGCGGTGTCCGCGCAGGTGCTGCAGCCGCCGAGCGTCCCCGAGTCGCCGGTGCGCCCGTCGCTCAGCCTGAACCTGATCATCGGGCTGGTCCTGGGCCTCCTGATCGGCTTCGGCGCCGCCGTCGTGCGGCATGCTCTCGACGTCTCGGTGCGGACGGCACGGGACCTGTACGACTCCACCGGTGCCCCGGTGCTGGGCGCCGTGCCCGAGGACAAGGAGACTGCGGCCCATCCCGTCTCGCTCACGGCCGACGCCGACGGTGCGTGCCGCGAACGCGCGGAGGCCTACCGCCGCATCCGCACCGCCGTGGAGGCGTCGAACGACGGTGGCCACCGTCGGGTGCTGGTGGTCACCAGCCCGCTCGCCGGCGACGGCCGCACCACCACCGCGTGCAACCTCGCCGTGTCCCTCGCGGCGGTCGGAGCCCGCGTCGTGCTGGTCGACGGCGACCTGCGCACCCCGCGGGTGTCCGAGCTGCTCGGTCTCGACGACGCGCCCGGCCTGACCAGCGTGCTCACCGACCACACCCCGCTCGGCAAAGCACTGCAGCAGTGGGCACCGGAGGAGGTGTCCGTCCTGACGAGCGGGCCGGGGACGTCGCGACCGAACGAGCTGCTCGCCTCCCGGCGGACGGGCGACGTCGTTGCCGACCTGCGGGCCCGCTTCGACTACGTGATCATCGACGCTCCGCCGGTGCTGGGCCTGGCCGACGCGGCCAACCTGGCGGCCCACGCCGACGGCGTGATCATGGTGTGCCGCTGGGGCAGCTCCAAGCGGCCCGAGATCGAGTCGGCGGTGTCGTTCCTGCAGTCGGTGTCGGTCCCCGTGGTCGGTACCGTGCTGGCTCGCGTGCCGCGGTCGCGGCGGGCGGGGGACATCACGCCGCTCGATCTCGGCCGGCGGGCCGTGGTGGGCGGTCCGGACCGCCGCCCCGCGGTCGACGACGGGCCCGGTCGGCCCGCGAGCCGGACGCCGGACCCGGTGACCACGGCCGGCGTTGCGCCGGATGCCGCGCCCGCGAGGGCACCGAGGCGGAAGGCGGGGACATCGGCAGCCGCAGCCGCGGAGTCACCCACGGTCAAGCTCACGGCGACCGAGCCGGCGGCCGCTGCGCCACCGGCCACCGATGCACCCGCCGCAGGCAAGGCTGCCCGCCCGCGACAGCGCCGGACGTCGGTGACGAAGTGACCGTCCGCCCTCTGCTCGGGCGTTGATCGGCAGCCCGGAGCTCGTACCCTCCACCATGCTCATCGCCGTGACCGCCGCCGTCCTCGCCGTCCTCGCGGCGGTCGTCGTCGGGCTGCTGTGCCGGCGACGCCCGGCCGGGTCGCCGGCAGGGGACGGGCCGGCCGGCCGGCGGTGGACGCGTCGACGCGCGCTCGCCGTCGGTGTCCTGTCGGTGGTGGCCGCGGGTGCCGCGGTGGTGGCCGTCCGCTCCACGACCGGCGGCCGTCCGCGGTCCATCGCGTTGAGGATCACCGGCGGGAACCCGTTGCTCGACAGGGGGCCGGTCGTGAACGTGCGTGATCTGGGAGCGACCGGTGACGGCCGCACCGACGACAGTGAGGCGATCCGCCGGGGCCTCGCGAGCGTCAACCGCACCGGCGGCACGCTGTTCTTCCCGCCCGGCTCCTACAACTACCGGGCCACCGGGCCGCTGCGTCCCGCGGCCGGGGTGACGATCGCCGGTGCACCCGGATCGTCGACGATCCTGTTCGACCATCCCGGTGCCGGGGCGTTCGTCGACTTCTGCGTGGTCGACGGCGACGGGGTGACGGTGGACGGGCTGGTGGTCCGGCGGGCGGCCGGATTCCCCGCGGTGCTGTTCAACCTCGGTGCCGTCCACGGCTTCACGCTGTCGCGGGCCGGTCTGATCGGTGGCCGCGGCGCGTTCCCGGACGCGGACTGCCACGGTGTGAAGCTCCCCGACGGGGGCGCGGCGAGCACGATCGGCATCGTCGATTCCACGATGGGCGACCTCACCTATGGCCTGCTCCAGTCCAACTCCTCGACGGCCGAGGTCACCGGCGTCACGGTGCAGCGCTGCACGTTCACGTCGAACGACAACACCGACCTCGAGTTCAACAGCCCCTCCGGCATGATCCGTCGGATCCGGGTCACGGACTGCGCCTTCTCCGACAACGACTCCGCCGGGTTCGGGGTGGGCCTGGCCCACATCAGCGACGCCGTGGTGGAGGGCAACACGTTCGACCGCTACGGGCTGGAGGCGATCCACGTCGAGGACTACAGCGACGCGGTCGTCATCAGCGCCAACCGCTTCACGGCGTGCGGGCTCCGTGACCACTCCCACGTGCAGATCATCAGCGGGACGAGCAACGTCCGCGTGGTCGGGAACACCTTCCACGCCACCACGAACACCCGGCGGATCTACGTGGTGAACGCGCTGCCCGGGGGCACCGGTCCCACCGCCGGGGCGCGGCCGCCGAGCGGCCCCTCGACGGTCGCCGTGAGCGGCAACCTCTTCGACTGCGCGGACCCGGCCGTGCCGGTCTACTTCCAGAGCGTCCGGGCCGGGTCGATCACGTCCAACACCGTCACGAGTCCGGCGGCCCGGGCTCCGGCCGACGCATTCCGCCTGCTGGAGGACCCGGGCACCGCGGTCACCGGGAACACGATCAACGGCCGGACGTCCTGACCACGGCTCACCCCGCGACGGCCGTGCGGCGCATGCCGGTCACGAGGTGCAGCACGATGTAGAGCTGGCTGACGGTGAACCCGGCGGCGGCCCACACGGGTCCGGCGACCACGGCCAGCGCGAACGTGGAGGCGAGGCCGAGGCCCAGCCCGACGCTGATGGCCGTACCGACGATGCGCTCGGCACCGCGGTTCTGGAGGGTGGTCGCCATGCCCTGGTTGATGGTGGAGAACGCCGCACCGACGGCCAGCACCGAGAAGGTCGGACCGGACTCGGCGAAGCTGCTGCCGAGGATCCAGGGGATCAGCAGCGGCCCGAGCGCGGCCGCGACGAGGGGCCCCACCGCCAGCACCGCCGCCAACCGGGCGATGCGGCGCTCCTCCACGACGAGCCGTGCCGGGTCGTGCTGGGCCCGGGCGAGCCAGGGGCCACCCACGAGGTTCAGCGACGACGAGAGGAACAGCAGCGGCCCGAGCAGCCGTCCGGCCCCGGCGTAGATCCCGCCGGATGCCGCACCGCCGCCGAGCGTGACGAGCGGGGTGTCGAGCTGCTGGCCGATCGCGGCGAGCGACACGAGGCCGAAGGCGATGGTGTGGCGGTGGATCGCCACCATCTCCCGCGCGCCGGCGGCCCGGGCCCGGCCGGGTCCGAGGAACGCCCGGTCGATCAGGGCCTCCACGGCGAAGCTCGCGACCAACCCGACGGCCAGCGCGAGCTCCGGAGGCACCGCGGCCAGCAGGGCGAGAGTCGTGGCGAGCCCCAGCAGGCGCCCGGCGAGCTGGGCCGACGCCGCGCGGGAGAACCTCTCCTGCGCGCGGAGCAGGGCGTTGGCCGTCTGCGCCTCCCACACGGCCCATCCGACGAGTCCGAGGACCACACCTTCCGCGGGGGAGGGCATGATCAGGATGCCGGCCGCCGTCGTCGGGATCAGCAGCACCGGTACCGCCCGCCGCTTGGCGCGCACCAGTGCGCGGGCCCGCGCCGTGGTCAGGTGCCCGGCCGCGGTCTCCCGGACGAGGTAGTTCGTGAGCCCGAGGTCGAAGACCGTGGAGCCGATGGTGCCGATGGCGAAACACGTGGCGACGAGCCCGAGCCCCACGGGGCCCATGCTGCGGGCGGCGAAGACGTAGGTGAGACCGACGAGGACCTGGCCGAGCACCAGGGACCCCGCGACGCCGCCGACCCGGCCGACGAGCAGCCGCACCGCGCCGGACCGGCCGCCCTCACCGGTGGCGGTCACCCCGCCCGGGTCCCCGCGCCGAGGTCCTTCAACTCGGCGTCGACCATGATCTCGGCCAGCCTCGGCACGAGGGTCTCGGCCTTCCACCCCAGCGTGTCCTCCGCCTTGGACGGGTCGCCGATCAGCGCGTCCACCTCGGTGGGGCGCAGATAGGTCTCGTCGAACTTGACGTGGTCGCGCCAGTCCAGGTCCACCCGGCCGAAACAGTGCTCGGCGAAATCGCGCACCGTGTACGCCGTGCCCGTCGCCAACACATAGTCATCGGGCTGGTCATGCTGCAGCATTCGCCACATGCCCTCGACGTACTCCGGGGCGTAGCCCCAGTCGCGCACCGCGTCCAGGTTGCCCATGTACACGTACTTCTCGATACCCAGCTTGATCCGGGCCGCGGCCCGGGCCAGCTTGCGCGTCACGAACGTCTCGCCGCGCCGCGGGGACTCGTGGTTGAACAGGATGCCGTTCACGGCGAACATGCCGTGGGCCTCCCGGTAGTTCCGGGCCATCCAGTACCCGTACACCTTTGCCGCCCCGTAGGGCGACCGCGGGTAGAACGGCGTCTCCTCGCTCTGCGGCGGCGGCGTCGCCCCGAACATCTCCGAACTCGACGCCTGGTAGAACCGGGTATCCAGGCCGACCATGCGGATCGCCTCCAGCAGCCGGGTGGTGCCGACGCCGGTGGTGTTGCCCGTGTACTCCGGCTCGTCGAAACTCACCCGCACATGCGACTGCGCCGCCAGGTGATACACCTCCTGGGGCGCGACCTTCTCCAGCAACGTCACCAGCCGCGACGCGTCGGTCAGATCCCCGTAGTGCAGGAACAGCCGGGCCTCGGGATCGTGCGGGTCCTGGTAGAGGTGCTCGATCCGGGCGGTGTTGAACGTGGAGGACCGGCGGATGATGCCGTGCACCTCGTATCCCTTGCCCAGCAGCAGCTCCGCCAGATAGGAGCCGTCCTGGCCGGTGATGCCGGTGATGAGCGCGCGCCTGGTCGTGTCGGTCATGGCCGTTCCCCCTCAGGAATGGGTGGTCTGGAGCGAGGTCGCGTTCTCGACGAACCAGCGGTAGGCGCCGGCCACGCCGTCGGGCAGGGAGATCGAGGGCTTCCAGCCGAGCCCGGTGAGCCGGCTGACGTCGAGCAGCTTGCGCGGGGTGCCGTCGGGCTTCGACGTGTCGAACACGATCTCCCCCGCGTAGCCGGTGACCTCGGCCACCAGCGCGGCCAGCTCCCGGATCTCCAGGTCCTCACCGACCCCGACGTTGATCGGGCCCGGCTCGTCGTAGTGCTCCAGCAGGAACAGGCACGCCGCCGCGAGGTCGTCGACGTGCAGGAACTCCCGCCGGGGCGTGCCAGTGCCCCACACCACGACCTCGTTCCGGCCGCCCACCCGCGCCTCGTGGAACTTGCGCAGCAACGCCGGCAGCACGTGCGAGCTCTGCAGGTCGAAGTTGTCACCCGGGCCGTACAGATTCGTCGGCATCGCCGAGATCCAGCGACGGCCGTACTGCTTGCGGTAGGCGTCCACCTGCGTGATGCCCGCGATCTTCGCGATCGCGTAGGCGTCGTTGGTCTCCTCCAACGCCCCCGTGAGCAGGCTCGACTCCGCGATCGGCTGCGCCGCGAACTTGGGGTAGATACAGCTGGACCCCAGGAACAGCAACCGCTCCACGTCGAATTCGTGCGCGGTGTCGATGAGGTTGAGCTGCACCCGCAGGTTGTCGCTCAGGAACTCCACCGGCCGCTGGGAGTTCGCGAGGATGCCCCCCACCCGAGCCGCCGCGTCGATCACGACGGCGGGCCGCTCGCGCTCGAAGAACGCGCGCGTGGCGGCGCGCTCCCGGAGGTCGACCTCCGAGGAGCGGACACCCACCACACGCGAGAAGCCCTGCTGCCGGAGATGGCGGACGACCGCGGACCCGACGAGCCCGGCGTGCCCCGCGACGTAGACGGTCGCGTCCCGGGAGAGGGGGACGGCAAGATCTGACATGGAAGTGGTCCTACCTCGGTGAGGGTGCGGTGGGTACGGACGGAACGGGACGGCGGGACCCGCGCATCGCGGCCAGCTTCTCGACCCAGGCGCAGTAGGAGCGGGCCGCTGCGGCCGCGGTCAGGTGTTCCTCGGCGTATGCGCGGCCCCGCGCTCCAATCGCGGTGGCCCGTTCCGGGTCGCGACCGAGCTCCGCGACTGCGGTGTACAGGCCGGCGGGATCACCGGTGTCCACCCGCACTCCCCCGCCCGAGCGCCCGATCTCGGCGCTGGCCGCGCTGCGCAGAGCGGTGGCGGCGGCCACCGGGCGGCCCGACGCGAAATAGGAGGTGAGCTTGCTGGGCACCGACATCTCGGCCACCGTGTCGGCCTCGTTCAGCACGAGGACGTCGGCGGCGGCGAGCGCGTCCTCGAACTCGCCGTCGGGCAACGGGTCCAGGAACGTCAGGTTGCCGACGCCGGCCGCCAGCGACTCGAGGTGCCTGCGCTGCCCGCCGTCGCCGAGCAGCACGAACCGGACACGTGACCCGGCGGTCGCGGCGGCGCGGGCCGCTTCCACCACGTTCCCGAGGCCCTGCTTCATGCCCATGTTCCCGGCGTGCAGCGCGATGATCTCGTCGTCGGCCCAGCCCAGCCGCTTGCGCGACACGTCGCGGTCGGCCGTGGACGGGGTGACGTGGGTCCAGTTGCGGATCACGGTGACCGCCGCGGGGTCGACGCCCAGCTGCCCGAGGTTGCGCGCGAAGTTCTCGTGGACGACGGCGACACCGTCGGCACGGCCGAGCAGGCTCCCCTCGAGCTTCGCCGCGAATCCCGCGCTGCGGGCCGACGTCATCCCGGTCTCGAGGAGCGCACGGCAGTAGAGATCCTGGGTGACGACGCCGAGCGCCATACGCCCCGGCCTCCGCCACCGCAACCCGGCCGCGACGGTGAGCAACACCGGACTGATCGCGATGACGACATCGGGACGTGGCCCGCGCACGGCTGCGGCGTGCAGGGTGAACGCCGTGTCCATGACCACGCGCCCGACCGCGGAGGGAGTGGCGGGTACGGGATGGCGGACGCGGGTGACCGGTACGTCACCGTCGAGCTCGGTGCGGCGCAGACCGGAGTAGCCCGCAGCGACCTTCCACTGGGGGTAGTGCGGATATCCGGTGACCACCCGGACGCGATGTCCGGCGGCGGCGAGACCACGGACCATTCCGGTCGTGTACGGGGCGTTGCCGGTGGACTCCGGGGCGTAGTGCATACCGAGGACCAACACGTCGAGGGACCCCACCGTCGGCTCCGTCATCGGCCACGCGCGAACAGGACCTCGGCGAAGGTCCGCAGGAGGATCTTCACGTCGAGCCACAGGGACCAGTTCTCGATGTAGTAGTTGTCGAACCGGGCCCGGTCGGCGATGGGCACGTCGCCACGCAACCCGCTGACCTGTGCGAGCCCGGTGAGGCCGGAGCGGACGCGGTGCCGGTGTTCGTACCGGGGGTACTCCCGGGAGAACTTGTCGACGAAGTGGGGGCGCTCGGGGCGGGGACCGATGAGCGTCATGTCGCCGCGGAGGATGTTCCACAGCTGGGGCAGCTCGTCGAAGCTGGTGCGACGCAGCAGCTTCCCGAACGGCCCGACGCGGTCGTCGTCGGCGATCGACCACCGGGTGGCGCCCTCGGCGAGGGTGGCGGGCCGCATCGACCGGAACTTCAGGCAGGTGAACCGGGCCCCGTCGCGCCCGACGCGCTCCTGCCGGAACAGCACGCCCGGCCCCCCCTCGATCCGCACCCCGATCGCACACGCGAGCACCAACGGGGCGCACAGGACCAGTGCGACGGCGCTGGCGAGGATGTCGACGCCGCGCTTGACCGCCCAGGCGGGGCCGCGGAGCCGGGGTGTGCGGATCCGCGTCATGGGGATCGAGCCGATGTGGTCACCGAGCCCGGTCTGCCGGCAGAACTGGTGCAGCCGGGGAACCATCATGAGGTCGACACCGAGGCAGGCAGGCCGGCGCAGCACCTCCAGCAGCTGCGACTCGGAGAGCTCGCCGTCGGCGATGATCACGACGTCCGCCGAGGAGTGGTGGACGATCGTGTCGAGGTTCTCCACAGTGCCGAGGCAGGGCGCCACCCCCGCCGGCATCGGCTCCGCGCCGCTGCCGGGGGCGTCGTCGACGTAGCCGACCGGGAAGAGGCCGTACTGCGGATGCCGTGCCAGCAGGACCAGCAGTTCGGCGGCCACGACGCCGCCGCCGATGACGACGGTGCGGTGGGCGACCACGCGGCGCCGGCGGCCGAGCAGGATCAGCTGGTTGGTGAGGATCCGCCCCGCGATCACCAGCGCGATGCCGACCAGGGCCGTGGCGAGGAAATCCGTGACCTCCTCCTGCTGGTGGAGCAGGGCGAAGACGGTGGCGACGACGGCGCCGGCCGCGAGCAGCCTGCCGAGGATGTGGGGCAGCTCGTCGAGCACGCTGATGTGCAGCCGTGCCCGGTAGCGGCCTCCGTCGGTCAGCAGCATCACGGACAGGACGGCCATGGCCAGGAAGCCCTTGGCGTGCTCGGGCGCCCAGACCGCGGGGGCGACCAGGGCCACCGCGTCCACCGGGAGCACGAGCATCCAGGCCCGGAGACGCGAAGCGGACCGGATACCGGCCACGGGGCGGACATCGGGCTGAGGCACCGTGACGGCGGGACCGATGCCGGCGACCGGTGCGCCTACCGGTTTCGTGTGCGGGTCGACGTCGGTCTCGTGGTCGGGAAGATCGGGCGCCGGCTGCGCCGGCAGCCTCGACACCGTCGATCGTGACATCAACACCCCTACGTGATCGGAGGCCACGGACTCACACCAGTTTGCTCGGCGTTAGCGTTGAGACCGTTACTCCACATGGGCAGGGAATCTTTGGGCCAAATTGCCGCAAATCACATCCGATTGCGATGTATCTCCTGCTCGGACGAACGGTGGCCGCCGTAAGTGCAGGTCAGAGCGTTGTCACGGTGAGTAGTCACTTGATGTACTGTGACCGGAATTACGCTCAATAGGGGCAGCCAGCCGCGAGCCGGCGTCGATCCAGCTACCACCCGTCACCTCGATCTGCGGCAGGTCCCGGCGGACCTCCGGGAGCAGATCGGACACGAAGAGCAGAACGACGTCGGGCCGTGCGTCGACGAGATCCACCGGGGCGATCACGGGGATGGCCGTGCCGGGCATGCGGCAGCCCTGCTTGGCGGTTGACGCGTCGGCCACCCCGAGCAGCAGACCGTCCTGCAGCCCGGCGAGGTAGAGCAGCGCCACCGCGCGGGACGCCGCGGAGTACCCGTACACGCGGGCCCCACTGCCGCGGGCGTCGGCGGTGAGGGTGCGCAGCGCCGAGGTGGAGACGTCCACACACTCCTGGAGCTTCGCCAGCGCCCCGGCGTCGAGCACGCCGTCGGCGGTCTCCGCGGCCACCAGCTCCGCGACGGAGTCGTCGGGGGTGCCGCCGCGCCGCGCCGCGACGAGCACCGTGCCGCCGTAGAGGGGGAAGCTCCACGCGCTGGCGACGGTGAGACCGTGCGGCGCGAGCATGGCCTGCAACGCGGGCACCGAGTAGTAGGCGTAGTGGCCCAGGCGCACGGCGTTCCACTGCTGTTCGCGCAGGATCGCGGCGAGGCTGTGGAACTGGAACAGCAGCGTGCCGCCGGGGGCGAGCGCGTCGACGAGCGCGGCGAGGGCCGCCGCCTGGTCGACGGCGTGCATCAGGCCGAAGGACCCGTCGACCACGACGTCGGCGGGTGTGCCCGGCTCGGCCCGCCGCAGCCCGAGTGCCTGGAGCTCGGACCACCAGGAGCCCCCGTGCGGCGTGTGCCCCTCGGTGACGGTGGCACCGGCCGGGAGGAGCCCGGCGGAGTGCGCGGCGACGACGGCGTCGTGGCGCTGGTCGGTGAGGGCGGCGGGTTCGAGCCCCTCGGGCTGGTCGGGCAGGTGGGCATCGTCGGCGAGCTGGGCGAGGCCGCAGCCGGCGCACAGCCAGAGGCGCAGCGGGAACACGGGGTCGGGCGTCGGGTCGTCCAGCGGCGGGAAGTACTCGCAGGCCGGCTGCTCCCCCAGGTCGAGGACGATCTCACCGGCGGTGGATCGGCAGGACCTGCAGTGCAGCGCTGGCATAACGAATCCCCTCGGGTGATCGATTACCTCCGTATGGAAGCACGCGCGATGTCGCTCGCCGGGGTCCTGGTGTTTCTCCCGGAGCCTCACCACGACGACCGGGGGTTCTTCACCCGCACGTTCGACGCCGCGGTGGCGCGCGCGCACGGGCTCCGGCCGGAGGAGTTCGTCCAGGACAGCCAGTCCCGATCCCACCGGGGCACGGTCCGCGGCATGCACGGCCGCGGAGGGCGGGGCGAGTCGAAGCTGGTCCGGTGCGCCCGGGGTGCGGTGCACGACGTGCTGGTGGACGCGCGGCCGTCGTCGCCCACGTTCGGTCGGCAGATGGGCATCACGCTGGACGACGAGACGTTCGCCCACCTCTTCGTGCCCCCGGGCATCCTGCACGGTTTCCAGGCCCTCACCGAGGAGGCGGACGTCTGCTACCGGATCGACCGCGAGCACGCCCCGGGGGAGGACCTGTCGGTGCGGTTCGACGACCCCGGCCTGGCCATCGCCTGGCCCCTGCCCGTCGCCGTGACGAGTGCGAAGGACCGGGCCGCGGGATCCTGGAGCGATCTACTGACGGTGCTGGGCGCAGTGCCGTCCGCCTGAGCGCACGTGCGGCAGCGGCGCCACCAGAGCCATCAGGTGGACGGACGTCGATAGCAGACAACCACTGTGCGGAGAGCCGACGCGTCCGATGTAACAGGCCAACCGGCCTGACCGAGTCTGACCCCAGAGTCCGGCACCGCGATGCCGCCGCGCCCGTTCTGGTTCTCGGGAGGGAATCATGGTCAACGTGTACGTCGATCCGACCTTCGACGACGATGAACGCCGTCGTCGGATATACGCCGGCGATGTGATGGTCTACACCCATGTTCCGGCTGTGGCCGAGTTCGCGGACTTCACTCGCTCGCTGATCGGTGAGCTGTTCGCGCCCGAGGACCCGATCACCATCCACCGCGCCCGAACGCCCGACCAGCTGGCTGACGCGCTCATTGATTTCAAGCCCCGGTTCATCCACCATCCCGAGTCGATCGCGCACGTCCGGCGGATCACGACGGCGTTGGGCGCACCACCCGAGATGCTCCACGCCGACGTGCCCAAGCTTCGGACGGCGTTCCCCGACGGCGGCCTCAACACCGGCATCGCGTACGCGTTCCAAGCCCACCGCGACACCTGGTACGGGGCGCCGCCACAACAGATCAACTGGTGGATGCCGGTCTGGCCGGCCGTAGCCGAGAACATCATGGAGTTCTACCCGCGCTGGTTCGGCGCAGCGATCCAGAACAGCAGCTCGGACTACAACTACTACGAGGCCAACATGTGGCGGAGCCGCATCAAGGACTTCAGCGGGGGCAAGGACGTCCGGGTCCATCCGGCCCCGGTCGGCGGGCTGCCAGCCGACGAGCCGCGGCTGTGCCTTGTCCCGCCGGTCGGTGGGATCATGCTGTTCTCCGGTGACCAGCTCCACGCGTCGATCCCGAACAGCACCGCCGTCACGCGCTACAGCATCGATTTCCGGACGGTGAACGTGCCGGACGTCCGCGAGGGGCGCGGGGCGCCGCGAGCGGACGTCGCGTGTGTCGGAACGGCGTTGCGGGATTTCCATAGGTTGACCGACGGAGCCGAGTTCAGCGAGGACGAGGTGACTCCCTACGACACCGAGGGTGCACAGGGCCTCAAGGTATTCACTCCCACCTGACTCATGCGAACACGGGCTCCTCGACTCGTGTCCACCGTGTCTCCTGTACGTCCGCGTCGCCGCCCCTGGACGCGGACGACCGCGGTACAGCTGGGGAGGCGAGCGTGCAGGCCCGGCCCAACCGGTACCTTCTCGACGTCCGGGACGAACGGTGGTCAACTCCGGCTAACGGTCGCAGGAGCCGGACCGACTTCGCAGTGGTGAGAACACCACGCTCCACCGGAACTGTGCTCGTCTCGCGCATCGACGGCCTCTCCACCGCTCACGTCGAGGACTGGCTCGCGTCCCGCGACGCCGATCCAGCGTTCGACAGCCCGTACTTCCATCCGGGTTTCGCGGCCGCGGTACACCACGCGGGGCATGAGGTGCACGTGGCGGTCGAGGTGGACGACCGTGGTCGCGGTCGGTCGTTCCTGCCGGTGCACCGGCGTGGCTCGCTTGCCCTGCCGGTCGGCTGGCCGGCCGCGGACTTCCAGGGCCCCGTCCGATCGGCCGACGCCACTGCTCCACTCGGGGAGCTCATGAATGCGTTGCGGGTTCGGCGGCTTGCCTTCGACCACGTACCCGACACCGCGGCGCAGTTCACACCCTGGATAGAGACCATTCGCCCTTCGCCGTTCATGGACGTCACGGACGGGATGGATGGCTACCTCTCGCGCGCGTCCCGGAGCGGCCGGGACAACATGGGACAGGCACGGCGACGGGCGCGCAAGGCCGACCGCGACGTGGGCACGGTTCTGTTCTGCGCCGACTCCGACGATCCCACGCTCCTCGACCGGGTGATTGCGCTCAAGCGCGCCCAGTACAGGGCCACGGGCGCCAAGGACTACTTCGCCGATCCCCGACACATCAAACTGATGCACGATCTCCTGAGCACCCGTGGGGACGGGTTCTCCGGATCACTCTCTGCCGTGTTTGCTGGCGAACACCTCGTGGCAGCGCATTTCGGTCTACGCAGCGCAGGCGTCCTGCACTGGTGGTTCCCGGTCTACGATCCCGAGTTCGCCCCCCTCGCCCCAGGCTGGATGCTCCTGCGCGAACTGGTGATGGCTGTACCGGAACTCGGGGTGCGACGGATCGATCTCGGGCGCGGCACGGACGAGTACAAGAGGCGCGCGATGACGGGCGCGACGAACGTGGCACAGGGCATGGTCACCGTCGGCACCACGATCGGTGCGGCGCGGCGCGTTCGGTCCGCGGCCATCGCCGGCGTTCGGAAGTCACCGGCGGCGCCGGCTCTGCGCCGCGGCGCGCGGCTGTTGCGTCGGATCCGCTCGACCAGCTCCGGCTAGGCGCCCATCGCTCCAGTCCTCGGCGACCGCCCCGATGCCCGCGGCTCGCCGCAGGCCGCCCGTTCGACGCCGTTGCGCCGGGCATGCCGGCCTGCACCGCTCGGGATCGTTGACCTGTATGTGCCGGTTCGCCGACCGAGGATTGCAGCATATGAGACGAGACCGACGTAACGACCGAATCGACCACGACGAGATACGGAGCGAACGGAAGGGGAGGAGGGGACATGAAGGAGGGAACGGTGCTGGTGCTGAACTGGCATGGCATCGGCGATCCTCCGCGGGACCTGGATCCCGGCGAGGAGGACACATGGGTTGCAACTGCGTCGTTCGAGAGCGTTCTCGACGCCGTAGCGCGCCGACCCGACGTCGTCATCACCTTCGATGACGGAAACGTCTCCGATGTCGAGATCGCCCTCCCGCGGTTGCTCGAACGCAACCTGTCGGCGCAGTTCTTCCTACTCGCTGGACGCACAGGCGAGCCTGGGCGACTGGACGACGCGGGCATCCGGAAGCTGGCTGACACAGGCATGACGATCGGCTCGCACGGCTGGGCACACCGGGACTGGCGCAAGCTCCGGCCGTCGGAGATGCGCGACGAGTACGAGCGGGCCCTTGAGGTGCTCGGGCGTGTCACCGACCAGCACGTCGACACCGTCGCTATTCCGTTCGGATCGTACGACCGGGCCGTGATCGCCCACCTGCGCGAGCACAACGTACGACGGGTGTACACCAGCGACGGTGGGCGAACCGATCCAGAGAAGTGGCTGCAGAGCCGCTTCAGTGTGCGCAGCGACACCAACGCCGACGACGTCCGGGACATGCTGGCCCACCGGCCCACCGCGCCCGAACGAGTCCGCCGGTCAGCCGTCCGGTGGGCCAAGCGGAACAGACCAAGTCCAGCGGGCGTCGGATCTGGTCAGGGTAACGACCCCGTACAGTCGAACGACTAGTTGGAGCGTGAGCCGGTCAACGTCCGCCATTGCTGTTGTGATTGTTACCTACAACAGCTCTGATCAACTCGGCCACCTGCTGGACTCGTTGTCAGCGGGATGCGCCGGCGTCGATCTCGTCGACGTCGTCGTCGCCGACAACCTCTCGACCGACGATACGGTGGACGTCGCAAAACAACCGCGCGACATTCCGGTCCGCGTGGTGCAACTCGGCCGAAATGCCGGGTATGCGGCAGGTGTCAACGCGGCGGTCGCGTCGCTGACCGCCGACATCGACGCCTACCTGCTGCTCAATCCGGACATCACGATGCACCACGGATCGGCTGCCCCGCTCGCCCGTGCTCTCGACCGGAGGGCCCGCGCGATCGTGTTTCCACAGCTGCGCAACCCCGACGGCACACTTCAACCGTCGCTCCGTCGGCAGACGACCCTGCCCAGGACGGTCGCGGAGGCCCTCGTCGGTGGCGGGCTGGCCAGCAGACTCGGCGGCCTTGGTGAACTCATCATGGAGCCGGAGCACTACCGCTCGCCCGGCCCGACGGTGTGGGCGACGGGGGCGGCCATGCTGGTATCGATGCGGGCGGCCAGGGACATCGGTCCGTGGGACGAGTCGTTCCTGCTCTACGGCGAGGAGACCGAGTTCGCGCTCCGCGCGGCGGACCGGGGCTGGGAACTGTGGTACGAGCCGGGGTCGGTCATGGACCACGTCGGCGGCGAGCAGACCGTCACCAATCCCAGCCTCTTCGCGTTGCTGACCGTCAACCGGGTGCAGCTCTACCGGCGACGACACTGCGCGGTGGCCGGTGCCGTCCACTACGCCGCCGTGACGCTCGGTGAGGCGATCCGAGCGGCTGGAGGACGTCGTACGGCCCGCGCCGCGCTCACAACTCTCCTGCGGCCCTCTCGTCGGTTGCGGGAGTTGCCGGGCGGATCGACCCATCCTTGATGTCAGGTAACGCAGCATCCCCGATCTTCGACTCAATCAGCGCACCGACCTCCCGATGGAAACCACGGCGACGCCGCAGGAAGCCGATGGGGTCGGCGCGCCGATTCCCGCTCGAGGGGGCATTCATCAAATGAAGGTCAGCGTATTCGGTCTCGGCTACGTCGGCTGCGTCTCGGCCGCCTGTCTCGCCGGGATGGGGCACAAGGTCGTCGGCGTCGACGTCAACCCTGTGAAGGTCGAACTCATCAGGAACGGCATGCCTCCCGTCGTGGAGGAACGGATCGGCGAGCTCACGCGTCAGGTCGTGGAGGACGGTGGCTTCGAGGCCACCGACGACGTGGCGTCCGCGATCGAGGCAACCGACATCTCTCTCGTGTGCGTGGGAACGCCCTCCGCGTCCAACGGGAGCCTGTCGACGATCCACCTCGAGCGGGTCGCCGAGCAGATCGGCGCGGAACTGCGGCGTCTCGACCGGCGGCACACGATCGTCTTCCGGAGCACGATGCTGCCAGGGACGTGCGAGGACCTGCTAGTCCCGATCCTGGAACGCGCCAGTGGGCGACGGGCCGGAATCGACTTCGGAGTGGCGGTCAATCCGGAGTACCTGCGCGAGGGCACCAGCGTCAGTGACTTCCACAACCCGCCGAAGACTGTGATCGGCGAACTCGACCGCGCCAGCGGCGACGCGGTGGCCGGGCTCTACGAGGGCCTTCCAGGCGAGACATTCAGGGTACAGATCCGCGTGGCCGAGATGACGAAGTACGTCGACAACGCGTTCCACGCGTTGAAGATCGGTTTCGCGAACGAGATCGGCGCAATCTGCCAGGCCTACGGGCTGGACTCGCATCGCGTCATGGACGTTTTCGTGGCCGATCGCAAGCTGAACATCAGCCCCGCATACCTGCGACCCGGTTTCGCGTTCGGCGGGTCGTGTCTGCCGAAGGACGTCCGCGGGCTGGTGCACGCCGCGCGGCGAGCCGACGTCGACGCCCCCATCCTCTCGCACCTGCTGCCGTCGAACCAGGCGCACCTGCGGCGAGCCTTCGACGCGGTCGTTGCGAGCGGGCGGCGCCGGATCGGGCTGTTCGGTCTGTCGTTCAAACCCGGCACCGACGACCTGCGGGAGAGCCCGCTGGTCGAGCTCGCCGAACTGCTCGTGGGCAAGGGCTACGACCTGCGCATCTACGACGCCAACGTCAGCATCTCGCGGCTGATGGGCGCCAACCGCGAGTACATGGAGCAGCGCCTGCCACACCTCGGCGACCTGCTCGGCGACTCGGCCCAGGCCGTGCTTCAGCACGCCGAAGTATGCATCGTGGGCTGCAAGGACGACGCCGTCCTCGCGCTCCTTGCCGACCCGGGCGACCGCATCGTGGTCGACCTGGTCCGCCTGCCCGACGCCGAGAGCCGACGGCTGCATGAAGGCTATGTCGGCCTTGGCTGGTAGCGCGCTCATCCTCGTCGAGAACCTCTCCGTCCCGTTCGACCGAAGGGTCTGGCAGGAAGCCGTCGCACTGCACGACGCCGGTTGGCGTGTGGACGTCATCTGCCCGCAGGGCCGCAACCGGGACACCGAGCCCGAAGCCGAGATCGACGGCATCCGGATCCACCGCTACCCGCTCAGCCCGGCGATCGGCGGGCCACTGGGCTTCGTGCGTGAGTACGGCACCGCCCTGTGGCACACCCTGCGACTCGCGCGGCGGGTCGGCCCGGTCAACGTCGTACACGTCTGCAACCCACCGGATCTCCTGTTCCTCGTCGCCCGCGCGCTGCGTGGCCGGCCGAAAATCGTCTTTGACCAGCACGACCTCGTCCCGGAGCTGTATCTCTCGCGGTTCGGGCGGGGACGGGACGCGCTGTACCGTGCGGTCTGTTTCCTGGAACGCCGCACGTACCGCGCCGCGACCGTCGTGCTCGCCACGAACGAGAGCTATCGCTCCACGGCGCTGCAACGGGGCGGCGTGGACCCCCGGGACGTGTTCGTGGTGCGGAGCGCACCTGTTGTTGATCGGTTCCGTCGCGTTGAGCCGAAGCCAGAGTTGAGACACGGCGAACCCCACCTGTTGTGTTACCTGGGTGTCATGGGCCCTCAGGACGGTGTCGACTATGCCTTGCGCGCGCTCGCCGCGCTTCGCGACGACCTTCACCGCACTGACTGGCACGCTGCCTTCGTAGGCAGCGGAGACGCGTTCGACGACGTCGTGGCGCTGTCGAAGGACCTCGGCCTCTCGGACCAGGTGACCTTCACAGGACGTATCCCGGACGCCGACCTGCTCGACTACCTCTCGACCTCCGACGTGTGCCTCGCGCCTGATCCGCTCAACCCGCTCAACGACGTCTCGACCATGAACAAGATCATGGAGTACATGGCCATGGAACGTCCGATCGTGTCCTTCGACCTGCGCGAAGCGCGGGTGTCAGCAGGCGAGGCGGCCGTCTATGCCCCACCCAACGACGAGTCAGCATTCGCCAAGCTCATCGCGGATCTGCTCGATGACCCCGGTGAGCGTCGGCGGATGGGTCAGATCGGGGCAGCAAGGGTCCGGGGGCCGCTGTCATGGTCCCACTCCCGGACGGCACTTCTGGCCGCGTACGAGCGGGCCACGTCCTGACCGCACCCTGCCTGAGGAGGTGGCGGCTCGAACAGCCCGCGTACCAGTGCACCGTGCGGGCCAGGCCGTCGTCGAGGTCCACCAGCCGGGCGTGGCTATTGCCACTTTGAGCGCTACGTGCGGCGCATGTGGTCCGCTACGACTTCCATGAGACGGACAGCGCAGCGCTGCGCACGAGTTGGCCGTGCCACGACCTGTCCTACGTCAGCAGTCTGTCTCGAAGAAGATCGCCTTCACGAACGCGCTCCACTGGTACACCACCGCACCAGGCCATTCCGACACGGGCAGCGGCGTCGTGGCGAGGTACACCTGGCCCGGGAAGCACCGCGTCGTGCGCAACTTCGCGCGTAGAGCCTGATCCGGAGTGGTCACGAGAACGACTGAACGCCACTTGAGCTGCTCGGCGGTCCGGCCGATGTACTCGGCTTCACCGCGAGTCGTGCCAGGATCCGGATGGAAGCACAGAACCGTCACGCCGGGCACAGGAGGCAGACAACTAGTCGTCCCTGCCTCGACCGGGACCGTCGACTGCACCAGGAACGATGTGCGACCAGCGCGCGCGAGCACAAGGGCAGCCCCGTCGCGGTCGCCGGGCCCTCCCAACTCGACGACGGCATCAACCTGTCGGGGAATCGGCGAGAGGTCCGGCCACACCAGATACCGCGCCGTCAGGCCGCCGACGATCAGAACAAGCAGGAAGGCGAGTAGCGCGGTCCGAACCAGGAGGGCCCGCCACCGAGGCCGCATCACAGGAGCACTCCCCCGAACTGAAAAGATCATCGAGACCTGAGCGCCGCGCCCAGTCAGCGGCCGGCGAGAGTCCGCAGGCGCGGAAGACTCCTCCGCGCTGCGGCGAGAATGTCCCTACGGGAACGGTGATGTTGAAACGGGAACTCGAAGACGCTGGCGAACAGCCATGCAAACAACACTGCGAGCGGTACGGCCGTGACGGACAGGACCAGTAGCCGCGGCAGGCCAAGCGGTACGTGCTCCTGCGCAGCAAGTACATCGATCACGATCACGATCGGAGCGTGCACCAGGTAGAGGCTGTACGAGAACGATCCCAGGCCACGCAGCGGCCTCGTGTCGAGTACACGAGCGGCCAGCGGGGCCCGTCCTACCGACAGGCCCGCCAGTAGGAACACGATCGACGGGCAGACAGCCAGATCGACCCAGAAGAAGTTCTCCACACTCCACCGCTGACCCATCACGAGGATCAGCGCGAGCGCCGGGAGCGCTGCGACGCCCGCCAGACTGCCCCACGGAACGCGCGCGGCCCGCTGCCGACCGCTGCCGACCACGTTCCCCGCGACAACTCCGGCGGTGAACAGGACGGCCATCTGCGGCACGAATCGCTCGAAGAGTGCCGCGGCCGCCAGCCGTCCCGACAACACCTCGACCCCTGCCGCTGGAAGTGCGACCATGACGAGCACCGCAACGGTGCCCCACCGTCTGCGCACGAGCAGAAGCAACGGCATCACCAGGTAAAGCTGCGCTTCGATGGCGATGGACCAGAACGCGCCGTTGGGGCTCGGCGATCCGAAGACGTCCTGTAGCAACGTCCCGAAGACGACCAACGACTTGACAGTCGGCACACCCTCCCCCGGCTGCGGTACGACGGCTACCGCAACGATCATGCTGAACGCCAGCGCCGCCCAGTAGGGCGGCAGGATCCGCCATGCGCGCCGCCGCAGGAAACGGCGCACCCCTCCGAGCTGCCACCCCGCTCGCGCAGGTCCTAGTGCGAGCGAGAACCCGGACAGCGTGATGAAGACCACGACGGCCAGATGCCCGAACGCAAGCCACGCTGTCCATAGTGGAGCTTGCGCATCCGGGAACCCGGGAAATGACGACAGCCAGCTGTGGTGGAGGACGACGAACAGAGCGGCCAACCCGCGGATGCCGTCCAGACCGACCAACCTGTGTGGACTCGCCGCGGTACTCCCCTCGCTGTGGGCCTCCCCCGCTTCCCGTCGGTGCGGCGGCGCGCTCACGACCCTCGGCCCAGGCGAGGGCGGCAGCAGCTCTGTCATGGGTCCCTCTCAATCCGAGGCCGGGTCGACGACATCTACCTGGTACCGCCGACAGGTAAGTCGGTGGACGGCACGGGCCGTTACCCACAGCGGCACCGGTCGCGCGTCCGTCGGTGCTCGTACGCCCCATAGGACCTGCCGCCGCTGGGTGAGCACTCGCAACGCCAGACGTAGTCGAGTCCCAATCTCAGACAAGCCCACTGGGTGGGCGGGCGCGTCATCCCATCAGCGGTCCACGACCTCCCGACCACATGGCGGTGGTGTCGTTCGTCGGTGACGACTGGGCTGAGGATCATCACGATGTGGAGGTGCAAGGCTCGACCGTCCGAGGGCGTGGCCGGGATCGTCGGGCTCAACGAGCTGATCACCGGTTTCGCCGGTGATGCTTCAGCTGCGCTCGTCTTTGCGGGAGAACTTCCCCGCCGCGCTGGAGGCGTTCGACGACCTCCGCGCCCGACACTCTGGAGCTGTCGGGCGCAGCCGCGGACCCGCAACGGGCGGGGCAGTCGTCCCCGGTCGCGGATCGGCGGCGCGCTCCAGCGGGCCCGACGCCTAGACGTCGAACACACTGCGGCCTGACATCCAACGTCATGGTTTGTCTGACAGGCCGAGGTAACGCCTCGATATGGCAGAGCGAGTATCGGCCCGACAGCGGAGCTCGGTGTCGAGGTCGATGCCGGCCAGACCGTTCGATTCCGGTTCCGACAACGAAGACCTGGCTACCGCACCGACCTCAAGAAAAGGTGCACGGTGACCCAGATCCAGACCGACCACAACCCCGTGAGCGGGCAGCTGAACCTCCGTGTCGGCGACGTCGTCGTGGTCCGTGGCGAGGCCGAGATTCTCGCCACCCTCGACGAGCGGGGCGAACTCGACAACCTGCCGTTCATGCCCGAGATGCTCCGTTTCTGCGGGCAGCGGATGACGGTTCACAAGGTTGCCCACAAGGTATGCGACACGATCACCCGTGGTGGCGGGATGCGTCGGATGTCCCACGCCGTCTACCTGTCGGGCGCACGATGTGACGGCCAGGCCCACGGAGGGTGCCAGACAGCCTGCCAGCTCATCTGGCGCGAGCACTGGCTGAGGCGAGCCGACGGCGGGGCACGAACATCCCCGGTCCGTGATCCCTCGGAAGGCCGCGTTCTCCTGCCTCTTCTGACGTCCAACGCACTTCGGCCACCGGGTCCGGACGGCGAGAAGATCTACTCTTGCCAGGCCACCGAGCTGAACCGAGCCGCCCCGAGCTGCCTGCCGCTGCGTGACCTCGGCCAGTTCGTGCAGGACGTGAGGTCGGGCAACGCGGGCGTGTTGTGGACCGCGCGCGCATTCCTGGTCGGTCTCTTCAACCGACTTCAGAAGCTGTCCACCCGGTTGCTCCCGCCCAGGCTGCAGTTCCGTCGCGGCCTGCGTTGGAGGTTCCTCGAGGGAGGCGCAGTCGGACGAACTCCGACCGAGGTTCTCGACCTCCAGCCGGGTGAACTGGTCCGGGTCAAGTCCAGGGACGACATCCTCGCCACGCTCGATGCCAACCTCCTCAATCGTGGGATGGGTTTCGAGGAGGAGATGTCCCGCTGGTGCGGACGCGTCGGGCGGGTGGAGCGCCGGGTCGACCGCTGCCTCGACGAACGAACCGGACGCATGCTCACCATGAAGAACCCGTGCATCGTGCTGGAGAACAGCGTGTGTGAGGGCGCGTTCAATGCAGCCTGCCCGCGCGAGTTCGTACATTTCTGGCGTGAGATCTGGCTTGAACGGATTCCGTAGCACGATTCGTCACCAACCTGCACCGATAGGCCGTCCGGCGGAGTAGATGAGCCGGACATCGTAACGCCAGCGGCCCAGCGAGCGAGAGAAACACGGACGGGGAGCGCCTGCACGCGGTCTCGTCGAGACCGCGTAGAGACGTCGGGGAGTGATCATGGCCTTCTGGTTGAACATCGTCGCGCTGGTGAGGCGCCGCTCGGTGGCCCTACTCGCAGCGGGCGTCTCGGTCCTTCTGGCACTCACCGCCTACTTCCTGATCCCCACCCGCTACGACTCCGATGCCACTCTGGTCCTCACGAGTTCACCGACCAATACTGCCTCGGCGGCGGGAGACCCGAACGCGTCGTCGAAGATCAATCCACTGCTGAACTTCAGCGACGGGCTCAACACAACCTTGGCGATCATCGTCGCCACGATGAACAGCAAGCCAGTGCTCGACGGTCTGGAAGCGAACAGCAACGCGTCGGTGACGATCACCAATGTCGGAGGTGCCGCGTTCCTGGGCAACAACCAGGGTCCGTTCCTGTTCCTCACCGGCACGAGCGCCTCCTCTGCACAGGCTGCGAGCGACATCGTCGTCAAGACAGCAAAGCAGACGGACCAGATCCTTTTGGAGCGTCAGCAGTCTCTGAACGCGCCGGCGTCCCAGTTGATCTCGACCCTCTGGGTGGTGGGGCCTACCGATCCTGTTGCCAGTACCACCCTCAAGATCGAGGGCGCCGGCGTCGGACTGGTGCTCGGTCTCATGCTCGTTGTAGGCGGTGTCTACCTTCGGGAGACTCGCCGAGGCGGTTTCCCCATGGCCGACGGCCTCCCCGTGCGCGACGACGAATCCCCGAGTGACTCCCCATCGGTGACGGGCGTCCAGTCGGCTCGGGTCGATGACAACGCCAGCGCGGATCCACGACCCGGCAACCGTGCTCGTGTCAGCGGGAACGGGAACCACCCGAACGCGGCAGAGCCGGCCCGTGCGACGTCGCTCGAGTCCGCGACGGCTCCGTTGCGACCCTCTCCACGGCGACGGCCGCAGCCCACACCGCTGGACGGACAGGTCGTTTCTTTGCCTGCCGACGTCGAGTCCCACACGGAACGAATCATCCTGGGTGGTGCCCGGTCCGCTCCGACGGAGAAGCCGACTCCGAGCTCGGCATCTCCGTCCGCCGCTGGACATGAGCCGCGCGCTCCGCGTCCGCGCCCCTCCGCACAGACACCTTCCACGCGAGAAGACCCCCGGCGCCCCTCGATCAACGGCTCGGCTGTCCCGAAGGCTCGCGACGGGCAGCGAAGCGAGGAGGGGTCCGCAGACGACCCCAAGACGCAGTTGCTGACGGCGCAGCGCCCTGCGCCGACCGGGAAGACGCGCGACGCCGAGCACGACGGAACCGACGAAGACGGCAGCACCGCAGACGCCTAGGCGCAAGAGTTGACGGGCATGCAGAGCAGGAAAGAGTGAGTCAGCATGGACTTCTGGGCGACGCTCGGCGTCGTGGCGCGACGGTGGTACGTCGTCGTTCCGATGTTCCTTCTGGCCATTGTCGGAGCGGCCGGCGTCTATGTCACCGTTCCTACGGTGTACGAGAGCAAAGCGGTGGTACTCCTCAGTACGCCGCCAACCGGCGCAACGCAGTACACAAACGGCTACCGTCCCGGCTCGATCAACCCACTCCTCAACTCCGGCCACGGGCTCGACCTCACCGGCGCCCTCCTCATCCAGGCCATGCGTACGCCGAACTTCGCAGGTCGGATCGGAGTGCCTGGCGACGGCTCGGTTGTGTTCACTGTCAACAACGGCACATCCAACCCCGAACTGCTGCAGAGCGGCCCCTTCGTGTTCTTCACCGTGGATTCTCGCGATCCCGCGGTTACCCGCCCGCTGGTCGATCGGGCTATGGCTGCAGGCAAGGACGAACTCGCCGCCCGACAGCAGGCGCTCGACGCGCCGATATCGACATTTGTCAACTATTCAGTGGTCGTACCGTCCACCGACCCGGTTGGAATGCGTGGCAGCCGCATCCGCGCCGCTGGAGCAACGGGCGCGATCGGGTTGCTCGTTTGCCTGGGCTCCGCATTCGGAGCTGAGAGCCTGATCCAGGCGAGAACGCGCCGTCGCAATCTCCGCTCCGAACTCAGGCAGCAGAAGGAGGCGTCGGCCGCGGGGGTGGAACAGGACCTCCACGCCGAACCGGTTCAGGACGGGTCCGCACGGTCGACTCCGCCCGGGCACGCGCCGGCGTGTCCTGAAGACACCGTTCGCGCCGCCGAGCCGGCCGGACGAGTGTGAGTGCGATGCAGGGCATCCTTCTGCCCCGGGCACGGCAACGTGCGGACGGCGCGACCATCACCTGCGTGTACATCGTCGTGCTCGCACTCATCCCCAGCGGTCTGGTCGTTCAGGGCCTCCCACTGTCGATCACACCCGCGACGCTGATCGCGCTCTTCATGACGCTCTGCTGGCTGTGCGCCCACGCGACGCGGTCACTGGGAATGGCAAAGGGACGCAACCCGGTTCGCACATCCCTCTATCTGTTCGCGCTCAGCCTTTTCGTCACGTACGCCTACGGGAACTACGTCTACCTGCAGAGCGACGAGGTGAACCAGGCGGACCGGACACTGGTCATCGTCGCTTCTCTGGTCGGGATGGCCCTCCTGATTTGTGACGGCGTGAGAACGCGCGATCGTATCGACACTGTGCTACGGATGGTCGCCGTGGCGGTCGCTCTCGTATGCCTCATCGGCGCCCTGCAGTTCGTGGTCAAGTTCGATCTGACGAAGTATCTCGTGCCGCCCGGCCTGAAGGACGCCTCGGTGACCGTCGGAACGATCAACGATCGATCCGGATTCTCGAGGGTCCAGGGGACCACCAGCAATCCGATCGAGTTTGGCGTGCTCTGTGCCATGATCCTCCCGCTGCCGCTACACTACGGTTACCGGGCGAAGACCGAAAGCGCGCGGGCGTGGCCGTGGTACATGTGCAGCGCGCTCGTTGCATCCGGCCTGCTCTTTTCGGTTTCGCGGTCAGCTGTGCTGGGCGCCCTGTCCGCGGGCATCGTCCTGATCATCAGCTGGCCGATACGGCGGCGACTGACGGCCCTCGCGGCGACGGCTGGATTCCTCGTCGTGGCCAAGGTGGCGTTTCCGGGCCTGCTCAGCACGTTCTTCGGGCTGTTCCAGAACATCTCGAGCGACAACAGCGTCAGCTACCGGACGCAGCGCTACCCGATTGCCGCCGAAGAGATCTCCAAGAATCTGTGGTTCGGCCGCGGGGTGGGTACGTGGTACTTTCCCAAACACTTCGCCCTCGACAACCAGTACATCATGACTCTGATCGAGAGTGGAGTCGTCGGGTTCATCGTGCTCGTCGGAATGTATCTTACCGGGATCCTCGCCGCTCTGGGGACAGCGATGCGTAGCCGCACGCTGCGCGATCGCGACCTCGCCGTGACTCTGATGGCGAGCGCGAGCGTGCCCGTCGTCGGATCGATCACGTTCGACCTGCTTTCCTTCCGGATTCTGGAAGGGCTGCTTTTCGTCGTTCTCGGTGTCATCGGGGCGTTGTTCCGAATCGTCAGGTCCGAGACCAGCAGGTCAACGTCTCGGGCTCTGGTTCCCGAAAGGTCCGAAGTCGCCTGCGTGGAGGGATCGCATGCCTGACGACCCGAGCCCGCGATTGCCGATAGCGTGCATCGTGATCCCGGCACACAACGAAGAGCACACCATTGCCCGCGGTCTGACCCGCGTGTTGGAGGGCACGCGACCCGACGAACTCCACGTGGTGGTGGTGGCCAACGCCTGCACCGACGAGACTGCGAGCATCGCACGCGCCCAAGGAGTTCACGTCGTCGAGACAGCCGTTCCCGGCAAGGCGCACGCATTGCGCCTGGGTGACGCCGAGTGCACGGTCTTCCCACGGCTCTACCTCGATGCAGATGTCGAGGTGGATCTCTCGACCGTGCGGGCAATCGTGGCGACCCTCGCGGAGGAAGGCGTGCTCGCGTGCTCACCGGTGGCGGTCATGGATCTGCACCAGACGGGCCCAGTCGTACGCCGGGTGCACCGCGTCCACGAGGAACTGTTCGGTCCTCGCCGAGCACTCGCCGGCGTCGGCTTGTACGCC
The DNA here is from genome assembly GCA_038231335.1 of Mycobacteriales bacterium. GTDB lineage: Bacteria > Actinomycetota > Actinomycetes > Mycobacteriales > Pseudonocardiaceae > Pseudonocardia. The sequence continues at coordinate 89,486 of JBBRLM010000026.1, forward strand.
GTCGACGAGTACGGACACAGGAGGGTGTTCCCGATGCCGGACGTGGTGGCTGACGACGAATGGGTCCACCGCTCGTTCGCTCCCGACGAACGTCGTGTCGTACGGACTGCGCAGAGCGTTATTCGACCGGCACCGACGGTACGCGCCCACCTCCGCCGCCGTTCACGGGTCCGGATGGGCAACCGCCAGCTGGCACACATGGGCCGGGCCGAGCCGAACACTGGCGGTCGAGCATCGGCGTTGGTCCGCCTGGTGCGCAGCGGACGGGTCGGCTGGTTCGACGCAGGCTGCTACCTGGCGGTCACGGCGATCGACCGGGCCCGGTTCGCTCTCCTCCACCGCAGCGGAACCGAGATCGGTTCGATATTCGAGCCTGACGCCGGATGAGCGTTCGGTAGAGTTCCGTTGTGCCGTTCAGACCAATTCTGCACGTATTTCACTGCGGGCGGGTCCTCAGACATTAGGCTGTTCTCGTCATCGCCACGCGATGCGTGAGCCCCGCTCCCCCTTGGGCTCGAGATCTCGTCGAGGCATCGACTGCCGCCGAGGTCCGCGTACGTGGCACCTAGTACTGCAACGGCAGCTGCGGCGTGTCGTGGGATGCTGAGCCCTGTCGGGCGGTGATGATCACCGCATGGTGGATCTTGCGGGGTGGGTGGCGTCGTTGGATGCCGTGGTAGAGCTGATCTCTGGGCGTTTCGCCA
>JBBRLM010000027.1:0-90072 GCA_038231335.1 Mycobacteriales bacterium
AGCGGAGCTCCCGGTAGATCGAGGCTGTCTTGGAGGACGACCTCTCCTACCGGAGCTCCGCTCCCACGTTCAGCACCGACACGCCGAACAAGGATCCTTGACCGAAAGCCAGACCGGCTAACTGAACGGCTTTGCGCCTAGCGCCTCGACCGGAACCGGCATGGGCAACAACACGACGCCGCCCGACTGCACCAACGCGACCAGCACTGGCTCCCCGGTGCGCCGGTCCAGCTCGACGCGCAGGCGACGCACCTTCCGTCTGGCCGCCACCCTCGCGTTCACCCCCGTAGCGAGCTCGTCAGGGTGCGGCCCGACCGCCACGCCGAGCACCTGGTAGGCAGGGGGCAGTCGCAACCCGGCCCGCTGCGCGGCCTCGTCCGGCGGTTCGCCTTCCAGCAACGCGGAGAGCATCGCGTGCCGGGCCGCATGCTCGTCGTCGAACATGACCTGCCGCTCCTCCAGGTAGCCCGTCGACACCGCAGCCGCGACGAGCCGGAGAAAATGCAGAATCAGCCGGCTCGCGGCCATCAGCTCGGCCACTTCACCATCTGCCGCCTGGCCGGCAATGTGCTCCCACACCAGCTCGAAGCCGAGGTGGTACGCGCCCAGCACGGCCGCGACCGGGATGCCCTCCTCGGCGCGCCGCGCCGCCGACTCGCGCAGCACCGCGAGCTCGTCCTCGCTCGGGGGCTGATTGGTGCGGAGGGTCGAGACGAACAGGCGCAGGGTCGTGCCGATGGCTCCGGCGACGTCGCCGGTCAAGGCCTCCGCGGGGAGGAGCTGGTACTCAGGGATCTGCGACCGGATCGCCTCCAGCAGCGCCCGCTCCAGCACCTGCCGGTCCCGCACGAGCACCTCCGCGATCGGCAGCCCGCCCAGCCGCAGCTGCTGTCCATTGTCGACCGTCATGCCGCGCCCCCCAGCTCCGCCCGCTCGGATCCCGCAAGGATGTCACGCCCCGGACTGTGACGGATCACAAGCCCGGACGGAAGATCGGACGCCGGCCGGCCGCGCGACGTCGAACGGCGAAGGCTCACCCGCCGGAGGTGTTCACGGGGCCGAACTCGAGCACCGGCAGCCCGCACACTCCGGGATCCACCGCGAAGAGCGCCCCGGCGTGGGGATGCGCGGTGGTGTCGGTGCCGGTCGTCGACGTCGTGACGAACAGCCGGTCCAGGCCTGCGCCCCCGAACGTGCAGGCCGTGACCTGCGGCGCCGGCAGCCGCACCACGGTGTCCAGCGAGCCGTCGGGGGTGTAGCGGTGCACGGCCGACCCGCCCCAGAGCGCGACCCAGATGCCGCCCTCGGCGTCGACCGTGAGGCCGTCCGGGGAGCCGCGCCCGGGCGCGATGTGGACCGCCGGCCTGCGGTTGCGGAGCGCCCCGTCCACGAGATCCAGGACGTCGACGCGGCGGGTAGGGGTGTCGACGTAGTAGGCGTGCCGCCCGTCGGGGGTGACGGCGAACCCGTTCGAGATCGTGACGTCGTCGAGCAGCCGCTCGACCGTGAGATCGGGAGCCAGCCGGTAGAGCGCTCCCCCGCCCGGGCGCTCGTCGTAGGCCATGGAGCCGCAGAGGAATGCCCCGTCGGGGGTACAACCACCGTCGTTCATGCGTACCCCGGGGTCCGCCCAGACATCGCCGAGCCGTCGCTCGACCCTCATCGCTGCGTCCAGCAGCACGAAGCCGCGCTCGTCGGCGAGCACGAGTCCGCCGTCGCGGCGCGGGCGGAACGCCGCCGCCACCGTCCCGACGTGGGTGCGCCGCACGCTGCCATGCGCGTCGTCGCCGTCCAGTTCGAGGATGTCGCCGGACAGCATGTCCACCCATCGGATCCCTGCGAACGAGGGATGCCAGACCGGGCCCTCCCCGTGCTGGGCGACGGGGCCGGTCAGGGGGCGGGCGGTGAGTTCACGAACCACGGCTGCAGGAGGACCTTTCCGGTCGGGGTCGGGGCACCGGGGGCGAGTACCCGCGCGCCGGGCACCGAAGACGGTGTGCACAGTGGCCGCCCTCGCGACCGGCGTGGCGGGGTCGATCGGCATGTCGCTGCCACCGTAGAGCCGGTGAGCACGGCACAGAAACGGAACCCTCCACCACCGCGCGACGGCCGAGCAGGCCCGGGTCGGCGCCCGGGCGGGTTCGGCGACGGTGCCCCGTGGACGACGGTCGGTACGGTGGCCGTGAGCGGAGGTCCGGTGGCGGAACGGGTGCTGTCCTGGCGGGAGATCAACCGGGCCCTGCTGGCCCGGCAGCTCCTGCTGGAGCGGGCCCCGCTCACCCCCGCCCGGGCGGTGGAGCGGCTCGGCGGGCTACAGACCCAGTACGCGCCGTCGGCCTACGTCGGGCTCTGGTCCCGCCTGGAGCACTTCCACCGCGACGACCTCACCGACGCGCTGACGGGCCGCCGGATCGTGCAGGGCTGGGTGATGCGTTGCACGATCCACATGGTGTCGGCCGCCGACTACGCGCCCCTGACCGAGGCCGTCCGCGCGCAGCGACGCCGCACGTGGCTCCGCGTCCAGCCGGGTGCGGCCGACATCGACATGGACGCGGCCGCGGCGGCCGTCCGGTCCCACCTCGCACGGGGGCCGCTGCGGCAGGCCGAGATCGTCGCCCGGCTCGACGACGACGGATTTTCCCGGCCGACGTTCCAGGGCGTCCAGCTGTGGGTGGACCTCGTGCGGGTACCGCCCGCCGGCACCTGGGAATCGCCCCGCGCGCATGTGTACGGCCTGGCCGACGACTGGCTGCCGCGCCGGGCCCCGGTCGATCTCGGGGCCGCCGAGGAACGGCTCGTCAAGCGGTACCTGCGGGGGTTCGGCCCGGCGAGCCCCGGTGACGTCGCGCGCCACGCCGGGTGGACCGTCGCCGAGACCCGCGCGGTGCTCGACCGTATGCAGCTGCGGACCGCACGTGACCCGGACGGGACGCTGCTGTTCGACCTACTACGCGCACCACGACCCGACGGCGCCGCGCCGGCCCCGGTGCGCTTCCTCTCCTCCTTCGACGCCGTGCTCCTCCTGGGGCACGCGAAGCGGGCCCGGATCCTGCCCGACGAGCACCGCGACAAGGTCTTCTCCTCGAGGATGCCGCAGTCGACACCGACGTTCCTCGTCGACGGGCGGGTCGCGGGCACGTGGCGCTTCACGGCCGGCCGCGTCGTGCCGGCCCCGTTCGAGCCGCTCCCGACCGCCGCGCGCAACGCCGTCGCGCAGGAGGCCGAGCGACTGACGGCCTTCCATAATTGAATACGGTCCGACTACCGGCACTGCGGACATCACATCGCGTTGACAATGGCGACGCGGCCGACCTAGGTTTCGCACGGTGGGAGGATCGACGGAATTGGTCGCGGCGGCAATTCCCGGGGGCCCGATGCCCGGCCGGGGGAGCCAGCCCGAGAACACCCGTGATCTCTGGGCCCAATTTCCCGCCGACCTCGTCGACGCCTTCGGGCCGCATGTCCCGATGATGACCGAGTACGTGCTCCGGGAGATCCAGCGGGCCGTCCCCGAGTACTCCACCCGGCACTCCCGGATGGAACGCGACATCACCACCGGGGTCGAGCAAGCGATCACGCGCTGCCTCGCCGCGGCCCGGGGGAAGAACCTCGGCACGGGCCCGATCAACGACTGGCGGTCGGTGTTCGTCTGGCTGGGCCGGGCGGAGTTCCGGCACGGCCGCAGCCTCGACTGCCTCCAGGCCGCCTACCGGGCGGGTGGGCGCGCGGTGTGGCGCTACCTCTCGGAGTTCTGCCGGGCCCACGCGGTGCCGTCCGACCTGGTCTACGTGCTGGCGGACGCGGTCTTCGCCACGGTCGACGACATGTCCGCGCTCTCCCTCGAGGGCCACGCCGAGGCACGGGCGGCCGCGGCGGGTGCGGTCGAGCACCACCGGGCCCGCCTGCTGTCGCTGCTGATCTCCGACAGCCCGCCTACTCCGGCGGCCATCGGTTCCCTGGCCGCCGCGGCAGGCTGGCCCGTGCCGACCCATGTCCGGGTCGTGGCCCTCACCCCACCCGAGGACGGCGCCGGCACCGGGTTCGCGCTGGACAGCGACGTGCTCCGCGACCTGCGCGGCCCGCGGCCCTGCCTGGTCACGGGGTCGGCCGAGACGCACCTGGCCCGCCTGGAGGCCCGGCTGAGCGGCCGCAGCGCGGCGATCGGCCCGCGCGTCCGGATCACCGAGGCGGCCGGCTCGTTCGCCTGCGCACGCCGGGCGCTCACCCTCGCCGCCGGCGGCGTCCTCCCGGCCCAGCGGGTGCTCCACTGCGACCAGCACCTGATGTCGATGTGGCTGACCACCGACCCCTTTCTCACCGCCCGCCTCGGTGAGCAGGTCCTCGCCCCCTTCGGCGCGCTGACGGTCCGGCAGCGGCAGCGTTTCGCCGACACCCTGCTGGCCTGGCTGCGATGCAACGGCCGGATCATGGACGTGGCGGAGGCGTTGCAGGTGCACCCGCAGACGGTGCGCTACCGCCTCAACCAGCTCGGTGAGATGTTCGGGGAGCGCCTCGACGACCCTGAGTCGCGGCTGGCGATGGAGATGGTCCTGCGGTCGTCGCGTCTGCTCGGGCTCACCGCGGCGAGCTCCGACTACTGACGCCCGAACACCTACGGAAACGGCACGGAAAATCTCGGCATTCGTCCTCAAGACACCCTCAAGGCACCCTTAAATATAGCTGAGTAATTCCTCTTACATGCGCCTTTCCCGTCGCCGTTCCGGTAGTCAGAGAGTCGTCCGGCAATACGCACTTTCAGGCGAGTAAGAGAACCCTCCGGCCAGAAATAACGTGGAGCAATGCCGCCATCCCGCACACCCTCGACGCCCGGCCTTCGGACGGGCCGTGGCGCGATGGTGCTGATCGGTGTCGGCGCCTTCCTCACCAGCCTGGACAACACGATCGTCAGCGCCACGGTGCCGTCCATCGCGGTCGATCTGAGCCTCGGGCTCGCCGCGCTGCAGTGGGTCGGGGTGGCCTACATGCTGCCGTTCGCGGTGCTGCTCCCGCTGGCGGGCCTGGTGCTCGACCGCATCGGGCCGCGGCGCTCCCTCACCGGTGGCCTGCTGCTGCTCGGCGCCGCCTCCGCACTCGGCGGGATGGCGGACTCCGACGTGCTGCTGCTCGTCGCGCGTGCCCTGCAGGGCTGCGCCGCGGCGGTACTCGTACCCGGCCTGCTCAGCCTGCTCCGGACCGCGCTGCCCGAGTCGCGGCGGGCGGCCGGGGCCGCACTGTGGACGGCCTGCCTGGCGGGCGCGCTGACCCTGGGCCCGGCGCTGGGCGGCCTGTTCAGCGAGTACGCCGGATGGCGCTCGGTGCTGTGGCTCAACGTCCCGGTGGTCCTGCTGATGCTCGCGCTCGTGCCCGCCGGGACCGTTCGGTTGTCGACGGAGACCGAGCCGGCCGTCGTCGCCGGATCCCCGGTCCAGCGGCGCCTGCTGCTGACCGCCCTCGCGGTGCAGACGCTGTGGGGGCTGGGCATCACCGGCGTCGTGTTCTACACGCCGCTCGTGCACCAGGAGTGGCTCGGGCTGGGGCCACTGGGTGCCGGGATCCCCCTCGTGCTCGTCGCGGTCGGAGTGGTGGTGGCCGTGCCGCTGGTGCCGTTCGTGGTGGACCGCCTCGGTCCCCACCGGGTGGTGGCCGTCGGCCTCGTCGCCGTCGGCCTGGGGCTCGTGGCGGTCGCCGCGGTGAACGGGTCACCGACGCTGCTGCCGCGAGTGCCCGGCCTCCTGCTGGTGGGGCTCGGCTCCGCCCTCACCACACCGCTCACGACGGTGCCCCTGGAGGCCGTCGACCAGCGCCGGGCGGGCGCGGTGTCCGCGGCGCTGACGGTGTCCCGCGAGCTGTCCAGCGCGATCGGGATCGCACTGATGAGCGCCGTCCTGGTCGCCGTGGGCGCCGCGGCCACGGCCGGCGGGGCCCCACCCGGGGCCTCGATCGCGACCGGCTACGGCGCCGTGCTCCTGGTGGCGGGGGCCCTGCAGTTCGTCGGCGCCGCACTGGCCTGGGCCTGGCTGCGCCCTTCGTTCCCCGCCCGGCCCGCGACGGTCCCGTCCAGCGTCGGCGGGTCGCCGTGACCACGACCTCCGGGCCGATCGTCCTCGGGCCGCGCGACCCGGCCGAACGGTGGGTCGCCCGCCGCTGGGCCGACGTGCTGGCCGACGATCCGCCCGACGTGCGCCTCGACTTCGCCGCCGCAGGTGGCGGTCCGGCCGAGACGCAGCAGCTCCGGTCGCAGGTCGCGGCCGAGCTCGGCGCAGAGGCCGTGCGGGCCCTGTTCACCGTCCCGACGATCGCCGGGATGGCCGACGTGCTGCGGGCCCGCATCGAGGGGCGGCCCGACGGCCGCGCCGCCCCGCTGCTGCGCACACTGCGGGTCGGCCGGGGCGATCCGCTGTTCCTGTTCCACCCGGCGGGCGCGACGACGAGCCTCTACCGGGAGCTCGTCCACCGCCTCGGCGACCGGCCCGTGTACGGGCTCGAGCGATTCGCCGGCGCCGCGTCGGTGGAGGAACGGGCCCGCCGCTACGCGGACCTGGTGCGCGACGCCCGTCCGGCGGGGCCCTACCACCTGGGCGGCTGGTCGTTCGGCGGTTACCTGGCCCACGAGACCGCGCGCCTGCTGCACGAGGCGGGTGAGGCGGTCACGATCGTCGTCCTGATCGACACCCTCCTGCCCTTCCCGGTACGCGAGCGGCCCGCGCGTTTCGCCGAGCACATCGAGCGGACCTACGGGGTCGCGATCGACGCGCCGCCGGGCGATCTCCCGGAACACGACGACGAGGCCCGGATCGACGCCCTCATCGCGCACCTCGTCTCCTGCTCCCCCGACACGGGCCGCGGCGTGCTGCACCACCTGCGCGCGGTCTACCTCGACGTACGCGCCGCCGAGCGCTACCGGCCCGGCCCGCTGCCCGGTCGGGTGGTGCTCCTGCGGGCGGACGGGCACCACGCTGTGGACCCCGGATGGGAGGAGCACTGCCCCGGCATCGAGGTGCTCCCCGTGCCCGGCACCCACCTGTCGGTGATCGAACCGCCCCACGTCGACACGGTGGCGGCGGCTCTCGTCGCCGTCCTCGGCTCCCCGCCCGCTGCCCTGGAGAACAGATGACCGCACCCCGCCGTGCCGCTGTGGTCCTCCTGGCCGTGGCACTGGCCGCCGTGACGCTGACCGGCACCGCCGGGGCTGCCCCGGCCCCGCTCCTCGCCGCCGACGACGGCGCCGCGGTGACCACCCAGAACTGGATCGACGACCGCGCCGTCGACCTCGTGATCCGCTCCCCCGCGCTCGGCGGCTCCGCCTCCGTGCGGCTGCTGCTCCCCGTCGGGTGGAAGGACCAGCCGGCCCGGACCTGGCCGCAGTCGTGGCTGCTGCACGGCTGCTGCGAGGACCTCGACTACCGGTCCTGGGACTCCTACACCGACGTCAGGGCGTTCACCGCCGACAAACCGGTGATCGTCGTGATGCCGTCGGACGGCCAGGCCGGCTTCTACACGAGGTGGTGGAACCACGGCCTGGGCGGACCGCCCGACTGGGAGACCTTCCACATGACCGAGGTGCGCCAGATCGTGGAGCGCAACTTCCGGACCAACGACCGGCGGGCGGTCGCCGGCCTCTCCATCGGGGGCTACGGGGCCGTCGAGTACGCCTCGTCCCACCCGGGGGTGTTCGGCGCGGCGGCCTCCTACAGCGGCATGCCCAACACCCAGCAGACCTTCATGCCGCAGGTCGTGCAGTTCATCCTCGCCCGCACGGGCACGTTCGACGTGACGCGCATCTGGGGCTCGCAGGTGTTCCAGGCCGACATCTGGACGGCGAACAAACCCTACAACCGCATCGAGAAGCTGCGCGGCACGCGCCTCTACCTCTCGGCCGGCGACGGCGGGACCGGGCCCTTCGACGCCCTCGGCGTCACCGACCGCAACATCGAGCCGTTCGCGCTGAGCAGCTCCACGAGCTTCACCGACCGGCTGACACAGCTCGGCATCCCCTTCACCGCGGACTACTACAGGGGCGGGACGCACTCCTGGCCCTACTGGCAGCGGGCCCTTCACGAGTCCTGGGCCACAACCCTCGCCCCGGCCCTCTGGCCGGCGCAGTGAACCTGCTCCCTCATCCCCATCAGGAGTGAAGATGCGTATCCCCCTCCGCCGAACGCTGGCGGTGGCCACGGCCGCCGTCGTGGCCGCTCTCACCGTCGGTCTCGCCCAGCCGGCCGCTGCAGCACCCGCCCTCCCCGAGACGACCGCGGCCGGCGCCAACAGCGTCGGCGATCCGGGCGGCGACGCCTTCTACACCCCGCCGAACCCGCTGCCCGCCGGCAGGCCCGGTGCTGTCATCCGCGTCCGGCAGATCACCACGTCGCAGTGGCTGATCATGTACCTGTCGACCAACGCCCTGGGCAAGCCCGACGCCGTCACCGCGACGGTGCTCCTGCCCGAGAACACCACCAACCCCGCCACCCTGAAGCTCGTCGCCTACGCCCCCGGCACCCAGGGCGCGGGGTTCAGGTGCGCGGCGTCGAAGAGTATCCAGTCGGGCCTGTTCGACGAGATCAGCGGCGTGAACGACGCCCTGAACCAGGGCTTCGCGGTCGTCGTCACCGACTACGAGGGCTACTACGAGGGCGGCACCCCGACCTACATCGTCGGCCGCTCCGAGGGCCCCGCCGTGCTCGACTCCATCCGGGCCGCGCAGCGCTTGGCCCCCGCCGGCCTCAACGCGGCGAACCCGGTGGTCATCCAGGGCTACTCCCAAGGCGGCGGCGCCGCGATGTGGGCCGGAGAGCTCCAGCCCACCTACGCACCCGAGCTCAAGCTGGTCGGTATCGCCGCGGGCGGCGTGCCCGCCGACCTGACTGCCGTCGCGAAGAACCTCGACGGCAGCGCCTTCTTCGCGTTCCTCGGCTTCTCGGCGCTGGGCCTCGACGCCGCCTACCCCGAGCTGGACCTCGACTCGTACCTCAATGCGGCCGGCCGCGCCGTGTTCGCCTCCGCCAAGGACGCCTGCGTGACCGACTTCCTGAAGTTCGCCGGGAAGAAGATCAGCGACCTGACCACGAGCGACCCGATGCAGACGCCGGCGTGGCAGGCCCGGATCGCGGAGAACAAGCTCGGCTACTCCCCGCCGAAGGTGCCGGTCTACCAGTACCTGGGCGCGCTGGACGAGATCGTGCCGGTCCCGCAGGGCAAGGCGCTCTACGACACCTACTGCAGGGCCGGGGTGCAGATCTCGTTCCACAGCTACGAGCTCGCCGAGCACGGCGGCGGCCTCATCGCGGGCAAGAACGAGGTGCAGAAGTTCACCGCCGACCGCATGGCAGGCAAGCCGGCCCCCACCACCTGCTCCTAGAACCCCGAGCCGTCCGGCCCGTCATCGGGGGCGGGCCGGACGGCTCGGTCCGCCAACTGCCGTCATGGAGATCGAGACGCGGCCACCTGCGCCGGAGGCTCCTGCCGTCGCATTTACATAATTGACAGTCTTGTAAGCTTCGTCAAACCACCATCGGGGAGGCGACGTCATGACGAAGCAGTTCAACCGCAGGACCATGCTCGGCGGGATCGGTGCGGCCGCGGTGCTGAGCGCCGCCGGCACGGGCGTCGCCCGAGCGGCCACCAGCGCAGCGGGCCCCATCGTCACCGAGGACCGGCGCCGGGCGGTGGTGGTCGGCACCGGGTTCGGCGGCTCGATCACCGCGCTGCGGCTGGGCCGCGCCGGGGTCCCCACGCTCGTGCTCGAACGGGGCCAGCGCTGGATCACCGGGCCGAACGCCGACACCTTCCCCCGCATGTTCTCCCAGGACCGCCGCGCGTCCTGGTTCACCGCATCCCCGGTGTTCACGGGCTCGCCGCCCGCACTGTGGAAGCCCTACGCCGGGGTGATCGAGCGGTTCAGGGGCGACGGCATGGACATCCTGTGCGGGTCCGGTGTCGGCGGCGGATCGCTGGTCTACCACGGCATGACGATCCAGCCCGGCGCCGCCGGCTTCGCGAGGTCGATGCCCGCGGGCCTCGACTACACCGCCTTCGACCGCGACTACTACCGGCGCGTCGAGGCGGTACTGAAGCCGGCCCCGATCCCCGACGACCTGCTCGACTCCAGCGACTACAAGGCCGCCAAGCAGTTCACGACCCGGGTGACCGACGCCGGGCTCGAGCCGTTCAGGGTCCCGCTACCGCTGGACTGGGAGTACGCCCGCCGCGAGCAGCGCGGGGAGATGCGCCGCACGTACACCACCGGCGACGTGATCCTCGGCGCCAACAACGGCGGCAAGAACACCGTCGACGTCACCTACCTCGCCGCGGCCGAGGCCACCGGCAAGGTCGAGGTGGCGGTCCTGCACGTGGTCCGCGACATCGAGCGGGACCCGTCGGGCCGCTGGGTGGTGCACGTCGACCGGATCGACCCCGACGGCACCGTCCTGGAGCGCAAGCTCATCACCACCGACGCGCTGTTCCTCGGCGCAGGCTCGGCCGGCACGAGTCGGCTCCTCGTCAAGGCCAAGGCCAAGAACACGGTGTCCGGACTCCCCGACGGCGTCGGCACCCGGTGGGGCAACAACGGCGACCGGATCTTCGCCCGGTCCCCGTCCGGCGGGAGTCCCGGCAAGCTCCAGGGCGGTCCGGCGTGCGTCGGGGTGAAGGACTGGGACAACCCGGCAGGCCCGGTCACCATCGTCCACGGCGGGGTTCCGCTGCCCGTCGACGCCGGCATCACGAGCCTCATCGGCTTCGGCCTCGTGACGCCGGGTGGCGTGTTCACCTACGACGCCACCAAGGACGACGCGGTGCTGCACTGGAGCCAGACCTACGACAAGCAGCTCACCGACGCGATCACAGCCCGGATCAGGACGATCGTCGGCGGCAACCTCACCGTCGACACCACCGCCTTCGAGACCACCACCTACCACCCGCTCGGCGGCGCCACCATCGGCGACGTGTGCGACCTCTACGGCCGCGTGCAGGGCCAGAAGGGCCTCTACGTCACGGACGGGGCCCTGATCCCCGGCTCCACCGGCGCCTGCAACCCCTCCATGACGATCGCCGCGCTCGCCGAGCACAGCATGGACACCATCGTGCGCGACGACGTCAACACGGTCTTCTGACCACGGCCCCGGAGATCGTCCCGCACGATTCTGTCGGTGGTCGCCGTTACGATCGAACACATGGTCGATGGCAGTGGGGTGACGGGGCTGGCAGGGCTGGCGGTGATGCCGCCCGGCCCTGCCCTGGCCGCCCGGCTCGCCGATCTGGATCCGCTCGAGGTGCCCAACGACGACATCGTCGAGGTGCTGATCGCCCGGTCCCGCCAGCTCCCACGACCAGGCGCAGCTCTGGCAGGTCATGGCCGAGGTGTTGTTCCGCAGGCCCTTCGCCGGGCCCGGCGAGCTACGGCGCGGCGAGGTACCCGGTCTCTACGGCGCCGTCGCGGTGATCTGCGCAGCCCCTGGTGCCGCTCGCGCCGCGGCTCACCACGGGCCAGCTCCAGGAACGGATCAAGCGCATGATCCTGGAGATCGACCCCGACTTCTACGACGCCCGCTACCGCAAGGCCCTCACCGACCGGCGGCTCGTGCACTACCTCGACGCCGACGGCGCCGCCGTGGTGACCGCGACCGGGTTGCCGGCCGACGAGGCCGCCGCGGCGATGCGCCGGGTCGACGACCTGGCCCGGGCCGCACGCCGGACCGGGCATCCCGGCACGCTGGACCAGATCCGCACCGACGTCTTCCTGATGCTGCTCGACGGCTCGGTCCACGGCCTGACCCGCACCGAGATCATCGACGCCCTGTTCGGCCGCTATGCCGGGCACGCCCAGGGCACGCCACCAGGCGGAGCCACCGAATGCCAGCCCGGCGACCACGACCAGACAACGGCGGCCCAGGACACAACTGCCAGCCAGGGCGCTGCGTCCCAAGGCACTGCGTCCCAGGGCACGGCGTCCCAAGGCACTGCGTCCCGGGGCCCGACGTTCCAGGGCGCTGCGGCGGCCGGCTCCGATCCCGGCAGCCCCCACCCCGCGACCGACGGCCCCGGCAACGGCGGGCCGGCCGGTCCGGCGCCCGACGGCGATGACGGTCGCGCCCATGCCGGTGTCGGCGCAGGGGATCAGCGGGTGGGGATCGAGATCCGGGTCCCGCTGCTCACCCTGCTCGGCCTGGCCGAACGGGCCGGGCAGCTACCCGGTCTCGGGCCCGTCACCGCCGCCACCGCCCGCGCCGTGGTCGCCCGGGCCGGCCGGGCGCAGTGGCGCTGGGCCGTGCTCGACCCCGACGGGCGGCTGCTCACCGAGGGCCTCACCCGCCACCGGCCCGCGCACCCCGACCCGCACAGGCCCCGCGGCGGCATCGTGGAGCTCCAGATCGGCGCCCCCGACCTCGCCCGGCTCGCCGCCGACCCCACCGCCTGCGGGCGGTGGGCCGCCCTCGTCGCCGACATCGCCCGCCAGCACGCCCGCCGCCCAGACCCGAACGTGCGCAGCGACCTCGACGCCCATCCCGAGGACCGCTTTCCCCGTGTGCCGCGCTGCGCCGCCACGTCCAGATCCGCGACCGCACCTGCAGTCACCCCGGCTGCCGCGCTCCCGCCAGCACCACCGACATCGACCACACCCTCGACCACGCCCGCGGCGGCCCCACCGTCCGCGACGACCTCGGGCCGGCTTGCCGCCACGACCACACCCTCAAGACCAGCGGCAGCTGGACCTGCCACCAACCCGAACCCGGCCGGTTCGTCTGGACCAGCCCCCTGGGCCGCACCTACCGTCCGACCCGAGCCGATCCTGCTGCCGGCGGTCACCACCACACCCCGCGCCTCCGACCCCTTCCACGACCGACCCGCCGAGCACACCGACCGCCCCCTGATCGCCCAGCCCGGGCCACCCCGCGCCCCACCCCCGGACAGCCCACCCGGGGACAGCTACGTCCTCGACCTCTTCACCCTCGACGGCGGCTCGCCGGTCGTGGACACCGAACCGCCCCCCTTCTGAGACGGACCAACCCACCGGATCACGACTCCGAAATGATCACGTTGGCGGTTCTGTCCCGCGTTCGTCCAACGCGCCGGCAGCGGCCGACCGGGACAGGATCGTCAGCCCGAAGACGACGGTGCCCGGCTCGTCGGAGCCAGGCCACCGTCGTCCGTGCGGAGTCGCTCAGATCAGCTTCAGCGCCTTCAGGTCGGAGGCGTACTTGCGGATCAGCGCGGCGTCGATGTGCGGGATGTCCCGGTCCGCGCCGATCCCGGCCTCCTGCACCGCCGAGCGGAAGCGCTTGGTGGGCACCGGTTCCCCCTCGTGCACGACCTCCGGCCGGGCGAACGCGTGCAGCAGGGGCAGCAGCGAGTGCTGCTTCTGCTTCTCCGGGAGCCCGCGCAGCGCCGTGGAGAACCGGGTGAACCACTCGTCGTAGTCGTCGATCATGGCGATCGGGTGGCCGGCCGCCGCCAGCCAGTCGACGAAGACGTCGAGGGAGATGCCGTCGTCGTGCGGGTTGAGGACGTTGAAGGTGCGGTAGCCGTCATCCGCGTGGTCACCGGTCATCTGGGCGGCGATGGTGTCGATGGCCGCGGCGGTGAAGTCCACCGGGATCCCGTCGTAGTGGGGCGAGCGGGTGCTGGGCGCGTAGAACGACATCGGTGCGATGCCGGTGACGATCAGGCTCAGCAGCAGGCGGGTGAACATGTCGGGCACGTTGAGCTGCCCCGTGTAGTGGCTGTGGGCCAGGATCATGTCGGAGCGGAACGCCGACACCGGCAGTCCGCACAGGTCGTGGGCCTCGCGCAGCAGCACCTCCCCGGCCCACTTGCTCGTCGCGTAGCCGTTCGCGTAGCCGTCGCCGAGCGCGCGCACCGGGCTGGTGACGCGGATGTCGGAGTCCTCGTCCGGCGACGAGACCTCCGAGCCGATCATCGCGACGGTCGACAGGTAGGTGAAGGGCTTGATCCTCGACGTGACCGCCAGCCGGATCAGCTCCGCCGTGCCCACGACGTTCGGCCCGAACAGTTGGTCGTAGGGCAGCACGTGGTTCACCAGAGCGGCCGGGTCCACGATCAGGTCGACGGTGTCGGCCAGCCGCTGCCAGGTGGGCCCATCGAGGCCGAGGTCCGGGTCGCCGATGTCGCCGGCGAGCACCTGCAGGTGGCCCGCGGCCAGCGTCCGGTAGTGCGTCATCAGCTCGGCGTCACCGCTGTCGAACGCGGCGTCGAGGCGCTCGCGTGCGGCGGCGGCGTCGCTGCCGCGCACGATGCAGATCAGCGTGCCGCCGGTCATCGCCAGCCGCTCCAGCCAGTCGAGGCACAGGAACCGGCCGAGGTAGCCGGTGGCCCCGGTGAGCAGGACGGTGTGGGGCTCCCCGGTCACCCGGGGCAGCGTCGTGGCCCGCTCCAGCGTCGCGGCGTCGATGAACCGGTCGAGCGTGAGGTCGGCCGCCCGCGCCTGCGTGGCGCCCTCGCCGTGCACCGTCGCGACGGTGGGCCGCAGCGATCCACCGGTCAGCGCCGTCTCGATGTGCTCGGCCACCCGCCCCAGGTCGGTGGCCGGGCTGACGACGAGGCCGACGGGGACCTCGACGCCGAAGATCTCCTCGAGCAGGTCGGAGTACGACAGCGCCGACAGCGAGTCGCCGCCGAGGTCGGTGAAGTGCGCGTCCGCGCCGAGCGCCCCGGGCGGGCAGCCGAGCACGGCCTGGGCGGCCCGGACGACGGTGTCGTACACCGGCTGGTCGCGGCCGGTGCGGCGCAACTCGCGCAGCGCGCTCGTCCCGCTCTCGGCGAGGTCGGTGTAGAGCTGCTCCAGCCGCTCGCCGTAGTGCTCCTTCAGCCGCGGGCGCAGCAGCTTGCGGACCTCGGAGAGCAGCCCGTTCCCCGTACTGAACGGCTCGGTCTCGAGGAGGAACTCGCGCGGGATCTCGTAGGACTCCAGGCCCGCCTCCTTCCCGATGGTCGCCAACGACTCCGACACCTGCGCGGCGACGTCACCCCCGCGCTGGGTCTCCTCGGTGGGCACGACCACCGCGAGCAGGTAGGAGCGCTCGCTGGAGCCGTAGACGTAGATCTGGCGGATCACGGGGCTCGTGACGAACAGCGCCTCCAGCTTGGACACGGCCACGAACTCGCCCTGCGACAGCTTCAGCACGTTCTTGCGGCGGTCGACGTAGACGAGCCGGTCGGGCCCGATCTCGGCCATGACGTCACCGGTGCGGTAGTAGCCGTCCGCGTCGAAGACCTCGGCCGTGGCCTCGGGACGCTTGTAGTAGCCGGGGACGATCGTCGTGGTCCTGATCAGCAGCTCGCCGCGCGGGTACGGGTGGTCGGTGCCGAAGTAGCCGAGCTCGGGGACGTCGACGAGCTTGTAGTCGATCACCGTCGGTCGGATGATCGTGTTGTCGATCAGCACGCCGCCGGCCTCGGTGGAGCCGTAGCCGTCGTGCAGGGGCATGTCCAGGCAGGACTCCACGAACGCGCGCATCTCCCTCGCCAGCGGCGCGGTGCCGCAGGCGGCCCAGAGCAGCCGGCCTCCGAGGACGTTCTCGCGCAGATCGGCCTTCACGGCCGCGTCGTCGGCCCGGTCCAGGCCGCTCTGGTAGCGCTGGAACAGCATGTCGCAGATGCGCGGCACCAGCATGAGTTCCGTGGGGCGGACGAGCGCGATGTCGTCGAACAGCGTCGAGAGGTCGGTGGCGGCGGTGAAGTAGCCGGTGCCGCCCGCGGCCAGCGTCCCGTACAGCGACGAGCGCCCCGCCATGTGGCTCATCGGCATGTAGTTCACGCCGATCGCGGGCAGGGCGACCTCGCGCTTGAAGAACCCGCGCCACAGGTTGCTGATCAGACGTCCGGGGTACATCGCGCCCTTGGGTGTGCCCGTGCTGCCGGAGGTGTAGATGAGCAGGGCGAGCCGGTCGTCGTCGGCCGTCGGGCGCGGCGCCGGCGCCAGTGTCGCGCCGCGGGCGATCACCTCGGCCAGCGACTCCAGCGTGATCGACCCGAGCTGCTCGCGAGCCGCGTCGAACCGCTCACGCTGGTCGTCGACCTCCGGGCGGTGGTCGAAGACGACCACGCGGCGCACCGTGGAGCTCCCGGCCGCGAGAGCGACGGCCTTGTCGAGCAGCTCGGAGCTGGTGGCCAGGATGCTCGGCTCGGACTCCGCGACGATCGGCGCGAGATTGTGGGCCGACGCGCTGGACTGCAGCGGCACCGACACCGCGCCGAGCCGGACGCAGGCCAGGTCGACCGTCGCGTAGTCGCAGCTGGTGAAGCCGAGGACGGCCACGACGTCGCCGGTTGCGAGCGGGGCGTCGGCGTGGCCGGCCCAGTCGGCCGCCACGGCCTCGACCCGGTCCGACAGCTGCCGGTAGGTGATCGTGTCGAAGCGCGGCAGCAGGCGCAGCGACGTCCGGCCCGTGGCCGGGTCGGTGACCCGCTCCCGGGCCCGCTCCCCCAGCGCGGGGCGGTCCGCATAACCCTCCAGAACCGCGGACACGACGTCCTGGAGTGTCGATCCGGGCCGCTGAATCGCCTCGTTCACCGTATCGAGTGACAGGGCGTTCCGACATTGCGGATCGTCGACGGACAGCTCGGCAATGCGGCGCTCGACGTTCGATGTGGTCGCCATGGTCAACCTTCCTCAGGCGTGCTGTTCATTAGTTAGCTACAGCAACGACCTTACGCAGGATGACCTCCTGCAGGCCTATGAGCTGCGACTACTTGCCCAGCAGAGATCAAGCGAAGCTCAAGTTGAGCTGAATTCCCAGCGCAGTGGCAGACTCGTCAGCCCATTGATGAAATTCGACGTCAGCCTGCGCGGTTCGCCGTCGAGTTCCACCTCCGGCAGCCGGGTGAGGAATTCGGCGAAGAACGCGCGCATCTGCAGCCGCGCGAACCCCGCCCCCAGACACACGTGCGGGCCCTGGCCGAACGCGAGGTGGTCGTTGGGGGCGCGGCCGATGTCGAAGCGGAACGGATCGGGGAAGCGGTGCTCGTCGCGGTGCGCAGACACGTGGTAGACGACGACCTTGTCCCCCGCTGAGATGTCCACACCGTGCAGGCTGACGTCCTGCGCGGCGGTGCGACGGAAGGTGAGCACGGGCGGGTGCCAGCGCAGCATCTCCTCGATCGCCGAGCACAGAAGGAGGTCGGGATCCGCGCGTAGCCGCCGGTACTCCTCTGGGTGCTCGACGAGCGCCAACACCCCGCCGGGCAGCGCGGTCCGGACGGTGTCGTTGCCGGCGACGGTGAGCAGAAAGAAGAACATCTGCAGCTCGGTGTCGGTCAGCTGCTCCCCGTCGACCCGCGCCTCGACGAGCGCCGTCATGACGTCGTCGGCGGGGTGGCGCCGTTTGTGGTCGGCCAGCTCGCCTGCGTAGGCGAACATGTCGGCCAGCATCGCCGGGGAGCGCGGGTTGATGGGGGCGCCGTTCACGTCGCGCACGACGTTCCCGTGCTCGTCGTCCTGGTAACCGATGACGCGGTTGGTCCACTGCAGCAGCAGGTGCCGGTCGGACGCCGGGACGCCCATCAGCTCGGCCAGGTTCGTCAGCGGGAAGTCGTCGGTGACCTGGGACGGGAGGTCGCACCGGCCGTCGTCGGCCACGGCGTCGAGCAGGGCCGCCGCCCGCTCGGAGACGGCGGCCGAGAACCGTTCCAGCCGGCGGCGGGTGAACGCGCCGGTCACGAGCGTGCGGACCCGCTGGTGCTCCGGCGGGTCCATGTTGAGGATCATCCGTCGGATGAACGGCAGGTCATCGGGGTCGGCGTCGCGGATCTGGGTGGCGCCCAGCGACGAGCTGAACACCTCCGGTGTGCGCAGCGCCCACCGCACGTCGTCGTAGCGGGTGATCGCCCAGAACCCGGGCCCGGCCGGCCACTCCCCCACCGCGGGCTCCGCCTGCCAGGAGACGGGCTCGCGGTCCCGGAGGTGCCGCAGCGCCTCGTGCGGGACGCCGCGGGCGAACACGGCGGGATGGAAGACGTCGGTGTCCACGGCCCCATCGAAACACCTCAGTCCAGCAGTGTCCCCAGCTCGCGCAGCCGTACGGCGCAGTCGTCGATGATCCGACGGGCGACGTCGGCGGCGGGCCGCAGCTCCGCGAACGCCCCCACCACCTGCCCGATGAAGAACGACTCCAGCGCCGTGGCACCCGGGTGGCCGCGGTCGGCGGCCTCGTCGATGCGCTCCCACGCCTCGCCGATCAGCATGGGCTGCAACGGCATCGGCAGCGGTGCGGGGCTGCCGGGACGCTCCCACTCGTCGTGCCACGCGCTGCGCAGCTGGCGGGCGGGCTTGCCCGTGCGCAGGGGCGAGCGCAGGGTGTCGGAACTGGTGGCGGCCAGGAACTTCTGCTTCACCGACAGCGGCGTGATGTCCTCGTGGCTCGACAGCCACACCGAGCCGCACCACACCCCGGCCGCGCCGAGCGCCAGCGCCGCCGCCATCTGCCGTCCCGACGCGATGCCGCCCGCCGCGAGCACCGGCACGCCGCCGGCGATGTCGACGATCTCGGGCGTGAGGATCATCGTGGCGATCGTGCCGGTGTGGCCGCCCGCCTCGGTGCCCTGCGTCACGAGCAGGTCGACGCCGGCGTCGAGCTGGCGGACGGCGTGCTGGGGCTTCCCGACCAGCGACGCCACCACGACGCCGGCAGCGTGTCCGCGGTCCACGAGCGTCGGCGGAGGGGTGCCCAGCGCGTTGGCGACCAGCGCGATCGGGTGGGCGAACACGACGTCGAGCAGCGCCGGCACGCCGCTCGGGTCGAGGTTGGCCACCAGCTCCCCGCTCGACGCCGACGGGGCGCTGGCCGGTGGGATGTCGTAGCGCTCCAGCAGCCCCTCCACGAACCGCACGTGCTCGTCGGGGATCTGCGCGCGCAGGCTCGCGACGAGGTCGCGGGGGTCACCCGCGGCGGTCTTCCCCGGCACGAGCAGGTCGACGCCGTAGGGGCGCCCCTGCACCTGCTTCTCGATCCACGTGAGCTGCGCGTCGAGCTCGGCCGGGGTGTACGCGGTGGCCGCCAGGACCCCGAGGCCTCCGGCCCGGCTCACCTCGGCGACCACGCCCGGTGAACGGTTGAACCCGACGAGCGGGGCGTCGATACCCAGCAGGTCGTTCAGAGCGGTGCGCATCAGGCGTTCCTCCAGGTGACGACGGCATCGAGGGCCTCGACGGCGGTGCCGTCGACGCGCAGCGGGTTGATCTCCAGCGACTCCAGCTCGTCGCCCAGCGCCAGGGCGAGGTCGCCGATCCGGGCGACGACGGCGGCGACCGCGTCGACGTCGGTGGGCGGGCCGCCGCGCACCCCGTCGAGCACCGCGGCGGCGCGCAGGCCACGCAGCATCGCGGCGGCCTTCTCCGGCGTCACGGGCAGCGGCGAGAGCGCCGAATCTTCGAACACCTCGACGAAGATCCCGCCGAGCGCGACGGCGAGGATCGGGCCCCACTGGGGGTCGCGCACCACCCCGACCAGCAGTTCCGTGGCCGGCCCGCGCATCGGCGAGACGAGCACCCCCTCCACCCGGGCGCCGGCCGCCGCCTCCGTGACCGCGGTGTGGGCGTCGCGCACGGCGTCGTCGCCCTGCACGCCGAGCCGGACGCCGCCGACGTCGCTCTTGTGCAGGATGTCCGGCGACACGATCTTCAGCGCGACGGGGCCGCCGATGTCGGCGGCCGCCTTGACGGCCTCGTCCGCGGACCCGACGAGCCGCGCGGGCACGACGGGGATCCCGGCGTCGGCGAGCAACCGACGGGCGGCGTCCTCCGACCAGGCGCCGTGCCGCGCAGCGGCCTCCGGCACCGGGACGGCGGCCGCGTCCCGCTCCGCGGTCGGGAGTGACGCCGCCGACCACCACGCCACGTTCCGCAGCGCCACCACGGCCTGGCGCAGCCCGGGGATCGCGTACGGCACCCCGCCCGCGGCCATGACCTCGCGCGTGTGGTCGGTGATCGGCTGCAGCACCTGGTTGACGTAGACCACCGGCACGGCGGCCCCGGCGACGCCCGCGCCGATGGCGTCGACGAACATCTGCCCGCTGTAGGGGCGCCCGTCCGGCACCCAGGGCAGCGAGTTGACCACGGCGACCACCCCGACCGACGGGTCCTGCGCCATCGCGGTGATCGTGCGGGTGAACAGGCCAGGGTCGATGATCGCGGCGCCGGTGACGTCGAGCGGGTTCTGCACGGTGCCGTAGTCGGGCATGGCCCCGGCGAGCGCCGCACGGGTCGGCTCGGCGAGCTCGGGCAGCGACATGCCCAGGTCCTGGGCGCGGTCGGCGATGATGTCGCACGCGCCGCCGGAGATCGACACCACGCCGACGCCGGGCCGCGCCAGCCGTCCCAGGTGCGCGGCGGCGCCTGCGGTGATCAGCATGTCCTCGATGGAGTCGACGCGGATGACGCCGAGGTCGCGGAAGACCGCGTCGATCGTGGCGTCGTCGCCCACCAGCGCCCCGGTGTGGGCCGCCGCGGTGCGCGCGGAGAGCTCGCTGCTGCCCGCCTTCAGCACGACGACGGCCTTGCCGGCCTCCGCGGCGCGCCGGGCCGCCCGGGCGAACACCCCGGGGTCGCGCACCGTCTCCATGAAGATCGCCACCGCGCGCGTGGCCTCGTCGTCGACGAGGTGGTCGAGCACGTGGCCCGCGGTGATCATGGCCTCGTTGCCCAGCGTGACCAGGTAGGACAGACCGACCCCGGCCACGGCGGCGAAGTCGAGCATCGCGCTGGAGCTCGCGCCGCTCTGCGACAGCAGCGCCACCGGCCCGGCGACCCGCGGGAGACCCGGCACGGAGGTGACCGGGATCTGCGCGGTCAGGTTGGCGAAGCCGAGGTGGTTGGGCCCGAGCACCACCATGTCCAGCGCCTCGGCGTGCGCCACCATCTCGTCCTGCGCCGCTCGTCCCACCGGCCCGGCCTCGCCGTATCCGGACGTGAGGATCACGGCGTTGCGGATGCCGGCGGCCGCTGCGTCGGACAGGGCGTCGAGGGTGGCGGCCCGGGGCACCATCAGGAACGCGACGTCGACGGGCTCCCCGATCTCCACGCAGGAGGTGACGGTGACCCGGCCGTGCGTCTCCGCGCCGCGCCGGTTGACGAGGAACGTGCGGTCGGCGAAGCCGAAGTCCACGAGGTTGGCGTAGGCGAGGTGGGAGAACATCGACTTGTTCGCCGCCCCCACCAGCGCGATGCTGCGCGGGCGGAACAGGGACTCCAGGCGGCTGGACGTGATGGGCATTGGGTACTCCTGAACGGAATCCGTCAGTAATTGCGCCCGACGCTATAGTGACGTCTACCGTCTAGCAAGTACCGGGGAGAGCATGACCGCCACCGCACCCGCCGGACGGCCGCGCGATCCGGAGGTCGACCGCCGGATCGCCCTCGCCGCCGTCGACCTGTTCGGCGAGGCGGGCTGGGCCGGCTTCAGCCTGGAGGCGGTGGCCCGGCGCGCCTGCGTGGGCAAGGCGTCGATCTACCTGCGCTGGAGCACCAAGGAGAGCCTCCTGACCGACGCGCTGGCGGCCCGCATCATCGACATCTCCGACACCGACACCGGCACCCTGCGCGGCGATCTCGTCGACCTGGCCCGGCAGATGCTGCGTCTCTACCTCGGCGAGAGCGGCCGGGCGGTGCTGCGGATCAGCGCCGAGGCACCGTCGATCCCGGGCGTGGCCCAGCGCTGGGAGGAGCTCCGCCAGTCGCAGGTCCTCGCAGCCCGCGCCATGGTCCGCCGCGGCATCCGGCGGGGCGAGATTCCGGAGACCGCGTCGGTGACCCTGCTGCTCGACACGCTCTGCGGCGGCGTCGCCATGCACGTGTCCTGCACGCCGGCGCACCTGGTGCCCCGACTGGTGGCCGACGCCGACGGCTACGCGGAACGGCTGGTCGACTTCCTGCTCCGCGCCACGGCCGAGACGTAGCCCTCCTTGAAACCCACGGCGGCCGCGGGTTACGGTCGGTCCAGATTTCGGACGATGAACGTCTAGGAAGCGGTCGATGAAGCAGATCACGATCACCGGTACGGCGCAGCACGCCGCATGGCAGGAGCGCGCGCTCCCGCCGGTCGAGCGCCTGGACGGCGGGCTGTGGTCGGTGCCGGTGCCGATCCCGGACAGCCCGCTGCGCTACACGCTGTGCTACCTCCTCACGGGCGACGACGGCCTGGTCGTCGTCGATCCCGGCTGGGACACCCCCGAGGCCTGGACGGCGCTGGTCGGCGGGCTGGCCGCCGCCGGCGCCACCCCTGCCGACGTCACGGGCGTCGTCGCCACGCATGTCCATCCCGACCACCACGGGCTCACCGCGCGACTGCGCGACGCGTCGGGGGCGTGGGTGGCGATGCACCCCGCCGAGCGCGCCACGCTGCCGCAGCGGGTGGCCGCCGGCGAGGGCGGCCACCGCTCGGCCGCCTCCGGCTGGCTGCGCAGCAGCGGCGTACCGGAGGACGCGATCACGGAGCTCGTCGGAGCCATCTCGAAGAGTTTCAGCTCCGAGGGCCATACCCGGGCCATGGCCGAGCCCGACCTCCTGCTCGACGACGGCGCTCTCGTGCCGCTGACCGGCCGCACGGTCCGGGTGATCTGGACGCCGGGCCACACCCCCGGCCACATCTGCCTGCACCTGCCCGACGACGACCTCGTGCTCACCGGCGACCACGTGCTGCCGCGCATCACCCCCAACATCGGTCTGCAGCCGTCGACGTCGAACCCGCCGCTGGCGGACTTCCTCACGTCGCTGGAACGGATCGGCGCGCTCGACGGCGGGGAGACCGACGTGCTCCCGGCCCACGAGTACCGCTTCCGTGGCCTGGCTCTGCGCACAAGGGCGCTACAGCAGCACCACGAACGCCGCTGCCGGGAGCTGCTCGATGTCGTCGCGGGCCTCGAGGATCCGACGCTCTGGCAGATCACCGAACGACTGACCTGGTCCCGGCCGTGGGCCGAGGTCGGCCCGATGCGCATCGGGGCGCTGGCCGAGACCGGCGCCCACGTCCAGTACCTCACCGACCGCGGGGACCTCCGCACGCCCGTCAGGAGCAGAGCATGAGCCTCGACCCGAACACGCCCGTACTCGTCGGTGTCGGTCAGGCGTCGGACCGCATCGACGACCCCGGTTACCGCCGCCTGTCCGCCGTCGGGCTGGCCGCCGCCGCCGCGGCCGAGGCGCTCGCCGACTCCGGCGCCGATCCCGCCGCCGTGGCCGCGGCGATGGACACCGTGGCCGGGGTGCGGCAGTTCGAGATCTCGACGCCGATGGCGCAGGCGCCACTGGGCCGCTCGGACAACTACCCGCGGTCGGTGGCGAGCGCGATCGGCGCAGCGCCGGCGCGGGCGATCCTGGAGGTGGCGGGGGGTCAGGCGCCTCAGCACCTGATCACCGAGCTGGCCGGGGCGATCGCCGCCGGATCGTCGCAGGTCGCGCTGATCTTCGGCTCGGAGGCGATCTCCACCGTCCGACACCTCGTGCAAGCCGAGGAGCGGCCGGACTTCACCGAACACGCCGAGGGTGACCTCGAGGACCGCGGCTACGGGTTGAAGGGCCTCGTCTCCCGGCACCAGGTCGCCCACGGCCTCACCGACGCGCCGAGCCAGTACGCGCTGTTCGACAACGCCCGCCGCGCCCGCCGCGGCGAGACCCGCGAGGAGTACGCCGCCGGGATGGGCGCACTGTTCGCGCCGTTCACCCGGGTCGCGGCCAAGAACCCGCACGCCGCCGCGCCGACCGAGCGCAGCGCCGCCGAGCTCGTGGCACCGAGCGAGCGCAACCGGCCCATCGCCGACCCGTACCCCCGCTATCTGGTGGCCCGCGACCAGGTCAACCAGGGCGCCGCCGCGCTGATCATGTCGGTGGCCGCGGCCGACCGCCTCGGGGTACCCGTCGCGAACCGCGTGTTCCTGCACGGCCACGCCGACCTGCGCGAGCGCGACCTGCTCGACCGCGCCGACCTCGCCGCCGCCCCGGCCTCGGTCATGGCCGCCCGGCACGCGCTGGAGGTGGCCGGGATCGGCGTGGACGACCTCACCACCATCGACCTCTACAGCTGCTTCCCCGTCGCCGTCTCCGCGATCACCGACGGCCTCGACCTGGGCGCCGACGACCCGCGCGGCCTGACCCTGACCGGTGGCCTGCCGTTCTTCGGCGGCGCCGGCAACAACTACTCGCTGCACGCCGTGGCCGAGACCGTGCACCGCCTGCGCGCGGCCCCGGGCACCTACGGGTTCGTCGGCGCCAACGGCGGCACGCTGAGCAAGTACTCGGCGGGCGTCTACTCGACCACCCCGGTGGAGTGGCGGCGCGACCGCAGCGCCGCCCTGCAGGCCGAGATCGACGCCTGGCCGGCGGTGCCGCAGGCGCTCGAGGCCGACGGTTGGGCCACCGTCGAGACCTACACCGTCAAGCACGGTCGGGGCGGCACGCGCACCGGCGTCGTGGTCGGCCGGCTGGAGGCCGACGGTCGCCGGTTCCTGGCGATGACCGAGGGCGACGACGCACTCGACCTGCTGTCG
The DNA here is from genome assembly GCA_038231335.1 of Mycobacteriales bacterium. GTDB lineage: Bacteria > Actinomycetota > Actinomycetes > Mycobacteriales > Pseudonocardiaceae > Pseudonocardia. The sequence continues at coordinate 24,490 of JBBRLM010000027.1, forward strand.
GAATCCGGCGAGCCGATCGGCGGACGGGTGTACGTCCGGTCGTTCGGCGTCGGCAACCGGGTCACGGTGTCGCAGGAGCGGATGGACGAGCTGCACCCGCCGCGGACCGCCGGGCTGCGCGCGGGCTACGAGCACGTGCTGGTGCGCCGAGAGGGACACCTGCTGGAGATCACGATCAACCGACCCGAGGCCCGCAACTCGTTGCACCCCATGGCCAACGAGGAGCTCGACGAGATCTTCGACGCCTACTTCGCCGACCCCGAGCTGTGGGTCGCGATCCTCACCGGCGCCGGGGACAAGGCCTTCTCCGCCGGCAACGACCTCGTCTATTCGGCCAGCGGCAAGCCGATGTGGGTGCCCAAGAACGGGTTCGCCGGGCTCACCGGCCGCCGCTCGATGCCCAAGCCGGTGATCGCGGCGGTCAACGGGTTCGCGATGGGCGGCGGCTGCGAGATCGCCATGGCGTGCCACCTCGTCGTCGCCGACGCGACGGCCCGCTTCGCGCTCTCGGAGGTCCGGGTCGGGCTGGTTGCGGGGGCCGGGGGGTTGGTGCGGCTGCCGCGCACCGTGCCCCCGACCGTCGCCACCGAGATGATCCTGACCGGCCGCCGGCTCTCGGCCGACGAGGCGCTGGGCTACGGCCTGGTCAACCGCGTCGTGGATGCGGGCACCGCGATGGAGGGCGCACGCGAGCTCGCGGCGGAGATCCTGCAGGGCTCCCCCACCTCGGTGCGGATGTCGCTGCAGATCATGGCCGAGACCCAGGGCATCCCCGACGTCGTGGACGCCGTGACCTTCCCGTCCCCGGCCCTGGACGAGCTGATGGCCAGCGCCGACGCGATGGAAGGGGTCACGGCGTTCGCCCAGAAGCGCGCGCCGCAGTGGACGAACCGCTAGGGTTTCCGACTAGTCGTCAGGAGACTCACAACGGGGGTGGCTCGGGTGCGTGCGGTCGTGCTGTCGGGAGGCCTGACGCACGACTTCCCCGCCACTACCGCGTGCCTGACCGCCCTGCTGGATGCGTCCGGCGTCACGGCCGAGATGCACACCGATGTCGACGCCGCGCTGACCGCCCTGCCCGGCGCCGCGCTGCTCGTCGTCAACGCGTTGCGGTGGACCATGACCGGCCCGGGCACGCCCGACCGCTACCGCGCGCTGGCCGCGGCGGAGGGGGCGAGCCCGTCCGGGCCGGCGCGGGCGGCGCTCGACGCGCACCTGGCGGCGGGCGGAGGCGTCCTCGGGATGCACACCGCCGCGATCTGCTTCGACGACTGGCCGGCCTGGGGCGCGACGCTGGGCGGCGCGTGGGAGTGGGGGCACTCGCAGCACCCGCCGCTCGGACCGTCCGTCACGGTGTCGGTAGGAGCCGAACACCCGCTGACCGCCGGGATCGACGACTTCGCACTGGTGGACGAGGTGTACGGCGACCTGCGGCTCGCCCCGGACGTCACCGGCCTGCTCAGCGCGCCGCAACCCGGCTCCGGCGCCGTCCAGCCGCTGCTGTGGGCCCGCGAGCACGGCGGCGGGAGGGTCGTCTACGACGCGCTGGGCCATCATGCGCCCTCCTACGACGTGCCGCAACACCGCGAGATCGTGCGCCGGGCGATCGACTGGACGACGGGGAGGACCTGACGTGGGACGCGCGATCATGGACATGTCGGTGCTGGTCACGGGCGGTGGCTCGGGCATCGGTGAGGCGGTGGTCGAACGGCTCGCGGCCGGGGGTGCGCGGGTGACGCTCTCGGGGCGGCGCGCAGCGAAGGTCGCGGCCGTCGCCGGGCGGGCGGGCGCCTGCGGCGTCAGGGGCGACGTCACCCTGGACGCGGACCGCCGGGCGATGGTCGAGGCCGCCGTCGCGCACGGCGGCGGGATCGACGCGGTCGTGCACAGCGCGGGCAACATGTACCGCGGCCCGCTGGAGGACCTCACCGAGGCCGGCCTGCACGACGTCTTCGCGTCCAATGTGGTGGCCCCGATGCTGCTCACCGGACTCGCCCTGCCCCACCTGCGCGAACGGCAGGGGGCGGTCGTGTTCTTCGGGTCGGTCCACACCCAGCGCGCGTTCCCCGGCGCGTCGCCCTACGCCGCCACGAAGGGCGCGCTGGAGACGCTGACCGGCGTGCTCGCCGCCGAGCTCGGGCCGCAGGGCGTCCGCGTCAGTTGCGTGCGGCCCGGCGGCGTGCTCACCGAGATCAACCAGCGCGCCGGCCTGTTCGACGACGCCACCGCCGCCGCGCGCATGCAGTCGCTGGGCCCGGCCCACGCCCTCGGCCGGCCCGGCACCGCCGACGAGGTCGCGGAGGCCGTGGAGTACCTGGTGGCCGCCGAGTGGGCCACGGGCAGCGTCCTCACCATCGACGGCGGCCTCGGCCTGGGCGTCACGAACGCCTGAGACGGCCACGCCACAACCCAGCCACGCCCGCAACCACTCCACCACCCGCCACATGACGGGTACGGGCGGGGCGGTCAGGAGGAGCGGCGACGGCGGCGGGGAGCCGGGGCCGTCGCGCCCGCGCCTCGCTGCAGCAGTGCGGCGGGGGCGCCGTGGTCGGCGCGCAGCCGGCGCAGGTTCGGGTCCGAGGTCCAGAACGACTCGAAGTCGTCGGGCGCGAACTTCTCCGCGATCAGGTGCATGGCGATGTCGTGGCGCACGTACTCGACGGCCACCAGCACCACGGCCGGGTCGTCGGTGAACACGCCCCATGCCTCGCCGCTGCCGGAGCCGTTGTCGACGATGCCGCCGATCACCGCCTGCTCGCGGTCGGCGGAGACCACCAGCAGCCGGCAGCCCAGGTTCTCCAGTACCACCTCGGGGGTGGAGAAGCGGTGCGGCGTGGTGTGGCCGACGGGGTCGGGATCGTCGCCGAACGTCACCACCGAGACGTCGACGCCCTCGGACTCGGCGCGCCGGACCAGCGGCTTGAGCGGCTCGATCTCCGCGGGCCACCCGGACAGGAACAGGTCCTTGCGGGCGGCGGACACGACGTCCTCGGACCGGGCCAGCAGCGACGCGCGGTCCGAGATGTTGTGCACGAGCCGGACCTGCGGCGGCGAGGCGATCCCCGGCAGCGCGTCACGGAGGGTGTCGATGGACTGGTCGAACTCACGGCGCATCCGGTCGAGCAGCGCGGTGGGCGGCAGCGAGATGTACCCGACGCTGGACTCACCGGCCCGCACCTCGTACGCCGCACCGCGGCCGACCAACTTGGCAAGCGTCTCGTAGACGGTGCTGCGCGGCACACCGGAGCGCTTCGCCACCTCGTACCCGTTTAGGGGAGTACCGGCCGCCACCAGAGCGACGTAGGACTTGGCCTCGTACCCGGACATCCCGAGGCGCTGCAGTTCCTCGATCACGCTCTGCTGGGACATCGTCACATCGTCGCACCAGGCGGGCCGACGGAGTCCACCGACTTCGGGCGCGCCATGCCCAGCAGCGCGCCCTTGGTGATGCCGCCGTCCACGGCGAGGAGCTGGCCGGTGATGTAGGAGGCCTTGTCCGAGCCGAGGAACAGCACGGTCTCGGCCACGTCCTCCGCGGATCCGAGCCGGCCCAGCGGCACCCGCGACTCGCGCAGCCTGCGCACCTCCGGGTCGGCGTAGATGGCGTCCGACATGCCCGCGTTGATCAGCCCCGGCGCGACGGTGTTGACCCGGATCCCCAGGCCCGCCCACTCCATCGCCATGTGTTCGCTCAGCATCACGACGCCGGCCTTGGTGGTGGAGTACGCGCCGGCGTTGGGGGCGGCCGCGATCCCGTTGATCGACGCGAGGTTCACGATCGAGCCGCCGCCGGAGCCTGCCATCCGCCGGGCCACCGCCCGTCCGACGACGAACGTGCCCGTGAGGTTGACGCGCAGGGCGAGGTCCCAGTCGGCCAGGGCCAGGTCCATCAGCGGCCCGAAGCGCACGAGGCCCGCACTGTTGACGAGCAGCTGGGGCGCCTGGGGCAGCGCGGCGACGGCGGCCTGCACAGAGGCCTCGTCGGCCACGTCGACCCGGGTGGCCACGCACGCGTCACCGATGTCCGCCGCCACCGCCGCGACGGCGTCGCCGTCGAGGTCCCACGCCGCCACCTGGTAGCCGGCCTTCACGGCGACACCCGCGATGACGGCACCGATGCCGTTGCCCGCCCCGGTCACCACGGCCCACTTCGTCGCCACGGGGCACCCCTTTGCGTCGTTGTCCCGCTAACGACGTCACTGTGCCATAGTCGAGGACGTCCGATCGACGCTGGAGGCACCGTGGCCGGAAGCATCCTGATCACTGGCGGCACCGTCGTCGACGGCACCGGAGCGGCCGCCCGACGCGGCGAGGCGGTGCTGCTGCGCGACGGCCGCATCGCCGCTCTCGGCCCCGGCGCGCTCACCGCCGTCGCGGACACGACGATCGACGCCACCGGGAAGACCGTCATGCCCGGTCTCATCGACGCCCACACCCACCTGTCGTTCGGCGAGCCCACCGGCAACGACGAGCTGTTCCACCACCGCACCGAGGCCTACAGCTCGATGCTGTCGGCGTACAACGCGAGGAAGGTGCTGCGCGCCGGCGTCACCAGCGTGCTCGATGCCGACTGCCTGTGGAACATCGGCGTGGAGCTGCGCGACGCGATCGACACCGGCATCGTCGAGGGCCCGCGGATGCGCGTGGGCGGCCAGGCCCTGATGACCATGCTCGGCGGCACGGCCGGGCGGATGATCGCCGACGAGGGCACCACCGCCTACGCCACGGTGGTGCGCGGCCGGGACATGATGGTCAACGAGGTGCGACGCCAGATCAAGTACGGCGTCGACTGGGTCAAGATCATGGTCACCGGGCTGATCCCGTCGATGCAGGGGCCCGAGGTCAAGGTCTGGAACCTCGACGAGCTGCGCACCGTCTGCGACACCGCGCACGAGCTCAACACGAAGGTCGTGGCGCACTGCCGCAACTCCGAGAGTACCCGCGACGCCGCCATCGCCGGCGTCGACCTGATCTACCACGCGTCCTACATGGACGACGAGGCGCTCGACGCCGTCGTCGAGTCGGGCAGCGCGCTGTGCCCCACGTTCACGTTGCTGGGCAACCTCGCCGACTACGGCGCGAAGGTCGGCTCCGCGCCGGAGTTGCTGGAGGTGTTCCGCGCCGAGATCGCGGTCACGGCCAAGCAGATGGCGAAGGCGCACGCGGCCGGGGTGCCGGTCCTCATCGGCTCGGAGACCGGGTTCGCCGTCACGCCGGTCGGCGAGTGGCACGCCCGAGAGCTGGAGATGTTCGTCGAGTACATGGGCATGACGCCGATGGAGGCCATCGTCGCGGCCACCCGCAACGGCGCGTTCGCGATGCGCATGGAGGGCGAGGTCGGCACGCTCGAGGTCGGCAGGCTCGCCGACGTGATCGTCGTGGACGGCAACCCGCTGGCCGACGTGAAGATCCTGCAGGAGCGCGAGCGGATCGTCGAGGTGATCAAGGGTGGGGAGCGCATCGACGTGACGACGCCCATCCCGGAACGCACGATGCGGGCAGTCGACCAGGTCCGCTTCCTGGCGAGCTGCCCGCTCACGAGAGGCCTGGCGTTGACGGAGGACCAGCTGGAACGGATGGCCCATGTCTGACCGGTCCGCGCGCGGAATGTGCGTCCGCGCGCGAAACTGCGCGCGCGGATGCGAGATCGGCGCGCGAACACCGTGATCGACGTTCATGCGCACGCCGTACTCGCCGACGTCCCGCACACCGAGCTCGGCACCGGGCCCGGCGGGCGGCCCTTCTACCGCGTCGGCGACTACGTCCTGCACGGCGTGCGGTACGCGGGCAGCCCGTTCATGGACGTCGACGTGCGGCTGGCCGCGATGGACGCCGCCGGCATCGACGTGCAGCTGCTCTCCCCCAACCCACTGACGTACTTCGGATCGCTCCCCACCTCCGATGCGATCGCGTTCGCGCGCGTCCACAACGACGGCCTGGCCGCGCTGGCGGGCAAGCACCCGGACCGGCTGCTCGCCGCGGCCCAGCTCCCCGTGCAGGACATCGACGCGTGCGTCGCGGAGGCCCGGCGGGCGGTGCGCGACCTGGGCATGACCGCGGTCTACCTCGACACCGACCCCGCCGGCCGCACGCTCGACAACCCGGCGCTCGACCCGCTCTACGAGGCCGTCGTCGAGCTCGACGTGCCACTGTTCGTGCACCCCTCCCCGCTCGGACCCGACGGCCCGCCCGCCGACCCCCGCTTGCGCCGCTTCGACCTCGACCTCCTGCTGGGCTTCGCCTACGACGAGACGCTCGCCGTCGCGGCGCTGGTGTTCGGCGGGGTGCTGGAGCGCCACCCCGGCCTCGACGTCTGCGTCTCGCACGGCGGGGGCGCGGCGGCGTTCCTGTCCGGCCGGTTCGCCCGGGCCGTGGAGATGCGACCGTGGGCGTCACAACCTTTGCGGGACAACGGCTTCGAGCACCACTACCGGCGGATCTGGTTCGACACGCACGTCCACGACGAGCTGTCCCTGGAGCTGCTGGTCGCCCACGCCGGCACCGAACGGCTCGTGTTCGGCACCAACTTCGCGGGCTGGGACTCCGGCGCGGGCGAGCACCCCGAGGGCCTCCCCCTCACCGCCAACGCCGCCCGTCTCCTGCGCCTGCCGTAGGACTTCCCATTCGTTCAAGCCCCGACCGCCCGTGCGTCGCTACCGTCGGGGGATGGATGCAGACCAGGCAGAACGGCCCCCGGTCCACCTCGCCCCCGGCGACGGGCGCCGCTACAACATGGGGCCCATCACCGCGGTGTTCAAGGCCGACGGGGCGGAGACAGCCGACCGCTATTCGATCTCGGAGTGGTGGCTCGAGCCGCACACCACGGGTCCGGGAGCGCACACCCGCCCGGAGGACGACGTCTTCTACGTCCTCGACGGCACGATGACCTTCCTCGTCGGCGACCGCTGGATCGACGCGCCGAAGGGATCGTTCGTGCTGGCCCCGGGCGGCACCCCGCACGACTTCCAGAACCGCACCGACGCGCGGGCCGGGGCGCTCAACGTCTCCGCACCCGGGGACTTCGAGCCACGGATGCCGGGCATCGTGGAGTGGTTCCGCGCGCACCCGCCGGGCGATCCGGCGGCGTAGGGCGACTGACGACGCTCAGCCGGCGTCGACCTCCTGCTCCCCGTCGAACAGCCGCAGGGCCCCCGACGGGCACGTGCGGGCGAGGTCGAGCAGCGCGGCCTCGGACGGGAGCACCGCGCCGGGCACGAGCTCGGCCAGCTCGTCGTCGTCGAAGCGGACGAGCTCGGGCGCGTCCGCGACGCACTTGCCCGAGCTGATGCAGACGTCACGATCGATCTCGATGCGGAAGGTCATCCCAGCAGTACCGGGTACGAGCCCCAGTACGGCCGCGCGGTGGCGGCGTCGCGCTGCGGCGCGTTCTCGGGGTCGCGACGGGTGCCGGCGGCGAACATCTGCTGGACCGCGCCGGTGACCAGCCCGAACAGGTGCGACTCGGGGTCGGTGTCGGCGCGCTGGACCACGCCCGCGGCGAGGTCCTGGCCGATGCAGACGTGCATGCCCGCGGCGAAGCTGAGCCCGAACGGCGCCACGCCGGGCGGGAGCGTCCGGCGCGGATTGAAGGCGGCCGCGTCGGCGCCGAACAACGTGACGTCGCGATTCACCGCCTGGAGGTCGATGACCACCGTGGCGCCCTCGGGGATGTCGATGCCCGAGCGCAGCGACACCGGGGCCAGCGCCCGCCGTCGCCCGGTGGGGCTCGACGGGTTGAGCCGCACGGTCTCGTGGATGCAGCGCTGTACGAACAGGGGGTCGTCCACCGCGGCGGTCGCGTCCTCGGGGTGCTCGTCGATCCAGCCCAGGATGTGGTCGATCGAGCGGACGAACGCCGTGGCGCTGGTGTGCGCGCCGGCCAGCAGGTAGAACGCGACCTCGCGGCGGATTACCTCGGGGGGCAGCGTCAGCTCGTCGGCGTGGCGCAGCAGCGTGGCCAGCACGTCGCGCGGGACCTCGACATGCTCCCCCGCGGCCTCGCGGGCCAGCAGGTCGCGCCGGTGCGCGATGGACGGGGCGAGGAACTCCGCGTCCCAGTCGTCGAGGGCCTGGGCGATGACACCGCGCTGCACCGTCTTGTCCTTGGTGGAGTGCGCGAGCGTGGCGCCCTCGATGAACGACATCATGTAGGCGTAGAGCCGCTCGGTCTCCTGAGCCGTGCCCTGCGGCCGGTCGACGCCGGCGGTGAGCGCGGCCAGGTTGAGCATCAGCTCGTGGCCGAGATGCACCAGGTCCACCCGGCCCGCCGCCACGTACGGGGCGATCGTCGCGTCGGTGACGGCCGGGAACAGGTCGCGCTCGTAGCGCTCGAACACCTCGCGGCGGAACATCCGGTTCTCCACCCGGCGCCGGGTGCGGTGCTCGTCGCCGTGCAGGTTCACGAGGACGTCGGCCATCACCACCTCGCCCTCGTCGTAGAGCGACTGGCGCAGGTCCTTGCTGCGGTAGGCGTCCTTGGCGTCGGCGAACCTGCTGAGGACGACGACTGCTTCCTCGGCGACTGCGGTCACGGCGGGCTCCTCCATTGGCGCGTACCGCGAATTTAGTCGTTAGAAGACCCACGTCAAGCTGCTAGCGTCGCCACGCATGGAGACCATCACCCTCGACGGCTACGCGGACGTGCGGGCGGCCTACCGCCAGCACGACCTGGCGCAGGCCCTCTACGACGCCGGCGGCGTCGTGATGGCCGACAGCCTGCTGGTGCTGCACGGCAGCGAGCACCGCGTGCGCCGCCGGGTGGAGAACCGGCTGTTCCGCCGCGGCACGTTCCGCTACTGGGAGAAGACGTTCCTGCGCGACGTCGTGCGCGACACGCTCGCGCCGTTCCTCGCCGCAGGCCACGCCGACCTGCTGGAGATCGGCTACCGCACGATCATGAACCTGACGGCGATGGTCGCCGGGATCGACCAGCGCAGCGGCAGCCCCGAGGAGACCGACGCGCTCTACCGCTTCGCGAAGAAGTTCTCCGAGGGCGCGACGATGGTGCACACCACCCGGGATCCGGACGAGGTGCGCGCCGAGGTGGCCGCCTCCCTGGAGGAGTTCGACCGCATCTTCCTGCAGCCCTCGATCGCCCGCCGCCGGGCCCTGATCGACGCCGGGACCCCGGACGACGCACTGCCCCGCGACGTCCTCACCGCGCTGCTGCGCAACTGGGACGAGCTGGGCATCGACGACGACATCCTGCGCCGCGAGTGCGCATTCTACCTGCAGGCGGGCTCACACAGCACGGCCGACGCGTTCGCGCACTCCGCCGACGACTTCTTCGCCTGGTCACGGCTCGATCCCGCCGCCGCCGACAAGGCCCGCCACGACCCCCCGCTGCTGCAGGCCTGCGTCTACGAGACGTTGCGCCTGCATCCGGCCAGCCCCGTCGCCCAGCGCCGCGCGCTCGCCCCGATCACGCTGCGCGGGGGCGTCGAGATCCCGGAGGGCGCGTTCGTGGTGCTCGACATCGCCGGCGCCAACCGCGACCCGCGGGTCTTCGACCGGCCACAGGAGTACGACCCACTGCGCGAGGTACCGGCCGACGTCCCGCGCTGGGGCCACGCGTTCGGCGGCGGGATGCACGCGTGCATCGGCACGGAACTGGCCGGCGGCGTGCCCACCGGCACCGATGAGGAGCGCGTGCTCGGCACCGTCACGCTGATGCTGTCCGCCCTGCTCGAGGGCGGCGCCCGGCCCGACCCGGACGCCCCGGCGCAACGCGACCCGGCCTCGGCGCGCGACCACTTCGCGTCCTACCCGGTGGTCTTCGACCGGTGAGCGAGCCTGCGAGCCGAACCGTCGACACCGTGAGTGCGGAGATCGTCGGCCGCTTCCTCGACGCCGTGCACGCCCGCGACGCCGTGGCGGCCGGGGCATGCTTCACCGCCACGGCCACCTACGCCAACGTGCCACACGCGCCGGTGGTCGGCCCGGACGGCGTGCGCGGCCTGCTCGCCCCGATCCTGGAGCGCTCGTCGCAGGTGCACTGGGAGATCGTGACCGCGAGCTACACGGACGAACGGGCATGGCTGGAGCGGGTCGACCGGTTCGTGATCGACGGCCGGGAGTACGCGGTCGCGTGCAACGGCGTGGCGGAGGTGGATCCCGGCTCCGGGCTGATCCGGGCATTCCGCGACTACGTCGACCTCTCGGTCTGGCGGTCGACGCTCGGCGACGTGCTCAGCCGGTGAGGCGGCGGCGCCCGGCATCCCACTCCGCCGGACGTCGCGCCGGGGCCGCCGTGCGGAGCCGGTCCGCTCCTCCCGCGCCGGACGACGACCCGCTGCGCGGCGGAACACGGCGTGCGGCGGGTGATCGCCACCCGCCGCACGTGGCGGCCCCGTCCGGGGCGCTCCCGCACGTCCCGGGCCGATCACGGGCGCCGTGATCCTCGCAGATCTCCCTCGCCCGGCGCGATTCCGCCGCTCGTGCGGAGCCCGCGCCGGGCAACCGTCCGCGGGCACTGACCTCCTTGCCATCGCCCAGGCGCGACGTTAGGTTCCTAACGTCGCTGCCTGTGACCGGCGGCACAGCTGGTGACGAGGAGGTCCCGAATGGGTTCCATGGTCGGCGCAGCGGTGATCCGCAAGGAGGACCCCGCCCTCCTGACCGGCCGCGGGAACTACGTGGACGACATCCGGCTCTCGGGCACCGTCCACCTGGCCTACGTCCGCAGCTTCTCCGCACACGCCACGATCGACGGCATCGACGCCACCGAGGCACGGGCGGTGCCGGGCGTGCTCGGGGTGTGGACGGCCGCCGACCTGGAGGGGATGCCGGCGAGCCGGTCGGTCCCCGGCATGGAACGGCCCTGCCTCGCGGTCGACCGCGTCCGCTTCGTCGGCGAGCCGGTGGCCGTCGTCGTCGCGGAGGACCCCTACATCGCCGCCGACGCCGCCGGGCTCGTGCACGTCGACTACACCGACCTGCCGGTCATGGCCACCGTCGCGGCGGCCACCGCCGAGGGCGCGGAGCCGATCCTGCCGGGCCTGCCGAGCAACGTCGTGATCGAGCAGCAGCTCTCGGCCACCGACGGAGAGGCCGAACTGGCCGCGGCACCCCACAGATTGGCGCTGCACCTGGAGAACCAGCGGTGCGCCGCGGTGCCGATGGAGCCCACCGTGTGCCTCGCCGACTGGCAGGCCCAAGGGCTCACGCTCTACCTCACCACGCAGAACCCGCACCACAACCGCAACGAGATCGCGGTGATGTTCGGGCTGCCCCAGCACGAGGTGCGGGTGGTGGCGCCCGACGTCGGCGGCGGGTTCGGCGCGAAGGCGTCGTTCTACCCGGAGTTCCTGCTGTGTGCGGAGCTCTCGCGCCGGCTCGGACGTCCGGTCAAGTACGTGGAGACCCGCAGCGAGAACATGACCTCGATGGTCCACGGGCGGGCCCAGAGCCACGACGTCGAGGTGGGCTTCGCCGACGACGGCGCGGTGTCGGTCCTGCGGCTGCGCGTCACCCAGGACTGCGGCGCCTGGCCCGACACCACGGGCATCGGCCTGCCGACGCTCACGTCGTTCATGGCCGGGGGCTGCTACAAGATCCCTGTCCTCGCGCCGAGCTTCCGCTCCGTCGTCACCAATACCACGCCGGTGGGCGCCTACCGCGGCGCCGGGCGCCCCGAGGCCGCGTACATGATCGAGCGGGTGATGGACGCCGTCGCGATGGAGCTGGGGCTCGATCCCCTCGACGTGCGGCGGCGCAACTTCATCCAGGCGTCCGAGATGCCGTATGCCACCCAGTTCGAGGGCATCGTCTACGACGAGGGCAACTTCCCGGGCGCGCTGGAGAAGCTGCTCGGCCTCATCGACTACCCCGCGCTGCGCAAGGAGCAGCAGGCCCGCCGGGCCGACCCCACGATGCCGCTGCTGGGCATCGGCTTCTCCACGTTCGTCGAGATGGGCGGCTTCGGCCCCACGCCGCTGTTCGAGCAGTTCGGCTACGTCGGCGGCTGGGAGTCGGCCAAGGTGCGCCTGAGCACCGACGGCTCCGCCGTGGTCAGCGTGGGCACCAGCCCGCACGGCCAGAGCCACCAGACCGCCTTCGCGCAGATCGTGGCCGACCAGCTCTCGATCCCGTTCGACCGCATCAGCGTCATCCACGGCGACACCGCCACCGTGCAGGAGGGCATCGGCACGATGGGCAGCCGCGGCATGGCCGTCGGCGGCTCGGCGGTGTTCAAGGCCGCGAACAAGGTGCGCGACAAGGCGATCAGGATCGCGGCACACATGCTGGAGGCCGACGAGTCCGACGTCGAGCTCGTCGACGGCGTGTTCACCGTCCGCGGCACCGGGGGACCGAGCGTGTCGATGGCGGAGGTGGCGGTCCGCGCGATGAAGCCGCACCTGCTGCCGCCCGACGTGGAGCTCGGTCTCGACGAGACCGCGCACCACGAGCCGTCGAACCTGTCGTACCCGTCGGGCGCGCACTGCTGCGTCGTGGAGATCGACCGCGACACCGGACGCGTCGACGTGCAGCGCTACGTCGCCGTGGACGACTGTGGCGTGGTGATCAACCCGCTGACGGCGAAGGGTCAGATCCACGGCGGCATCGCGCAGGGCATCGCGCAGGCACTGTTGGAAGAGGTCACCTACGACGCCGACGGCCAGCCCACGGCGGGCACCCTGGTCGGCTACACGGTGCCGAGCGCGATGGACCTGCCGCCCTACGAGACCGACCACCTCGTCACCCGCACCAGCTTCAACCCGCTGGGGGCCAAGGGACTCGGCGAGTCCGGCGCCACCGGGGCGCCGCAGGCGGTCGTCAACTCGGTGATCGACGCGCTGCACCACCTCGGGATCCGCACCATCGACATGCCCTGCACGCCGCAGAAGGTGTGGCGCGCCATGACCGCAGCGACGATCAACACAGCGAACGGGAGCTGACCCCATGTCCCACCACAAGGTGACGATCACCGTCAACGGCTCCCCCACCACCGACGAGGTGGAGTCCCGGCTGCTGCTCGTGCACTACCTGCGCGAGACCCGTGGGCTCACCGGCACCCACGTCGGCTGCGACACGTCCAACTGCGGCGCCTGCACCGTCATGCTCAACGGCCGGACGGTGAAGTCCTGCACGGTGCTGACGGTCGCCGCCGACGAGGGCGAGATCCTCACGATCGAGGGCCTGGCCGAGCACGGTGAGCTCTCGCCCGTGCAGGAGGGGTTCCGGCAGTGCCACGGCCTGCAGTGCGGCTACTGCACGCCCGGCATGGTCATGGCCGCCACCGGCCTCCTGATCGACGAGCCACACCCCGACGACGCCGCCATCCGCGAGGGCATCGAGGGCAACCTGTGCCGGTGCACGGGCTACGAGATGATCGTCGACTCGGTGAAGTGGGCCGCCGAGAACGGCGGCGCCGGCTCCGCCGCCCTCGCGCACGTCGAGAAGAGCCACTGACGTGGCGGCGATCGCCGACCAGATGCCGAGGCGGGCCGGGTGAAGGAGGTCCATGATCATCAGTTGGGTGCGTTCCCGGCAGTATCCTGCCGTTCGTGCACCGAACTGGTGATCTTGGATGGGCGCGGACCGTTCCGGGATCAGCGGCGGGATGTGCGCTGCTCTCGAGCATGATCGCCGCGCGTCCCACCTGGGTGCCCTGCGGAGGGCGCTGTGGAACGAGTTCCGGGCGACGTGATCATCGTGCGCCGTGCGCCAGCGCCCCGTCCAGGGCCGTAAGGTGCGGTGGGACGTAATCAGTGCGGGGATGGCGACGCAGTGGCGGCGCTGATCAGTCGAGGTGCCACACCTCGGCCAGGTCCGTCCACCGCTGGCCGTCCGGGGTGCCGGGCAGGCGTTCCTGGCACGGGTCGGTGAGCTGCCACCAGCGCTGCGTCACGGGGTGGGCGGCCACCGTGGCCAGTGCGGCGGACAGGTCGGGGCCGTCGAACTCGTAGTGGGCGAACAGCAGGTCGCCGTGGAGGTAGATCGTGTAGTCGTGGATGCCCGCGTCGCGCAGCGTGGCCTCCACCTCCGGCCACACCGCCGCGTGCAGGCGCAGGTACTCGTCACGGTGTTCGGGCCGCAGCCCGATCACCTGCCCGTGGCGGCTCTTCATGGTTCCCGTCCGATTCCGTCGGTGGTCGGTCCTACCTTCGGGCCATGCTCACATGGCAGGAGTTCACCGACACCGCCCCCCGCATCGGCGCGGTCTTCATGCGGCGTCTCGCCGCCACCGGCAACCTCTGCATGCTCGGCACGCTGCGCCCGGACGGGTACCCGCGCGTCAGCCCGATGGAGCCGCGGGTGTTCGAGGGGCAGTTGTGGATCGGGGGGATGCCCGGCACCGTGAAGTTCCGCGACCTGCTCCGCGATCCGCGCTTCACCCTCCACACCGCCACCGTCGACACCCACGTCGGCGACGGTGACGCCAAGGTGTGGGGCACGGTCGAGGACGTCCGGGACGAGGCGCTGCACGCCCGCTACGCCGAGAACCTCTTCGCCGAGACCGGCTTCGACCTGCGCGGGCAGCGCTTCGACCCGTTCTTCGCCGTACGCCTCGTCGGCGCGTCGGCGGTGGAGGTCACCGGCGGGCACCTCGACATCACCGTCTGGAAGGACGGATCGGACGAGCGGGTCGTCCGCAAGCACTGACGCGGCTCAGAAGTTGCCGCGCAGGGCCTGCTCCCGCTCGATCGCCTCGAACAGCGCCTGGAAGTTGCCGGCACCGAAGCCGAGCGAGCCGTGCCGCTCGATCAGCTCGAAGAACACCGTGGGGCGGTCGCCGATGGGCTTGGTGAAGATCTGCAGCAGGTAGCCGTCCTCGTCGCGGTCCACCAGGATGCCGCGCGACGCCAGGTCCTCGATCGGCACGCGGACCTCGCCGATCCGGGCCCGCAGCGCCGGATCGGAGTAGTAGGAGTCGGGGGTGGAGAGGAACTCCACGCCGCGGGCGCGCAGCGCGTCGACGGTACCCAGGATGTCGTTGGTGGCGAGCGCGAGGTGCTGCGCACCCGGACCGCCGTAGAACTCCAGGTACTCGTCGATCTGCGAGCGCTTCTTGCCCAGGGCCGGCTCGTTGAGCGGGAACTTGACGCGGTGGTTGCCGCTGGCCACGACCTTGCTCATCAGCGCCGAGTACTCGGTGGCGATGTCCTCACCCACGAACTCGGCCATGTTCGTGAAACCCATGATGCGGTTGTAGAAGTCCACCCACTGGTCCATGCGTCCCAGCTCGACGTTGCCGACGACGTGGTCCAGCGCCTGGAAGATCCGCCTGCCGGGCTTGAGCCCGGTGCGCGCGACGAAGCCGGGCAGGTACGGGCCGTCGTAACGGGAGCGGTCGACCAGCGTGTGGCGGGTCTCGCCGTAGGTCGCGATCGCGGCCATCCGCACGGTGCCGTGCTCGTCGGTGACGTCGTGCGGCTCCTCGACGATCGTGGCGCCCTCACGGCGGGCGTGGTCGACGCAGCGGTCGACGTCGGGCACCTCGAGCGCGATGTCGACGATGCCGTCGCCGTGGCGGCGGTGGTGCTCCAGCACCTCGCTGGCCGGGTCGACCCCGCCCTTCAGCACGAACCGCACCGCGCCCGAACGCAGGACGTAGGCCTGGTGGTCGCGGTTGCCGGTCTCCGGGCCGGAGTACGCGACCAGCTCCATGCCGTAGACCGCCTGGTAGAACAGCGCGGTCTGGGTGGCGTTGCCGACGGCCCACACCACGGCGTCCCAGCCGGTGACGGGGAACGGGTCGGCGGCGGCGTCGTACTCCACGAGCCCGACCAGCTGGCGCAGCTGGTCGAGGTCCAGGTCGGCGAGCTTCTCGTCACTGGTCAGGGTCATGTGCACTATGAGAAGTCCTGGCTCAGGTGGTGCGCAAGAGTGGCCTTTCGAGCTACTCACGGTGCCGTCTTCAGCTATCACAAGGCGCTTTTAGCTATACAGTCTGCCCATGTCCGAGTCACTCGACGCACTCGACGTCGACCTGCTCCAGGCTCTGCACACAACCCCGCGCGCCGGTGTCCTGGAGCTGTCCCGGCAACTGGGCGTCGCCCGCGGCACCGTGCAGGCCCGGCTCGACCGGATGGAACGCACCGGCGTCATCACCGGGTACGGGCCCGACATCGACGTGGCGGCAGCCGGCTACGGCGTGCAGGCGTTCGTCACGCTGGAGATCGCCCAGGGCGAGCTGCACGACCTCACCGACCAGCTCTCGGCGCTGCCCGAGGTTCTGGAGGCCTACGCCACCACCGGATCGTCGGACGTGCTGTGCCGGCTCGCCGCGTCGTCCAACGAGGACCTGCAGCAAACGCTGCTGGCGCTGGCCCGGCTGCCGCTGGTGAGCCGCTCCACGAGCGTGGTCGTGCTGTCGGTGGTGGTGGCGCCGCGCACCCTGCCGCTCCTGGGCCGCAACCCCCGGCCGTCCCCCCGACGCGCGCCCGCCTACCGGAAGTGAAGGGGTGAAGGCCGACCGGTTAACCGGGTGTTAGCCGGTCCGCCATCTCCCCAACATGGTCTATCCACTTAGATCACATCCGTGATCGGTCACTACGTCGGACACGTCGGCCGTGCCGATCCCCTGCACGGGTTCCTCGGCCGCACCATGTCCGACCGCCTGGGTGTCCGGGAGGCCGACCCGTCCTTCCGCGCGTTCCGGCTCTCGGGCAGCAACGAGGTGTACGCCTACGAGGAGCGCGCGAGCCGGACCCGCGTGATCTGCAAGTTCTTCGGCCCCCGGTTCGGCTGGGACCGGGACAAGGCCGCCGGCACCGCCCACCGCGAGTACGAGGGACTGCGGACGCTGCGCGGCTACGACCTCGTCGGCTCGCCGCACCACGTGATCCGGCCGCTCGGCATGGACCGCGACATCAACTGCGTACTGGCCCTGGAGTACTACCCCGGCGAGCTGCTCGGCGAGGCGATCAACCGCGCGGTCTACCAGCACGACTCCGCGCACCTGTTCCGGCGGCTCACCGCACTGGCCTTCTACCTCGCCACCCAGCACAACCGCACCGCCAACGGGGCCTGCGTCGACTTCGACTCCGACTGCCACTACCTCGACTCCGTCGTCGACCGGTTGCGCACCCGTGGCCGCATCGGCGACTGGGACGTCGACGAGCTGTCGTGGCTGCGGGACCACTGGCAGGTGCGGCCGCGGATGTGGCAGGACCAGCAGGTCTGGCTGCACGGCGACGCGACGCCGGCCAACTTCCTGTTCGGCCGCGGCATGGACGTCGCCGCCATCGACCTGGAGCGCATGAAGCGCGGCGACCGCATGTTCGACGTCGGGCGCATCGCCGGCGAGCTGCAGCACGCGTTCCTCGCGGCCGGGGACCGGGACCGCGCGGAGCAGTTCATCGGCCACTTCCTCTGGGAGTACAGCTGCCACTTCCCCGACCGCGACGCGGCGTTCCGGTCGATCACCTCGCGCGCGCCCTACTACATGGCCGTCAACCTGCTGCGGATCGCGCGCAACGGCTACATCTCCGACCGCTACTGCGGCAGACTGGTCGACCAGGCGAAGGAGCTGCTGCGGGCGTGCTGAACGTGCAGGCGATCGTCTTCGACGTCAACGGCACGCTCGTGGAGATCGAGACCGACGACGGTATGGACGAGATCTTCCGGGCCATCGGCCACGTCCTGACCTACCAGGGCATCGACCTGCGCCGGGGCGACGTGCGCGAGCTCTACGTCCGCACGCTCAAGGAGCAGCGGCGCAGCTCCCCCGAGGAGCACCCCGAGTTCGACGCCGTCGCGGTCTGGCGCGCGATCGTCGACGAGCACGCCACCGACTTCACCCGCTCCCTGCCCGAGGGCAAGCGCACGGAGCTGCCGCTGTTCCTGGCCGAGATGTACCGGGGCATCTCCCGGCGCCGGCTGCGGCTCTACCCCTACGTCCGCGACGTCCTCGACGAGCTGCGCACCCGCTACCCGCTGGCCGTGGTGACCGACGCCCAGAGCGCCTGGGCCCGCGCCGAGCTGCACCAGGTCGGGCTGCTCGACTACTTCGACCCGATCGTCGTCTCCGGCGACCACGGCCACCGCAAGCCCGAGCGCCGGCTGTTCGACCTCGCCCTCGACACCCTGGGCGTGGCCGCCGCCGACGCCGTCTACGTCGGCAACGACATGCACCGCGACATCTTCGGGGCGCAGGAGGCCGGCATGCGCACGGTCATGTACGACTCCCCGCAGGGCACCAAGGAACACCTCGACTGCGAGCCCGACCAGCGGATCACCGACTACCGTCAGCTGCTCGAGCTCCTGACGTAGCGAAGTGCCGGCGCACGGCCGGCCGGGTCACGGCCCACAGGATCGACAGCAGCACCACCGCCTGCACCACCTGCTCGACGTCGATCCACACCGGGTACTGGGCCGTGGCCAGCGAGTAGGCGATGCCGGCCAGGCTGACCACCGACAGCACCAGCACCCGGACGTAGGCGCGCCTCCGGCCCAGCCGCAGCCGCGGGATCAGGAACGCGTAGACCACGCCGACGATCGCGACGACGCCCACCCGCGACCAGATACCGACGTTCAGCCCGGACCGGACCGACTCCGTGTCCGGCAGGCCCATCCGCTGGATCTGGTAGTCGACCAGGCTGGTCCGGAAGATCACGGACAGGATCGCCAACAGTGCGGTGAGGCCCAGGTTGATCAGCAGCAACGTGATCACCCGCCGCAGCTCGGACGGATGGGCGGGAGTCGGCTTCGTCATGCCGTCCACCCTGCCGTCGTCGCGCTGCGCACGCATCCCCCGCGCGTCACGACCCGCGCGTGACAGATGTCAGGGCGGCCCGCTTGCCCAACCAGCCCTGGTCGCCCACTCCCAGCTGGTAGGGCACGTCGACCACCACCACGCCGGGGGTGAACAGCAGCCGCGCCTTGAACCGCAGGGCGCTCTGGTTGTGGAGCAGCTGCTGCCACCAGCGGGTCACCACGTACTCCGGGATGAACACCATCAGCACGGTCTGCGGGTCGGCCTGGCGGAGCTGCCTGACGTAGTTGGCCAGCGGCCGGATGAGGTCGCGGTAGGGCGCCTCCAGCACCGTCAGCGGCACCGGGATGGCGCGGCGCTCCCAGTCCTGGCGCAGGTGGCGGGTGTCGTCGTCGTCGACGTCGAGCGTCACGGCCGACAGCCGGTCGGGCCGGGTGGCGCGGGCGAGCGCGAGCGCCCGCAGCGCGGGCTTGTGCAGCCGGGAGACCAGCACGACGGCGTGGATCCGGCTGGGCAACACGGTCGGCTCGTCGTCGGGCGTTACCTCGGCGCTCACCCGCTCGTAGTAGCGGTTGACCCCGCGCATGGCCGCGAACAGCACGATCATGGCCAGCACCGCGATCCAGGCGCCGTGCGTGACCTTGGTGGCGAACACGACCACGAGGACGACCGCCGTGAAGACCGCCCCGACCGCGTTGATGGCCTGCGAGCGCCGGATCCGGCTCCGCGCGGCGTCGACCGCACGCAGGGCGCGCTGCCAGTGCCGCACCATCCCCAGCTGCGAGAGCGTGAAGCTCGTGAACACCCCGACGATGTAGAGCTGGATGAGCCGGTCGATGTTCGCGTCGAAACCGATGATCAGGGCGACCGCGGCCGCGGCCAGCAGCACGACGCCGTTGGAGAACACCAGCCGGTCGCCCCGGTTGTGCAGCTGACGGGGCAGGTAGCGGTCGCGGGCCAGGATCGACGCGAGCACCGGGAAGCCGTTGAACGCGGTGTTGGCCGCCAGCACCAGGATCGCCGCCGTGGCCGCCTGGAACAGGTAGAAGATCGGCGAGCCGCCGCCGAACACCGACGCCGCGATCTGCGAGATCACCGACGGGTCGCCGTCGGGCAGCGCCCGGGCGTTCAGCACCACGGCGAGCACCGTGATGCCCCCGAAGAGCACGACGGCGATGAGACCCATGATCGTCAGCGTCGCCGCGGCGTTGCGCGCCTTCGGCTTCCGGAACGACGGCACCCCGTTGGAGATCGCTTCCACACCGGTCAGCGCCGTGCACCCGGAGGCGAAGGCCCGGACCACCAGGACCGCCAGCGCGAGCCCGGCCACCCCGCTCGACGACGGCAGCGCCGTGGCGGCGGTGGAGGCCTGGGGGAGGCCACCGGACAGCGCCTTGACCCCGGCCCAGACGAACATCAGCGCCGTGAGCCCGACGAAGGCGTAGGTCGGTACCGCGAAGACCCGGCCGGACTCGCGGGTGCCGCGCAGGTTCGCCAGCATGATCACGACGACCAGGCCGACGCCGAGCGCCACCGCGTGCGGCGACAGCGCCGGGATCGCCGACGTCACCGCGACCACCCCGGAGGTCACCGACACGGCCACCGTCATGACGTAGTCGACGAGCAGCGCGGCCGCAGCGGCCAGCGACGCGGACTCCCCCAGGTTCTCCCGGCTCACGACGTACGCGCCGCCGCCGCTGGGGTAGGCGAAACACGTCTGCCGGTACGACGCGACGACGGTGACCAGGAGCAGTACGACGACGAGCGCCACCCACGGCGTCGTCCGTAGCGCCACCAGGCCACCCGCGGCGAGCACCAGCACGATCTGCTCGGTGGCATAGGCCACCGAGGAGATCGGGTCGGAGCAGAACACGGGCAGCGCGATGCGCTTGGAGAGCAGGGTGTCGCCGAGGTTGGCGCTCCGCAACGGCCGGCCCACCACCAGCCGCTTCACAGCATCGAACACGGCCGCCAGTGTCACCGGCGGATCCGCCTCCCGGCGCCGCTCCGCGTCAGGGAAACGTCAAGATCCGGCTCAGCCACGCACCAATCTGGGCAAAAGCGCCGACGCCACCGTGATCATCACCGCAGCCGCCGCGACGAGGACGCCGAAGTCGAGCAGCAACCGGGCCGGGGTACCGATCATCAGGCCGCGCAGGGCCTCCACCTCGTAGCTCAGCGGGTTGACGTGGTTGATCACCTGGAGCCAGCCCGGCATCAGCTCCACCGGGTAGAGCGCGTTGCTGGCGAAGAACAGCGGCATCGTGATGGCCTGGCCGATGCCCATCAGCCGGTCGCGCGACAGCACGATGCCGGCGATCGTGATCGACAGGCAGCAGAAGAACGCCGACCCGAGCATCAGCGCCACGATGACACCGAGCCAGTGCAGCGGGTTGGCGCTCAGGCTCACCCCCAGCACGATCGCGAGGATGAGCACCACCACCGCCTGCGCGACGGCCCGGATGCCGGCCGCGAACGCCTTCGCCGCCACCAGCGCGGCCCGTGGGGTCGGGGTGACGAGAAGTTTCGCGAGCACCCCGGCGTCGCGTTCCCAGATGATCTGGATGCCGTAGAAGATCGCGATGAACAGCGCCGACTGCGCCAGGATGCCCGGCGCGAGGTAGTCGAGGTACGGCACGTTCCCGGTGGGGATGGCGTGCAGCCGCGTGAAGACGTTGCCGAACACCAGCAACCACAGTGCGGGCTGCACGGCCCGGGTGACCAGCTCGGAGCGGTCGTGGCGCAGCTTCTGCAGCTCCACGAGGCACATGGTGGCGACGCGGGAGAGCGCCGTGCGGGTGAGCCGGAGCGGGCCGGGCTCCTTCTCAGCCGAGGCGACCGGCGGTGCGGCGGGCAGCACGGACATCGCGCATGCCTCCCTTCTCCTGGGTCAGGGTGTTTCCCGTGTGGTGGCGGAACACGTCGTCGAGGGTGGCGTCGGGGCCGATCGCGCTCTTGAGCTGCCCGGGCGTGCCGACCGCCTGGATCCGGCCCCGGTGCATCAGCGCCACGCGGTCGCAGTGCTCGTCGGCCTCCTGCATCGCGTGCGTGGTGACCAGCACCGTCATGCCGGTGGCGGCGCGGATCTCGTCGATGCGGTCCCACACCCCGTCGCGGGCCACCGGGTCGAGCCCGACCGTCGGCTCGTCGAGGATCAGCACCCTCGGCGCGCTGACCAGCGCCTGCGCCAGTTCGAGGCGCCGGACCATACCGCCGGAGTAGGTCTTGACCGAACGGTCGGCCACGTCGGCGAGATCGACGACGTCGAGCACGGCGTCCACCTGGGCCGACCGGAGCTTGCGCGGCACGTCGAAGAGCCGGGCGAACAGCGCGACGTTCTCCCGGCCGGTCAACGTGCCGTCGGCCGAGAGCTGCTGGGGCACGTAACCCAGCATCCGGCGGACGGCCGTGCGCCGGGTCGCCACGTCGAGGCCGAGCACCTCGATGGCGCCCGGCGGGGCCGGCAGCAGCGTGGTGATCATGCGGATCGTGGTGGTCTTGCCGGCGCCGTTCGGCCCGAGCAGGCCGAACACCTCCCCCGGCACGACCTCGAGGTCGATGCCGTCGACGGCCACGGTCTCGCCGAAGACCTGCCGGACCCCGGTGCAGCGCACAGCAGGAGTCATTCCTCCACCTCCAGCTCGTCGATCAGGTTCCGCAGTGCGGGCAGCGCCGCCCCGAGCGCCTCGACGTCGTGCGCCGGCAGCCGCGCCAACGCGTCGCCGACGAGCCGGCCGCGGGCCTCGCGCCACCGCGCCAGCCGCGCCCCGGTCGTGTCGGTGAGCATCAGGCACGCCGCGCGCCGGTCGTCGGGGTCGCTCTCGCGGCGCAGCATCCCGGCGTCGACGAGCTGGTTGACCAGCGTGGACACCGTGTTGCCCGCGAGGTGCAGCTCGCGGGCCGCGGCCGCGACGCCGATCTTCGGGGTGGCCTCGACGATCTGCAGCAGCTCCACCTGGGCGCCCCGCAGCCGCGGACCCGGCAGATCGGCACGCAGCCGCCTCCGGACCACCCGGCGCACGCCGGCGACCAGCTGCATGAGCTCGTCGGCGGTCCCCACAGGGAGGACAATAGCTCTGACTCAGATGCGATGCAGCCTCAGAGCGAGGGTCGGGCACGCCATCACGGCCGCCCGCGCGTCGGATCGCAACGCGCGCGGCACCGGCCCGTCGTCGACGATGGGGTAGCCCCACTCGTCGAGCCGCACCATCTCCGGCAGCAGCTCCGCGCAGATGCCGTGGGCGCGGCACATGATCGCGTCGACCTTCAGCCGGTCGGCAGCCACGGCGCACCTCCCGTCCCCGTGCAGGAGCCGCCGCGGGCGTGCCGGGCCACGTCGGCGGCGAAAGTGCGCAGGGCGGAGGCCGCCAGCCGCGCGGCCCCGTCGGGGTGGGCGCACGCGCCACGACCGGGGAGGACGCCCAGCCGCTCGTGCAGCCGGCGCACCACGGCGCCCGAGCGGTTGGCGCCGTCGGCGAGCAGCGCCATGTCGTCGGCCACCGCGGGCAGGCCGAACATGCACGGCCCGCACTGGCCCGCCGACTCGTCGGCGAGGTAGCGCAGGACCCGTGCGGTCTCGGTGATCCCGCACGCCCGCTCGGGCAGCGCGACCAGGGCCGCCACACCCAGCCCGGCGCCCAGGGCGCGGGCGTCCTCGTGGGTGAACGGCATCCCAGCGGCGTAGGGCAGCGGCAGCCAGCTCCCGCCCAGGCCGCCGACCTGCACGGCCTGGAGCGTTGCGACCGGGCCGCCCGCGAGCGCGAGCACCCCGGCCAGCGGCATCCCGAGGTCGATCTCGTAGACCCCGGGCAGGGCCACCGCGCCCCCGACCGTGACGAGCGTGGTGCCCGGTGAGTCGCGGGTGCCGGCCTGCCGGAACCAGGCGTCGCCGTGGCGGGCGATCAGCGCCAGGTGGGCCAGGGTCTCGACGTTGTCCACGAGCGTCGGACGCCCGCGGACGCCGCGCTGCGCCGGGCGCGGTGGCGTCACCGTCGGCCGGGCGTCACCCGTGTTCAGGTGGTGGACCAGCGCCGACTCCTCGCTGGCGACATAGCGCCGGGGGACCTCCGCCAGCTCGACGGGGATCTCGTCGGCACCGCGGTCGCGCAGCGCCGCGGCCAGCGTCCGCAGCAGCCGGCTGCCCGCGTGGACGGCGAGGATCGTCTCACCCGCACCGACCGCGCGCGCCGCGAGCTGGATGCCGTCGAACACGAGGTGCGGGGCCAGTTCCAGCAGCACGCCGTCCTTGGCGCTCGCCGGGTCGCCCTCGCAACCGTTCGCGACCACGATGCGCCGCCCCCGACCGTCGGCGACGGCCTGGAGCTTGCGCGCGGTCGGGAATCCCGCACCGCCGCGGCCCCGCAGCCCGGAGCGGGACACGAGCTCGATGAGGCGCGGGCCCTCCAGGCGCGGGATCGGGCCGTAGCGGCGCCGGTGGCCGGCGTGCCGGGTGATCGCGCCCGTCTCGGCCCACCCGGCCAGCAGCCGGGGGTGGTCGGTGGGCGGGAGGCGGGTGGCGTCGAGCGCGGTCACCGGCGGGCCTCCGTGTCGGGGTGGGTCGCCCGCACCCGCAGCGCGACGGCGACGACCACGGCGGCCACGCAGAGCCCCTCCAGCGCGAGCACCCAGGTCAGAGAGCTGTCACTGCCGCCGATCCCCCAGCCGTGGGCCAACGCGACGGGCCACAGCGCGTAGCTCGCCAGGTGCACGGCCCGCCACAGCCGCAGCGGGAGGCGGGTGCGCAGCAGGCTGGTGACGATCACCGCGACGAGCAGGTCGAGCGCGACGGCGCCGAGCCCCAGCCAGAACGGGTGGTAGACCGACGCGAACGGCAGGACCACGTCGAGCCAGGCGATGCCGGCGTAGGGGTCGACGATCGCGGTGGCCACGTGCACCGCGAGGAAGGCCACCGCCAGCAGCGAGAGGTTGCGGTGCACGGCGTGCAGGGCGAAGCGGGGCCAGCGCGCGGTGGCCACCCGGCCGGAGTGCGACGCGCCCAGCACCACGGTGGCGGTCAGGAGCAGCAGCGACACCAGTCCGGTGGCGCGGCTCGCGAACCAGAGCGACTGCCCCAACGTCAGGTCCCCTCCCCCGGCCAGCCGGGCGTCGTGAGGACCCGGTCGTGGAGGTCGACGAGGCGCGCGGGCAGCCCGCACTGCTCCAGCCACACCGGCGCGTGCTCGCCCATCACGATCGCGGCCGTGCTGGCGGTGTTGGCGTCGACGCACGACGCGGCGGCCACGGTGGCCGTCCGCCACGGGCTGTCGGGCACGTCGCCGGTGCGGGGGTCGACGATGTGGTGCAGCTCGCGGCCGCCACGGCGCCAGCGGCGGCGCGCGGTGCCCGATGTGGCGAGCCCGCCCGCGTCGATCGTGACGACGACGTCGGTCTCCTCGGCGGTGTGGTCGTCGCCGACGCCGAGCCGCCAGCCGCCCTCGGGTGCGGGGCCGGCCACGCGGACGTCGCCGCCGAGGTTGACCAGCACCCCGCAGCCCCCGTCGGCGGCGGCCTGCTGCGCGATGCGGTCCGCGGCCAGCGCCTTCGCGGTGGCGCCGAGGTCGAGCCGGACCCCACGGGGAAGCAGGACCTCACCGGTCGTCGGATCCCATCCGACCCGCCACCAGCCGGGAGCCGGCCGCGGCGGATCGACCGGCGCCGGCCCGTCGGGGGCCAGCGAGGCGAAGTCCATGGCGTAGCCCAGGGCCTCCACCGCGTTCCCGACGGTCGGGTCGACCACCCCGTTGGTGAGCTGCGCGGCGCGCAGCGACACCGTCAACGCCTCCGCCAGCACCGGGCCCACCCGCACCGGCGAACCCGCCAGATCGTGCAGGCGGGAGATCTCGGAGTCCGTCCGGAACCGGCTGCACGCGGCGTCGACGGCGGCGAGCTGGCGCAGCAGCACCCGCTCGGCCGCGGGCAGGGCCGCGGGGTCGGTGACGATCAGGACGGCGGTGGTGCCCCAGACGTGCAGCTCGACACGGTCACGGGCCGGGCGGTCACACCTCGGACGGTCCCGCACCTCGGTCACGACGCCCCCGACACACCGTGCGAGCGGCCGCCGGACGAGAGTTGGGGCGCGGCAGCGGGCGGCTGCAGCGGGATCGTGGAGGTGTGGGTGCGGTGCGGTGCCGTGGTCGCCAACGGCGGGGGCACCACGGACGGGACCGGGACCGGGGCCACGAGGTCGGGCTCCGCCGGTGCGGATGCGGCAGGTGCGACGGCGGCGGACGCCGCGGGTGCCGTCTGGGCGAGGAGCACCCCGAACACGGCAGCGAGCCCTCCGCCGACGGCGGCGGTCCACCCCGTGGCGGCACCGACGCGGCGACGCCCCTCGGCCCGCCTGCGGAGGTGGTGGTGCTCGGGCCGGTTCATCGGGGTCCTCTCTCTCGTCGTCGGGTGGCCCCGAGTGTCGGCGCCGGATCTTGGGGATTCCTCAGAGCAGCCCCGCTCGCGGGCATGATGGCGCCGTGACCACCACCGACGTCGGTTCTCCGCGCGTGCTCGTCGTGGAGGACGACCCCGAGCTGCAGGCGATGCTCGTGGCGCTGCTCACCGACGACGGCTACCGGGTCGAGTCCGCGCCCGACGGCCACCGGGGCCTGCACCTGGGCCTCACCCGCGCGTACGACGTGCTCCTGCTCGACCGGCGCCTGCCCGCGATCGACGGCGTCGATCTGCTGGGCCGGCTCCGCGGACGCGGCATCACCACGCCGGTCCTGATGCTCTCGGCGCTGGCCAACCCGTCGGACCGGGTGGAGGGACTCGACGCGGGCGCCGAGGACTACCTCGGCAAGCCCTTCGACGTCGACGAGCTGCTCGCCCGGCTGCGGGCGTTGCGGCGGCGGCACCTCGACACCGCCCGCTCGCTGCCGCTCGGGGCCGGCCGGCTCGACCTCGACACCCGCCTCGTCGTCACCGCCGACGACCGCGGGGACGTGCGGCTGTCGGACCGCGAGTGCGACCTGCTGGCCACGCTGGCCGGGCGCCCCACCCAGGTCCACGGCCGCCAGGACCTGCTCGCGATCGTCTTCCCCGACGCGGGCAGCGAGATCGTGGTGGACACCTACGTCCACTACCTGCGCCGCAAGCTGGGCAAGGGCATCGTCGCCACCGTGCGCGGCCGCGGGTACCAACTGGGTTCACTGTGAGGGGCACCTCGGTGACCACGCCACCCAGCGCCGACGCCGCGCTCGTGCGCCGGGCGGCGCTCCGCCTCGGCGCGCAGGCCACGGTCGTCACCGCCGTGGTCGTGGCGCTCATCGCCGCCGTCGCGCTGGTGGTGTTCCTGCACTTCCGCAACACGAGTGACGACAACGCGCTGGCCGTCACCACCGCCCGCACCGACGACGTCCAGGACCCGCCCGCGGGGATGTGGCTGGCGATCAGGAGCGCCGACGGCACCGTCGCGACCAACGGCCGGCCTGCCGGTCTGCCGCTGGTCGCTGCCCTGGACCGGGTCCGGGCGAGTGGCACCGCCGAGACCGTCCCGGCCACGGTCGGCAGCCACGAGGTGCTCGTCCGCACCGAGGTGCGCACCACACCGGACAACGGCACCGTGGTGGTGCAGGCCGCCCTTGATCTGACGCCGGAGCACCGCCAGCTGGCCGAGCTGCTCCAGGCGCTGGCCGTGGTGGGGGTGGCCGGGCTGCTGCTGGCTGCGGTGGCGGGAAGCCTCCTGGCCCGCAGCGCCGTGCGCCCGATGGTGGCGGCGCTGACGCTGCAGCGCCGCTTCGTCGCCGACGCGAGCCACGAGCTGCGCACCCCGCTGACCCTGCTCAGCACGCGCGCGCAGATGCTGCGCCGCCGCGTCCGCGCAGGTTCGGGGACGTTGGACGCGGCCGCGGTGGCCGCCGACGTCGACGGGGTGGTGCTCGATGCGGAACGCCTCGCCGGCATCCTCGACGACCTGCTCCTCGCGGCGGACCCACGCGCGGCCGGGCCCGGCGAGGCGGTGGACGTGTCCTCCGTCGCCGAGGAGGTCGTCGCCGCCGTCGCCCCGGCGGCCGGCACCGCGGGCATGACGATCTCCGCCCGGTGCCCGGCCGACCCCGCGATCGTGCGGGGCTCTCCCGCCGGCCTGCGCCGCGCGGTCACCGCGCTGGCGGACAACGCCATCCGGCACGCGGTGTCGCGGGTCCTGGTCGAGGTCACCACATCGGGTGATTCGGTTGTGGTGGAGGTCACCGACGACGGCCCCGGTATCGACGCGGCGATGCTGCCCCGGCTGTTCGACCGTTTCGCCTCCACAGGCGAGTCCGGCGGAGTCGGCGCGCGCCGCTACGGGCTCGGATTGGCCCTGGTCAGCGAGATCGCGGACCGGCACGGCGGCTCCGTCGCCGCGTGCAACGCGACGGGCGGCACAGGGGCGGTACTGCGGGTCCGGCTGCCCCGGCTCCAAGAAACCTCCCAGATTGAGCCGCGACGCTGACGGTCATGCCGACCTTCATCAGCAACCTGCCCGTGCACGTACTCGTGGTGCACGCCGTCGTGGTGCTGGTCCCCCTGGCCGTGCTGGGCGCGATCGTCGTGGCGCTGTGGCCCGCGGCGCGGCGCCGCTACGGCTGGCTCGTCGTCGCGGTGGCCGCGGTGGCCACCGTCAGCATCCCGATCGCGACCTCCAGCGGTGAGGGGCTGGAACGCCAGCTCCCCCGCACCGCGCTACTGCAGGCCCACACCCGTCTCGGTGACGAGCTGCTCGTGTTCGTGGCGGGGATGCTCGTCGTCCTCGTGGCGTTCATGGTGCTCCACCAGCGGGCCGGGGTGCTGGCGCGCCGCGAGGGCCCGGGCACGATGACGGCTCCGGTCGCGCTGGCCGGACCGGTGCGGATCGTGGCGGGCGTGCTCGCTGCACTGACGGTCGCGCTGGCCGTGGTCTCGGCCGTGCAGGTGTACCGGATCGGCGATTCCGGGGCCCGCGCCGCATGGGCCGACAAGCAGTACGTCACGCAGCCCTACGGTCCGGGCGGCGGCGAGGGCTGAGCAAGCAGGTCGAACGCGCCGAGCAACCCCGCGAGGTACGTGCGCGCCGAGTCCCCGACCACCTCGTCGGGCGGCACGAACATCGGGTGGTGCAGGCCGGGGGCGCCGGGCGTGCCGTCGTCGGTGCCGACGAAGAGCATCACCGATGGCACGGCGGCGGAGTAGTGCGCGAAGTCGTCGGCCCCGCAGGACCGGAACGGCGCCGGCGTCAGGGCCAGCCCGGGCAGGTGGGCCGCGGCCGCCCGGGTCAGCGCCGGGTCGTTGACCAGCGCGGGCTCGCCGTCCACCACCGTGAGCGTGCCGACGCAGCCGTAGGCCGCGGCGGTGTGGCTCACGACGGTGCGCGCGGCCTCCTGCAGCATCGTCCGGTCGGCCGCGGACATGGCCCGCATCGTGGCCCGGGCGCCGGCCTCCATCGGGATGATGTTGGGCGCGGTGCCGGCGTGCATCTCCCCCACGGTCAGCACCGCCGACTCCAGCGGGTCGACGCGTCGCGAGACCAGGTGGTGCAGCGCCACCACGACCTGGGCCAGCGCCAGCACCGGGTCGGCCGTCCGGTGCGGGTAGGCGCCGTGCCCGCCCGGCCCGGTGACGAGGATGTCCAGCTCGTCGGCCGAGGAGTTCACCGCGCCCTCGCTGGTGCCCACCGCCCCGCGGTGCAGCACCGGTTGGACGTGGGCGCCGATCACCGCGCGGACGTCGTGGGCGGTGAAGCCGGGGTCGGCCAGCACGTCCGGCGCACCGACCGGGGCCAGCTCCTCGCGTGGCTGCAACAACACGACCACGCCGACGGGCAGTTCGACCCGCCGGGCCGCCCGTGCGACGGCGACCACGGCCGCGCAGTGCACGTCGTGGCCGCAGGCGTGCATGACCCCGGACGTGGACGCCCACGGCACCCCGCTCTGCTCGCGCAGCGGCAGGCCGTCGAGCTCGGCCCGCAGCACCACGGCGGGCCCGGTGGCCGGGCCGATCCTCAGCACCCGCCCCGTGCCCGCCACGCGGGTGCCCGGCAGGCCGATGGCGGCGCAGATCGCGTCGGCGGTGTCGTCCTCGAAGCCGGAGAGGCGGGGGTCGGCGTGCAGCCGGTGGCGCAGCGCGACGGCGGCGGAGAGCTCGGCGGTGACGAGTTCTGGCAGGTGTTCCACGGGCGTCACCCTGCCCTCCGGAGCTCAGCCCTCGACGCGCAGCCCCACTCCCGCACCGTCGACGACCACCCGCACGGCCTGCCCGGCCCGCACCTCACCGCCGAGCAGCATCCGCGAGAGCCGCCGCTCCACCTCGCGCGCGATGGTGCGGCGCAGTGGGCGCGCCCCCAGCTCGGGGCGGTGGCCGAGGCGCGCCAGCACGTCTGTCGCGTCGTCGTCCACGAGCAGGTCGACGCCCTGGGCGCGGAGCCGGTCGCGCGTCTCGTCGAGCAGCAGGGCGGTGATCCGGCGCAGCTCGGCGGGGCCGAGGGCGGTGAACGGCACGACGTCGTCGACGCGGTTGAGGAACTCGGGCCGGAAGTGCCGGCGCACCGCGAACTGCACGACCTCCGGGTCCGCGCCGGCGAGGATCTCCTCGGAACCCAGGTTGCTCGTCATGATCACGATGGCGTGCCGGAAGTCCACCACGCGGCCGCGGGCGTCGGTGAGGCGTCCGGCGTCGAGCACCTGCAGCAGCGTGGCGATGACCTCGGCGTGGGCCTTCTCGATCTCGTCGAGCAGCAGCACGGTGTAGGGGTCGCGGCGCACGGCCTCGGTGAGCTGGCCGGCCTCGTCGTAGCCGACGTGCCCGGGCGGGGCGCCGATGAGCCGGGTGACGGCGGAACGGTCGGCGTACTCGCTCATGTCCAGGCGGACGAGCCGGTCCGGCGAGCCGAACAACGCCTCGGCCAGCGCGCGGGCGAGCTCGGTCTTGCCCACGCCCGTCGGGCCCAGGAACAGGAACGACCCGACCGGGCGGCCGGGATGGCCGAGCCCGGCCCGGCCTGAGCGGACGGCGTCGGCGACGGCCTCGACGGCCGCGTCCTGCCCGACGATGCGCCGGTGCAGCTGCTCCTCCAGGTTCAGCAGCCGGTCGCGGTCGGCGGTGCCCAGCGACGCGACGGGGATGCCGGTACGCCGCGCCACCACCTGCGCCACGTCGTCGGCGGTGATCTCGGCGGAACCCTTCGACAGGCTGACCGCGGCCAGCCTGTCGATCTCCCGCGTGATCTCCATGGCTCGCTCGAAGTCCTCCGCGTCCACAGCGACCTCGCGGGCCCGCAGCAGCGCCTCGACGTCCGCCGCGGGGGCGCTCATCCCGGCGCGGGCCGACGCGCGATCGACGAGGTCGATGGCCTTGTCGGGCAGGAACCGGTCGCGGACGTAGCGGTCGGAGAGGTGAGCCGCGGCGGTCAGCGCGGCGTCGGAGATGCGGACGCCGTGGTGGTCCTCGTACTTCTTCCGGAGCCCGCGCAGGATGGCGACCGTCTCCTCGACGCTGGGCTCGGGCACCGTGACCGGCTCGAACCGGCGCTCCAGCGCGGGGTCCTTCTCGATGTGTTTGCGGTAGTCGCCCACGGTGGTGGCGCCGATCAGGCGCAGCTCGCCGCGGGCCAGCATCGGCTTGAGGATGGTGGCGGCGTCCATCGGGCTGCCCTCGGCCGAGCCCGCACCGATCACGGTGTGCAGCTCGTCGACGAACACCACCACCTGACGCCCGGCCGCCACCACCTCGTCGATGACGGCGGTGAGCCGCTCCTCGAACTCGCCGCGGTACTTGGTGCCGGCCACCATCCCGGCCAGGTCCAACGCCACGATCCGGACGTCGCGCAGCACGGCGGGCACGTCGCCGTCGACGACGCGCTGGGCGATGCCCTCGACGATGGCGGTCTTGCCGACGCCGGGGTCGCCCACGAGCACCGGGTTGTTCTTGGTGCGCCGGGCGAGCACCTCCAGCACCTGGTCGATCTCGTCGGCGCGGCCGATCACCGGGTCGAGCTCCCCGGCGCGGGCGGCGGCGGTGAGATCGCGGCCGAAGCGGTCGAGCCGCCCGGTTCCCGTCCTCCTCGTCTGGCTCTGGCCGAGATCGCCGAAGCCTTCCAGGCCGTCCAGACCCCCCAGCAGCTTGCCGAACAGCGACTCCAGCGAGCCGAACGGGTTGGGATCCTCGGGCATGTCCGCCTCCTCCGTGCGGCACAGACGAGCCCCACACCCTCGATGGTGCCTACCGATGGGTCTTCCCGCCACGTCTGGTCCGTACCGCATGCCCACAACACGCTCCGCCGACGGCACCACCATCGCCCACGAGGCCACCACCGGCGCACTCGCCCCGGCCCTGCTCGGCTTCCTGGCGCCCACCGGGAGCGGCCCACGACTAAGGCACCGTCAGCAGCCCCGGGTCGAAGGTCGCGCGCGCTGTGACCGCGGCCGAGGCGGCGTCGACGATGAGCACGGCGTCGGCTTCCCGGCCCTTCGGGATCTCGATCGCTGCGCTGTCGGGGCCGTCGCGGTGGGCCATGAGCCAGTCGTAGAGCAGCCAGTCCAGGGCACAGGCCACGGCCATCGGGTCGGCGTCGGCGGCCTTGGCCGAGGTGATCACCGACCGGATCGCCTCGCGGTGCTCCTGCAATGACGCGTCCTTGTTCGTGCCGGAGCTGTCGAACAGGATCATGGCCAGGGTCAGCGGGTAGCGCGGCCCGGCCTCGGTGCGCACGATCCAGCGCCCGCCCTTCCACGGCTTGTCCGTATCGACCTGCGTCATCTCGCCGAACCCGCCGACGACGCCGAGTGACGGGTCGTCGAGCTCACCGTCGAAAGGGGCAGGGCCCAGCAGGTCCAGGGGC
Organism: Mycobacteriales bacterium; assembly: GCA_038231335.1. GTDB lineage: Bacteria > Actinomycetota > Actinomycetes > Mycobacteriales > Pseudonocardiaceae > Pseudonocardia. Next base: position 56,934 of record JBBRLM010000027.1, read on the forward strand.
TGGCGGGCGCGGATGCTGAACAGGAACGCGGTACCGACGATCAGCCCAGACCGGACCTCCGCGGCGAGCCCGGTGCGCTCCAGCGCCATCGCGTACTCGTGGACGAGCCGGTCGAGCACGCGGTGCAGCTCGCGGAGATCCTCGCGCTCGGTGCTGGTGGGCCGCCGCCCGCCGCCCAGCACGTCGCCGAACCGCTCGGCGGCGATGATGAGTGCGTCGTCGAGGGCCTCGAGATGGGTGGAGACGAGCCGGTCCGGTTCGTCGTCGGTGAGAACCAGGTCCGGGAGGGAGATGGGGCGCCCGGCGGGCGTGACCCAGTGGAACCCGATCTGCCCCTCGTCCTGCGCGATCCGCGGCCTCATGGGGTCACCCGGTCGCGCGTGCGATGACGCTCAGAGCGACGTGGTCGCTCGTCAGCGGCTCCCACCGTCATCGCACACCAGCTCCGAGGCGGGCGGTGGTCGCCGCCAACTCGCGTCTCGTGCTCTGCTCCAGTGCCTCGCACTGGAGCCCGGTGAGGTGGTCGCAGAGCCACTCCCAGTGCAGGGCCACCTGGTCGCCCACCTCCACGTCGATCTGCACGTTGGCGGCGGGGATGCGCTCCACGGCCGGCTCTCCCAGACCCAGCCCCGCGTCGTCCCAGGTCAGGTGGCTCGTCGACACCTCGACCCCGTCCTTGTCGCGACCCACGACCACCCCCCACCGGATCCGGCAGCTGTCCAGCACGTGCAGCGGCTCGGGCCCGGCGCCGAGCAGCCGCGACCACGGGTAGACGCCGAACACGTGGAACCCGTGGTCGGGCGCGCCCGTCGCGAGAAGCTCCGGCGTCAGGTGCGTCCAGTAGTGGCCGGCCTGCGGACCGATCACCTCCAGGAGCTCCTTCCCGAACCGGGCGCGGTCGACGCCCAGGTCACGGCCCAGCCAGTAGGCCTCGACGAGCCGGTGGTCCAGGGGGTCCCCGGTGCCGGTCAGTCGCGCGAGCACCTGCAGGTAGGGCCACACACCCGAGAACCGCCGAGCCGCGGCACGCACCTCGTCCTCGGACCCCGCGACCCCCGACGACGGCCCGCAGAACCCCAGCGCGTTGGGCGCGTGGGCGTAGCGGGCGAAGAGCTCAACCCCGCGATACAAGCTCTGTCCCGATCATCTGGGCCGCCTCCCGGTGCATCCGCCCGAAGTTGTAGTACGCGGCGCAGGCGCCCTCGGGCGAGACCATGCAGGTCCCGATCGGGGTCTCGGGCGTGCAGGCGGTGCCGAACACCTTGCACTCCCACGGCTTCAGCACGCCCTTGAGCACTTCACCGCACTGGCACGCCTTGGGGTCGGCGACCCGCACGCCGGGCATCGCGTAGCGCACCTCGGCGTCGAACTCGGCGTAGTCGGCGTTGAGCGCGAGAGCACTCTGCGAGATGAACCCGAGCCCGCGCCACTCGAAGTGCGGGCGCAGAGCGAACACCTGCCCCATCAACGCGAGGGCGGCCGGGTTGCCGTCCTCGTGTACGACGCGGGAGTACTGGTTCTCCACCTCGCAGCGACCCTCGCGCAGCTGCTTGAGCAGCATCGCGACCGAGGCGAGGATGTCGAGCGGCTCGAAGCCGGCGACCACGATCGGCAGCCCGTACTGCTCCGGCACGAACCGGTAGGGCTTGTTGCCGACCACCGTCGAGACGTGGCCCGGGCCGAGGAACCCGTCGAGCCGCAGGTCGGGCGAGTCCAGGATGGCCTTGAGCGGCGGCACGATCGTGACGTGGTTGCAGAACACCGAGAAGTTCTTCAGTCCCAGCTCGCGGGCGCGCACGAGAGTCACGGCCGTCGAGGGCGCAGTAGTCTCGAAGCCGAGCGCGAAGAACACCACCTGCTTCGTGGGATTGTCCACGGCCAGCTTGAGCGCGTCGAGCGGCGAGTAGACGAAGCGGACGTCGGCGCCGCGGGCCTTGGCGTCGAGCAGGCTTCCCCGGGACCCGGGCACGCGCATCATGTCGCCGAAGCACGTGAAGATCACGTCCGGCTGCTCGGCGAGCCACATGGCGTCGTCGACGCGGCCCATCGGGATCACGCACACCGGGCAGCCGGGCCCGTGCACCAGCTCCACATTGGACGGCAGCAGGTGCTCGATGCCGTGCCGGTAGATGGTGTGGGTGTGCCCGCCGCACACCTCCATGAACTTGTAGTGCCGGTCCGGCTCGGCGAGCACCTGGATCGAGCCCAGGAGCTTGCGGGCGGCGGCGGGGTCGCGGAACTCGTCGACGAACTTCATGCTCGACTCCCCATGAATGCGGCCAGCTCATCGGTGTACGCGTCGCCCAGCTGCTGCACGGCGGCGAGCGTCATCAGTGCTTCCTTCTCGTCGATCTTGGCCATCGCGAACCCGACGTGGACGAGCACCCACTCGTCGGCCTCGGGCATGTCGTCGGCGAGGAGCCGCACGCTGATGGTGCGCTGCACGCCGCTGACATCGACCTTCGCGAGGCAGTTGGCGGCGTCGGTGACCTCGACGATGCGCCCCGGAATCCCCAGACACATGGTGTGACCTCCCCTAACAGATCCGCGGCAGCGGGTCGCCGACGAGCATGTCGACGATCCGGGTGCCGCCGAAGGCGGTGCGCAGCACGACGGTGGACGCCGGCTGCTCGGTGATCTCGCCGATCTCGACCGCATCGGCGCCCAGCGGGTGTGCGTTCAGTGCGGCGAGCGCGGCCGCGGCCTCCTCCGGCGCGACGACGGCGAGGAACTTGCCCTCGTTCGCCACGTAGAGCGGGTCGATGCCGAGCATCTCGCAGGCTCCGTTGACCATGGGCTTCACCGGCAGGTGCTGCTCGTCGAGCACCACGCCGAGCCCCGTCTCCTGGGCGAGCTCGTTGCAGACCGTGCCGACACCGCCGCGGGTCGGGTCGCGCATCCAGCGCGTGGCCGGTGCCGCGGCCAGCAGCGCCTCGACCATGCCGCTGACGGCGGCGGTGTCGGAGGCGATGTCGGCCTCGATGGCGAGGTCGCCGCGGGCGAGCATGACGGCCATGCCGTGGTCGCCCATGGTGCCCGAGAGCAGGATCCGGTCGCCCGGGCGGACGGCCGGGAACGTACGCCCCGCGGGGATCACGCCGACGCCGGCGGTGGTGACGAACAGCCCGTCGGCCGCGCCCCGGGGCACGACCTTGGTGTCGCCGGTGACGATCTGCACTCCGACCGCTGCGGCGGCCGCGGCCATGTCGGCGACTATTTCCTTGAGCTCCGCGATCGGGAACCCCTCTTCCAGCACGAACGCCGCCGACAGCCACCGCGGCACGGCGCCGGCCATGGCGAGGTCGTTGACGGTGCCGTGCACGGCGAGGTGGCCGATCGAGCCGCCGGGGAAGCGCAGCGGCTGCACCACGAACGAGTCGGTGGAGAACGCGAGGCGCTCGCCGGTCGGTGTGGTGAGGACGGCGCCGTCGCCGAGGTCGTTGTGGAACGCCTCGACGAAGACGGCGTCGACGAGCGCCGCGGACGACTTGCCGCCCGCGCCGTGGGCCAGCGTCACGATCTCGTCCTTGAGCCGCGGACGCCGCCGCCGGAACGCCTCGATGCGCTCGATCACCTCGCCCTCGGCGAAGCTCGGGCCTGAACTCAGATACTCGGTGGTCACGGTTGCACTCCCTCCCACAACTGGTAGCCCAACAGGGCCTGTGCTTCCTGGATCCGGTGCACGCTCTGGCTGCGCACGACGAAGCACACGTCGACGTCCGGGGAGGCGGCGAACTCGCCGCCGTCGTACCCGGCGAACCCGACGGTGTACATCCCCCGCTTGCGGGCCTCGCGGAAGGCGGCGGTGAGGTCCTTCGAACTGCCGCTGGTGGACATGGCGATCGCGATGTCCTTCCCGTCGCCGCGCGCCATCAGCTGCCGGGCGAACACGAGCTCGAACCCGACGTCGTTGCCCAGCGCCGTGAGGATCGCCTGGTCCGCGGTGAGTGACCACGCCGGAAGGGGCGCGCCGATCGGAGGGTGCGCGAACAGCCCGGCCAGCGTGGCGGCGTCGGTGGAGCTGCCCCCGTTGCCGAACGTGAACAGCCGCCCGCCCGCCGCGAACCGGCGGGCCATCTCCGCCGCGGCGGTCGCGACCAGCCCGGCGTTGGCCTCGAGGGTGGAGGCCCGCAGCGCTGCGCTCTCGGCGGCCTTGGCCCGCGCGGATGCGGCGAGGTCGCGCAGCAACGACTCCTGGTCGCGCTCCTCGGCCTCGAGAAAGGGATAGAGAAACCCGGTCACCGTCCCACCTCGCTCTCGCTGCGGTGATCAAGGGCGGCTGGTCGTCCGTCGATCACCGGGAACCGCCTTCTGCCCGTGCTCATCGCGCGCCCGGCTCGTCGAGGCGGGTGATGGCCAGTCCGGCGTGGATGAGCAGCAGGTCGCCCGGCACGACCGGGTCGACCAGCACGGTCGCGACGTCCTCGATGCCGGTGGCGGTCCGGGCCCGGCCGGGACCGACGACCTCGCCGAGGCGCCCCTCGTCGGAGCACGTGATGCAGACCTCATCGGTGCACTCCGGCGTCACCGGGGCCAGCAGCCCGGGGTGCTCGAAGCAGACGTGGGTGAGCTCCCAGAGCAGGTGGTAGAGCAGCACGAACCCGCCGGTGGCGGGCAGCCGCGGGTCGCGGTCGTCGAGCCAGAGGACGTGGTCGGCCGAACCTGCGTCCGGTCGCTCGCCGCTGCCGATCCAGAGCGTCGTGGCCCCCCAGGCGGGGGCGCGGCGCATCACCGAGCGCACGTCGGGCTGGTCCGCCGCGGCCACCGCGAGGACGACGTCGCCGGGGCGGACCGACATCCGGACGGTCGCCACCAGATCGGGCCCGGTCAGTGCGACGGCGGGCAGCGCCTTCTTGCCGACGATCACCGGGTGCACGAACTCCACGGCGACGTGCTGCGCGTGCGGCTCCCACGCCGGGGCGATGCACCACAGCGTGGCGCCGGCGGAGAACAGCCGGGCGAGCACGAGCGAAGCGGCAGCGAGATCAGCCGAGAGGTCCTGGTCGAGGCCCATCGTCGACACGGCTTCGGTTCCGACGGAGGTGGGGGTCGCAACGACGTCGGTGCTCCCGATGGGGTCAGTACTCACGACGGCACCTCGAACACGCCGTAGTCGGTCATGGTCGCGATCGTGACCTTCGCGGACTCCTCGTCGATGCGGGTCAGCGCGAAGCCGGCGTGGGCGATCGTGTAGTCGCCGATCTGCAGGTCGGGCAGGTAGGCGAGGCACAGCCTGCGCGTCTCGCCCTGGAAATCCACGTGCGCCATCCGCGCGCCGCTCGACTCGTCCCAGATCTCGACGATCCTGCCCGGAACACCCAGACACATGATTCAGCCCTCCTCGTCGAGTGCACGCAGAACCGACACGGCCGCCTGCCCCAGGGCGATGCCGCCATCGTTGGGCGGGACGACCCGGTGGGTCAACACCTCGAAGCCCCGCATCCGCAACCGGTCGCGCGTCAACCGCAGGAGCAGGACGTTCTGGAACACCCCGCCGGTGAGCCCGACCGTCCGCACCGGCCCCGCAACGCGTCCGACGACCTCGGTGACGGCGTCGGCCACGGCGACGTGGAATGCGAGGGCCAGCTCAGCGGGGGCAACCCCGGCGCGCAGCCCGGCGACGAGCTCGCACAGCACCGGGGTGGGATCGAGAACGCCGGCCCCGATGACAGCAAAGCCACTTTGCTGGCATCTGGTGGCCGCAAAGTGGCTTTGCTGAACCTCGGCGAGCGCCTCCAGCTCCATCGCCGCCTGGCCTTCGAACTCCACTGCGTGGCGAATACCCAGCAGGCTCGCCACCGCGTCGAAGAGGCGGCCCATGCTCGTCGTCGGCGCGCAGCCGACGCCCGAGGTCAGTTGGGAGTCCAGCAGGCGCAGCTCGGCGGCGTCGCAGGCGGCGACGGGGGGGAGGTCCGCGTCCCACGGGATGCCGGCCGCGCGCAGGTGCGACAGCGCCATCCGGCGCGGGTTGCGCACCGCCGCGTCCCCGCCGGGGAGGGGGACGGCCGCGAGGTGGCCGGCGCGGGCGAAACGGTGGCTGTCGGGGCCGAGCAGCAGGATCTCGCCGCCCCAGACGGTGCCATCGCCCGCCGGCGCGCTCTCTCCCGAGGCGGCGGCATCGGTACAGCCGTAACCGGTGCCGTCGAACGCCACACCCACGATCGGCTCGCCCAGCCGCCCGTGTTCCACCAACAGGGAGACGACGTGCGCGTGGTGGTGCTGCACGAGATCCAGCGGCCGGTCGCCGGAGTTGCGTTCGGCCCAGGCCCGCGTCAGGTAGGCGGGGTGCAGGTCGGCCGCGAGTCGCGTGGGTTCCGCGCGCAGGCCGGTCAGCTGCGCCACCGAGCGCTCGAAGGCCTGCAACGTCTCGAGCGTGCCCATGTCACCGATGTGCGCCGAGAGGTGGGCCCGGGTGCCGTCGGTGACGCAGAAGGTGTTCTTGAGCTCGGCCCCGACCGCCAGCACCGCGGGACCCTCCAGCGCCACCGGCAAGGGCGCGTAGCCCCGCGAGCGGCGGATCGGCAGCTCGTGCCCGTCGACCACGCGCACGACCGAGTCGTCGCACGGCACGTGGATGGGGCGGTCGTGGGTGAGCACGGCGTCTGCCAGCGCCGGGAGCCGCTGCGCCTCGTCGTCGTCGGTGAAGCAGATGGGCTCGTCGGAGCGGTTGGCGCTGGTGAGAACGAGGGTGCCCCCCTGCGCCAGCAGCAGGTGGTGCACCGGGGTGTAGGGCAGCAGGATCCCGAGCCAGGGGCTGCCGGGGGCCACGCCGTCGGCCACCGCGGCGTCCGGTCTGCGGCGCAGCAGCACCACCGGGCGGGCATGCGAGGTGAGCACCGCAGCCTCGTCGTCGTCGATCTCGGCCAGAGCGCGGGCGCCGGCCAGGTCCCGGACCATCACCGCGAACGGCTTCCCGCCCCGCGCCTTGCGCTCGCGCAACGATGTGACAGCACCGTCGGACGTCGCGTCACAGGCCAGGTGGTAGCCGCCGATTCCCTTGACCGCGACGACCTGCCCGGCCGCGAGAGCGTCCCGGGCGGAGGCGAGGGCGCGCTCCGCCCCCGACCCGCGCGCATCCGGGCCCCGACTCGCGCGCACGGGGACCCCGACTCTCGGGAGGTCGTGGAACTCCAGGCGCGGGCCGCAGTCGGGGCAGCAGAGGGGCTGGGCGTGGAAACGGCGGTCGGCGGGATCGTGGTACTCGGACGCGCAGCTCTCGCAGAGGGGGAAGCCGGCCATCGTGGTGGCGGGGCGGTCGTAGGGCAGCTCGCGGATGATCGTGAACCGCGGCCCGCAGTTCGTGCAGGTGACGAACGGGTGGCGGTGGCGGCGGTCGGCGGGGTCGAACAGCTCGCGCACACAGTCGTCGCACACGGCGACGTCGGGTGGGATCGCCGTGGCGGCCCCGGATGCGGCCCGGCTGGGCACGATCACGAACCCCTGCTCGGCAGCGCGGGGAATCTCCTCCCACGCCACCGACGACACCTGGGCGAGCGGCGGCAGTTCGGAGGTCAGCCGCCGCGCGAACTCCTCCAACGCCCCGGCCGAGCCCTGGACCTCGACGAACACCGAGGTCGAGTCGTTTCCGACGAGGCCGACGAGCGAGAGCGAGGAGGCGAGCCGGAAGACGAAGGGACGGAACCCCACCCCCTGCACGACTCCGGTGACGGTGAACCGACGCCGACGAACGGCACTCTCGTCGGACAGGTTGCGACGAGAGTGCCGTTCGTCGGAGAGGGTGGTCATGTGCGCCGCCAGAGGACGACGCGGTTGTTGCCCGAGTCGGCTATCGCCATCGCGTCCCCGTGGAATGCGAGTCCGTAGGGCCAGCACAACGTGTCCCTGCCTACCGACGACCAGCGGTTCTCGCCATTCGACGCGAACGTCGGCTGGGCGAGGACGTGGTCGGCGGCACGACCGTCGGTGGGCATCTCGTCCCACAGCAGCACCCGGTTGTTGGCCGTGTCCGAGACCGCGAACCGGTCCCCGTCGAGGCCGATCGCGTAGGGGAAGCGGAAGCGGTCGCCGGTGTGCGGGCCGTAGGGCCACTCGCCCACCGTCGCGAAGTCGGGCTGGCCGAGCACGACGTCCGCCGGGCCGTCCTTGTCGGGGTGGGGGCGCCAGCCCAGCACGCGGTGGTCGCCGGCGTCGGCGACCAGCAGCAGCTCGGCGGTGCCGGTGATCGCGTGCGGCCAGCGGAAGCTGTGGGCGTCGGCGTCGCCACCGCGGTTCTCCTCACGGTGCCTGGGATCGGGCTGGCCGAGCACGACGTCGGCGGGCCGGTTCGCGGTGGGGAGCCCGCCGTCCCAGCCCAGGACGCGGCGGTTGCCGGTGTCGGCCACCCAGAACCGGTCGCCGACGATCGCGATGCCGAAGGGCCAGTAGAAGCTCGACGCCGAGCACTCGCCGCCCCGGTTGGGGTCGACGTCGGTGGGCGAGGCCTGGCCGAGGACGAGGTCCGGCGCGGTGTCGCTGACCCGGGGCACCTCGTTCCACACCAGGATGCGGTGGTGCCAGGCGTCGGCGACGATCAGCTTCCCGTCATGCACCAGCACGCCGGTGGGCAGGTTCATCCCGCGCGCGGGCCCGCCGCTGGCCCGGCCCTCGGTGGTGCCGTCGGGCTGGCCCAGCACGACGTCGGCTGGCTGTTCGTCGCGGGTCGGAACGCCGTGCCAGATGAGCACGCGGTGGTTGCCGGAGTCGGCCGCGACCAGGACGTCGTCGTCCAGGTACACCCCGCGCGGCGAGTACATCCACGCCATCGTCGGGTTGGCCGACGGCAGGGCGAGCCCACCCGGTGCCGGAGCCCCCAGCCAGACCGACGGCGCCCAGCCCCCGGACAGGTCGACGGAGGAGGTGGGCCCGGTGAGCGCAGGCCGCCCCCCGATGTTGAGCCGAACGTTGAGAGGCCGACTCATGGGGCGACCTCGCAGCCCGTGGGGTGTCGTCGCAGCACGCCGGCGGGCTGCGAGGTGATGCGACGGGCTGCGAGGTGGGTCATGCACCCACCCGGATCCACACGTGGCCGGCGTCCACCCGCAGCGGGAGCTGCTCCAGCTGGGCGCCGGGGGCGCTGAGGCATTCTCCCGAACTCGCGTCGTAGCAGAAGCCGTGCCAGGGGCAGGTCAGCGTGCCGTTGGCCGCATCGAGCATCGCGTTGTCGAGTGGCATTCCCTCGTGGGCGCACTCGTTGCGGTAGGCCGTGAGCCGCTGCTCCACGTTGACGACGATCACGTCGCTGGCCGAGCGGAGGCTCAGCGAGCTGATCGCACCCACCGTGAGGTCGGCGGCGGGGGCGGCCTTGACCCAGCCCTCGGCCTCGGGATCGGGCCCCATGAACAGCGAGTCGACCGAGATCAGCGTGGGCGACGGCTCGTTGGGCAGCACCTCGACGCCGGTCACCGACGGCACGCCCTCGACGAGGGCCTCCTCCACGAGGTTGCGCAGCGTCACCGACGACATGGAGCAGCCGTTGCAGGCCCCCTCCAGCCGCACGTACGCGACGCCGTCGGTGATGCTGTCGAGCTTGACGTCGCCGCCGTGGCTCTGCAGCTGCGGCCGAACGTCGACCAGCACGCGGTTGGCCAGGGTCATGGGGTCGGGCCGGATGATCTCGTGCAGGGACAGGAGCAGGTGCACGGTCGGGTCGTCGACGAGCGCGAACAGGGTCTCGCGGGCGTCGGTCTTGAGCGCCCGGACGATCGTGACCAGGGCGTCGCGGTGGATGGCCTCGACGGCGTCCTTGAGCTCGAGAGCCACCTTCTGACCGGCGGGGTCCAGCTCATCCACCGCCTTCACCGCCGCGTCCACACGGCCGGCCAGCTCCTCGAAACTCATAAACCCTCCGTCGCGATCAGGGCGAGCTGCCGGGAGACCTCGTCGAGCACGCCGCGGACCGCCCGCATCGACTCGTGGTCCTCGAACTCCTCGAACAGGAAACGGGCCTCGTAGAGCTTCGCCTTGGCCGGGTCGAACATCCCGAGGTGCGCCAACGCGTTGCCCTGGTTGGCGAGCACCCGGGCCCGCCCGAGCGGATCGGTCTCCCGGTCACGTACCTCCAGCACCGCCTCGTAGAGCTCGACCGCCTCCACGAGGTTGTCGGCCTGGTGCTTGGACGGCGTGTAGACCAGCGAGTTCGCCAGGTTCAGCTGCGTACTGGCCCAGCGTTCCGGATGAGACTCGCGCGTGTAGACCTTCAACGCGCTGCGCAGCGACTGCACCGCCACGCCGAGGCGCAGCTGGTCGGACGCCTCCACCATGGGCATCGTCAGGTAGGCGGCGGCGAGGTTGGCGTGCGCGGCGGCCCACAGCTCGGGAGCCTCCGCGCGCAGCACCAGCTGCAACGCCGAGTGGTAGTGCGGGATCGCCTGCCCGACCAGCCCGCTGCCCTGCAGCTCCGCCGCCAGCGCGAGGTGCAGCTCGGCGCGTCCGGTGCGCAGGCCGTCGGCCCCGTCGAGGAGTTTCAGAGCGCGGGTCCACCGCGCGACGGCCCCGTCGAGCCCGTTCTCCTGCGCGATCGACGCCGCGGCCCCGAGCATGAGCCCGGCGAGAGGGTCGTGCGCGGATATCGTCGCGGGAACAGCGTTATGCGCGCACAGGCCGCTTGCGGCTGCGTCGAGTGCTGCGACGGCGGCTGCCGGATCGCCGAGGCCGAGCAGGTGGGCGGCCTGGGCCGAGAGCACGAGCGCGGCGATCTCTCCGGTTGCGTCACCCAGCGCAGGTGGCGTTTCCACGGCACCCAGCACGAACGACACCACGTCGACCAGCGGACCCAGCTCCCCCAGGTCGGCGCACAGGGCGTCGACGTCCACCGCGTCCGGATCGAGGACGAACCGGTTGTAGCGGGTGACCACGTCGTCGCCGGTCAGCGCGGCCAGCGCCCCGTCGCGGTCGTCGGCCAGGGCCAGCTCGTGCGCGCGCATCCGCGCGGGCCACGGCGACGGCAGCCGCCCGGCCAGCAGCGCCAGCCGGGCGTCCTCGGTGTCCTCCCCCGCCGGCACGAGCAGGTAGCCCGCGGGCAGGGGAAACGCCCCCAGCGGCTGGGGACGGACAGCGACGGTGGTGACGACGTCAGCCATTCAGGGGTCCTCGCAGGTCACGCTCGGCGGCACGCTTGATGAGCCCGGCCGAGATCTCGGCACGGGCCTTGGTGTTGAAGTCGTCGATGCGGTGGCGGACCACGCCGTCGGCGAACACGACGGCGATCTCCACGACCCAGCGGCCCTTCTCCTCGAACACGAACGTCTCGACGCTTTCGCCGGCTTCGGCCATGGCGATCACGACTCCTCCAGCGGAACCCGGAGGGCGCCCTGATCGGCGTCCCAGTACGCCGGTCGAACGCCCACCGGTATGCGGTCGGCCAGTACCTCGCGGATGAGCGTGGAACGGTCGCCCGCCAGGTTGCGCTGCTTGAGCAGTAGCCCACCGCTCTGCGGTCCGCGCAACGGCAGCAGCCACAGTTGCCCCTCCCGGACCAACGCCACGGCGGCGCTGGACGGGAACCTGCTGCCGGCGAGCTGCGCGTCGAGACGCAGGTAGCCGTCCTCCGTGAACTCGACGGTCGGCACGTCCTGGACGACCGGGCGCAGCGGCGCCAGGAAGTCGCGCTCGATCAGCGCGATCACCTGCTCCATCCCCGCCACGACCGGCTCGGTCAGCTCTGCGCCCATCTCCACCGAGTCCGCCTCGATGAGGAACACTGTGATGTCGGTGGGGCACGCGTCGGCGAGCGCCCACCGGGCGAACGCGATGGCGTGGTCCCACCGGAACGAGTGGGTGTGCAGGCCCGCCAAGGGCGGCACGTTCTCCAGCTCCGCACCGGGCACGCGGTAGAGCGTGCCCGGCGCGGCGCCCGTGGCGGACGCGTCGATGATCACGACCCGCTCGGCGCCGCGCATCTGGAACGCGACGTCCATGCCGGCCGTGCCGCCGTCGACGAGCCGGGCGCCGTCGGGCACGCCGCGCTCCCACAGGTGGCGGACGAGGATCGGACCGACCCCGTCGTCACCGCGCAGGAGGTTGCCGCACCCGACGACGAGCACCTCGGTGCCGGGCGGCTCGATGTCGATTGCCTCAGGCGTACTACTCACACCATTCCGTTGATCACGAACTTGTTGAGCTCCCGGCCGGTCTTCCCGTCGTAGGCGTGCACGGTGCACACCAGGCAGGAGTCGAAGCTGCGGGCCACGTGCCCGAGTTCCACCGGATCCTCGATGTCCGCGATCGGCGAGCCGATCAGGGCCTGCTCCATCGGGCCCAGCGTGTTGGACGCGTCGCGCGGCCCGATGTTCCAGGCCGTCGGCGTCACCACCTGGTAGTTCTTGATCTTGTTGTCCTCGATCACGATCCAGTCCGACAGCGCTCCGCGCGCCGCCTCCGTCGAACCGAAACCGCGACCTTCCGCGTACTCGGTGGGCTTGGTGTAGAAGCTCTCGTGCAGGTTGATCTGGTCGAGCCACTGCCGGGCCCACCGGTAGTACTTGGGAGCCTCGTGCATGCGCGCCATCTGCCGCACGAACACGCTGGGCCCGATCTTGTCGACCATGTCCGGGAACAGCGGGTCGTTGTCCTGGTGCGGCAGCGCGTTCGGGCCGCCGGCCGCCATCCGCCGGGCCAGCGGACCGGCCTCCAGAGGAATGTGGGTGCCCTTGCCCGCGACGTCGTAGCGGGGCGACTTCGCCCAGCTGTACTTGCCGTCCTTGCGGCCCGCCTCCGGATCGACGGGGACCGTCTCCCCGTCGAACGGGTGGCGCGGCGTGTCGCCCTCGTAGAAGGAGTGCGCGACGTGCTCGGTGACCCTGGCCTGGTCGAACGCTTCCCACTGCCCGTCGGCGTAGATGCCGGACCGGCCGATGAGGGCGTCGTTGCGGCCCTCGATGGTCGGGTTGCCGTAGAGCGACGGGTCGAAGTAGGTGCCGGTGGCGAAGAAGTTGCCGACGCCCCGGCCGTACTTGTCGAGGCCGACGTCGAGGCAGTAGCGGATGAAGAACCCGCAGTCGCTCTCGCGCTGCGACTCGTTCTCGTCCACCCAGGCCAGCATGTCCTCCCAGCTCTTGACCTCGAGCCAGCGGTCGACCGAGCAGCCGAGCCACTGCTTCTCCAGCCACTCGTCCTTCCAGTGCTCGAGGATCGCGATGGCGCGCGTGACGTCGGAGAGCGTGGGGGCGCACATCACGCCACCCGGCACCATGAACGAGGAGTGCGGCCACTGCCCCCCGAAGATCGCGTAGACCTCCACGGGCTTGCCCGACAACACGACGCCGGGCTGGTAGCTGGTGCCCACGTACGGCGCGAAGCGGCGCACGGCCTCGGCGTACATCGGCGACTTGGCGTAGTTCTTGTTCGTCAGGTCGATGGCGAACAGCGCGTAGAAGTAGCGCGGAATGGACTGCATCGTCTCCGCGGCCTGGCAGATGTTGCGTACCAGGGTGGCGTTGGGCGGCACGGAGGTCTTCCACGCGACGTCGAGCGCGTAGCAGCTCTTGTAGAGGTGACTGCCGCCGCAGATCCCGCAGATGCGGGGGCAGACGACGAGTCCGGCCTGGGGGTCCTTGCCCCGCAGGATGATCTCGAAGCCACGGAACATCGCCGCCTCGGTCCAGGCGGAGGTGACGACGTTGTCCTCGATGGTGACTCTGACATCCAGGTCACCCTCTACACGGCCCAGCGGGCTCACGAACAGGTCGAGCGCGGTCATTTCGGGGCTCCCCTTCTCAGACCACGAACATGTCTTCTTTGGACCACTGCGGGGCAGCGATCCTGGCGGCGGCGGCGTGCGCCATGTACGTGAGGTGGTCGGAGCCCTCGGGCACTTCCTTCGGGATCGTGCCGGCGACCTTCTGGGTCTTGAAGACCGTGCCGGGGGCCAGGTCGAAGAACGGGTACTCGGGCTCGGTGCAGCCCATGCAGGGCATGCCCGCACGCGTCTTGGACGACTGCCGGTTCCACAGGATCCGGTTGCACGGGGAGTGCGTCATCGGGCCACGGCAGCCGAACTCGTAGAACAGGCAGCCGGTGCGGGTGCCCTCGCCGAAACTCGTGGTCGACTGCTTGTACTCGAAGAACTGCACGCGCGTGCAGCCCGTCTGCGTGAACGACTTGAAGAACGTCTCGGGCCGGTGCAGGTCGTCGAGCGCGATGTCGCCGGCACGCCCGGTGGCCAGGGCCACGAGGATCTGGGTGATCCAGTCCGGGTGGGCCGGGCAGCCCGGGATGTTGATGACGGGCAGGCCCATCTTCGAGCGGAAGTCCGGGCCGAGGAAGCCGCCCTTGTCGCGCTTGTGGAACTGGAGGCCGGTGGAACCCGACGGGTTCGGGGCCATCGCGGGGATGCCGCCCCAGCAGGCGCAGTCGCCGATGGCGACCACGATCTGGGCCTGGGCGGCCAGGTCGGTGACCCAGTCCTTCATCGGCCGGTCGGCGAACATGTCCATCCGGCCGGTGCCGTTCGGGCCCTCGATGACGGTGCCCTCGAACACGAAGATGTCCAGCGGCTTGGTGCCGTCGGCGCAGTCGTTGAACAGCTTCTGCGCGTTCTTGCCCAGCTCCAGACCCAGCGACGGGTGCCAGACCAGGTCCAGGCCGAAGTCGACGATCAGGTCGACGACGTTGGGCTCGTCGGCGTTGAGGAACGACATGGTGTTGCCACTGCAGGCCCCGCCTTGGAACCACAGCACGGACGCCATGGGAACTCCTTCTGTCGTAGGTGTGGTTTCAGCGGATCCGGCTGCCGAAGGACTTGGCGACCTGCAGCAGGAACCCCAGGCCGGCGGCCGTGTCGGGGTCCTTGAGTGCGCGGAGCAGGGCGAGAGCCCCGGTCGGGGCCGGGGCGTGGACCGTTGTCGCCTCGCCGACGGCGGCCGTCAACCGACCGACGACGTCGACGACCTTGGGGTCGCTGACCGACCCGACGAGCTTCTGGACCGCGGGCGCCGCATCCTTCGCCGAGGCGAGCAGGCCCTTCACGTCGACGCCGGCCAGCGGGTTGGGGACGCCCCCGGCGCCGCGGAGCTCACCGACCGCCTCGGCCAGCGTGTTCGCGATGACGTCACCGCGGCTGAGGAATCCGTCGAGGGCCACCGCGACGAGGGCGAGCAGGTCGGCGTGGTCGAGCAGGCTGTTGAGGGCCGCGGCAACCTGTGGCTCGTCGAGCCGGGCCTTGAGCGCCTCCGCCGGCGACGAGGACGTGACGATCTGAGCGGGGAGAGTCACGAGGGCCTCCTTGACCGTGATCTGCGCCACAGGCTATGCAGAGCACACGCAGCACGCCTATCGCCTTCACGCACCGCCTGTCACGGATGCGCAGACCTCCTGGCGTGGATGCGCAGACCTCCTGGCGTGGATGCGCAGGACACCGAGGTCGCTGTTCCGTGAAGGAAAAGGTTCAACTATGTCGGCCCAACGCAGCACCCCGAATGGCCGTTGACGTGCCCCGGCTCGCCAGGCTCGGTTTCATCGACGTGCACCGCACCGACGGGCCCGTCCGCCGCCGGGTGCGCTCGCGCGGCATCCCGCCCGCGCTCGCCGGGCGGGAGATCTTCTACACCGAGGACGCGGGTGAGGCCGCCCGACTGCTGGGACGGGCCCTGTCGCCGGCCAGCCTCACCCTCGGCGACCTCGACGCCCAGCGCTTCGCCGCGAGCCTGCACGGCGTCCGGCTGCGCGACATCAGCTTGTTGTACGTGGACCTCGGCATCGCCGCCACGCTCGACATCCCCTGCATGGGGCCCTACTTCGCCGTGCACATGCCCACCAACGGCCGCGCGGTCTGCACCCACGACGGTGAGACGTTCGAGGCCAACCCGGTGAACGCCGTCGTCACCAGCCCGGGCATGTCCCTGACCATGCAGTTCGCCTACGACTCGCCCCAGCTCGTGCTGCGCATCGAGCAGGAGGCCCTGGAGCGGCACCTGACGCGGATGCTCGGCGCCAGCCTCTCGCACCCCGTCGTCTTCGCCCCCGAGATGGAGATGACCTCGGAGGCCGCCATGCGGTGGACGGGGGCGATCCAGCTGCTGCACACCGAGGTGTACTACGGCGGGTCACTGGTGGCGCGCGGTCAGGGCATCGGATCGCTGGAGGAGCTGCTGATGAGCACGCTCCTGCTCCTGCAGCCCTCCAACCACCACGCGCAGCTCGTGATGCCCACCGAGCAGGCCGGCCGCCGGGTGGTGCGCGAGTCGATCGAGTACATCGAAGCGCACCTGCGCGACAAGATCACGATGGACGACATCGCCCGCGGCGTGCATATGAGCATCCGTGCCGTGCAGCAGGGCTTCCGCGCGGAGCTGGGCACCAGCCCGATGCTCTACGTGCGTGACCTGCGCCTGGAACGGGCGCGCGCCGACCTCACCGACGGGTTGCCGTCCGACGGCATGACCGTCACGGAGGTCGCCGAGCGGTGGGGCTTCCACCACCTCGGCAGCTTCGCGTTGCTCTACCGCAAACGATGGGGCGAGTCCCCGTCCGAGACCCTGCGTCGATGAACCGAATGCGGAGGTAGCCCGTGCACGAACTGTCCATCTGCCGGTCCATCGTGGACATCGTCAGCAGGCACGCGGCCGGGCGCGAGGTCCGCGCCGTCCATCTCCAGGTGGGGCAGCTGCGCCAGATCGTCCCCGACACGCTCGTCTACTGCTGGGGCCTGATGAACGAGGACTCGCCGCTGGCGGGATCGACGCTCGAGGTGGAGAGCATCCCCGCGGCCCTTCGCTGCCGTGGCTGCGCCGCCTCCACCACCATCACCGCACCCGTTCTCGTCTGCGGAACCTGTCACGGGACCGACGTCGAGATCGTCAGCGGCGAGGAATTCCTGATCACCACACTCGATCTCGCGGAGGCCTGATCCCCATGGGGCGGTTCCACCAGCACGACGACGGCGCCACCCACGACCACGGTGACCACTCCGCCTACACGACGGGCACCGAACGCATCGAGGTCCTGGAACGGATCTTCGACGAGAACGACCACACCGCCGCCGCCAACCGCGCGGACTTCGACGCCGCGCAGGTCACAGCGGTCAACCTGATGTCCTCGCCGGGCGCGGGCAAGACGGCTCTGCTGCGCCGCACCCTCGAGAGCCTGCGCGGGCAGTTGCGCATCGGCATCGTCGAGGGCGACATCGAGACCAGCATCGACGCCGACCGGCTGGAGGGTTTCGGCGCGGCGGTCAGCCTGATCAACACGGCCAACGGTTTCGGTGGGGAGTGCCACCTCGACGCGCCGATGGTGCGTTCCGCGCTGACCCGGCTCTCCCTTCCCGACATCGACCTGCTGATCGTCGAGAACGTCGGGAACCTCGTGTGCCCGGCCGAGTTCCAGGTCGGCGAGCACCACCGCGCGATGGTCTACGCGATCACCGAAGGCGAGGAGAAGCCGCTCAAGTACCCGGTGATGTTCCGGTCCGCCGACGTCGTGCTGGTCAACAAGATCGACCTGCTCCCCCACCTCGACTTCGACCTCGACGCGTTCTACGCGAACCTCAAGGCGGTGAACCCCGGCGTGACGGTGATCGAGACGAGTGCACGCACCGGCCAGGGCGTCGACGCGTGGTGCGCCTGGCTGACCCGCGCCGCCGACAGGCGGTGATCACGGGCAGCTGGTGGCCCACGGTGATCAACAGGCCGCAAGTGCCCGTGATCAGCGCGGGGGGTGGGCGCGTGCGAGCACCCTCTCGGCCACGAGCAGGTCGTGCGGGTAGGTGATCTTGAAGTTCCGCTCCTCACCGGGGATCCAGCGGATCGGCAGATCGGGGGCGAAGCGCTCCATGCAGGACGCGGTGTCGGTGCCCACGAAGCCACATCGGGCGGCCTCCTCGTAGGCGGCCAGCAGCGGTGCCGCCCGGAACCCCTGCGGGGTCTGGACGGCCACCATGCCGGCGGGCGCGGGCCCGTCGAGCACCGTGCCGCCGGGCTCGGCGGCGGCCAGGTCGTCGCGGGGCAGCCCGGGCACCGCACCGCCCGGCCGCGCCGCCGCGAGCACGTTCTCCACGAGGGCCCGGGTCAGCAGGGGTCGGGCACCGTCGTGGATGAGCACCACGTCGACGGCGCCGGCTGCGATCCGTGACGCGAGGAGGCGCAGACCGGCGAGCTCGGACTCCTGCCGCGACGCCCCTCCCGTGACGATCTCGACGCCCTCGAACTCGACCTCGCGATCGACGACACCGTCGACAACGGCCCGGTCCTCGGGCCGGATCACCAGTACCACCGGCCCGATCTCCCGCAAGGCGCCGAAGGCGTTCAGCGACCAGGCGATCACCGACCGGCCCGCGAGCGGCAGGTAGACCTTGTTGCGTTCGGCGCCCACCCGGGTACCGCTGCCACCGGCGAGCACGATGGCCGCCGCTCGTCCGTTGCGCACTTGGTCATTCCACCCCGGCGCACGACGGCCCTGCGAACCGCACCCATCTGCCTGCTGTCGATAGGTGCGCTGTTCCCTTACTCCGCCCGGCCGAGTGGGTCTACACAGTGATCTCCACCACACCCGGCAGACGAGGGGCGACCCATGTCAGAAGAGACCGAGGAACCCGTCGTCCACATCTTGTGGATCAACGCCGGGCTGAGCTGCGACGGCGACTCCGTCGCGCTCACCGCGGCGACGCAGCCCAGCATCGAGGAGATCGCCCTCGGCGCCCTGCCGGGGCTCCCGAAAGTGGCGGTGCACTGGCCGCTGATCGATTTCGACAACGGCCCCGTCGGCGGCAACAACGACTTCATCGAGTGGTTCTTCAAGGCCGACCGGGGCGAGCTCGAGCCTTTCGTGCTGGTCGTCGAGGGGTCGATCCCCAACGAGAAGATCAAGCCCGAGGGTTACTGGTCGGGCTTCGGCAACAACCCGCTGACCGGTCAGCCGATGACCACCAGCGAGTGGCTGGACCGCTTGGCCCCCAAGGCATTGGCGATTCTCGCGGTCGGCACCTGCGCCACCTACGGCGGCATCCACGCGATGGCCGGCAACCCGACCGGCGCGATGGGCGTACCCGACTACCTGGGCTGGGACTTCAAGACCAAGGCCGGCATCCCGATCGTCTGCGTGCCGGGCTGCCCGACCCACCCCGACAACCTGTCCGAGACCATCCTCTACCTGCTCTACCAGGCCGTGGGCTCGGCGCCCATGATCCCGCTGGACGACGCCCTGCGCCCGACGTGGCTGTTCGGCCAGACGGTGCACGAGGGCTGCGACCGCGGCGGCTACTACGAGCAGGGCGAGTTCGCCACCGAGTACGGATCCCCGAAGTGCCTGGTCAAGCTGGGCTGCTGGGGCCCCGTGGTCAAGTGCAACGTGCCCAAGCGCGGCTGGATCAACGGCGTGGGCGGCTGCCCGAACGTCGGCGGCATCTGCATCGGCTGCACCATGCCGGGCTTCCCCGACAAGTTCATGCCGTTCATGGACGCGCCGCCCGGCTCGTTGGTGTCGGGCACCACCAGCAAGGCCGTCGGCGGCGTGATGCGCCGGCTGCGCAAGATCACCGAGCGCAAGCTCGACAAGGAACCGACGTGGCGCCAGAACAGCCGCGAACTGACCACCGGCTACCAGAAGGTCTGGTGACACGGACATGACCACGACACAGCCGAAACCCGCCGGCGTCGACGCCTCCAAGGCTGGCCTCACCGAGATGGCCTGGGACCCGATCACCCGCATCGTCGGGAGCCTCGGGATCTACACGAAGATCGATTTCCCGCAGAAGAAGGTGGTGGAGTGCCACTCGACCTCCTCGATCTTCCGCGGCTACTCGATCTTCATGAAGGGCAAGGACCCTCGCGACGCCCACTTCATCACCAGCCGGATCTGCGGGATCTGCGGTGACAACCACGCCACGTGCTCGGTCTACAACCAGAACATGGCGTACGGCGTGAAGCCGCCCCACCTCGGTGAGTGGATCATCAACCTCGGCGAGGCGGCCGAGTACATGTTCGACCACAACATCTTCCAGGAGAACCTGGTGGGGGTGGACTACTGCGAGAGGATGATCGCGGAGACCAACCCGGGTGTGCTCGAACTGGCCAACCGCACCGAGGCGCCGCACGGCAGCGAGCACGGCTACAAGACCATCGGCGACATCATGCGGACGCTCAACCCGTTCACCGGTGAGTTCTACCGCGAGGCGCTGCAGGTCAGCCGCTACACGCGCGAGATGTTCTGCCTGATGGAGGGGCGCCACGTGCACCCGTCCACGCTGTATCCCGGCGGCGTCGGCACCCACGCCACGATCCAGCTGTTCACCGACTACTACACCCGGCTCATGCGCTACGTGGAGTTCATGAAGCGTGTGGTCCCCCTCCACGACGACCTGTTCGACTTCATGTACGAGGCCCTGCCGGGCTACGAGGAGGTCGGCCGCCGCCGCGTGCTGCTGGGCTGCTGGGGCGCGTTCAACGACCCGGAGTACTGCGACTTCCAGTACCGGACCATGTCCAACTGGGGTCGGAAGATGTTCGTGACCCCGGGCGTCGTCGTCGACGGCAAGCTCGTGACGAACGACCTGGTCGAGATCAACCTGGGCATCCGCATCCTGCTCGGCAGCTCGTTCTACCGCGACTGGGACGACCAGGAGATCTTCGCGACGCACGACCCGCTCGGCAACCCGGTGAGCCGGCAGCACCCGTGGAACCAGCACACGATCCCCGCGCCGCAGAAGCGCGACTTCGACAACAAGTACAGCTGGACGATGTCGCCGCGCTGGTTCGACGGCACGGACCACCTCGCGCTCGACACGGGCGGCGGCCCCCTGGCCCGGCTGTGGGCCACGGCGCTCGCCGGCCTGGTCAACTTCGACGAGATCCAGGCCACCGGACACAGCATCAAGATCAACCTCCCGCGCACGATCCTCAAACCCGAGGTCAGCTTCGAGTGGAAGATCCCCCACGACAAGGCGGGCGAACCGCTGTCCAACGCGATCGAGCGCAACCGGGCGCGGACCTACTTCCAGGCCTACGCGGCCGGGTGCGCGCTGCACTTCATCGAGAAGGCGCTCGCCGAGGTCCGCGGCGGCAACACCAAGACCTGGGAGAAGTTCGTCGTCCCCGACGAGTCGATCAGCGTCGGGTTCACCGAGGCCGTACGGGGAGTGCTCTCCCACCACATGGTGATCCGGGGCGGGAAGATCGCGAACTACCACCCGTACCCGCCGACGCCGTGGAACGGCAGCGTGCGCGACAGCTACGGCACGCCGGGCCCGTACGAGGACGCCGTGCAGAACACGCCGATCTTCGAGGAGTCCCGCGGCGACGACTTCAAGGGCATCGACATCATGCGCGCGGTGCGCAGCTTCGACCCCTGCCTGCCGTGTGGCGTGCACATGTACACCGGCAACGGGAAGACGCTGCACAAGATGACGTCGCCGTCGATGATGAACACCATCTGAGATGGCATCCACCGACCTGAATCCGGAGGGGCTCGCGGGCCGGATCGAGGAGTTGCTGGACCGGATCGCCGCCGACGGCGGACCGGCCCTCGGGCACGCCGCCGAGGAGCTGGTCCGCGTTCTGATGCGGTTCTACGGGGCCGGCATGGAACAGATGGTGGCGATCGTCCGCGCCGGGGCCGGCGACACGATCGTGCACCGGATGGCCGCCGACCCGCTCGTGGCCGGGCTGCTCGCGCTGCACGACCTGCACCCGGTGCCGGTCGAGCAGCGCCTCGACCACGCGATGGACACGGCGCGACGCAAGCTCGGCTCGCACGGTTCCGGCGTCACGCTGGCCGGGATCGACGACGAGGGGCAGGTCCACGTGAAGGTCGCGGGCGGCGGCTGCGGGATGGACACCATCAAGGACATCGTGGCCGCCTCGATCAGCGAACTGGCGCCGGAGGTCGCGGGGGTCGTCTACGACGCCGCGCCGCCGGGCCCCGCGCTGCTGCAGATCGGGGTGCGCCCTCCGGAGAGGGTGGGACTGTGAGTTCCGCGCCGACCAACGCCACGGCACCGGTTGTGGCCGCGACACCGGCAGCGGAGCACTCGGCATCCCCCATCTCCACCCTGCGCCGGTTCCTGGAGGACCCGACGGACCGGGAACCGGCGCAGGAGGTCTGCGAGCTGTGCGCCAAGCCCGTCGCCGCCGAGCACCCGCACCTCGTGCAGGTCGCGGAGCGCCGGATGCTGTGTGCCTGCGGGCCGTGCGCCTTCCTGTTCGACAACCCCGGCGCCGGCGCCGGGGGCTACCGGCGCGTCCCCGACCGGTATCTGACCGATCCCGGCTTCCAGCTCTCCGACGCCCAGTGGGACGCCCTGCAGATCCCGGTCGGCCTGGCGTTCTTCCTGCACAACTCCGCGCAGGGCACGGTCATCGCCTGCTACCCGAGCCCCGCCGGGGCCACCGAGAGCGAGCTGGGGCTGGAGTCGTGGAGCTCGGGGATCGGGGCGAGCCGGCTGGCCGCGGAGCTGCAGCCCGACGTCGAAGCGCTACTGGTCCGCAAGGCCGGTCCCCACGACTCCGGCCGCACAGGTGGGCACTGTCTACTGGTCCCCGTCGACGCCTGCTACCGGCTCGTGGGGCTGGTGCGGATGCACTGGCGCGGCTTCGACGGCGGCGCCGACGCGTGGCGCGAGATCGACGGCTTCTTCGACCTGCTGTCGGCGCACGCACGAGAGCTCCCGGCGGCCTGACGTGCTGCGCTTCGCCTGCACCGGGGCCCGGCCCGAGCCGTTCGCGGCCGGGCCGTCGCTGCTGCTGGACCTGCGGATCGCCGACGACAGCGGGGCGCGGGTGCACTCGGTGGCGCTGCGGGTCCAGATCCGCATCGAGCCGCGGGGCCGCCGGTACTCCGCGGCGGAGCAGGCGAAGCTCGTCGACCTGTTCGGAGAGCCGTCGCGGTGGGGCGAGACGCTCAACCCGTTGCAGCTCGCGACGGTCGGCACCACCGTCACCGGGTTCACCGGCGCGACGACGGTGGAGCTGCCCGTGCCGCTCACCTACGACCTCGACATCGCGGCCACCAAGTACTTCCACGGTCTCGCCGACGGCGAGGTGCCGTTGCTGCTGCTGTTCTCCGGCACCGTCTACTACGCGGGGCCGACGGGGGTGCAGCTCGGGCTGGTGTCGTGGAGCGAGGAGGCGAGCTTCCGGCTGCCCGTGGCCACGTGGCGCGCGACGATGGACGAGCACCACCCGGCGTCGGGCTGGATCCGGGTGAGCACGCGCACGCTCGACGCGCTGTCGGCCTACCGCTCCGAGCACGTCATCCCCACCTGGGACGACACGCTGGAGCGGCTGCTGAAGGAGGCGGGGTCGTGACAGATGTGCTCGACGAGGTCGCCGCCGTCGCCGACGCCGTGCTGTTCGAGGGCTACCTCCTCTACCCCTACCGCGCGTCGGCGCAGAAGAACCGGCTGCGCTGGCAGTTCGGCGTCCTCACCCCCGACGGCGACGGCACCGAGCCCACCCGCAACCGCACCGAGTGCCTGCTGGAGCCACGGCCGGGGGCCGATCTGCACGTCCGCCTGCGTTGTCTGCAGCTGCAGGCCCGCACGCTGCGGACCACGGGAGGCGAGGAGGTCCCCGAGCTGGTCGTCGACGGCCGGCGCCACCTCGCGTTCGAGGAGGGCGTCGCGCGCCAGGTGGATGCGGCGCTGGCCGTCGACGACCTCCTCACCGGCCGCTGCTGCGTGCCGATCGCCTTCCCGGCGTCGACGGAGACCGAGGAGCTGCGCGCCGCGGACGGCACGCTCGCCGGCACGGTGGTGCGCGAGTGCTGGGCGGTGACGGGGCGGATCGTCGTCTCGCTCACCGACATCCCGGGGCCCTACCTGGTGCACCGGCTGCGGCTCGACGTCGTCAACGACGGGCGTTGTGTGCCGGGGTCGCCGCGCGAGGAGGTGCTGCGCACGTCGCTGATCGCCGCCCACAGCATGATCGCGGCCCGGCCCGGCACGTTCCTCTCGCTGACCGACCCGCCGCAGTGGGCCGCGCCCGCGACGGCGGAGTGCGTCAACGAGCACACCTGGCCGGTGCTCGCCGGGCCCGGGGACGATCTGGTGCTCTCGTCGCCGATCATCCTGGCCGACCACCCGCAGTTGGCGCCGGAGAGCACGATCAACCTGTTCGACGGTCTGGAGAACGACGAGATCCTCACCCTGCGCACCATGGTGCTCACCGACGATGAGAAGGCCGAGGCCCGCGCCACGGACCCGCGCGCCGGGGCGATCATCGACGCCGTCGACGCCCTGCCGCCGGAGATCCTCGAACGGCTGCACGGCGCGATCCGCTCGCTGCGTCCCGTAGGGCGAGCGGTGGACGGCGTTCCCGTTTTCGGGACCGGCGGGTCGCTTGCGGGCCCGCCCTTCGGTGCCGACAGCCCGGCGGTCGCACCGCCGGAGCGGGTTCCGTGGTGGGACCCCGCTCAGGACGCGTCGGTCGACCCGGACACCGACACGGTCGCGGTCGGCGGCGTCCCGGTCTCGCGCGGGAGCCATGTGGTGCTGCGGCCCGGGCGCGGCAGCGACGCCCAGGACCGGTTCCTCGACGGCATGCGCGCCACCGTCCAGGCCGTCGTGCACGACGTCGACGGGTGCGTGCACGTCGCGGTGTCGGTGGACGGCGACCCCGCCGCGGAGATGCAGCTCGCCCACGGCCGGTTCCGCTACTTCCGGCCCGCCGAGCTGGAGGTGTGGGGATGAAGGTGCTGGTGGCAGGCGTCGGCAACGTCCTGCTCTCCGACGACGGATTCGGGGTGGCCGTCGTCGGGCGGCTCCGGGGCGTCCTGCCCGCCTGCGTCGAGGTGGTCGATGTCGGCATCCGCGGGATGCACCTGGCCTACCAACTCCTCGACGGCTACGACGTGCTCGTGATCGTCGACGCCGTGCAGCGCGGGAGCGAGCCCGGCACGCTGCACGTGCTCGAACACGATCTCGACGCGCCCGGCCCCGACGCTGCATCGAGGGGCGGGCCCGCAGGCGACCCGCCGGCACTGGACGCCCACGGCATGGACCCCGCCGCCGTGCTCACCCTGCTCGACGGGCTGGCCGGCTCGATGGGCGTCGAACGGCCCGTCGGGCGGGTGCTCGTCGTCGGCTGCGAACCGGCCGTCGTGGGCGAGGGCATCGGGTTGAGCCCGCCGGTGACCGCCGCCGTCGAACCCGCGGCGCGGGCCGTGACCGCGCTCGTGACCGAACTCGTCGCCCATCAGGAAGCCGTCCAGGAAGGAGCCCGATCGTGATCCGGAAGTTGCTGGTCCTGGTGCTGGTGGCCGTCGCGGCCACGGCCGCCGTGCTCGCCGTGCAGTCCCGCGACGAGATCGCCCGCTACCGCGCCATGCGCGAGATGTAGGCGGCGCGCATGTGCCTCGGTATCTCGGGTGAGGTGGTCGCCTTGCTGGGTGGCGACCTGGCCTCGGTCCGCGTCGAGGGCGTGGAGCGCCCGATCAACGTCGGCATGCTGGACGAGGGCGAGGCCGTGCCGGGCCGGTGGGTGCTGGTCCACCTCGGCTTCGCGATGTCCGTGATCGACCGCGACGAGGCCATCGCGTCGCTGGACTTCGTGACGGGCAACGCCGACTGGGAACCGGGTCCGGTGGCACCCGCCTCCGGCCCGGTCCGGCACTGACGCCGGTGCACGAGCTGTCGATCACCCAGAGCGTCGTCGACGTCGTGACGGAGCGGATGTGTGAGGCGCGGGTCCGGCGGATCCGCCTCGAGGTGGGCCGGTGCTCGGGACTGGTGCCGGACGCGGTGCGGTTCTGCTTCGAACTGGTCGCCGCCGGCACGACGTGCGAGGGCGCGACGCTGGAGATCGACGAGCCGTCGGGCCGGGCCGCCTGCCGCGCCTGCGGCACCACCTTCGAGACGGGCGACGTGCTGCCGCTGTGCGAGTGCGGCAGCGCCGACGTCGAGGTGGAGGGCGGCCGGGAACTGCGGATCCGAGAGGTGGAGGTGGTCTGACATGTGTGCGACCTGCGGGTGCTCGGACGGCGCGGGGGTGCGGGTGACCGATCTGGAGCACGGCCACGGGCACGGGCACCCGCCCGCCCCCCGGACCGTCGCGCTGGAGATCGACCTGCTCGCGAAGAACGCCGACCGCGCGGTGGCCAACCGGCGGTGGCTCGCCGAGCACGACGTGCTGGCGCTGAACCTGATGAGCTCACCCGGCTCCGGCAAGACCACGCTGCTCGAACGCACCATCCGTGACCTCGGTGGCGGCCTGTCGTGTGCCGTCCTGGAGGGCGATCAGGAGACCCTGCTCGACGCCGAACGCATCGGCGCCACCGGTGCCCGGGTCGTCCAGATCAACACCGGCGCCGGCTGCCACCTCGACGCGGACATGGTGGCCGGCGGAATGCGACAGCTCGCCCCCGAACGGGGCTCGGTGCTGTTCGTGGAGAACGTCGGCAACCTGGTCTGCCCCGCGCTGTTCGACCTCGGCGAGGCCGCCCGCGTCGTGATCATGTCGGTGACCGAGGGGGCGGACAAGCCGCTCAAGTACCCGCACATGTTCCGCACCGCCGACCTGATGCTGGTGAACAAGATCGACCTGCTGCCGTACGTCGACTTCGACGTGGCCCAGTGCGTCGCCCACGCCCGACGCGCCCGGCCGGACGTCGAGGTGCTGGAGGTGTCGGCGACCCGGGGGGACGGCCTCGACGCCTGGTACGGCTGGCTGCGCCGACGCGGGACCGGTCAGCGCCGAGATGGCTGCGCCGACGGTGCCGCCGTCCGTAGCTGAACCTTCTCGTACCGGTCCTGGAACAGGTGCAGCACCTCGTGCACATGCCGCAGTCCCTCGGCCTGGGCGTCCAGGCTGGCCAGCCCGGCGGACGTCACGTGGTAGATGCGCCGCGCCGGCCCGACGTCGGACATGAGCCACTCCGACCGCACCAGTCCCTGCTTCTCCATGCTCCGCAGCGCGCGGTAGACGCCTCCGGAGTCCCCCTCGCCGTCGTGCATCGGGCGCAGCCGCGACGCCAGCTCGTACCCGTGGTCGGCGTGTTCACCCAGCAGCAGCAACAGACACGGCTGCAGGAAGTTGCGCGGTTCGAGCTCGGCCATCGCGGGCCCCCGGGTCGACGGCATCGGTGCGTGCCCACCGATGCTGGCACCATGTGACAGACGCCACAAGAGAGAGGGGCCCTCCATGCTGATCCGCGTCTCACCGGGCGGCCCGTACCTGGTGTCGGGGGCCGTGCCGCTCACGCGCGCGGCCGCCGTGGTCCCGACGGGCGAGGTCTACACGCTGTGCCGGTGCGGGCGGTCGGCGCGCAAGCCCTTCTGCGACAGCACCCATCGGCGCGTCGGCGTCGACGACGACGGAACGGCCGACGGGCCCGGCTGCGACGTGGACACCGATGCGGTCGGTCCGGGCATCGACGTGCGCGACGACGGCCCGCTCGCCGTCACCGGCGTCGCCCTGCAGCACCAGGACGGCTCGACGGCGCCCCACGACCGGTTCACGCTGTGCCGGTGCGGCACGTCACGCACGAAGCCGTTCTGCGACGGCAGCCACCGGCGTCCAGGGAGGACCACATGTTGCTCGACGGCGTGAACCACATCGCCTGGATCTCGAAGGACGTGGCCCGGCTCGGCCGCTTCTACCGCGAGGTGTTCGAGGCCGACGTCGGCCCGACCCGACCCCACGGGCAGGAGCCGGGCGAGACCATGACCGTGATCCGGATCGGCCCGCACACCGAGCTGAACGTCTTCACGATCGAGGGCAACACCGAGCCCGACCGCCAGATACCGATGTGGGGCCGTGGGCGCATCGACCACGTCGGGCTGCAGGCGGCCTCACCCGAGGCGTTCGCGGCGATCCGGCAACGGCTCGTCGACGCAGGGGCGAGCGACGGCACGGTCAACGACTTCGGCGCCGTGCAGAGCATGTTCTTCCGCGACCCCGACGGCCTGGAGGGTGAGGTCCTGGTGTCGGGAACCTGAACAACGTGACGTGCCGGGCGCCGGCTCGACGATCACCCGTTCGGGGCGCAGGATGGAGGAATGACACAGAGGTGGGGTGTGGAGCTCGCGATCCTGGTCCTGTTCGGCGCGATCGCCATGGCCGCCGTCGTGTACTTCCGGGCCGGGGAGCCCCGCGTCGGGCCGCGCCCCCGGATCATGATCACCGGGCTGCTGACGGTGCTCGGCCTGGCCGCGTTCCTCGTGGGATGGACGGCGTCCGCCCCGCCGGTCGCCACCGTGGTGGCCGAGGCACCCCCGGCGCAGCCGCTCCCGACCGTGGTCGTGGTGCCGCAGTCCACGG
Organism: Mycobacteriales bacterium; assembly: GCA_038231335.1. Lineage (GTDB taxonomy): Bacteria > Actinomycetota > Actinomycetes > Mycobacteriales > Pseudonocardiaceae > Pseudonocardia. Next base: position 85,115 of record JBBRLM010000027.1, read on the forward strand.
AGGTGCCCACCACCACCGTTGCGCCCGTGCCCGTCGTGCCCACCCCGGAGCCCGCTGCCGCGAGCCCGCGCCGGCTGGTCCGGACGACCGCGCCCGCGGTGCGCCCGGTCCTGCGGCCGGCCCCCGTTGCACCCGCTGCCCCCGTGGCACCACCCGCCCCCGTCGTTCCCCTGCCGGCCGCGCCGGTCGTCCCCCCGCCGGTCGCCCCCCCGCCGGTCGTCCCGGCGCCGGTAGCCCCCGCACCGACCACCGTCACGACCGCCCCCGGGGCGGAGGGCGATCCCGCGCCGTCCAGCCCACCGGTGCCGACCCGCACGCCGCAGCCGACACCGACTCCGACGGTGACTCCGACGGTGACTACGACACCGACGGTGACGACGACACCGACGGTGACGACGACACCGACGGTCGCGCCCACGACCAGCACGTCCACGACGCCGCCGACGAGCACCCCCACCTCGGGCTGACCGGACATTCCGCACCCCGGTGGTCCACTGTGCGGAGGCCAGTCGACCGATCCGTATCGTGGCCGTCCATGAGCAGGTGGACCGCTGCGGACATCCCGCGCCAGGACGGGCGGACGATCGTCGTCACGGGCGCGAACAGTGGGCTGGGCCTCGTCACGTCCCGGGAGCTCGCCCGCGCCGGAGCGCACGTGGTGATGGCGTGCCGCAACGTGGCCAAGGGTGAGAAGGCTGCTGCCGACCTCGCCGGCTCGGTGGAGGTCCGCCCACTCGACCTCGCCGACCTCTCGTCGGTCCGGACGTTCGTCACGGAGCTCGACGGGCCCGTCGACGTGCTGGTGAACAACGCCGGGCTGATGGCCGTGCCGCGCGGCCGCACCGCCGACGGCTTCGAGACCCAGTTCGGCACCAACCACCTGGGGCACTTCGCGCTCACCGGGCTGCTGCTGCCGCGGATCACCGACCGTGTCGTGACGCTGTCGAGCTCGATGCACCGGGTGGGCCGCATCCACCTCGACGACCTCAACAACGAGCGGCGCAGCTACCAGGCCTGGCTCGCCTACGGCCAGTCCAAGCTCGCGAACCTGATGTTCGCCTACGAGCTGCAGCACCGGTTCGTCGCAGCACGGTCGCTGCTGCGCTCGACGGCCGCGCACCCGGGTTACGCCTCCACCAACCTGCAGTCGAACACCGGCACGTTCCAGGACACGCTCATGGGCCTCGGCAACCGGCTCCTGGCCCAGTCCGCCGACGCCGGCGCGCTCCCGACGCTGTACGCGGCCACCGTCGTCGACCTGCCCGGCGGCACCTTCGTCGGCCCCGACGGCATCGGCGAGTCCCGCGGCCACCCGCGGCCGGTGGGCTCCTCCGCGGCGTCGCACGACCGCGCGGTGCAACGGGCCCTGTGGGAGCGCTCCGAGGACCTCACGGGCGTGCACGTCGACCTGGCCGGAATGGCGTCCTCATGAGGTGTGCCAGTGGCCTGATCGTCACTCCCAGTAGGCTCCGGTCGGTCTCATCGCCGAGTCCTGGACTGCAGGATTCATGACCGACGTACGGGAGGTCGACCTCCGTGGATGAGTACGGCGTAGGCGGCCGCCGGCCCGACGGCCCACCACAGCAGCCGTGGCCGCGCCGGGCAGAGCGCGATCCGCGCCCGGTCGCGCCGCAGCGTCCGGAGCGGGTGGAACCGCGAGCGTGGATCGACGACCCCACCCGGCCCGTACCGCCGCGGCGGCCGGGCTCGGACCGCCGCCCGGCCGAGCCGCGCGAGCCCCGCACACCTGACCGTCGCGGCGGACCGGGCCCGGACCCGGCCCGCCGGGCCGAGCCGCGGCGCGGCACCCCGGCGTCCCCGCCCGTCCCCGGTCGGGGACGGGCGGACGGCCCCCGCAACCGGCCCCCGCGCGTCGAACCCCCGACCCGGCCGGTGCCCCGCACGTCGGCACCCGACGACGCGGCGGCTCCCACCACCGCCGTGCCGATGTCCAAGGCCACCCGGGCCCAGGAGCGGTCGGCGGCGGCGCCCCCGGTGCCCCGGCGCAGCGTCAGCCGGGCCGCGTCGCGCCGACGCGCCCGCTCCGCGCGGTCCCTCGGCTCCGCCCTGCTCGCCACCGCGGCGTCCACGATCATCCCCGGATCCGGCCACCTCATGCTGCGCAGGCGGCAGACCGGCGGCCTGATCCTGGCCGTGTTCCTGCTGGCCGTGGCCGCCCTCGCGATCCTCGGCCTCACGACGGGCAAGACGGCGCTGCTCGAGAACGCGCTGTCCACCCGCGTGCTGGTGATCGCGTCGGTCGGGCTCGTCCTCGTCGCGCTGGCCTGGATCGCCGTCATCGTGCGCACCTACCTGATCGCACGCCCCCGCGGTCTCGACGTCGGCCGCCAGATCCTCGGCGTCGGTGTCGTCACCGCGCTGTGCCTCGCGATCGCGGCACCGTTCGGGTTCGCCGCCAACCTCGCCAACTCCCAGCGCAACCTGCTCGACAACCTGTTCGCCGGCGGCGGCGGCACGTCCGCGGCCGAGGCGATCGCCAAGCCCCGCCTGAACGTCCTGCTCGTCGGCAGCGATGCCGGCCCGGACCGCACCGGTGCCCGCACCGACACGATGATGATGGCCAGCATCGACACGAAGTCGGGCCGTACCACGCTGTTCGCGCTGCCCCGCAACATCGGTTACGCGCAGTTCCCGCCGGGGTCGCCGATGGCGAAGCAGTTCCCCACCGGCTTCCACGACAAGAACAACCCGCTGTCGGGCAACTACCTGCTCAACGCCGTCTACGCGTGGGGGCTCGACCACCCGACGGAGGCCCCGGACACGCCCACGTCCAACAAGGGCCTCAACCTCCTGCACCAGACCGTGGCGTACATGATGGGCATCGATCTCGACTACTACGTCGAGGTCAACATGGCCGGGTTCTCCTCGATCATCGACGCGCTCGGCGGCGTCACCATCGACGTCGGCCCGGTCCCGCTGCCCATCGGCGGCGTGCTGCCCGACGGCCAGCACGTCAAGCCCGACGGCTACGTGCCTGCCGGCATCCAGCACCTCGACGGCAACCAGGCGCTGTGGTTCGCCCGCTCGCGGCGCGACTCCGACGACTACTCCCGTATGGGCCGCCAACGCTGCCTGCTGCAGACGATCCTCAAGCAGAAGAGCCCCACCGACGTGCTGACGAACTTCCAGGGCATCGCGGCGGCCACCACCGACAGCGTGGCCACCAACATCCCGCAGGAGGTGCTGCCGCAGCTCGCGAAGCTGGCCGGGGCGCAGTCGGTGGCTCTCGACAGCGTGTCGTTCGACCCGAACCTGCCCGACCCGTCGGAGAAGGACGGCAAGTTCAACACCAGCCACGTCGACGTCGACTACATGCGGCAGGTGGTGCAGAACGCCATCACCGCCCCGCCGCCCGCGGCCGCGCCCGCCCCGACCGCCGCCCCCACCACCACACCGAAGGCGACCAAGAGCAACAGCAGCGCGTCGGCGTCGGCCACGGCGGCCCCCACGAGCGCCGCCCCCGAGTCCCTGGCGGCGAGCTGCGGCTGACGCTGTACATCAGACGACGCGAGACACCACCGTCGCCGCCGACGAGCGGCTCGTCGAGGCCGGAACCTGCAGGGCGAGCCGCTGGCTGTTGCCCCTGCTGATGCTGCTGTACCCCGTCAACTACCTCGAGCGCGTCGACATCGGGTTCGCCGCACCGAAAGGCATGAACGCCGAACTGGGCCCGCTGTTCAGCGTCGCGGCCGGCGTGTTCTCCGTAGTGGTTCCCGGCGGCGCAGCGGGCCAGGGCCACCGCGTGGTTCATGGCCGCGATCCCGATCTCGACGGCGGTGGGCGCGGTCGTCTCGACGATGATCATCCAGAAGGCCGACGGGCTGTTCGGCCTGAGATCGCCTGGACGCGCGGGGTGGCGAGCCCGATCGTCCGGGTCGGCGTGCCTGTGCTCGCCGGCGGCCTGGCGATCCCGGTGGCGCCGTACCTGTCCGACCCGTTGCTCGTGATGGACGCGGGGACCCTGTGCGCATGCGGCGTGCTCGCCGCTCTGCACGGCTTCTGGTCGCTGCCCACGGTGTAGCTGACGGGCGCGGCGGCCGCATCGGGGATCGCGCTCGTCAACGCAATCGGGAAACTCTCCGGCTTCGTCGGGCCGTACGTCACCGGGGTGCTGTCGGACGCCACCGGCGACGATCGCCTGGTGTGGATCGTCGGGATCTGCATGGTGTCGGCCGCCGCGGTGACGTGGGCTGGCGAGGTCGAACCGCCGGACCTGATCGGCACGCCGCACCGTCGTAGCGCACCCGACGCGACGTCGCAGCACGTCGGTCGTCCTCGCAGCCGGTCGACGGGCTGCGAGGCGATCCCACGCGCTGCGAGGTCAACAAAGGTGCTCTGAACTGGCCAAACCGGTCGCAATCGCACATTTGTTCGAGTAGAATCGAATCATGTCCAGCGGCCTCCTGGCTCCCGCCCACCGTCTCCTCACCGAGGCGTTGCAGGAGCTGGGCCGTGCGGCCGAACCGGCCGCCGGGGACACCGAGTTGCTGTCCGTTCTGACCGTCTGCGAGGGCGCCGCGCGCCGGCTGGACCTGATCGCGGTGCGCACTGTGGCGGTGCTGCAACGTCGGGGTGTGTTCGCCGATCGCGGCTACAAGAACCCGGTCGGCGCGATCGCCGATCTGCTCGGGTGCGAATGGGCCGAGGCCCGCCGCCGCGTCCTGGGCGCCGAGCAGGTGTGCGAACGGGTCGGGCTCGACGGCGCTGTCCTGCCCGCGCGCCTGCCCGCCACCGCCGACATGTTCGAGGACGGCCGGATCGGGCTGCGCCACGTCGAGGTCATCGCGAAAGTGCTCGGCACCGACGCCGCCGGGCGGCTCGCACCCGCCGTGTGGGCCGAGGTCGAGACCATCCTCGCCGCACAAGCCACCGACACCGGCCCCGCCCAGCTGTTGTCGATCGGCACGGCGATGGTCGACGCGCTCGACGCCGACGGC
>JBBRLM010000028.1:0-89797 GCA_038231335.1 Mycobacteriales bacterium
GGACGTGCGGCTGACCAGCTCGACCCCGACCTCCCGCTCCAGCCGCTGCAGCTGCTGGCTCAGCGACGGCTGCGCGAGGTGCAGTCGCGCCGCGGCGCGTCCGAAGTGCAGCTCCTCCGCGATGGCCAGGAACGACACCAGGTACCGGAATTCCATCTCGCCCCTCAGTCCCCCGCCCGAACAGGTCCCCACTGGAAATCACCGTAGGACGCGCATGTGACAGGCAAGGACATCGCTCGGTGGTGGCTTCACGAACAGTGTGTGACGCGTGTGCGGCCGGTCGGGGACCGCCCGGGTGCCAGGGGTTGACATCTCCCCGAACCGCCCGATCGTCCGATCGGACCCGGCTCTCGCCGCCCCCGGACCACGGCCGTGTTGCCTACCGTCCGCTCGTGACGACCGACCTGAAACTGCAGGTACAGGCCATGTCCTCGCCCGCGGACGGCGTCCGGGAGCTGCAGCTCGGACCGGCGACCGACAGGCCGCTCCCGCCGTGGACCCCGGGCGCGCACATCGACCTGGTGCTGGCCACTGATCTGGTGCGCCAGTACTCCCTGTGCGGTGACCCGGGTGGATCGACCTGGCGCGTGGCGGTGCTCCGCGAGCCCGCCGGCCGCGGTGGTTCGACGCTGGTGCACGACGCGCTGGGCGTCGGCGACGTGCTCACCGCCCGCGGCCCGCGCAACCACTTCGCCCTGGAGGACTCCCCTGCCTACCTGTTCGTGGCGGGCGGGATCGGGATCACCCCACTGCTGCCCATGATCGCCGCAGCCGACGCTGCGGGAGCCGACTGGCGGCTGCTCTACGGCGGCCGCAGCCGGTCCTCGATGGCGTACGCCGACGCACTGGCGTCCCACGGATGGCGGGTGGACCTGCGCCCCCAGGACGAGCACGGCCTGCTCGACCTCGGCGGCGCGCTCGCCGCCGCCCCGCCGGAGGCACTGGTCTACTGCTGCGGCCCCGAGCCCCTCCTGGCCGCCATCGAGACGCGCTGCGAGGCGCCGCGGCTGCACGTCGAACGGTTCACCCCCCGCGGCGCCGGGGAGGTGCTCGGCCCGGACGAGTTCGACGTCCGGCTGCACCGCACCGGCGCCACGGTGCGCGTCACAGCCGGGCAGACGGTGCTCGCGGCCGCCGAGTCGGCCGGGGCCACGGTGCTGCAGTCATGCCGCGAGGGTACGTGCGGCACCTGCGAGACCACGGTGCTCGCCGGGCGCCCCGAGCACCGCGACTCGGTGCTCGACGAGGCCGAGCGCGCGGAGAACGCCACGATGATGCTCTGCGTCTCGCGGTCGCTGGACCCCGTGCTCGAGCTGGACCTGTGAGCCGATTGCCGATGCCTATCGCCGCAGCTCACCGCGCCCGCCACGGCAGGTCCGCAGGCCGTCGGCCCGCCCTCGTTCATCTCCACTCCACCGCCGGGTGTTCCGATCCCGCCCGCCGTCCACCGAAGGGGATCCGATCCACGTGAGCCGTATCCAGATCGAGGGCCTGACCCGCCGTTTCGGCCAGGTCGCCGCCGTCGACAACGTCGGGATCGACATCCCCGACGGCGACTTCCTCGTGCTGCTGGGCCCCAGCGGCTGCGGCAAGTCGACCCTGCTGCGGATGATCGCGGGCCTCACGCCGCCGTCCGACGGCCGGATCCTGCTCGACGGCCGCGACATCACCCACATCCCGCCGCGTGACCGCGACCTCGCCATGGTCTTCCAGAGCTACGCGCTCTACCCGCACCTGACCGTGGCCCGCAACATCGGCTTCCCGCTCCGCGCCCGGCGCCGGCCGCGCACCGAGATCGACAGCCGGGTCGAGACCGTCACCCGCGTCCTGGGCCTGGGCGAGCTGCTGGCGCGCCGCCCGCGTGAGCTGTCCGGTGGTCAGCGCCAGCGGGTGGCACTGGCCCGCGCGCTCGTCCGCGACCCGGGGGCGTTCCTGCTCGACGAGCCGCTGTCCAACCTCGACGCCACGCTGCGCACCGCCACCCGCGCCGAGCTCACCGAGCTGCACCGCCGGCTCGGGTCGACGTTCGTGCACGTCACCCACGACCAGGTCGAGGCCATGACGATGGCCACCCGCATCGCCGTCCTCAACGGGGGCCGGCTGGAGCAGGTGGGCACCCCGTCGGAGGTCTACGACGCCCCCGCCACCACGTTCGTCGCCGGGTTCATCGGCTCCCCCGCGATGGGCCTGCTCTCCGCGCGGCTCGACCTCGTCGACGACGAGCTGCACGCGCGCGCCGAGGGCGTCGACCTGCCCGTCGGGCCCGGCGATCCCGAGGACGGGGCCCGCGAGGTCCTCCTCGGGGTCCGGGCCGAACATCTCGCGCTCGTCGACGCGTCGACCGCTCCCCTGCGCGGTGTCGTGCGGCTGGTGGAGAACCTCGGCAGCGAGGAGGTGGCGCACTGCCTCGTCGGCGAGGCCCGGCTCCCCGTGCGCGGCCCCCGCCCGCTCGGCCTGACCGCGGGCGACTCAGTCGGGCTCACGACGTCCCCCGAGCACGTCCACCTCTTCGATCCCGCGAGCGGACGGCGCCTCGTCCGCACCTCCACCCCCGTCGCAGTTCAGAGCTGAGAGGCCCCACCCGTGAAGAGAACACTTGCCCTGGTGTCCACCGCGGCGCTGCTGCTCGCCGGCTGCGGCGTCGGCGGTGCGGCCGGCGACACCGCTGCCACCTCCTTCGCCCCGGAGCTCTCCCCCGATCAGAAGGTGTCCATCACCCTGGAGAGCTACAACTTCGGCCAGGCCGGCGCCTGGTCCGACACGTTCACCGAACTGCTGGGCGACTTCCAGAAGCAGCACCCCACCATCACCGTCACCGGGCAGAAGCCGCAGGGCTCCAGTTCCAACCCGGCCGCCGACTCGGTGTCGAGCGTGCAGGCGCAGCTCGCGACGGGCAACCCGCCCGACGTGGCCCAGCTCGGGTTCTCCGACCTCGACTTCGCCGTCGGCCAGCTCGGCGCGAAGCCCCTCGACGATCTCGTCGGCCGCGACGCCGTGCAGGCCAACTTCGGCGGCGCCCACCCGTTCGCCCCGAAGGCCGCGACGCTGGGTGACCTGAACGGGAAGACCTACGGCGTGCCGTTCGTGTTCTCCACCCCGGTGCTGTTCCTCAACGCCACCCTGTTCAAGCAGGCCGGGCTAGACCCGGCCAAACCCCCGACCACCTGGGACGAGGTCAAGGCCGACGCGCTGGCCATCGCGCAGAAGACCGGCCAGGACGGCGCGTACGTCGACTGCGTCACCCAGTCGGCCAAGGACTGGTGTCTGCAGAGCGTGGTGCGCTCCAACGGCGGCCACGTGATCTCCGACGACAAGAAGACCCTCACCTACGCGGACGCACCGGCCGTCGGCGCGATCTCGATGCTCCAGGACCTCGTGACGTCCGGCGCGTCGCCCAAGCTCACCCAGCAGCAGGCCGTCGAGACGTTCGGGCGCGGCGACATGGGCATGATCCTCGAGTCCAGCGCGCTGCAGGGGACCTTCGCCAAGGGTGCGAAAGCCGGCTGGGAACTGCAGGGCACCGGCACGCCCGCGTTCGCCGGGAAGCCCGTGGTACCCACCAACTCCGGCGCCGCGCTGTTCGTGCTGTCGAAGGACCCGGCCAAGCAGCGCGCCGCGTGGGAGCTGATCCAGTTCCTGACCAGCGACGAGGCCTACACCACGATCTCCAGCAAGATCGGTTACATCCCGCTGCGCACCGGCCTGGTCGACCCCCCGAACAGCCTCGCGGCCTGGGCCGCGAAGAACCCGCTGGTGAAGACCAACATCGCGCAGCTGAACGCGATGGAGCCGTGGGTGTCGTTTCCCGGCACCGACTACCTGCAGGTGCGCGACGGCATGATGAGGGCCGTCGAGAACGTGGTGCTGCAGGGCGCCCCCGCCCAGGCCACGCTGGCCACGGCCGCTCAGCAGGGCACTCCGCTGCTGACGGCGGGCGGCTGAGAGTGCTCGCGACCCTGGCTCCTGTCGAGGCGCCACCCGTCGAGGCTCCCGAGGCGGTGCGGTCCTCCCGGCCCCGGCGGCTCGGGGCGCTCGTCCCCTACCTCTACCTGCTGCCGGGCCTGGCCCTGCTCGCGGTCTGGGTCTACCGGCCGCTGACCCAGACGTTCCAGATCTCGTTCGTGTCCTGGAACCTGCTGCCCACCTCACCGGCCCGCCCGGTCGGCCTGGCCAACTACGAGCGGCTGTTCACCCTGCCCGACTTCGGCTCCGCCCTCGGCCGCACGGTGGTGCTGATCGTGGGCCTGCTGCCGTTCACGATCGTGGTGCCGGTGCTGGTCGGGCTGCTCGCGCGGCGCGTCCGCGGCCGGGCCGCCACGATCTACCAGGGCCTCGTCTTCGCCCCGCTGCTCGTCGCGCCCGTCGCGGGCGCGGCGGTGTGGCAGTGGCTGCTCGACCCGCGCTCCGGCGCGGTCAACCAGGTCCTCGGGACCACCGTCAACTGGCTGCAGGAGCCCGGCCCCGCGCAGCTGGCGATCATCGTGATCACCGGCTGGCACGTGCTCGGCTTCGCGGTGCTCGTCGTGGCCGCGGGCCTCGCCGGCATCACCGACGACTACGCCGAGGCCGCGGCGCTCGACGGGGCCACGCGCAGCCAGATCACCCGCTGGATCACGCTGCCGATGCTGTCGCCGACGCTGGTGTTCCTGCTGCTCATGACGGTGCTGCTGGCGGCGCAGTGGAGCTTCCCGCTGATCGACACGCTCACCCACGGCGGCCCGGCCGGCGCCACGACCAACATCTACTACCTGCTGTGGGACTACGGCTTCCACAGCTTCGACGCCGGCCTCGGCGCCGCCGCCGGCGTGATCTTCTTCGTCGGTTTCGGCGTCATCGCGGGCGGGCTCGTCCGGCTCTCGGAGAAGGTGTCCTTCCATGACCGCTGAGTTGGGCGTGGGCGAGACCCGCCGGCCCGTCCTCGGGCACGCCGCACTCGCCGTGCTCGGGGTGCTGTGCATCTTCCCGATCTACTGGCTCTACGCCACGTCGTTCCGCGCGCCGGAGGACATCTACTCGCTCTCGCCGTTCCCGTGGCCGCTCTCGGGCGAGAACTACGCGAAGGCGTTCCACGTGCTCGACGTCGGCGGGCTGCTGGTCAACACCACCGTCATGGCGGTCGGGATCGCGCTGGGCCAGCTGCTCACCGGGCTGCTGGCCGGCTACGCGTTCGCGGCGTGGGAGTTCCGCGGCAAGCAGCTGCTCTACCTGGTGTTCGTCGCCACCTGGCTGGTGCCGTTCCAGGTCACGATGATCCCCAACTACGTGCTGCTCTCCCAGCTCGGCGTGCTCAACACGATCGCCGGGGTGGTACTGCCGTCGCTGTGCTCGGCGCTCGGGGTGATCCTGCTGCGCCAGCACATGCAGGGCTTTCCCACCGAGCTCCTGGAGGCCGCACGACTCGACGGGCGCGGCTCGTGGGCCACGCTGTGGACGGTCGTGGTGCCCAACCTGCGGCCGGCCCTCGCCGCGCTGGGGATCCTGCTGTTCGTCAATGCGTGGAACGAGTACTTCTGGCCCGCGTTGGTGCTGCAGCGCTCCAACGCCGTGCTGCAGCTGGGGCTGCGCAGCTTCATGGGCAGCGAGGGCAACGACTGGGGCCCGATGATGGCGACGGCCGGCATGGCCTGCCTGCCGGTGCTGCTGCTGTACCTGGTGCTGCAGAAGCAGATCGTGAACGGCTTCGTGCGGTCCGGGCTCCAATGACGGACCCCGACCTCGCAGCCCGTGTGTCCACCTCGCAGCCCGCCGGCGCGCTGCGAGGTGACACCACGGGCTGCGACCTCACGTTGATCCAGTTGTCCGACCCGCACATCGACCTCGGCCAGCCGTCGCGGCTCGCCAACGTCCAGCTCGCGCTCGACCGCGTCCTCGACGCGGGGCGGCCCGTCGCGGCACTCGTACTCTCGGGCGACCTCACCGACTCCGGCGACCCGGCCGCCTACCGCGCGCTGCGGGCCGTCGTCGAGCCGGCGGCGGAGCAGCTCGGGGCACCGCTCGTCTACGCGATGGGCAACCACGACGAGCGCACGGCGTTCCGGCGGGAGCTGGTCGACGGCTCCGGGTCGGAGCCGTACGACCACGTCGTGCGGGTCGGCGGCCTCCGGATCGTGGTGCTCGACAGCACCGTGCCGGGGCGGCCGCAGGGACTGCTCACGCCCGGGCAGCTGGGGTGGCTCGCGGCCGAGCTGGCCGAACCAGCGCCGCTGGGCACCGTGCTGGTGCTGCACCACCCACCCGTACCGACGGCGTTCGCGCCGATGCGGAGCGTCGACCTGCAGAACCCGCGCGACCTCGCGGCCGTCCTGACCGGCACCGACGTCCGCATGATCCTGTGCGGCCACGCCCACCACGCCGGCGCCTCCGCCCTGGCCGGGATCCCCGTCTGGATCGCCCCGGCCACGGCCCACCGCGCCGAGTTGCTCTCCCCCGCGGGCCGGGCCCGCGGCCGCGCCGGCACTGCGCTGACGCGGGTGGACGTCTACCCGGACGCGGTGGTGGCGGCCGCCGAACCCCTCGACGAGGCAGACCTCCTGATGGACACCGACGAGCGGGCGCTTGCCGAGGCGATGCGGGCCGCCGCCACCCGCTGATCGTCACCGGCGGGATGATCGCGGCGGCCGCCACCTCCGGCAGGCGGCGACCTGCGTCAGGTTGCGGCCGAGCAGGCCGTCCTGCCCCACGGGGCGGCGCTCACCGCGTGATCACGGGCGGATGGTCAGCCTGGGTCCGTGCACCACCACCATCTGCCGGTGATCACCGCATCGGCCCCTCAGACCAGGCGCAGGGGGAGGGACTTCAGGCCGCGGATCAGCAGGTTCGGGCGGTAGACCGGGTCGCCCGCCGGCTCCAGGACCCGCACGCGCCGAGCCAGCTCGCGCCACAGGATCTCGCCCTCGATCCGTGCGAGCGCTGCACCCATGCAGTAGTGGATGCCCAGGGCGAAGCCGAGGTGCCGGGGCGTCGGGCGGCCGCTCGCGTAGCGCGTGACGTCGAACGCGTCCGGGTTCTCGAACGCGCGGGGGTCCCGGTTGGCCGACCCGACGAGCACGCAGACGCTCGAGCCCTCGGCGAACGTGCGATCGCCCACCATCAGGTCGCGCCGAGCGGTGCGGGTGGTCATGTGCACCGCCGAGTCGTAGCGCAGCACCTCGTCGACGGCGGGGCCGGCGAGCTCGGGCCGCTCGCGGATCAGGTCGAGCTGCCCGGGATTGCGCACGAAGGCGAGCAGCCCGTTGCCGACCATATTGACGGTGGTCTCGTGGCCGGCGATGAGCAGCGTGATGCAGACGGTGAGCATCTCGTACTCCGACAGCATGTCGCCGCGGTCGTGCACGGCGCCGAGCGCGCTGGCCACGTCGTCGCGGGGGTCGGTGCGCCGCTTCGCGATGAGGTCGCGGAAGTACGCGATCAGCTCCATCGTGGCGTCGTCACGGGCCCGGCGCTCCTCGGGCGAGAGGACCCGGTCGGGGTCGAACCCGCGGGCGAGGTGGGGCCCGATCCGGTGGACCATCGCCCAGTCCTCCTCCGGCACGCCGATCAGCTCGCACACCACGATCAGCGGCAGCGGGTAGGCGATGGCCTCGATGGCCTCGATCTCCCCGCTGGCCCGGGCCACGTCGAGGATGCCGGTGACGAGCTGGGTGATGCGGGGTTCGAGGTCCATCACGCGCTTGGGCGTGAACGCCTTGCTCACCAGCCCGCGCAGGCGCGTGTGGTCCGGCGGGTCCATCCACAGGAACGAGGTGGGCAGCGTGGACCGGTCGGCGTCGGGGTGGAAGAGCGATGCCTCGTCGCGGTGGCTCCACAGCGTCTCGGTGAGCACCTGCGACGCCTCGGCGTGCCTCGTGATGAACTCCACACCGAATCCGCTGTCGAGGAATGGTACGGCCTCGCGGACCCGGGCATAACGGGGATAGGGATCGGCCCGGTGCTCGGGCGCGAAGGCGTCGAAGACGACGGGTGCTGTTCCTGCGGTCATGCCACGAGGTTCTCCCGCGACCACCACCACTGGTGGTCCGATTCATGAATCGCGCGTGAAATCTGCACGCCCAACAATTCTGCGATTCGACGTGACAATAGCTCGATAATCGCGAACCGATGCGTCTTGACCGAGCCCTGGAAATCCCGTGTGCTCGGCCCCGATGACAAAGGGAGAGGACGAGATGACGACCCCGTGCGATCCCGCCCGCACCGACCCGATGACGCTGCACGCGGCGCTCGACCTCGTGGCGGCCCAGCATCCGGACCAACTGATCAGCTTCCCCGACGAGGACGCGACGCTGCGCTATGACGCGCTGGCCGCCGACTCCCGGTCGGTGGCGGCCGCGCTCGTCGGGCTCGGTGTGCGTCCCGGCGACCGGGTCGGCATCCTGTCGACCAACGCCCCCGAGTTCTTCGAGGCGCTGTTCGGCGTTGCGCGGGCCGGCGCCGCCGCCGCACCGCTCGCGCTGCCGCTGGGCACCGACCTCGCCGACTACGCCACGCGCATCCAGCGCATCGTCGCCGCGGCCGGCATGACCCACATCGTGGTGTCGCACCGCATCGCCGCCCGGATCACCCCCGCGCTGGCGACGCTCGGGCCGGAGATCGTCAACAGCGCGGATCTGCTGGGCGAGGCCCCCGTCCCGATGCCCGACGTGCCGGTCACCGCCGCCGCGATCGTCCAGTTCACCTCCGGCAGCACCGCCGCACCCAAGGGTGTGGTGCTCACCCACGCCAACGTGTGGCACTGCGCCCGGTCCATCACCGAGGCCATCCGGCTGGGTCCGGACGACGTGCACGGCTCCTGGCTGCCGCTGTTCCACGACATGGGCCTGTTCGGGGCGTTGACCGGGCTCTTCCGCGGCATCCCGCTACACCTGTGGTCCCCCGCCGGTTTCGTCCGCCGCCCCGCCCGCTGGCTGGAGGCGTTCGCGCAGGTCCGGGGCACGATCTCGACGATGCCGAACTTCGGCTACGACGCCCTGCTCGACGCCGTCGCCGCCGAACGGGCCGCCGACATCGACCTCTCGGCGTGGCGGGTGGCGTTCAACGGCGCCGAGGCCGTGCAGCCGACGTCGGTGGCGGCGTTCCTCGAACGGTTCGCGCCCTCCGGGTTCCGGCCCGCGACGATGGTGCCGGCCTACGGCCTGGCCGAGGTGACGCTGGTGGCGACCCTGCCACCGTCGGGCCGGGCGCCGGTCGTGGAGTGGGTGGACCGGGAGGAGCTCGTCGTCTCCGGCCGCGCCGTCCCCGGCACGACCCGCGGCCTCGTCGGGCTCGGCCACGCGGTGCCCGGTATGGCCGTCCGCATCGGCGGCGGGGAGCCCGACGGCACCGTCGGCGAGATCCAGCTCCGCGGCGTCATGGCGACCAGCGGCTACCTCGGCGGCGAGCCCCTGTTCACCGACGACGGCTGGCTGCACACCGGTGACCTGGGCTTCCTCCGCGAGGGCGAGCTGTTCTTCACCGGCCGTCTCAAGGAGATGATCACGGTGGCGGGCCGCAACGTGTACCCGCTCGACGTGGAGGACGCCGCGCGTGACGTCGAGGGGGTGCACAAGGGACGGTGCGTGGCCGTCGCCCAGGACGATCCGGAACGTGTGGTGCTCGTGGCGGAGACCACCGCCTCCGGCGAGGACCGGGCCGCGCTGGTCGCCCGGATCCGCGCCGCCGTCGCCGCCCGCGCCGACCTTCCGGGCGTGGCCGTCCACCTCGTCTCCCCCCGCACCATTCCGCGCACCTCCAGCGGAAAACTGCGCCGGCTCGACATGGCCGCCCGGCTCTCTACAACAACGACAGGGTGAACAGATGACTGCGCACATCCTTGGCGCCCCCCAGATGATCGACATGCACAGTCTGGACGTTTTCCGGCACTACGACCGCAGTCACTGGCGACTGGCCGATCTGAATCTCGCCGACATCGATCCGACACTCGTCCGACCCGAATACGTCACACTCGTGAAAAGCGCGGTGATGGGCGAGTCCAATGTGATCGCCGCTGTGCACGGTTTCATGAACGAGTTCGTCGACGACTACGACTTCTCCGCATACGCGGTGATCTGGGGCCAGCAGGAGGTGCAGCACCACTACGCGTTCACCTCGTGGCTGCAGGCCGTCGGGGAGACCGTCGACAACCGTGCGGTGGCCGCCATGCGCGCGCCCTACGACCCGGGCAGCACCCCGTCCGCGACGCTCGCCACCAACATCATCTCCGAGCTGACGGTGAACCACATCTACCGCTCGACCGCCGCGTGGGTGCAGGAGCCGGTGCTGGCCGGCCTGCTGCTGCGGGCCAGCCGCGACGAGGCCGGCCACGCCCGGGAGTTCCGCCACTTCGCCGCGGCCCGCCTCGCCGCGCATCCCGAGGAGCTGGGCTCGGTGCTGGAGACGCTGTACTTCTACACCTCCACCGACACGATCCGGCACCCCGTCAGCGTCTTCAAGTCCGGCCTCGACGCCCTGGAGGGCCACGAGACCATCGACACCGGCTTCCAGATGTTCCTCGACCAGATGGCCGCCTCCGGCGAGCTCGACGAACTGCAAGGCAAGATCCGCAGGACGTTCGGCGGCCTCACCGACCTGGACCTCTCCACGAACGGCAAGGTCCGCCGGGCGCTGGCGCGGACAATGTCATGACGGCCGGCGCGGAACTCGTGCTGCCCTGGGCCGACCGCACCGACGGCCACTGCTTCGGCTGCTCCCCCGCCAACCCCGCCGGCCTCGGGCTGACCTTCCGGCCCGACGGCGACGGCATCTCCGCCGCGTTCTGCCTGGACCACCGCTACGAGTCCTACCCGGGCGTCCTGCACGGCGGGATCGTCGCCCTGATCTGCGACGAGGTGATGGGCAACCTCGTGGTGCTGCGCCACGGCCGCCCGGCCGTCACCACGTCGATGCGGATGCGCTACGTCGGGGTGATCGGGATCGGCGGGCGGTACAGCTGCCACGCCACCGTCGACGGGACGGGCCCCTACTCCGGCCGGGCCGAGATCCGCGACACCGACGGCGCGGTGCTCGCCACCGCCGCCGCCTCCTACCTCCCCGTGCCCGCCGACGGCGCCGGGCTCCCGATCACCCCTCGAGAGGACCGGTCATGACCACTGCCACGACTGAGATCACCACGTCCGTCATCGAGATCGTCGCCGACGTCCTCGGCGCCGATCCCGCCGACCTGCGACGCGAGACCGACCTTCGCACCGTCGAGGGCGCCGACTCGATCAAGGTGCTGCGGATCATCGCGAAGATCGAGCAGCGCTACGACGTCGAGCTCGACGACGAGGACGTCTTCGGCGTGAGCACCGTGGAGCAGGTGGCCACCGTCGTGGCGGCCGCGGTCGGGTCATGACGGCGCCCGCCGACGTGCTCGTTCCCGCGGAAGCGGCATCGGCCGCGGTTCCCGGGACCAACCAGCACTACGACCTCGACCCGGCCGTCTTCGAGCAGTTCCTCGACCCGATGCGCAAGTACAGCTCGGGGCTCTACCTCGCCGGCACCGACGACCTCGCCACCGCGCAGCGTCACAAGCTCCGGTTCGTGGCGGGCCGCATGGGCGTCGACGACGGTGAGCGCGTGCTCGACATCGGCTGCGGCTGGGGCGCACTGACGCTGTTCCTCGCCGGCCGCTACGACTGCCGCGTCACCGGCGTGACCCCGGCCCCGCGCCAGCGCGACCACATCGAGGAGACGGCCCGCGGCCGCGGCCTCGCGGAGCAGGTGGACATCCACTGCGGGATGTTCGAGGGCTTCGAGGCGGCTGCCGGCTCGTTCGAGGCCGCCGCGGCGCTCGGCTCGGTGATCCACATGCCGGACCTGCCCGCCGTGTTCGCCCGCACCAAGCGGTTGCTGCGCAAGGGAGCCCGGTTCTACGTCTCGGAGAGCTGCTTCCGCACGCCTGAGATCCAGGCCGAGTTCGACGCCCGCCCGGGCACCGACTTCGTCCGGAACGCGATCTTCGGGAACGGGCGGCTGCGGCCACTGTCGGAGCTGGTGGCCGCGGCGGAGACGGCCGGGCTCTCCGTCGAGGCGGTGGACGACCTCACCGATCACTACCGCCGCACGATCGAGGCCTGGATCGAGAACGTCGCCGCCGCGAAGGAGCAGCTCGGCGGGTTCGCCGATCAGCTCACCCACTACCTGGAGATCGCCAACGCCGGCTGGGGCTACACCACCAAGCACTACGGCCTGACGCTGCGCAACGCGCGATGAGTGACCTGATCAGCACCGACGACCTGGCGGAGGCCGTCGACACCTTCCTCGCCGCCCTCCCTCCGGAACGTCGCTGGGACGCCGAGCGCAGCCTCGACTGGGCGTCCGCCGACGCCGACCACCTCACCGACGGGCAGCGCTCGGCCGTCGAGTTCGTGACGGTGATCGAGGACCACCTGCCCGGCTACTTCGACATCTACCACCGGCACTTCCCCGTCGACTCCTCGGTGGACCCGGCCGTGTTCGCCCACCACCGCGAGCTCTACCACTTCACCGTCCGCTGGGCGGCCGAGGAGGACACCCACGCGCGGGCCCTGGCCCGCTACCAGCGGTTCTCGGGGATGCGGGACCGTGACGAGCTGCGCACCGACCTCGCCGGGTACGGCCGCCAGCCGTTCGGGCTCGATACCTACACGCACCCGGTGCAGTTCTTCGCCTACGCGCTGGTGCAGGAGAAGGCCACGCAGATCTACTACCGCCAACTGCGTGCCGACGTGACCGATCCGGTGCTCACCGACCTGCTGACGAAGCTGACCCGAGACGAGGCCCGGCACTTCACGTTCTTCGCCGACGTCGTCTCCCGCTACCTGCACACCTACGGCGACGCGGTCACCGGGCCGATCCGCGACGTCGTCGCCGACTTCCGGATGCCGCTGGCCGACATCCGCGGCTACTGGCGCTGGGCGCTGCGCATCGCCGACGTGGCCCGCTACGACCACACCGACGCCTACGAGCACCTCATCGCCGTGGTCGACCGCGCCGTCGACCACCGCTCCGATCCCGTCGACGAGCTCATCCGGTTCGTCGAGTCCTGCCGCACCGTCACGACCGATACCGCGACAAGCCGCACCGTCACGCCCGCTACCGCGACAAGCCGCACCGTCACGTCCACCGGAGGACCCCGATGACCGCCACGATCAAGACGACCACCCACGTGGTGGTGCGCGGCTACGAGATCGACGCGCTGGGCCACATCGCCCACACCGTCTACATGCAGTACGCCGAGCACGCCCGCTGGGAGCGCATGGCCGCGGCCGGCCTCGACGTGCAGACGCTCCTGCAGGCCGGCGTCATGCCGATCATGATGGAGACGACCCTGGTCTACCGCAAGGAGCTGCGCTTCGGCGACGAGGCGGAGATCGGCTGCGAGTTCGAGTGGAGCACCGGCAAGACCGCGCGGGTCTCCCAGCCGATCCACCGCGGCGACGGCACGCTCTCGGCCGAGGTCAACAGCGTGGCCGGCCTGCTGGACCTGAGCCGCCGCAAGCTCGTCGAGGCCCCGATCGAGCGGCTGCGCGACCTGGCGACCGCTCCTGAGCTGCTGGGGATCTAGCAGTGACGGCCGGCCTCACGACCGTCCTTCCCGACGGCCCCGATCTCGCCGACGACCAGGGCCTCGCCCACATCGTCGACGTCGGGCTCGCCCGGGACCCGCACGGCGTCGCGCTGTCCTGGCCGGACGGGGACGGCTCGGCCCACATCACATGGGCCCGACGCACCTGGACCGAGCTCGCCGCCGACGTCGAG
This sequence comes from Mycobacteriales bacterium, assembly GCA_038231335.1. Taxonomy (GTDB): domain Bacteria; phylum Actinomycetota; class Actinomycetes; order Mycobacteriales; family Pseudonocardiaceae; genus Pseudonocardia. Next base: position 13,714 of record JBBRLM010000028.1, read on the forward strand.
AGGGCGGCGGCCCGGCTGGTGGGTCGCGGCGTCGCGGCCGGGGACCGGCTCGCGGTGCTGGGCCGCAACAGCTATGCGTGGGCGGTGGCCGACATGGCCGCCGCCGCGGTCGGGGTGATCCTCGTGCCGCTGTTCCCCACGTCGTCGACGGCGCAGATGACCCACGTGCTGCTCGACTCGGAAGCGGTCGCGTGCCTGGCCGAGGACGGCCGCGAGGGCGACGTGCCGGAGGTACCGGTGTGGTCGCTGACCGGCCTGCTCGACGGCGGCCCCGGCTGGGAGGAGACTGCGGACACCGCCGGGCGGCGCGCCGCCGTACGCGCCGACGACATCGCGAGCCTCGTCTACACCAGCGGCACCACCGGCCCCCAGAAGGGCTGCGTGCTGACCCACCGCAACATGTTCGCCGCCGCGGCGGCCGTGGTGGAGCAGAGCACCGAGATGTTCGCGCAGGTGCAGCACCCCGCCACGCTCGTGGTGCTGCCGCTGTCGCACGTGTTCGGGCGCACCGTGCTGCAGGGTGCGCTCTACAGCGGCTCGCGCACCGGGCTGCTGCCGAACGTCGCCGACCTCGCGCGGTACCTCGCATCCTTCGAGCCGACATGGCTCGCCGTGGTGCCGTACGCGCTGGAGAAGCTGCGCAAGGGCATGGGGGGTGCCACGACGGGTCGCCATCCGCTGCTCGGCACCGCCCTGCGCCACGTCATCTGCGGCGGGGCGCGCCTCGACCCCGTGGTCGGCGAGTTCTTCGCCGATCAGGGCGTGACGGTCCTGCACGCCTACGGGCTCACTGAGTCGGCCACCGCCGCGACCCTGAACGTGCCGTCCACCAACCGCTTCACCACGGTGGGGCGGCCACTGCCGGGCACCCTGGCCGCCGTCGCACCCGACGGGGAGCTGCTGCTGCGCGGCCGGCAGGTGTCCCCCGGCTACTGGCCCGACCCGCAGGGCTCCCCCGACGGCTGGTTGCACACCGGTGACCTCGCCGAGATCGAGGCGGACGGCACCGTGCGGATCACCGGGCGCCGCAGGGAGATCCTCGTGACCACGGGCGGCAAGAACGTGGCCCCCGCCCCGCTGGAGGACCGGCTGCGGCTGCACCCGCTGGTGGCCAACGCGATGGTGGTGGCCGACGACCGGCCCTACGTCACGGCGCTGATCGTGCCCGAGCCCGGGGTGGACCCCGCCGACCCCGGGATCGCCGACGCGGTCGCGGCGGCCAACGCGCAGGTCTCCCGCGCCGAGTCGATCCGCCGCTGGGCCCTGCTGCGCAGCGACTTCTCCGTCGCAGCCGGCCATCTGACGCCGACGCTCAAGCTGCGCCGCGACGCGATCGCGCACGCGTTCCGTACCGAGATCGAGGAGCTCTACGCATGACGCACGCCGTGGTCCTGGGCGCGGGCATCGCCGGGCTGCTCGCGGCGCGGGTCCTCGCCGACGCCTACGACGAGGTGACGATCGTGGAGCGCGACGACACCGACGGCGTGGGTCCGCGGCGGGGCGCACCGCAGGGCGGCCACCTGCACGGCCTGCTCGACGGCGGCCGCCGGCTGCTGGAGGAGCTGCACCCCGGCATCGTCGCCGAGCTGGCCGCGAAGGGTGCTCCGAGTGTGGAGCCGCTGCGCGACACCCGCTGGTACATCCACGGCCGCCGCCTCGCCGGGCACGCCACCGGCATGCGGTCGCTGCTCGTCACGCGGCCGTTCCTGGAGTCCGCGCTGCGGGCCCGCACGCTCACGTTCCCGGGCGTTTCGCTGACCTACGCCACCGCGACCGGGCTGCTGGAACGGGGACCGGACGGAGTCGGCGGCATCGTGCTGCGCGACGGGACCGTCCCCGCCGATCTCGTCGTCGACGCCTCCGGCCGCTCCTCGCGGCTGCCGTCCTGGCTCGCCCGGCTGGGCCACCGCACCCCGCCCGAGCAACGCGTGGACGTCGACCTCGGCTACGCCACCCGGCTGTACTCGCGAGTCCCTCCCACGGCGTTCTCCGGTGTCACCGTCTCGACGGTGCCGCGGTTCCGCGGCGGCGGCTGCGTGGCCGTCGAGGGCGACCGGTGGCTGGTGACGCTGGCCGGGATGCTCGGCGACCACCCCCCGACCGACCCCGCCGGCTTCACCGCGTGGGCCGCGACACTGCCCGCACCCGACATCGCCGCGGTGATCGCCGACGCCGAACCACTCACCGATCCCCTGCCCTACCGCTTCCGCGGTTCGCGCTGGCGGCGCTACGACCAGGTCCCGCTGCCGGCCGGCGTCGTCGCCGTCGGGGACGCGGTGTCCAGCCTCAACCCGCTCTACGCGCAGGGCATGACCCTGGCCGCGCAGCAGGTGCGGATCCTGCGCGACCAGCTCGCCACCGGCCCGGTTCCCGACCCGCGGGCCTTCCACCGGGCCACCGCCCGCGTGTGCTCGGCCGCGTGGGGCGTCGCGACCCGCTCCGACCTGGCCATGCCGGAGGTGGACGGGCGGCGGCCCGTCCGCACCCGGCTGCTCGACGGCTACGTGCGCCGCGTCCAGCTCGCCGCACACCACGATCCGCTGGTGGCGCGGGCGTTCATGCGCGTCGCCAACCTGACCGACAGTCCCTCGGCTCTGCTGGCCCCGCACCTGATGGTGCGGGCGCTGGCACACGGCTCCCGGTAGAAGGAGAACCCCCATGGACAGCACAGACCACGTCAAGCGCATGCAGGCCTTCCTCGACGAGGAGATCGTCCCGGCCGAGGCCCGCTACGCCACCGACCCGGTCGGCGTCGCCGAGGAGCTCAAAGCCGAGGCGAAGCGCCGCGACCTGTGGAACCTGTTCCGCCCGGGCGCGCTCTCGAACGTCGACTTCGCGCCGGTCGCCGAGCTCACGGGCTGGTCGCTGAAGCTCGCACCCGAGGCCGTCAACGCTATGGCACCCGACGTCGAGAACATGATCATGCTGGACGGGTATGCCACCCACGAGCAGCGCAGCCGCTGGCTCGACCCGCTGCTCGACGGCGCGATCCGGTCGGCGTTCACCGTCGCCGAGCCCGACGTCGCGTCGTCGGACGTCACCGGACTGGCCACGACGATCCGCCGCGACGGCGAGGACTACGTGATCACGGGTCGGAAGTACTTCATCGCCAACGCGCCCGACGCACGGTGCCGGCTGTTCCTCGTGATGGGCCGGACGGACGCGGACGCCGCCGCCGACCGGCAGCACTCGATCCTGCTCGTCGACCGCGACACCCCCGGCCTGGAGGTGGTCCGGCCACTGACGGTGTTCGGGTTCGACGACCACCACGGCTACGCCGAGGTGGCTCTGAACGACGTCCGGGTGCCGGCCGACGCCCTGCTGGGCGCCGAGGGCCAGGCGTGCGAGATCCTCCGGTCGCGGCAGGGTGCGGGCCGCATCCACTACTGCATGCGGCTGATCGGAGCCGCCGAGCGCGCGATCGACCTGATGGTCCGCCGGGCTCGCGACCGCGTCGCGTTCGGGAAGCCGCTGGCCGAACAAGGCGTGGTCCGCGAACAGATCGCGCACTCGCGCATGGAGGTCGACCAGGCCCGGCTGCTGGTACTGCGGGCGGCCGCCCTCCTCGATCAGGATCCCGGCGCCGGCGCGTCAGCGGAACTGGCCGCGATCAAGGTCGTCTGCCCGCGCGTCGCGTGCGACGTGATCGACCGCGCCATCCAGATCCACGGCGGTGCCGGCGTCAGCGACGACACGCCCCTGGCCTTCTCCTACGCCTACGCCCGTACCATCCGCATGGCGTTCGGGCCGGATGCGATCGACGTGGACGCAATCGCCGGTGCCGAACTGGCCCAGTCGAGATCAGCGGACCAGAGCGCCCACGGAGCCGGACCTGGCCGTCGCGGCGGCGGTACACGCACCCCGCCCGGCACCGTCGCGCCGTCCCCCTAGCGGGATCGACGATCCCTACACCGGACCCGGGCTCCCCGCGCAAGCAGCACCACGCAGAATGGACATGAGCATCACATCGGATCGCCGGGCCGGTTGTCGTGGGCGCACACTTCACCCATGAGTGTGCGTGTGGAGTTCGAGGGCGGCCCAGCTGACGGGACGATCACCGAGTACCCGTCATTCAGCACCGCGCTGCCCAGTCTGCTGTGGAGCAGCGAGGAACCCGAAGCGATCGCGGCGATCTATCGTCGCGCCGGCGATGCGCCGGACCCGACCACCGGAGCCTGGCGCTATACCCTCACCCGCACCTGACACTCGACGCGGAGATGCCCCCGCCACATCCGAGGTGGGTGCACCAGCAACCGCCGGCTGTGCGCCCCCGGACAGGCTCGTCACCGGCTGGTGTCGCGTCCCAGCGGTCGCCGTTCCGATCGATCGGTTGGGCCGAGGGCGCTTTCGAAGACGACGCGGACGACGTCGGAGCGGATCCAGCGCTGGGTGAGGCCGACGGGCCGGTCGCTGTCGGTGTCGCGGTTGAGGCTCTCGACGTACCAACCCAGTCCGGACGGAGCGACGTCGAGTTGCGCCGCGACGTCGGGGCGGAGGGTCTCGGCGCTGGCGCGGACCCAGACCCGACGGGGCGTGACCTTGGCGACGGTGCTGAGAACACGGTGCAGCGAGTCGTCGCCGCGCAGCGCCGCCGCGAGTTCGGGGACGACGGCCACCGGGATCCACTCCACACCCAGGACGCCGGCGTGTCGTCGATGTAGGAACGACGCACGAGCCGGTGGCAGGGTGCACCCGCAAGATCGAGGGCCGTGGCGACCTCGTCGGGCGGGTCGGCACGGGCACAGGAGACGACGACGCTGCGTGGGGTGGCACCGGCCGCCCGACCACGACGTCGCGGTCGAGCTCTCCGGACATCCCGACGCCGTCGAGGCCTGCATCAACGCGCTGCGCACCGGCGGCCGCGCGGTTCTCGCGGGATCGGTGTCAGCAGGCCCCTCGGTTGCCGTCGACCCCGAACGCATCGTCCGCGGGCTGCTGACGGTCACGGGGGTGCACAACTACCGTCCGGAAGACCTCGTCACCGGTGTCGCGTTCCTGGCCGCCCACCACCACCGCTACCCGTTCGCCGAACTCGTCGCCCCCGGCCATCCGCTGGACCACATCGACGCAGCCCTCGCGGCAGCCGCCGCCCGGCCGGGCGTACTGCGCCAAGCGGTGGTGCCGTGATCGGCCTGCATGCCGATTCGCTCGGCCGGTTCGAGAGTCCGCGGGCCGGCACCCGTATCCCCCTCGACGCCGCGGTCCACTACTTCGCCCGCGACGCCGCCCACCACGGGATCACCCGGCCCTACCTGTGCGTCTCCATCGGGGAAGGACCCGACCCCGCAGCCGGCCTCCACCGCGCCCGCGAGGTCATCCGCATCGTCGACCACCTCGGCGCCTCGCTTCCCGTTCCCCTGCCGGTCCTTCTCCGCATCGACATCGGCGCAGACAGCTGCGTCGACGACGCCCGCAGCCTCCTGAAGGAGTTCTCCCACCACATCGCCCTGCTCTCGGCGATGGATCACACACCCGGCCGCGGCCAGTACCGCGACATCGACAGCTGGCGGCCGGCCAGGCGGGCCCGCACCGGCGCCGACGACCGCGCACTCGATCACTGGTTGTCCTGGCTCCCCCACGACCCGTCGGTCATCCGAACGCGACGCCGAGCCGTCGCATCGGTGGCCCGCGACCACCACCTGCGACGGCGCCGCCATCAGCGAGTTCCCCCTCACCGCCGACACCGCCGCGGCCGCACACCGCGCCGGACTCACCGTGGTCATGGGTGCACCCAACGCCTGGCGCGGCCACTCCCACCTCAACGGACTCTTCGCCCGCGACTCCCTGTCCACCGGCGACCTCGACGTACTCGTCTCCGACTACCACAGCGGTTCCATGGCCCGCGCCGTCATCGCCCTCCACGCCGCAGGCCTGTGCGCACTGCCCGATGCCGTGCGTCTCGTGACCGCCGGACCCGCACACGCCGACCCGTCCGCCCGGGCACACGGAGCAGGCACGATCACGATCGGCGGACCGGCCGACGTCATCGCCGTCGACAACGGCCGCATACCCGGTGTGGTGTGCAGCTGGGCCACCGGCCGCGCGATCGGTCGACTCGGACGGCAAGAGGGCTGACGAGTAGGCAGGGGGCACGGTTCCGGGTCTGACGACGATTCAGGCAGCCGCCGAACCTGACGACTCGACAAGACCTGCGCCTCGAGCTGCGCGACGGGCTGTCCGGACCCGCACCACCGCCGACGAGCTCCTCGACGCCCTCATCCGCATGGTCGCGACGCCGGCAGCGTGTAGGGGCCTGCGACTCAGGCGCAGCCCGGACCGGTCGACCCCCGCGGGCCGTCGAGGTGAGCGTTGGCGCGGGCCGTCAGGTCGGCCAGGTGGCTCACGTCCTCGGGACTGAGGGCGTCGAACAGCAACCTCCGGACCGCGGTGACGTGGTCGGGTGCGGCGGTCTCGACCGCGGCGCGACCGGCGTCGGTGATCGCGATCATCGCCCCGCGCCGGTCGGTGACACAGTCACGCCGTTCGATCAGCCCACGGCGCTCCATGCGGGTGAGCTGGTGGGACAGGCGGCTCTGTTCCCAGTTCAGCGACGGACCCAGCTCCCGCACCCGCCATCCCTCCGCGCGATCGTGGAGCCGGACGAGGACCTCGTAGTCGGCCAGTGAGATGCCGTGGCGGTCCTGGAGATCGCGGTTGAGTCGGGCCTGCAGCCGCCCGTTCAGCACCAGCAGCCCACGCCACGCCTGTTGCTCCGCATCGGCCAACCACTCGGTCATGGATCCAGCCTAACGGAATCGATGACGTGTCATGTACATTGATGATACGTCATCGAAAAGACGCGGAGGAGCACCCATGACCACCACCCACGCCCGGACCACCAGCCGCGTCAGCACCGGGAACCGGCTCGGACCCGACGGCCAGGTCGACGACAAGGCCCTGCTGTTCGTCCCCACCGATCCCGCGCTGACCGATCCGTTCCTCGCACTGGTCGAGGACTGGTTCTCCACCCCCGGTTTCGAATGGCACCCCCACCGCGGTCTGGAGACCGTGACCACGGTGGTCGGCGGCGTGCTCGAGCACGGCGACAACCTCGGCCACGTCGGCTCCCTGGAGCCCGGTGAGGTCCAGTGGATGACCGCGGGGAGCGGCATCATCCACCGGGAGCTCGCCTACCGGAACGAGCACGCGCACGTCCTGCAGATGTGGCTCAACCTCCCGGCCGCCGACAAGATGGCCCCGGCCCACTACCAGGACCTGGTCGCCGCCACGATGCCCCGCGTGCACGCCCCCGGCGTCGTCATCGACGTCCACTCCGGCACCGTCGACGGCGTCACCGGCCGGGCCACCACCCACACCTCCGTCCAGGGTCTCGTCGCGACACTCGACCGGTCCACGTCCTACGAGCTCACCGTGCCCGCCGAGCACCGCTTGTTCGCGCACGTCATGGACGGGCGTCTGCTGGTCGGCGGGCGGGAGCTGCACGCCGGGCAGATCGCCTGGTCCGACCCCGTCACCGACGTCGCCGACACGGCGCTGCAGCTGGCCACCCACCCCGACCGGCCCGCGCGCGTCATGATCTACAGCGGCACCCCGATCGGCGAGGGCGTCGCGCTGCGCGGCCCGTTCGTCATGAACACCGACGCCGAGCTCGACCGGGCCTATGGCGACTACCGGCGCGGTGCCTTCGGCCCCATCCCCCGCCAGACCCGTCTCGACGCGCTCCGCTGAGCGGCGCTCGGCGGTCCGCTCTCCGGCAGGCCCAGCTGGGTCGCCACCCCGTCGCGCACGACGGGATCCTCTTCGAGGACCAGACATCGCTGCCGTGGTCAGACCTCCTCCGGAGACGACGTATGCCGTACACGCCCACCTGACCGGGCCGGCCGGACAGCCCGCTGACGATGCGGTGAACCCGCCTCACGGATGGCGACCGCGTTGCTCGGCGATCCCGCGCCGCCGGTGAGGTTCAGCGGCGTCGCGACCACCAGGCTGTCCCACCGGCCGTCCGCGGCGCACACAGCGGCGAGCGTGTCGAGCTCCCAGAGCTCACCCAGGACCATGCCGAGCAACGGGATCAGCACCCGGTGCAGCAACCCGGTGTGCCCGCTGCGTGGCACGGCGCCACTGCGCTCGGCGTCGGTGACGAACGGCGAGTCCGGCGCGGCGGGCCAGGCCTCGACCGCGAAGTTGTCCGTGGCCACCACGGAGAAGCTGTTGTCCCACAGCCACTCCGCTGTGTCGTGTGAGGCCAGCAGGCCGGACGCGCGGACGGGGCTGAGGTTGCGCAGCCGCTCCTCGGGGCCGAGCTCGTGCAGGTGGTGGTGCGCTCAGCCCGTCCGGATCATCAGGATGTCACCGGCCCGCAGATCCACCCCCTGGGCACGCGCCGCACCGGCCACGTCGGAGATCGGGATCGGCTCGCCGGCGTCGTGGTCGATCACGTGGCCGCGTCCGCGCAGGTACCGGTCGACGTCCAGCAGCACCCCCGCCCGACGATCCCGTGCGCGGCGAAGCGGTTGATCCCCAGGTACGGGTCACCCGCGACGAACCGCTCGGGATCGGCGCCGTTGTAGAAGCCCACCTCCGGGTGCCCGATGTGCCGGAACCCGTCGAGCTGGCTCGCCGTCTGTGTGTAGAAGCAGTCCAGGTATTCGTCGCGGTGCCACGGATTCGCGGAGAAGATCCTGTGCTGCAACGGTTTGCGGATGGGCGCGAGCGGCGGGTCGAAGGCCTCGAGCGGCAGGTCCAGACCGATCCGCTCACCCGTGCACACCAGGGTCGCGGCCGCTCGCACCCGCGCGGGCGTCAGGTGGTTCAGCGTGCCCAGCTCGTCATCCGGCCCGAACACACCCCAGGCCGAGTCGGCCGGGGCGTCCGAGCGGGCGAGCAGGTCGGCGTAACGCGGGAACGGATCGTCGGTGACCACGCACCCATCCTCGGTCACCGACCACGCGCCGGGAACCGTGCCGCGATCGGCGCGCCGGGTCGCGGCACGGTTCCGGCGAGCTTCGGGTCGAACAGCTACGTGGCGGCCGATCGGCGGCATGCTCATCACGTGAGGACGAGCCACCTTCGACCGTCGATGAGTTCTCGCGCCGCGTCGAGGTGCCCGGCGTGACAGGCCGTCTCGGTGATCACATGGATCAGGATCTGGCGCAGGTCGTGGAGGCGCCAGGTCCCGAACAGGTCCTCGGGCCACCACGCTGGCGCCGCACCGAGTGGCGTGTTGGTGATGACCGCACTCGCGCGTTCGGTTTCCCTCCGGTAGAGCTCCAGCACCTGATCGGCGGGCAGGTCCGGGTCGATCCGCCAGGCGTCGTGCAACGGCGGCACCTCGACGTCGGTGTGGCCGGCCATGACGCGCCGAAACCAGAAATGCTCGACGTCCAGCGCGAGGTGGTGGACGAGCCCCAGACATGACCAACCCGACGGTAGGACCGGGCGGTGGAGGTCGTCCTCGCCGAGCCCGTCGAGGATTCCGAGCACATGCCCGCGCTGGTTCTCGAGAGCGCCGAGAAGGATCACGGCCTCGTCGCTCATCGTCGGCTGCGCCACTATTCCTCCCGGCCTGCCCTACTCGGCGAAACGGACACGGCGGTCTCGAGCACACCGTCGCGCGAGCGGATCGGCCATCGCGACCTCGCTCGCGCGGCCATGTCTCGGCCCCCGACGAGATCGGCACCCATGAGGGCATGACCACCGCTCACGAACTCAGACCAGGAGATCGAGCGGAAATCATCGAAATTGGCCGGCCAGTTTCACGACACCAGCGCGCCACCGGCATCCACTGTTGCCGGCGGCCGCACGTCTGGGCGTTCTGCGCTCCACGCGCGCCCGGTGTGGTCGTCTACACGCTCGGGTGCGCGCTCAACGGCACCCTCGGGGGTGCTCACCGACCCGGCCGTGTCCACCGACCGCGTGGGCGTGCACCGCTCTGCGCGGATACCGCTCCGACCGGGCCGAGTTCACCTCCTGCCAGGCCCGCGCCGCGTTGGATCCCGTTGCCCGCACGCCGAGAAGGTCGCGAACTGGCGCCTACCGGATCACGATGAGTCGAGGATGCGGCGGTGCAGCTCGGTAGTGAGCAAGTGGATCTCGCGGGTGAGCTGGGTGTTGGTCTTGAGTTCGGTCTCCTGCTCGACGAAGTCGTGATCCGCCTTGGCCTGCTGGAATGCCGCCGCCCGATTCTGGCCGATCATGACGAACGTCGAGAGGAAGATCGCCTCCAGCGAGACGACGAGGGTGAGGGTGGGCCACGGGCTGGCCTCGACGAACAGCATCCAGACCGCGAACACGCCGATGTGGAGGTAGACGAACGCCATCGAGCCTGCGAACTTGGTGATCACATCAGCGATCCGCAGCTGGATGTCAGCGCCTCGCCGCTCCCGAAGCTTCACCACGACGGGATGCTCGGAACGAACTCCGGTGCGAACCTCGGTCATCGGGCTGACTCCTTGGGTGGTGGCGGGCGTCCTGGGCCGCGGCGGCGCGGTCAGGGACGAGGTGGGGTGACGAGGCCGGTCTGGTAGGCGAGCACGACCAGCTGTGCCCGGTCGCGGGCGCCGACCTTGGTCATCGCCCGCGCGATGTGGGTCTTCGCCGTCGCCGGGCTGATCGTCAGGCTCCGGGCGATCGCGGTGTTGTCCAGTCCCTGGGCGGCGAGCGTCGTGACCTCGCGTTCGCGGTCGGTCAGTCCGGCGAGCCGGGCCACGTCGACCGCCGAGCGGGCGGGTCCCGTGGTGAACGCCTCGATCAGGGTGCGGGTGACGGCAGGCGAGAGCAGGGCGTCGCCCGCGGCGACCACGCGGACAGCGGCCCGCAGGTCGTCCGGTTCGATGTCCTTGAGCAGGAACCCGCTGGCGCCGGCGCGCAGGGCGGCGAAGACGTACTCGTCGAGCGCATAGGTGGTGAGCACGACCACCCGCACCCCCTGCAGGACAGGGTCGGCGCAGATCAGGCGGGTGGCCTCGATGCCGTCGAGCCCGGGCATGCGGATGTCCATCAACACGACGTCCGGGACCACGCGGCGGGTCATCGCGACGGCGTCCCGGCCGTCGCAGGCCTCCCCCACGACCTCGATGCCCGGGGTGTGCGAGAGCAGCGCCCGGACCCCGGCCCGCACGAGTGCCTGGTCGTCGGCCAGTGCCACCCGCACCGTCGCGGGATCCCCCGCGCGGGCATCCTGGGCGGTGCCGTCGCCGGTCACCGCGGCGCTCCGGCCGGCAGCCGTGCGGTGACCGTGAATCCGCGCCCCTGCACCGGTCCGGCCTCGAGGGTCCCTCCCAGGGCGAGCGCCCGTTCCCGCATCCCGGCCAGGCCGTGGCCGCCGCCCGCGACACCCGCGGCCCGGCCCGGGATCGCGCAGCCGTCGTCAGTGATCTCGACCCGCACCTCGACGGCGCCGACGTCGACCCGCACCGCCGCGGCGGCCGCCGCCGCGTGCCGGACGGTGTTGGTCAGCGCCTCCTGCACGATGCGGTAGACCGCCCGCTCGACCGGCCGTGGGAGCGCACGCGCGCCGGTGATCGACAGGGTCACGTCCAGGCCTGCGGCTGCGGCCCGGTCCCGCAGCTCCACCAGGCGCGCGAGGCCGGGCTCGGAGCCCTCCGGGTCGGTTCCGGTGCGCAGCAGGGAAACCGTCGCACGTAACTCGGTCAGCGCGTCGCGGGCGGCGCCGCGCACCGCCGCGAGCGCGGCGCGGGCGTCGTCGGGACGCTCGTCGATCGCCTCGGCGGCCGCCGCGGCCTGGACCGCGATGACGGTGATGGTGTGGGCCAGGACGTCGTGCACCTCGCGGGCCACCTCGACCCGGTCCTCGACGACGTGGCGCTGCGCGTCCTGCTCCGCGGCCCGCCGGACCGCGTTCAACTGCTCGTCGACCGCGAGTCGTCGCGCCCGGGCCGCCTCCCCGACCGCCGCGGCGGCGACGAGACCGACGGCCGGGCCGACGATCGCCCACCCGAAACCGGCGGGCGCGGGCGGGAGCAGGGGCACCGCACTGACCGCCGCGATCACCACCCCCACCGCGAGCAGCGATCGGCTGCCCGAACCGCGCGACGTCACGGTGTAGAGGCCCGCGAAGAGCACGACCGCGGGAGCGAGGCCGGGGAAGCCCAGCACGTGGTAGAGCAGGCACACCGCCACGACCGCTGCGGCCGCGACCACGGGCACGCGGCGCACCGCCGTGGCCGCGCCGGCCAGCACGGCGAGCACCACGCCCACCGCCGGCGGCGGGACAGGGCCCGATGCCTCGACGATCTCGACCACGGTGCCGAGCACCGCGGCCGCGGTCGCCACTATCGCGACGCCGATTCCGTCCCTGCGTGATGGGCCGCTCCGAACAGCGGTCGCGACGGTCAGTCCCACGTCCGACAGTGTGGCCCGCGCGGTCCTCATTCGGGGATGTTCCCCGACCGGCTGCCCATCGTGAACGGTGTCGTGACCCCGGCGTAGTCGATCGTCATGCTCATCCCCATCGCCGCGTGCAGGAGCACGTGGCAGTGCAGCATCCAGATCCCGGGGTTGTCGGCGGGGAAGGCAACGTCGACGGTCTGGTGCGGGGCCAGCAGCACCGTGTCGAGGTGCAGCGGGCTGCCCTGCGGCGCGCGGCCGTCGACCGACAGGACGGTCATGACGTGGCCGTGCAGGTGCATCGGGTGGAACTCGCCGGTGTCGTTGACCAGATGCAACCCGACGAGCTGCCCGGTGTGCACGACCAGCGGCGGCACGTCCGGGGACGCGGCCCCGTTGATGCTGTGCACCAGTTGCACGCTCCCGTCGTGGAAACCGGGCCCCTCGGCGAGCACCACCGGCGCGGTCAGGTCCGCGGGCCGCGTGGTCGGGTCCGGCGCCGGCGCGCCGTAGGACAGCGGATCGAACACCGGCAGGGCCGCCGCGTCGACGGCCGGCGGCGGTGCCCCGTCGCCGATGGTGACCGTCTCCCCGGCGCGGGCGGGCGGACCGAAGAAGCGCTGCAACGCCGACGGTGAGCCGGCGGTCCGTGAGTCGACGAGACGCACCGCGCCGGCGGCCGGCATGGTGAAGACCAGGTCGGCACGCTGCCCCATGCCCAACTGCACGCGTTGCGGGCCGAGCAGAGACGGCGCGTTCAGGTCGTGCCCGTCGAGGGCGACCACTCGGTAGGGGGCGCCGAGCAGCACCGGGGTCTCGGCGGTGCCGTCCATCCCCGGGGCGATCGCGTCGACGATCCGCAACCGCACCGTCTGGCCCGGCCGGGCGTCCACATGCAGGTCACCGGTGGTGCCGTCGACCGCGACCGCCGACGATCCGTCGATGGCGTCGTGCAGCATCACCACCCGGTCCACGTCGGGCGCCGGGGGGCCCGCAGGTGGGTCGACCACCAGCGCCCCGAACAGCCCGGCCGGGATCTGGTTGCCGGTGTCCTGGTGCGAGTGGTACCAGAACGTGCCGGCGTCGGCGGCGACGAACTCGTAGGTGAACGACGCGCCCGGCGCCACCGCGTCCTGCGTGATCCCGGCGACCCCGTCCTCGGCCCCGGGCACCCGCACGCCGTGCCAGTGCAGCGTGGTGGCCACCGGGAGATGGTTGACCAGCGTCACCCGCAGCCGGTCGCCCTGCGTGACCCGCAGCAGCGGGCCGGGCACCGTCCCGTCGTAGGTGAAGGCCACGTGACCGCCGATGGTGGCCGGCCGAGCGGTCAGGGTGAACGCCTTCACCGGCTGCGGGCCGGGTGACGCGACCAGCGCCGTGACCGGAGTACCGCCCGGTCCGGCCCCCGGCGGGTTCGCCGAGACCGCGACCGGCATCCCCGACAACCCCGTCCCGACACCCACGAACGTCGCGGCGCCCACCACGAACGCGACCGCCAGAGCCCCCAGCGGCGTCCACACCCGCCGTCGACGACGCGGCCGCGGCCCACCCAGCACCAGCCCCAGCAGCACCGCCGCGGAGACGATCTCCAGCAGCACACACACGACGTCAGCCACGCCGACCGGTTCCGGGCTCCACGGCTCAGGGCCGACCGGCAACCCCGTCGTCCGCGACACCCACCACAGAGCGACCAGCAACACCTGCGCGGAGGCGGCCCCGACCTGCCAGCGTCGTGTCGGTCGCACGAACGTGACGACGCCGGCGACGACCTGGACGGCTCCGACGACGGCGAAGAAGACACCGAAGGGCAGGTACTCCTCCAGGTGTTCCGGCACCACGGCGAGGTGCACCGCACCGGAGCCGGCGAGCAGCAGGGCCGCCGACAGAAGCGGGACCGGTCTCCGGCTCCGCGACAGCGACACAGGCATCGGGTGGGCGGCAAGCAGGTCGGTCGGCATGGCAGAAAGGCTCCGCCGCCGCGGCCCCGACGTCGTCCCATCAGCAGCGCGACCTCGCTACGACAGTCATGTCAGCCGCTTCGGGTCAGCTACCACCAGGGAGGTAGTCGACCACGGCCCCCTGCCGTCGGGCCGCCGAGTCGCCACGCCCATGCCCATGCCCGATCTTCCCGGAGGCCACGGTCGACCGGCATGCCTGGCCCGAGTCGACCGCAGCGACGGGCGTCCTGAACGGGGTCAGGTCACGGGTTGGTCGTTGGGTGGGGGCAGCGTCGACCCGTCCCGCAGCAGGATCGGGCCTACGGGCTGCGACGGTCCGGCCGGTGCCGGCGGGGCCGGGCGTGGTGCCGGAGCCGGTTGCGGCGGCGCGGGCTGGGCGATTGTGGACCCGAACCGCGGTGGCGGCGGGGTCGACCCGGCCGGGCCGACCAGATCGGCCAACGACGGCGCCTGATCCAGGCGCGGCACGCCCAGCGGTGGCAAGCCGAGGAGGTCCAGCACCGTGCGTCCCACGCTGACGTGGGAGTTCCACCGGCTGTCGATCACCGCCGCCACCCGACCGCCGAACATCAGCAGCGGCACCCGCGGCCCGTAGGCCAGCTGCACACCGTCGGGGGTGTGCTCCACGTCCGGGGTGACGACATGGTCGTCGAACCCGCCCCAGTCGTCCCAGGTCAGCAGGAACACGGTGTCGTCCCAGAGGCCCGCGGTCGCGACCGCGTCCACGGCCTGCCAGATCTTGTCCTGGCCCTGGCTGACGTCGGCGACCGGGTGTTCGTCGAAGGGGCTGTCGTGCCACACCATCGACAACTGCGGCAGGGTCGCGGCATCGCTGACGATCTGGTCGCTACGCACGATGTTCGGCGAGCCCGCCAACTGCTGGTAGAACGCCACCGGGTACGACGAGCTGCCGGTGTAGGCCTTCCACGACATCCCGTGATCACCGGCGTGGCCCAGGATCGAGGGCATGTCCCATACCTGCTCCGGCGCGGTACGCGACGGGTTGCGCAACGTCGGGGTCTGCCCACCCACCAGCAACAGATGGTTCGGCGTCGAGTTCGTGCCGAACCCGGAGCAGTGGTTCTCCAGGAACGCCCCCGTCGCGGCGAGATAGGCGTAGAACGGCAGAACTGCGAGCGTGTCGAACTGACCGTGCACGGCCGGCGACGCCGTCCCGTTCTTCTGCGCGTGCAACCACTTCGCGTACGCCGCTCGGGTGTGTGCGTGGTCCGACAGCGGCGGGTTCGGCTGGATCGGCCAGTCGTCGGCCACGTTCGCGCCCCACGACCGCATCGACCGGAAATAATTGTCCGTTGTGTGGTTCTCCTGCACGAAGACCACAACATGTCCCACGGCCGGCGCCACCGCACCAGCCTTCGCCCCCCTCCTGCTCGATGCAAGCCAACACCACACGAACACCGAATCGCGAACCACCTCGTCCGGGCCGGAGAGCGCTGTCGCGGTCGACACCGCCAGTGGTGCGGGCCGGGACGTGGGGTCGTGCTCGCCTTACACTATGCCCGTAGCCTAATACCTGTTAGGCTACGGGTGTCAATGCTCGCTGCGACATGCCGGGATGGTCATGACGAACGCCGCCACGAACCCGCCGGACCGGGCTCCGGAGTCGATCGCTCCGGGGGGGCGCCGACGCAACCGGCGCGGGCACGGTGACCGGCTACGTGAGGACCTGCTCGCCGCCGCCGAGGCGATGGTCACCGGGTCCGGCGATGCCGCGGTGTTGTCGCTGCGGTCGGTCGCATCCCGGGTCGGGGTGGCCGCCACCTCGGTATACCTGCACTTCACCGACATCGACGCGTTGAAGCTCGCACTGGCCCAGCGCGGGTTCGAGGCCTTCGCCGCCGCCCGCGACGCCGTCACCGACGACGGTGACCCGGCCCGGCTGCTGATCGGGCGCTGCCAGGCCTACGCCCGCTACGCCCTGACCCATCCGGGGATGTACCGGTTGATGTTCGGCCCGGAACTCCCGACCCTGATGACCCCGGCGGGCACCATCGCGCCCAGCCGGGACGCCTTCGACTCCCTCACCGCAGCAATCGCCCGCTGCCAGACGGCCGGGATCGCACCCACCCACACGGCTCCCCCACGGCTGGCGCTGCTGGTCTGGACCGGCATGCACGGTCAGGTCATCCTGCGCACCGATCGGCCCTACGTCGGCTGGCCGCCCGCCGAGCAGATGGTCGCCGACCTCGTCACCCACCTCGTCGGACTCGACGCCGCCATCTCCACCACGACCACCGGAGGGTCCGATGCCGGCATCTGATGAGCCAACTCCGGGGCCGATGCGGGGAGGGCGAACCATCCCGATATGGACGGGCGCGATTGCCGTCCTTGCCGCCGTGGCCTTCGGCGTCGGCGGTCTGATCTCCGCCGTCGATCCTGCGCTGCTGAGCGGAGGCACCACGGGCGGTGATGGTGTCTACATCGACTACACCGTGTCCCGGGATCTCGCGCTCGCGGTGGTGATCCTGTGCATGCTCGCTGCCCGCTCGCAGCACGTGCTTTCAGCATTGCTCCTGCTTGCCGCGCTCATTCAGATCGCCGACCTGATCCAGGACGCCGCCCACGGCCGGACAATCCTCGTCTCGGGCATAGCCGTGCTCGCCGTCCTGTTCCTCGCGGCCGGAACTCGTCTCGCCGACACCCACCACGGTCCCATCGACCGCCTCCGGTCGAGATCCCGCATCGGTCGTTCGGGACCCTGAGCTGAGCGGCGAGGCTCACCCGGACCTCGCCTGAGCCAAGGCCCCGAGCACGACCGATCGCCCACCACGGTGCCCGCGCCGCCACCACGCCCCAACCGTTGATCCCGTGTCTCGAGACGTCAGCGCGCCCCGGCTGCAGCTGCCCCCCACCGGATCGGGCTGACCACCACGGCCAAGACCCTCGCGGGTCCTTGATTCCACGACGAGCACCGGCGATGTCAGGTGAAGTCGGTGTCCCCGGCGGCGCCGCAGCGGCCTCGGCGGCGGTGGCGCCGCGTACGGCGTTGTCCAGGAAGTGATAGAGCGTCAGCGCCCGGTCGAGGCCTGGAACGTCACCTCGGTCAGGTCGATCACGGCCGGCGCGCCTGCCGCGTCCCGCAGACCATCGAGTACCGCGGATCGCCGTTGCGCCACGGTGGCGGCGTCGACCCCACCTACCCGGGCCCGGTCGACGACCAGCAACTCCTGCGCCGGCGGGAGTGCACTCGTGTCATGATCTATCGCGCGAAACTGCCCCTTTCATCACGTAGTGCTCGGGCGGTCGCGGTGGGTGCCGGCAGCGGCGGCAGGATCAGATCCGCGGGGCACATCGTGTTCGGATTCGAGTTCTCCGATGCGGGCCCGCGCGGAGTCGAGTTCGTCCTGCAACCCCACGATCCGGGCGGCGGCATCAAGGGTCATGCCCTCGTCGAACAGCTCCCGCATGCGGGCAGCGAGCTCGAGTTGGCGCCGCGAGTAGCGGCGATGACCTCCACCGGAGCGATGCGGTGTGAGAACCCCGGCCGCGTCGAGGCTACGCAGGAACGCCGGCTGCACCTCGAGCAGCTCCGCGGCCTGACCCATGGTGACCGCGGGATAGTCCTGATCGTCGAGCCGGCCCACACCACTGTCCATCGGCACCCGGATCCCTTCACCTACCTCGCAATCTCTGGCGACAACCACGCAGAGCGGGGCCCGGCCGTACCGGCCGGACCCCGCGTCGACTAAGGACTCAGTGATGGATGATCCAGATGTTCGGGGGTTGTCCTGATGATCAGCCTCCGTGCGTCTCGACCGGCCGCCGTCCCGATGGCGCTCATACCCTTGCTGATGTCGAAACTCTACAGCACCAACTGCAGATCGTGTCAAGTAGGCAACCTACAACAAATCAGGGTTCGAGGACCTGACCCCGGGTTGAACACATCCGACGAGGGCACCCGCCCACTTCGCCGGTGGGCACGCACGAACCATTCGCTGCTCGGTCTCGCGCTCGCGCTGTCGCGGCCCACCGCGTAGCCATCCCGGAGGCGGTCGGCCACCAACGCACCGGGCGTGCCAACAGCGTGCACGCGATGAGCTGCGGTCACACAGCGTTCCACTGCACGTTCCTCGAGCGGCGGCGGAACACGAGGGCCGAATCCCAGCTCGACCGGTCGCGGCAGGCGAGCTCCGCGGTCAGTCAGGCGATGTGTGGTCAGGTCCGACCACATCGGGACCCGGTGTGGTCGGCGGGCTTGATCTTCCCGGCGCGTGGCGAGGTTGCGACTGCGCACCTTCTCCATGGACTCCACGACAGCGCGACATCTCGCGCGGACTCGCGCAACGTGCTGGGACTGGGTCTCCCTCGACGGGCTCAAGGCGCGCTCCGACAGCCGACCCGGACCATCCTGTCGTTCTCAGAGGTACTCGGCGCCGGTGTGGTGACCGGGTGGCGGGCTGGGAAACGGCTCGAACCGGAACCTGACCCGACCGGATCCGGTGGCGAGGTCGTCATCGCGGTGGGGCCGGTCGTGGCGGCTGGTCGTGATCACGCCTGCGGCGTTGACGAGGCCGAGCTGGGCGAGCAACTGAGCCAACGCCGCCGGAGCGTCACCAGGATCCTCGCCCGACTGCACGAGGGTGCGATGCACCGCCCCGACACCCCACCCCTCACGGTTGCCGCTGCCGATCGAGGTCGGCAGCACCACGTCCAGCAGCCATCGCACCGGCTTCCCGCTCAACGCCGGACTCTGATGGGCGTCGATCCCGATGACCTGATCGGCCCGCACCAGCCCGTCCGCGGCGGTCTGCACCCACACGTTCGTCAAGCCCACCGTGACCACCCACCCTCTGTTCTATCCACTGCACACTGCCGCAAGACTACCTCTTGCACGACATCAAACCTCTAGTTATAATTGCAGATATCCGGGCCGCCCTGACACCCGACAGGAAGCTCCGGAGCATCGCTGACCTGATGTCGACCCGTGGAAGGAGTGGCCTGCGATGTTGATGCGCACCGACCCGTTCCGTGAGCTGGACCGCCTGACCCAGCAGGCGTTCGGTACCCCGGCGGGAACCTGGTCCCGCCCCACCGCGATGGCGATGGACGCCTACCGGGCCGGGGACCGGTTCGTCGTGCAGTTCGACCTGCCGGGAGTGGATCCGGACGCGATCGAGCTCGACGTGGAACGCAACGTGTTGACCGTCAAGGCCGAGCGGCGTCCCGCCGCGACCGGTGAGCACGTGGAGATGCAGGTGGCCGAACGACCCCTGGGCGTGTTCTCCCGGCAGCTGTTCCTCGGCGAGACCCTCGATACCGAGCACATCGACGCCGGCTACGACGCCGGAGTGCTGACCCTGCGGATCCCGATCGCCGAGAAGGCCAAGCCCCGCAAGATCAGCATCTCCAGCACCGACGCCGGACATCAGCAGATCAACGCCTGAGTCCGGTCCGCACCCGATCCGGCACCGGGGCCGGCGAGCCATCGAGGGGAGGACAGCAGCCATGGCCGACCACAACACACTCGATCCAGCACTCGTGCACGCCCGCTACGGCGAGCCGCCCGGCGTCGCAGCGCCCGACCCTGCATACCTCGACGCCGTCTGGGCCGACCACGATCTGCTGCGCGCCGAGTTCGACCAGATCATCGCCGCCAACTTCCCCGACGTCGCCGGCTCCGGACGACGGACCCACCCCGTCGTCACGGTCGGGACCAGGACCCCACCGAGGCCCACGCGCCGCACACGATCCGGCCTGCCACACCCTCCAGGCCAGGACCGGATCGACGCGACGCTCAGGCAGCGCGCCCGGCAGCGCAGCCCTCCGGCCCCGCGGTCCGGCGCTGGCACTCATCCGATATGCCCGGACCCGGGCAGCCCCTCACAAGGCTGCCCGGGCCGAGCACCCGGGCGTCGATGAGCGATACCTGAGGTAGGACGCAACGGCCGACGGCACCGGCGGCCCGGTGATCGACGTAGGTCTCCTCGCGTCGGTCTCCGCTCGGGGTAGGGCCACCGACGGCCCGACAACACCCCACCGGCGTGCGATCAGCACGGCGGCGTCGGGCCGAGCGCAAGCGTGGCGATCGCCTCGAGAACGATGCGCAGCTGCCCCGGATCGTGCTCGGCACCGGCCAGCAGCACGCCACCCTCGTAGGCGGCCAGCAGCGCGGCAGCGACCGCGGCAGGATCAGCGCCGTCCGCCAGCTCCCCGCGCTGCTCGACGCGACGCAGCCCGGCCGCCAACTCGGACCGCCACCGACCGAACCCCTCGGCCAGAGTCACCCGCGCGGCCACGTCCTGCTCACCGAGCTCGTGCACCAACGAGCCCAACGGGCACCGGATCGGGTCCTCGGCGGAGTACTGCCGGGCCGCCAGGTCACACCAGGCGCGCACATCGGCCGCGGTGGACATCGTGCCCAGCAACGGTTGTTGGGCGTCGAGAACACGGTGCACCTGCTGGGCGACCACCGCCGCCACCAGGTCGGACTTGCCGACGAAGTAGAGATACAGCTGACCGCGCCCGGTCCGCGACAGGGCACCGACCTGGTCCAGCGTCGTGGCTCGGATCCCCTGCCGGGCGAACAGCTCGCACGCGGCATCGAGCACCCGCGCCACGGTGGCCCGGCCCTTGGCCGTCGTCGGTTCGGTCCGCACCCGGAAATCCTATCGACAAATTTGTACCGCACAGTACATTTCTGTCCATGATCCGATCTGTCACCCAGCACGACACGGCCGCTGTCGTCGCGCTCACCGTCTCCTCGGAGCTGTTCACCGCAGAGGAGTCCACCGTGGTCGAGACGATGCTGAGCGAGTACTTCGCCGGCCGACACGCCGAGGGCCACACGTGCATCGTCGACGACGTCGACGGCGACCTGCTCGCCGTCGCCTACTACGAGCCGGTCACCGCGACCGACCGCACCTGGGAGCTGACCATGATCGGGGTCCGGCAGGACGTCCACCGCCAGGGCCTGGGGGCGGCACTGCTCGACCACGTGGAGACGGACCTGCGCTCCCGCGATCAGCGACTGCTCGTGATCGAAACCTCTGCACTGCCGGCCTACGCCCGCGCCCGCGCGTTCTACCTCGCCCGCGGTTACGACGAAGAAGCCCGCGTCCGCGACTACTTCGAGACCGGCGACGACATGGTCATGTTCCGGAAGACACTCCAGAGTTGACGTTCGTCCACGCCGGGGTGGGCACGGGCTCTCCCAGTCGTCGCCCGACGACATCGGGCACCTGTTGGCCTGCGCCCCGTAACGCCACCCCGCCGCCCCCGACGACCCGGGGATGCCGCACCGATGGGTTGGACCGTGCGCTGCCGACTCGGCCGCGAAGGGGCTTACCCAGCATCCCCAGGTTGCCCAGCCGAGGCGATCCGGCGGCCCGTGGTACGCAGCGGCGGACCGGGGTCGGCGATGCAGCGGGCGAGGTCGGGTTCCACGTCGCTCAGCAGGTGCACGGTGCCGAGCCCGACCGCGACCGCCCGCTGGGGGGTGATCGAGGACCGGCCGCAGACCGCGGCCACCGCCACCCCTGCGCCGCGGGCGGCCACCGCCACCCCTAGCGGGGCCTTGCCGTGCAGGGTCTGCTCGTCGAGCGCTCCTTCCCCGGTGATCACCAGTGCCGCCCCGGTGAGTAGTTCGCTGAATCCGACCAGGTCGAGCACCACGTCGATCCCGGGCCGGGGCCGCGCCCCGAGCACCGCCAGCGCAGCGAACCCGACGCCCCCGGCGGCACCCGCTCCCGGCCGGTTCCCGTCGGCCCCGAGGAGCGCCGCCCACCGGGTGAGCGCCGCCTCGAGCACGGCGACCGCAGCCGGGTCTGCACCCTTTTGCGGTCCGTACACCGCGGCGGCGCCCGCCGGCCCGAGGAGCGGATTGTCGACGTCGCTCGCGAGCACGAACCTGGTCGTGGCCAGCCGCCGGTCCAGCCCGGACAGCTCGACGCGGGCGAGCCGGGCGAGTGCCCCTCCACCGTCGGGCAGCGCGACGCCGTCGGCGTCGAGCAGCCGTGCGCCCAGCGCGCACAGCATTCCCGCCCCACCGTCGGTGCACGCGCTGCCGCCGACGCCCAGCACGACGGTCGCGGCCCCGGCGTCGAGAGCCGCCCGCACCAGCTCCCCCGTACCCCGGCTGGTGGCCAGCAGCGGTGCGGGTCCGGCCGGCAGCTGCGCCAGGCCGGACGCCGCAGCCAGCTCCACGACCGCAGTGCCGTGGCGGATCGCGAGACCGGCATGCACCGGGGCACCGGTCGGCCCGGACACCGTGACCGGTACGGACCGATACCCCGCGGCGACCGCCGCGGCCAGCGTGCCCTCCCCGCCGTCGGCAATCGGGAGCTCCACAGCGTGCCGGCCGGCGTCGCGCACCCCCGCGGCGAGATGCCCGGCGACCTCGGCGGCCGTCGCCGAGCCCTTGAACTTGTCCGGCGCAACGAGGATGTGGCCCATCAGCGCAGAGGGATGATCGCGGTCGGTGCGTGCGTCGCGGTGCTCGCCAGGTCCTCGAACTCGGTCACGGCGTCGATCTCGGTTCCCATCGCGATGTTCGTGACCTGCTCCAGCACCACCTCGACGACGACCGGCACGCGGTGCACCGCCATCAGCTCACGGGCGCGGGCCAACGCACCGGCCAGCTCACGAGGGTCGGTCACGCGCAGCGCCTTGCAGCCCAGCCCTTCCGCGACCTTGACGTGGTCGACCCCGTACTTGCCCAGCTCCGGGGAGTTGACGTTGTCGAAGCCGAGCTGCACGCAGTAGTCCATCGCGAATCCGCGCTGGGCCTGGCGGATCAGCCCGAGGTAGGAGTTGTTCACGACGACGTGCAGGTACGGCAGGTTGAACTGGGCGCCGACCGCCAGTTCCTCGATCATGAACTGGAAGTCGTAGTCGCCTGACAGCGCCACCACCAGCGCGTCAGGTTCGGCCACCGCGACCCCCAGGGCGGCGGGTGCCGTCCAGCCCAGTGGCCCGGCCTGCCCGCAGTTGATCCAGTGCCGCGGCCGGTAGACGTGCAGGAACTGGGCGCCGGCGATCTGGGAGAGCCCGATCGTCGACACGTAGCGGGTCTCGGGACCGAACGCCCGGTTCATCTCCTCGTACACCCGTTGCGGCTTGACCGGGACGTCGTCGAAGTGGGTGCGGCGCTGCATCGAGCCCTTGCGCTCGGCGCAGTCGCGCACCCACTGCTCGCGCTTGGGCAGCACCCGGTCCCGCGCGGCCGCGAGCATCTGGCGCAGGAACGCGCCGGCGTCGGAGACCACGCCGTAGTCGGGTGCGAACACCCGCCCGATCTGGGTCGGCTCGATGTCGACGTGTACGAACGTGCGCCCCCGCCGGTAGACCTCCAGGCCACCGGTGTGCCGGTTGGCCCAGCGGTTGCCGATGCCGAGCACGAGGTCCGACGCCAGCAACGTCGCATTGCCGTAGCGGTGCGAGGTCTGCAACCCGGCCATACCGGCCATCAGCGGGTGGTCGTCGGGGATCGTGCCCCAGCCCATCAGCGTCGGGACGACAGGCACGTCGAGCAGCTCGGCCAGCTCCACCAGCTCCGTGCTCGCGTCGGCGTTGACGATCCCGCCGCCGGCGACGATCAGCGGGCGTTCGGCGGCGGCCAGCAGGTCGAGCACCTTCTCGGCCTGCGCCCGGGTGGCCGCCGGGCGGTGCACGGGCAGCGGCTCGTAGGTGTCGATGTCGAAGTCGATCTCGGTGAGCTGGACGTCGATCGGCAGATCCAGCAGCACCGGACCTGGTCGGCCCGAGCGCATCAGATGGAACGCCTGCGCGAACGCGCCCGGGACCTGCCCCGGCTCCCGGACGGTCATCGCGAGCTTGGTGACGGGGCCGGCGATGGCGGCGATGTCGACGGCCTGGAAGTCCTCCTTGTGCAGCCGCGCGACCGGGGCCTGTCCCGTGATGGCCAGGATCGGGATCGAGTCGGCCGACGCGGAGTACAGGCCGGTGATCATGTCGGTGCCCGCGGGACCCGACGTGCCGACGCAGACGCCGATGTTGCCGGCCCGCGCGCGGGTGTAGCCCTCGGCCATGTGCGAGGCCCCCTCGACGTGCCGGGCGAGCACGTGGGTGAGCTGCCCGTCCGCTCGCATCGCATCGTAGAACGGGTTGATCGCGGCGCCGGGCAGGCCGAACACGTGCGTGACGCCCTCCTTGCGCAGGATGGCGACGGCGGCGTCGATGGCGCGCATGCGGGTCATGTCGAGTTCCTTCCGGAGAGGTTTTCGACCTGCAGCAGCAGCGCGCTGTGGTCGAGGCCGCCGTGGCCCTGGGCGCGCAGCGACGCGACCAGCTGGGCGACGTGCGCCCCCAGCGGGATCGCGACGCCGGCCGCTCGGGCAGCGGCGGTGACGATGCCGAGGTCCTTGTGGTGCAGGTCGATGCGGAATCCGGGGGCGAACGCGCGGGATCGCATCCCGGCAGCCTTGCGGTCGAGCACGGTGCTGCCGGCGAGGCCGCCCGCGAGCACCGCGACGGCGGCCCCGGTATCGACCTCGTGGGCCTCCAGGAACACCAGCGCCTCGGCGACGAGCTGAATGTTCCCGGCGACGATCAGCTGGTTGGCCGCCTTCACCGTCTGCCCGGACCCGGCCGGTCCGACGTGCACCACGGTCCCGCCGACGACCTCCAGGTACGGGCGGGCCGCCTCGACGTCGGCCACGTCCCCACCCGCCATGATCGACAGCGTCCCCTCCACCGCGGCGGCCTCACCCCCGCTGACGGGTGCGTCGACGACCCGGAAGCCGCGTTCGGCACCGGCCTCGGCGACCCGGCGGGCCACGTCGGGGCGGATGGTGGAGCAGTCGATGTGCAGGGTGCCGGGCTTGGCGTTCGCGTAGACCCCGTCCGGCTCCAGGGCGAGCGACTCGACGTCGGGGCTGTCCGGGACCATGGTGATCACGACGTCGGCCTCGCGGACGGCGTCGGCGGTGCTGTCCGCGGCCCGTCCCCCGGCCGCGACGAGCCGGTCCACCGCCGGCCGGGACAGGTTGTGTCCGACCACGTCGTGGCCGGCGGCGACGAGGTGCGCCGCCATCGGGGCGCCCATGATGCCGAGGCCGATGAACGCGATGCGGGTCACGACGAGAACTCCTCGGTCTGCGCCAGCCACGTGAACGCGGCGGCGCTGGTCGTGGTGGGCACGTACTCCAGCCCGACGTGGCCGGCGTAGCCCGCGTCGGTGAGCGCGGCGAGGTGGCGCCGCAGGTCGAGCGACCCGGTGCCGGGTTCGTGTCGGCCGGGGACGTCCGCGATCTGGACGTGGCCGATCCGCCCGACGTGTGCGGTGAGCCCGTCGAGGTCGTCGCCGTTGACGGCGAGGTGGTAGAGGTCGGCGAGCAGGGCGAGGCCGGGTACCCCGACGCGGTCGACGACGCCGAGCGCGTCGGCCGCGGTGCGCAGCGGGTACAGGGGGGCACCCGAGAGCGGTTCGAGTACCACCGTGGCCCCCATCCGGCCCGCCTGCGCGGCGGCGAACGCGAGGTTCCCGGATGCGAGGTCGTCCTGGCCCGTGGCCCCGTCGACCCGGTTGCCGTACAGCGCGTTGAACACCCCGGTGCCCAGGCGCTCCCCGACGGCGACGGCGACGGCGACGGAGTCGCGGAACTCGGTCTCCCGCCCCGGCCAGGAGACGAGGCCGCGGTCGCCCGCGGTCATGTCCCCGGCCGCGAAGTTGAGCCCGGTGAGGCGCACACCGGCGTCCTGGACGGCCGCGACGAACGCATCGACCTCGGGATCGGCGGGAGCCGCGGTGGCGAACGGCCACCAGAACTCGACGGCGTCGAACCCGGCGGCCGCCGCGGCGGCGGGGCGCTGCAGAAGAGGCAGCTCGGTGAACAGGATGGAGCAGTTGACGGCATAGCGGATCGCCATGGGGCCCTCCAGGTCAGGGTGCTGGGGCAGCGGGTGTGGGCAGAGGGGGTGGGCAGGGGGGGTGGGCAGAGGCGGTGGGAGCGCGGCTACTGCGCCGCGGTCCAGCGGCGCGTCAGCTCGGCGCGGCCGGCGTCGGTGAGCTGGCCGTGCAGCCGCAGGCGAGCCAGGCCGCCGTCGGGGTGGATGTCCAGGCGTACCGCCGTGACCGCGCGGGACGCGGTGGGCGCGAACCGGTGCCGGGTGTCGGGCCGCAGCGCTACCCGGGCCAGCAGGTCGAACCAGTCCCCGTCGCCGACGCGGCCGCGCACCGTCGCCCAGCCGGGCGAGTTGTGCAGGAACCAGGTCGTGTCCAGCTCCACGACGGCGATCGTGCCCTCCGCCGCGAGCGCGAGCTCCACCCAGTCGTTGCCGTCGTCGCGGCGCCGCGCCGTCTCCCAGCCCTCCCCCATCGAGCGCGCCGGTCCGGGCAGCAGCAGGTTGCCCGGTGAGCTGTAGAACAGGTTGGAGCAGCCGGTGACGACACCGCCGTTCTCCAGCGCCGCGAGGTCGACGGTGCCGAGCGCGTCGAGCAGGGCCGGGTCGGGCAGCGCCTCGCCGTGCACCCGTAACCGCGCCACGCCGCCGTCGGGGAAGATCCGCAGCCGGACGTGGGTGACCCGGCGGCTCCCCGTGACGGCGAACGCGTTCTCGGTGTCGCCCTTGATCTCCGTTCGGGCCACGAGCGGCTCCCAGCCGTCGGCTGCGAGCAGGTCGTCGACCGACGGGTGGCCGTGGACAGCGATGGCGTCGACCGCGGCCTCCGGCGGGTAGTTGCCGGTGAACCAGGACGTGTCGATCACGACGCCACGGATGATCCCGGGCGCGCCGAGCCGCACGATCGCCTCGTCGTGCCCGGGGTCGCGGCGGCGACGGGTCTCCCAACCGTCGTAGACCTTGCCCTGGGGTCCGAACGTGCTCGGGTCGAACAGGGCGGGGCCCGGGGTGATGAGATTCTCGCGGGCGGCGAAGGCGTCGTCGTTGGCGTACACCACCGCTCCACCGAGGTTGCGGACGGCGAGGTCGGGCAGCGTGCGGAAGTCGGTCATGTCGTCGTCCTGTCCGGGGTGAGCAGGCGGCCGCGGAGTGGCACGTCGATCACACTCCCCGCTCGTCCACGATGTGCTCGGGACGGACCGGGACGCGGTGCAGCGCCTTGCCCGTCGCCGCCCGGATCGCGGCCGCGACGGCCGGGCCCGAGCTGATCGTCGGCGGCTCCCCGACCCCGCGCACGCCGTAGGGTGCGTGCGGGTCGGCGTACTCGAGGACCTTGATCTGCATCGGGGGCATGTCGAGGATCGTCGGGATCAGGTAGTCGGTGAACGACGGGTTCTTGACCACGCCGTCCCGCACGATGATCTCCTCCATCAGCGCCAGCCCCATGCCCTGCGCGCTGCCGCCCTGGATCTGACCGACCACCGCGTCGGGATTGATCGCCTTCCCCACGTCCTGCGCGGTGTCCAGAGCCACCACCTTGACCAGCCCGAGCTCCACGTCCACGTCGACGACGGCGCGGTGCGCGGAGAACGCGTACTGCACGTGCGCGTCCCCCTGCCCGGTCTCCGGGTCGATCTCCCGGGTCGGCCGGTGCCGCCATTCGACGGTCTCCTCGACCGCATCGGACCCGAGCACCTCGGCCAGCGAGGCGACCACCTCCCCCTGCGCCGTGACGATCTTGTCGCCGTCCAGGCGGCAACCGGGCACCGCGACGCGGGCCAGCACCGATGCGCGCACGGCCTCGCAGGCCGCCTTGACCGCACCGCCGGTGACGTAGGTCTGCCGCGACGCCGACGTGGAACCGCCGGAGCCGACCGTCGTGTCCTTGGGGTGCACGACGACCCGCTCGACGCCCAGCTCGGTGCGGCAGATCTGCTGCTCCACCGTGATCAGGCCCTGCCCGACCTCGGCCGCCGCGGTGTGCACGGTGACCACCGGCTCGCCGCCGGTCATCTCCAGGCGGACGCGCGCGGTCGAGTAGTCGTCGAAGCCCTCGGAGAACCCGACGTTCTTGTAGGTCACCGCGTAGCCGATCCCCCGCACGACGCCCTCGCCGTGGGTGGTGTTGGAGACACCGCCCGGGAGCTCCCGCAGGTCGGCGTCGTCCCCGCGCGGCGGGGGCAACGGCATGTCGCGGACGATCCGGATCAGCTCGGCCACCGGCGCCGCGGAGTCGATCAGCTGGCCGGTGATGTTGCGGTGGCCCTCACGCATCCCGTTGAGCACCCGGATCTCGACACGGTCCATCCCGAGGCGGTCCGCGAGGGTGTCCATCAGCGCCTCGTGGGCGAAGGCGGCCTGCACGCAGCCGAACCCGCGCATCGCTCCGCACGGCGGGTTGTTCGTGTAGACCCCGCGTGCATCCACGTGCACACTCGGGAAGTTGTAGGGCCCCATGCCCAGTGTGCCGCCGTTGCCGACGACCGCCCCCGTCGACGACGCGTACGCACCGCCGTCGAACAGGATGTCGGCCCTGCCGTAGACCAGCGTGCCGTCCGGCTGTGCCCCGAATTCGTAGCGCAACCACGCGGGGTGGCGGTGGACGTGGCCGTGGAACGACTCGTCGCGGGCGTAGCTCATCTTCACCGGCTTCCCGGTGCGCAGCGCGAGCAGGCAGGCGTGCACGTGCACCGAGAGGTCCTCGCGCCCGCCGAACGCGCCACCGACGCCGGCCAGGCTCAGGCGCACCTTCTCAGGCGGGAGCCCGAGCACCCGGCAGATCTGCTGTTGATCGACGTGCAGCCACTGAGTGGCCACGAACAGGTCGACGCCGCCGTCGGAGTCCGGCACGGCGAGCCCGGACTCGGGACCGAGGAACGCCTGGTCCTGCATGCCGACCTCGAAGTCCAGCGCCACCACGACCGGCGCGGTGGGGGCCGGGTCGCCGCGGCGGATCTGCATCTTCCGGACCAGGTTGCCGCCCGGCTGCACCTGCGGCGCGTCGGCGTCGAGCGCCCGGCGCGGGTCGGTGAGTGCCGGCAGCACCTCGTAGTCGACGACGATCCGCTTCGCCGCTCGGCGGGCGGTCTCCGGGTGGTCGGCGGCGACCAGCGCCACCGGTTCGCCCTCGTAGCGCACGACGTCGGTGGCCAGCGCCGGGGTGTCCAGGTGCTCCAGGCCGACGGCGTTCACGCCGGGCACGTCGTCGGCAGTCAGCACCACGGACACGCCGGGCACGGCCAGCGCGGCCGTGACGTCGATCGACAGGATGCGGGCGTGCGGGTGCGGGCTGCGCAACGTGACGCCCCAGACCATGTCGTCGTGCCACAGGTCGGAGGCGTAGGCGAACTCGCCGGTGACCTTGAGGGTCGCGTCGGGGCGTACCGGCGAGTCGCCGATCCGGCCTGCGGTGGTCGTCTGGGTACTGGTCATGACGCCTTCTCCAGGAGGGTCCGGTGGACGGTGGCGCACTCGCGGGCGAGCGCGTCGGTGTCGACGGTCAGTAGGCGGTCGCGCTCGACCACGGGGCGGCCGTCCACGACCAGCAGCTCCAGCGGCGGTCGGGAACCGAGGACATGCGAGTCCTCCTCGTCGAGGGTCTCGGCGAGGTGGGTGTGCAGGCGTACCCCCAGCTCACGGGCTAGCTCGGCGGACTCGACGACGTGATCCGGCGGCAGGCCGCCGTCGTGCCGTCCCAGGTCCATCGAGCCGCGGCAGGGGTGGAACCGCAAACCCACGTCCTGCGCCGCGCGGATCTCGGCCGCGAACACGTCCCCGCCCTCACAGGGGAACACGTAGTGGTGGTCGGACGAGGTGGTGCACCCGGTGAGCGCGAACCGGGCCAGCGCGCCGCTCGCACCGGTGTGCACGGCGTGCTCGTCGATGCCCGCCCACACCGGACAGAGCGTGGTGAGCCACTCGAACAGCGTGTTGTCGACGGCCAGGCCGCGGGTGACCCACTGGTAGAGGTGGTCGTGGGTGACGACGTGCGCACCCTCGACGATCATCACTGTGCCGCCACCTGCCGGACGGCGTCGAGGATCTTCTCGTAGCCGGTGCACCGACACAGGTTCCCGGCCAGCGCCTCGCGGATCTCCGGGTCGCTCGGGGACGGGTTGCGCTCCAGCAGGTCGTGGGTGGAGACGATCAGACCGGGTGTGCAGAAGCCGCACTGCACGGCCCCGCACTCGACGAACGCCTGCTGCACCGGGTGCAGCGCGGCACCGTCGGCGAGCCCCTCGACCGTGGTGACCTCGCGGCCCTGCGCCTGCCCGGCCGCGACCAGGCAGGCGCACACCGGCACGCCGTCGAGGTAGACGGTGCACGAGCCGCACTCACCCTGCTCGCAGGCGTTCTTGGAGCCGGGCAGTCCCATCCGCTCGCGCAGCGCGTAGAGCAGGCTCTCGCCCTCCCACACGTCGTCGACCTCGTGCCGGCTTCCGTTGACGGTCAGGGAGATCCTCATGCTGCGCTCCGGTATTCGGTCCAGGCCCAGCCGGCGGCGCGGCGCGCCATCACGGACAGGGTGTGCAGGCGGTAGGCGGCGGTGCCGCGCACGTCGTCGATGGGGGCGGCGGCATCTCGCACCCGGCGGCCGAACTCCACCGCGAGCCCCTCGGGCAACCCGCCGCGCGACTCCCACAGCCCAGCTGCCTCCAGCTCCCCCGCCAGGAAGTCACCGGCTGCGACGGCGCGGCGCGGGGTGGGTGCAGCGCTGCCGATACCCGTGCCGACGGCCTTGCGGTCGGGATGCAGCGCGAGGCCGAAAGCCGACACGGCGATCACCATGGCGTTGCGGGTACCGATCTTGCTGAACTGTTGCGGGCCGGCTGGCGGGGTGATCCACACGGCGGCGATCAGCTCGTCGGGGGCCAGTGCATTGCGCTTGACGCCGGTGAAGAACTCGGCGACCGGGATCCGCCGCGCACCCCGCACGGAGGCCACCTCGACCTCGGCGTCGACCGCCAGGAGGGCCGGGTGGCTGTCCCCCGCCGGGGACGCCGCACCCAGGTTGCCGCCGATCGTGCCGCGGTTGCGGATCTGAGGCGACCCGACGGTCCGCGCTGCCATCGCCAGTCCTGGGAGGGTCGTTCCCAGCTCGTCGATGACGCGGGCGTAGGTGACGCCCGCCCCGAGGCGGACCCGGCCGCCGTCGATGACCCACTCCCTCAACTCGGGGACGCGGGTGAGGTCGAGCAGAGCGGGCGGCCTGCGGCGGTCGAAGTTGATCTCGACCATCACGTCGGTGCCACCCGCGACGGGCAGTGCGTCGGGATGCTCCGCCTTGGCCGCGAGGGCCTGTGCCCAGGTGGTCGGCGCCAGGAAGTCCATGCAAGGAGTACAGCCCGGGGCGGTCCCGGACAGAAGTCGCCGCCCTGACGAACCGACGGGCCGCTCATGCCGCCGGAGCTGTATGTTCCTCCAATGCTGCTGCGGGAGCTCGTCGGGCACTCGACGCTGAGACTGCGCCTGCTGCACGGCGACGACGCCGCGCTCGACCGGCCGCTCCGATGGGTCTACACCACCGACCTGATCGACCCCGGCCGGTACCTGTCCGGCGGCGAGCTGGTGATCAGCGGCCTGATGTGGCGGCGCGAACCTGCCGACAGCGAACGGTTCGTCGCCGTTCTCGCCGCCTCGGGCACCGCCGCGCTCGCGGCAGGCACCGCAGTGTTCGGCACCATCCCCGACGACCTCGTCGACGCCTGCCGGCGCCACGACGTCCCGCTCGTCGAGGTGCCCGACGAGACGTCGTTCTCGGCGGTGACCGAGCTCGTCGTGGGGGCGCTGTCGGCGGCCCGCAGCGATCGGCTCGCGCACACGATCGGCCGCCAGCGCAGGCTGCTGTCGGCGGTTGCGGGTGGGATGGGTCTCGACGAGCTCGTGGCGCAGGTGTCCGCGTCCACCGGGCTGGTGTGCCGGGTGCTGAGCGCCACGGGGCGGGGCATCGTGCCCGGGCCGCAGCCGCTGCCGGATCCCGCACTGGACCGGATCGCCGCGACCTTCCTGACCGCCGTGCGGCTGCCGGCCGTGGTCGGCGGCGGAGCGCACTCCGTGTTTCCGGTCGGGCCGGCGTCCGAGCAGCGCTGCACGTCGTGGTTCGTCGCCGTCGAGGGGGCGTTCCCGAGCTGGGACACCGAGACCGCGGAGGCGGTCGACGAACTCGTCGCGATCGCGGCGCTGGACCGGGCCCGTCGCGGCGAGGGACTGCGCGTGGCCCGCGACATCGCCGACGACGTCGTCTCGCTCATCACGGACGGCGCCGGGCACCGTCCCGAGACGACCGTCCGGCTGCGCCAGGCCGGGCTGGATCCCACCGCACCGCTGACGGTGGCGGTCGCGGGGTTCGTCGACCGGCCGGACCGCCTGGAGATCGCACGCGCGATCCTCGTCGACGCTGCCTCCCACGGGAACGCCGGACCACCGGCCGTGGGGGTGCGCGATGGGCTGGCCGTCGCGCTGCTGCCCGGAGAATCGGACGTCCTGCGCGTCGCGCTGGCACGGCTCGAACCAGGCCTCGGGCCCGAGCGGCTCACGGTCGGCGTGAGCAGGCCGTCCACACCGGGAGCGCTCGCCGGCGCCCTGCAGGAGGCGCGCCACGCCCGCGACCAGGCCGAGCACCGGCCGGGTGCGCTGCACGTCGTGATCGGGGCCGACGCCACCTCGCACGTCGCGCTGCTGGCCACCGTGCCCGACGAGGTGCGCCGCGCCTTCGCCGCCGCCATGCTCGACCCGGTGCTCGCCTACGACGCCCGCAACGACGCGGGCCTGCTGGAGACGCTCGAGGCGTTCCTTGACTGCTCCGGATCCTGGAGCCGCGCAGCCGAGCGGCTGCACCTGCACGTCAACACGGTGCGCTATCGCATCGGGCGGGTGGAGGAACTCACCTGCCGTGATCTCGGCGTTCTCGCCGACCGCGTCGACGTGTTCCTGGCCCTGCGCTCACGATGAGAGCGCCCCGACCGCGGCCTCAGTCACGGGTCACGACCGCCTCGATCAGCCCGTAGGGCCGGTCGGCCGCGTAGAACACCTCGTTCGCGTTCTCGAGACCGAAGGGCGCGAGGTCGACGACGAAGTGGTGCCGGTTGGGCGCCGACAGGCTGATCTGCGCGATCTCCGGGTGCTCCTCCAACACCCCCCGCCCCATCTCCCACAACGTCTGCTGCAGGGCCAACGAGTGCACGGTGGCGAACCGTTCGAGCAGGATGCGCCGCACGTCGGCCCACGTCTTGTCCCAGCCCACCCCGGTGCCGGTGTAGGTCCAGGTCACCAGGAGCGAGGTCGACATGATCCGATCGTGGGTGGGCTGCAGCGTCGTATACCCGTCGACGAGGAACCCGGCGAACTCCGAACCGGTGGACTTGAGCAGCACCATGTCACGCAGGCCCGACACCACCTCGGCGCCGCCGGCATCCACCGTCACCACGGTGGTACGCACCTCGGACCCGCGCCGCACCCACGTGTGGTCATGGCCTGCACCGCCGACCGGCACCCGCTCCCAGTCGAACTCCTCCACCGCGATCCGCGCGCCCTGCACCGGAGCCACGTCATCGACGAAGTGCCGGGCCAGCGCGAGGGCGTAGTCCTCGATCTCCCCCAGCCCGTGCGACTTCGCGTAGGCGTAGCAGGTGTTCTTCTGCGTGTCGGTGGGCAGGACGTCGGACTGGTCGCCCGCAAGGTGGGCGGCGGAGAAGTCGCCGCGCAGCGCTGTGGAGACGCTGATGTCGCGGATCTCGTGGCGGTCGGTCTCGCGGTGGATCCGGACGAGCCGGTTCTCTGCCTTCCCGTACTGGTTGGTTCCGAGCACGATTCCCAATTTCTGTCAGCTCCCGCGGTAGGTCGAGTAGGCGAACGGGGACAGCAGCAGCGGCACGTGATGGTGCCGCCCCGGCTCGATGACGGCGAAGGTGACGGCCACCTCGGGGTAGAACCCCTGCTGCCCGGTGGCGGCGAAGTAGCCACCGGTGTCGAACGTGAGCGTGTACGTGCCGGCCGCCAGCTCGGGGAACAGATCGCGGACGCGGCCGTCGGCGTCGGTCGCAGCCTCGGCCAGCACCGTGCTGCCCCGGGCCAGCCGCACGGCAACGCCGGTGGCGGGCCGGCCGGAGGCGGCGTCGAGGACGTGGGTCGACAGACTCATGCCGCCTCGTCCGCCACGAGCTGCGACAGCCGGATCCGGTTGATCGCGACGAGTTCGGCGAGCGCGACGACGCGCTCGGTGGCGGCGTCGTGGCCCAGCCGGGAGCGCAGGGTGGCGAGCAGGTCCTCGGCGCTGCGGCCCGCGGCGCACACCAGGTAGACGTGGCCGAACCGCTCCTCGTACGCGCGGTTGCCCGCGGCCAGCGCGTCGAGCACGTCGGGCGCCCCCGCCAACACCGCGCCCTGCTCGCGCCCGGACCGGCCACTCGCGGTCCGGTCGCCGATCCTGGGGTGTCCGGCCGTGGCGGCGTCGAGGTCGACCTCACTCAGGGCGCGGCCGGCGGCCTCGAGCAGGGCGTCGAGCGATGGGTAGGGACGGCCGGCCGCGACCCGGGCCGCCCAGCCGGGCGCCGCGCACAGCGCGAGCAGGTCGCGCTCGGCGTGCGGTGCGGCGTTGAACCGGTCGAGGTTCACCGCTCCCCCTGGCCGAAACCCCCGCGACCGAACGCCCGGGCCCGGGCGCTGGCTATCGGGTTCGCGTCGGCCACGAGATCGGCGAACCGGTGGCCCGCCACCTTCGCGATCTCGATCAGCGCGGCCGCGTGCTCCTGCGCCGGGGAGTTCTCCAGCCGCTGCCACCCGTCGCGCAGGATGCGCTCGCGCGTGGACGCGTCGCGCACGCAGACGATCAGTGGGATCCCCAAGCGCTCCCGGTAGGCGGCGGCGAGGGTGGCGAACTCCTCGCGGTCGGTCTCGGTGAGCCGGGTCAGGCCGGCGCTCGACTGGTCGCGCGCGGAGTCCGCACCCTCGTCTCCGTCGGCCACGCGGTCGCCGCCGAGGTCGGGGTAGTGCGCCATCAGAGCCCGCTGCTCCTCGCGCGGGGCGGAGAACAAGGCCTCCTGGAACGCGGTGCGCAAGGCGCCGGTGTCCGCGAACGGCCTGCGGTCGTAGGCGCCGCCCACGACGTCGCCCGACCCCTGGAACAGCCGGCCGAAGGTTGCGACGAACTCCTCGCGGCTCATCCGGTTCACCTCGGCGAGGCGCACGGTGTCCCCGGGCGTTCCGGCCACCGCGGGGCCCCTGCTTCCGAACGAACCGGCCGGGCCGACGTGGTGGAACACGATGTTCAGCACGATCGCGGCGATGCTCCCCAGCGTGATGCCGGAGCCGAAGATGATCTGCGCCCACGACGGGACGGCGGTGGCGACGCCGGGCTGCGCGGTGACGAACATGGCCAGCCCCACGCTCGAACCGACGATCACGACGTTGCGGTGGTCGTGGAAGTCGACGCGCGACAGCGTCTGGATCCCGACCACCGCCACCGTCGCGAACATCGCCAGCGCGGCGCCGCCCAGCACGGGGTGCGGGATGCCGGCCACGACCGCGCCGGCCTTCGGGACCAGCCCGACCAGGATCATGATCGCGCCGGCGGTGGCCACGACGTAGCGGCTCTTCACACGCGTCAGGCGGACGAGCCCGACGTTCTCGGCGAAGCAGGTGTAGGGGAAGGAGTTGAGGATGCCGCCGATCGTGGTGGAGAGGCCGTCGGCGCGCAGCGCTCGGGCCACGTCCTCCTTGCCGACGCGCTTGTCCACGATCTCACCGGTGGCGAAGACGTCGCCGGTGGTCTCGACCGCGGTGATCAGCATGACGACGATCATCGACACGATCGCGGCGACGCTGAACTGCGGCCACCCGAAGTAGAACGGCGTGGTCACCCCCAACCACGACGACCCCCCCACGGCACCGAAGGTGGCGTCGCCCAGAGCCCACGCCACGAGCGTGCCCAGCACCAGGCCGACGAGCACGGCGATCGTGGCCATGAATCCGCGGAAGATGCGCTGGATGGCGACGATGACGAGCAGTGTGCCCATCGCGTAGGCCAGGTTGCGCAGGTTGCCCGGATGCGGATCCGAGCCGCCCCCGACCGCGTCGAGGGCGGCCACCGGCAGCAGCGCCAACCCGATGATCAGGATGACCGACCCGGTGACGACGGGCGGGAAGAAGCGAATGAGCCTGGAGAAGAACGGGGCGATGAGGAACGTCGCGAGACCGGCGACGATCACGGAGCCGTAGATGACGAGCAGCCCGTCGGTGCCCCCGCCGGCCGCCAACCCGATGGCGATCATCGGTGAGACGGCCGTGAACGTCACGCCCTGGAGCAACGGCAGCCGCACGCCGACCTTCCAGAACCCGACGCTCTGGATGATCGAGGCGATGCCGCAGGTGAACAGGTCGGCGTTGATCAGGTGAATGAGCTCTCGCTCGTTCAGCCCGATCGACCCGGCCAGCAGGATGGGGACGATCACGGCACCGGCGTAGAACGCCAGCACGTGCTGGAAGCCGTAGACGGCGAGCTTGCCCACCGGGAGCACCTCGTCGACCGGGTGGACCCGACGACCGGGCCGGGAGGGGAGTTTCGTTCCACGCACGGGGACACCTCGCAGGGGGCTGGATGAGATCCGCCTCACGATGACCGCCGGGCACCCGGCCCGGCCACCCACCGAACCGACGAACAGCATCGGTCCTGTCCCGCGGGTGGTTGTGCGATCCACCAGGCCACCGGCCGGGCCGGGACCAGCGGCGCAGCTGGACCTCGGACTTCCCGTCGCTCACGCGGGTGGTGCGCGGCCGAGTCAGGTATCGGCAGCCTTGCCGGATGCGCGAACTGCACGGTGCAGCGGGAGCACGCCCGGGCGGGTCACGCCGGCATCCGCGGCCGCCGTGGCGGTGGGCAGGGTGATGGTGAACGCCGCGCCGCCCTCAGGAGCGGGTCCGGCGTGGACGGCCCCGCCCATCCGGGTGACCAGGCCACGGATGAGGGCCAGGCCGACCCCGCCGGAGCCGACCGGGCGGTGACCGCGGTAGCGGTCGTGCAGGGCACCGCGCTCGAACACCACCGGATAGTCCTCGGCGGCCAACCCGGGCCCGCCGTCGCGCACCTGCACGATCCCGCCCGCGGGATCGGTCGCGTGGACCTCGAAGACGAGTGGGGCGCCGGGTGGGGTGATGCGTAGCGCGTTCTCCGCGAGCCCGTCGAGGACCTGGCGCAGCCGGCGCGGATCTGCCGTCACCGGTACCGGGCCGGGTGGGGCGTGGAGGCGGAACTCGACGCCGGCGGCGTCGGCGCGCGCCTGCCAGATCGTGGCTGCTTCACCGGCCAGCGCGGTGAGGTCGACCGTCTGCAGGTCGAGGGGGAACTCGTCGGCCTCCAGTCGGGCCAGCTCGATCAGGTCACCGACGAGCCGGTCGAGCCGTAGTGCCTCGCGGTGGATGACCGCCCCGGTCGGTGCCACGTCGGCTCCGGTGACGACGCCGTCGGCGAGGGACTCGGCGAACCCGCGCACGGCGGTCAGCGGGGTGCGCAGCTCGTGGGAGACCGAGAGCAGGAACTCGCGCTGGCGGCGTTCGCTGACGTTCAGGGCGTCGGCGAGTTCGTTGATCGCGGTGGCGACCTCGGCGATCTCGCGGGGCCCCGCGACGGGAACGCGGACATCGCGACGCCCCCCACGTAGCAGGCGCGCGGCGGCGGCGGTGCGGCGCAGCGGCGCCCCCAGCAGCCGGCCCACCCCCATCCCGACGAGGATCGCGGCGGCGGCGCCGGCGAGCAGCGCGATACCGATGTTGCGTTCGACCAGGCCGCTGGCCAGCGGGCCGGAATCGATGCGACGGACCAGGGCGAAGCCGCCGGAGGGGACCGGGCGGGCCTGCACCAGGTAGGTGAGCGCACCGATGTCGACCGCCGCAGACACCGGCTGGCCCTGCAACGCCCGGTCGGCGCCGGCCTGCTGCACGGCGGCGGCGATCGGTGCGCTGGGTGTGGTGCGGGCCCGCGGTCCCAACGGGACGACGACGATGCCCTGGCCCTGCAGGACCTGCGCCACCCGGCCGAGCCCCAGCCCACGGGTGGGTGTGCCGACGGTGTTCGTGTCGTCGAGTTGTGCGGCGATCACGTCGGCCTGTTGGGCGAGCACGGTCTGGGCGACCTGGCGTGCGGTCCCGGCCACCAGCTGCACCGACACCGCTCCGGTCACCCCGACCGCGACCAGCGCGACCAGCAGACAGCTGGCCGTGACCCGCCACACCAGCGAGGTGCGCCGGGGCGAAGGATGGTGCTCGGGTCGGTGTGAGGCGTCAGGATCGTTGCGTGCCAGGGCAGCTGTTGCGGTGCTCCGGGTCATGGTCGTCGTCTCATCCTGGTGTGGTCAGGCTCCGGCCTCACCCCGGCAGGGCGCCCCATGCAGATCGCTCAACACTGGTCGGGCCCGGTCAGCCCCGGATGCGGGGCGTGTTCGGATCCGGTAAAGCCCGTGTTCAGATCCGTGGAATGCGTTCGCGTTTGGCGCGACCATGACGGTGTCCTGATCTGGCCCGAACAATCGACCGGCATGGTCGTGGCCATGCGCTCCTTCGCTCTCGCCGGGCTCCTCGCCACGGTCGCCGTCGTCGCCGCGGGCTGCGGCACCACCGCCGGCACCGCCGCCCCGGCCCCGTCGTCATCCACACCGCCGCCGGCCGCGGCCAAGAAGCACCCGGCCGGCATCCGCGGCCAGATCACCGCCGAGAACGGTCTGACCTGGACCGTCACCAACCCGAAGGGCAAGGCGTTCACCGTGACGCTGACCCCGCAGACCGCGTTCGGCACCAAGGCTGCGCCCGGAACACAGGCACAGTTCCCGGTGGGCAGCCAGGTCCGGATCGCCGGCACGCCGAGCGGGTCCGCCATCACCGCCGTCCGCATCGCCGCACCCGCGACTCCGGCTCGCTCCGCGACCCCCGCGGCCCCGTCCACCTCGGCGGCGAACCCCACCACGACGCCGGGAGCCTGACCAGGCCTGCGAATGCCGGCCTGCACGGACGAATCCCGGCGCTCCTTACCCAACCCGAACAACACCCGTATGCGGTGGTGACCGTGCCTGGACAGGGTGGTCATCGAACAGCAGCGCCAGTGCCGTGACGATCTGAAGGATGTCGACAGCAATGGGTACAGCACCGACAGCTCTCCCGGCAGCGGTGGGTTCGAGCTCTTCGACGGGGATCGCCGATCGTGACGCGGTCCGACGGCTGGTGCAGCGGGTGGGACTGGGCCCGCGGCCCGGGGAGCTGGACACCGCGGCCGCGGCCGGCTTCGGCGCCACCCTGGCCGCGCTGACCGGGCCGACCGGGCCGGACGCCGGGGCGGTGGCGACCCCGCCACCGTCGTTCCCGGCGCCGGCCGCGCGGCCCGGGAAGAACGACATCGCGGCCCGCCGGGCGCAGCGGCAACTGGAGGCCGGACAGGCGCGGCAGCTGATGGGGTGGTGGCTCGACCGGATGGCCGCGGTCGACCAACCGTTCCCGGAACGCATGACGTGGTTCTGGCACACCCATTTCGCGACCAGCGTGCAGAAGGTGCGCTACGCGTCGCTGATGTACGGGCAGAACGCCGCCCAGCGCCGGCTGGGCGCCGGCGACTTCCGGGCGCTGGCCCAGGCGATGGTCGTGGACCCGGCGATGCTGGTGTGGCTCGACGGGGGCGGCAACGCGGTCGGCAAGCCGAACGAGAACCTGGCCCGGGAGTTCATGGAGCTGTTCACCCTCGGCGTGGGCAACTACAGCGAGACCGACGTGCGCCAGGCCGCCCGGGCCCTGACCGGATGGCAGGTCAACACGGTCGCGGACACCGCCTCGCTCAACCCGCGCCGCCACGACAACGGCCCCGAGACGGTGCTCGGCGCCACCGCGGGCTACGACGCGTCGAGCCTGGTGAACATGCTGCTGGCGCAGCCGCCGTCACCGAAGTTCATCGCCGGCCGGATCTGGACCCGTTTCGTGTCCGACACCCCACCCGACCCGGCGACTCTCGCCACCCTCGTCACCGCCTACGGTCCGAGCCACGACGTCACCGCGTTGCTGCGGGCCGCCGTCAGCACGCCCGCGTTCCGCGACCCGGGGTCGGTGCTGGTCCGCCAGCCGGTCGAATGGCTGGTCGCAGCGCTGCGGGCGCTGCGGCTGCCCACCTCGAAGCTGCCGCCCGCGGCGATCTACCAGGGCCTGACCGGGCTCGGGCAGGTGCCGTTCTACCCGCCCAACGTGGGCGGCTGGCCCGCGGGCACGCCGTGGCTGACCACCGCGGCCGCGCTCACCCGTCTCAAGGTGGCCGGGGCGCTGGTCAAGGTCGGGGACCTCTCCCCGGTCACCGACGTCGCGCCCTCCCAGCGGGTGGAGGCGACCGCGGCGATGCTCGGGCTGCCCGCGTTCACCGCCCGCACCGCCACCGCGCTGGCCCCCCTCGCCGCGACGCCACCACAGCTGGTGGCCACGGCGCTGGCCTCGCCCGAGAACTCCCTGAACGCATGACCGGCCCCACTCCCGCACCGACCGAGGAGCTCACGTGAAGGTCCTGAACCGCCGCCGGTTCCTCACCTACTCCGGCGCCGCGGCCGCCGTGGCCGCCGCAGGCGGGATCGGCTGGAAGGAACTCGCCGACCGCACCCGCACCGACCCGCTCCCGCCCGGCACCGGGGTGCTGGTCGTCCTCACGATGTACGGCGGCAACGACGGCCTCAACACCGTCATCCCCGCCGGCGACGCGGCCTACCAGTCCGCGCGCCCGAACCTCGCCTACGCCGAGCACGAGGTCCTCGACCTGGGGGAGGGCCTCGGGCTCAACCCCGGCATGACCGGACTCAAGAAGCAGTGGGACGGCGGCACGCTGGCCGTCGTGCGCGGGGTGAGCTACCCGCAGCCCGACCACAGCCACTTCCGGTCCATGGACATCTGGCAGACCGCGTCGCCGGATCACCCGCTGTCCACCGGCTGGATCGGGCGCTGGCTCGACGCCAACGGGCGCGACCCGCTCAAGGCCGTCTCCCTGGAGCCGGTGCTGCCACCGCTGCTGGCCGGCGCCACCACCGCGGGCGCCGCCCTGCCGCTGACCGGGCTGGTGCTGCCGAAGGGGCCGGTCGGTGCGGCGTTCGCGGCGATGGGCGGCCCGTCGGCGGGCGAACCCGGCCTGCAGGCCTTCGCCGCCCGCGCGATCACCGACCTGCACCGCACCGTGGACACCCTCGGGCCGGCCGTCGACGCGAAGAACGCCGCCGCCACCCCCGCTGCGGCAGGCGCGAAGGGGGCGAAGGGGGCGAAGGGCGGGAACGCCCTCGGCACCCAGCTCGACGTGGTGGCGCGCTGTGTGGAGATGGGCGCCCCGAGCCGGGTGTACTCGGTCAGCCTCGGCGGGTTCGACACCCACGCCGACGAACGCGGCACCCAGCAACGCCTGCTCACCGAGGTCGACGCCGCGGTGTCGGGGTTCCTGACGCGGATGGCCGGCACCGACCGCGGCCGCCACGTCGTCCTGATGGCCTACTCCGAGTTCGGCCGCCGGGTCGGGGCCAATGCCAACCAGGGCACCGACCACGGCACCGCCGGGCCGATGCTGATCGCCGGCAGCGGCGTCAGGGGCGGGTTCGTCGGCGCCCAGCCCAGCCTCACCGACCTCGACGCCGGTGACCTGTTGCCCTCCACCGACTTCCGCGACGTCTACGCCACCCTGCTCGCCGGCGTGCTCGGCTCGGATCCCGCACCCGTCCTCGGTCCCGGGCGCTCCACGTTGCCGCTGCTGAGCACCTGAGAACCGACGGAGGAAACCCGTGGTCACGACCCGATGGAGCAGCCGGCCCCGGCTGCGCGTGGTCATCGCGGTGGGGGCGTCGGTCGGCGTGCTGGCCGCCTGCAGCGCCGCGCCGTCAGCCAGCTCCACGAGCGCACCGGCAGCGGGCGCAGCCATCCACAAGATCCAGCACGTGGTGGTGATCCAGCAGGAGAACCGCTCCTTCGACACCTACTTCGGCACCTACCCCGGCGCCGACGGCATCCCGATGACCGCCGGGAAACCCTCGGTCTGCGTGCCCGACCCGCAGAACGGCCAGTGTGTCGCCCCCTACCCCGATCACGCCGACGTCAACGGCGGCGGACCCCACGGCGAGACCAACGCCACCGCCGACATCAACGGCGGCACGATGAACGGGTTCGTCGGCCAGGCCGTCGCGGCGAAGAAGGGCTGCGCCGACCCGAACAACCCGGCCTGCACCGCGTCCGCGACCCCGGACGTGATGGGGTACCACACGCAGAGCGACATCCCCAACTACTGGTCCTACGCGCAGAACTTCGTCCTGCAGGACCACATGTTCGAACCCAACGCGTCCTGGAGCCTGCCCTCGCACCTGTTCCTCGTCTCGGAGTGGTCCGCGCACTGCACCCAGCAGAACAACCCGGCCAGCTGCACCAACGCCCTGCAGAATCCCGGCACGCCGCGGCGGGCCGGGCTCGCCGGCATCACCCCGGCCGCCCCGAAGGACCCGATCTACGCCTGGACCGACCTCACCTACCTGATGCACCAGCACAACATCAGCTGGGGCTACTACCTCGTCGCCGGAACCGAACCGGACTGCGAGAACGACGAAGCCGTGTCGTGCGCCCCGGTGAAGCAGAACGCCGCCACCCCCGGAATCTGGAACCCGCTGCCGTCCTTCGACACCGTCAAGGCCGACGGCCAGGAAGGCAACATCCAGTCGGTGGACAACTTCTACACCGCCGCCAAGGCCGGCACCCTGCCCGCCGTGTCCTGGGTGGTGCCCTCCGGGCCGGTCAGCGAGCACCCGCCCGGCGCCGTGTCGGCCGGCCAGTCGTACGTCACCAGCCTGATCAACGCCGTGATGGCGAGCCCGGACTGGAGCTCCACCGCGGTCTTCCTCGCCTGGGACGACTGGGGCGGCTTCTACGACCACGTCACCCCGCCCGCCGTCGACGCCAACGGGTACGGCCTGCGTGTTCCGGGCCTGCTCATCAGCCCGTACGCCAGGCAGGGCTACGTCGACCACCAGACGCTGTCCTTCGACGCCTACGACAAGTTCATCGAGGACGACTTCCTGGGCGGGCAGCGCCTCGACCCCGCCACCGACGGCCGGGCGGATCCCCGCCCCGACGTCCGCGAGAACGCCCCCCAGCTCGGCGACCTGAGCACGGAATTCGACTTCACCCAACCCCCCAGGCCGCCGACCCCCCTGCCCGTACACCCGACCACCACCCTCACCGCGACCTCATCGGCCCGCCACTGAGGAGGTGATGCGCCCACCCAACGGAGCACGGACGAGGACCCCCATGACCCGAGACGACCACCCGGGCTCGCAGGCCATCGCGGGCAGAGCACCGCTCATGGTTCGGTTCCCGGCAGCGGTGGCGACCACCGTGATCGCGGTCCTCGTTCTTGTGGCGAGTTGCTCGTCCCCGGCCGCTGCGCCGAGCACGACCACCGGATCGCCGGCACCAGGGATTCCGGTCGGGTCGTCGTCGCACACGATCACCGTCGCCGGGACCGCACGAACGTTCCTGGTGTACCGGCCGGGGTCGCTGTCCCCGACACGGCCAGTCCCGCTGGTGGTGATGATCCACGGGGGTGGGGGTAGCGCGGCGGGGGCCGAACGGTCCTATGGCTGGGATGCCGAGGCCGACCGCGGCCAGTTCATCGTCGCCTACCCCGACGGGATCCACCACGGGTGGTCGGTCGGAGGCGGGTGCTGCCAGTTCACGGGGTCCACGACCGTCACCGACGATGTGGCTTTCATCAGCCAACTGGTCACCACCGTGGGTCGCGAGGCTCCGATCGATCC
Source organism: Mycobacteriales bacterium (assembly GCA_038231335.1). Lineage (GTDB taxonomy): Bacteria > Actinomycetota > Actinomycetes > Mycobacteriales > Pseudonocardiaceae > Pseudonocardia. The sequence goes on from JBBRLM010000028.1 coordinate 57,590, forward strand.
GACCCGGGTCTACGCCACCGGCATCTCCGAGGGCGGCATGATGTCCTACCGCCTGGCCTGCGACATCACGATCTTCGCCGCCATCGGGCCGGACTCGGCCACCCTCCTCGGGGCCTGCCCCTCCCCCGCACCCCTGTCGGTGATCCACATCCACGGGACCGCGGACACCAGGATTCCCTACGACGGAAGCGCCGGCTCCGGCGTGCACCACATCCAGGGAGCCGCCGTGCCCGCTCTCAACGCGACGTGGCGCGCGACCGATCAGTGTGCCGCCCCGGCGATCACCCGGTCGGGGATGGTCTCGACATCGGTTGCGGACTGCATGCACAACCGCGACGTCGAGCTGATCACGATCGCCGGAGCCGGGCACCAGTGGCCCGGTGCGGCCTGCAACACCGCATCGACACCGGCGGCGCCGGGGCCGTCGACAACTCGCTGGCGAGTGCAAGTCGGCGGTCGTAGGTGTCGGCCTTGATGTCCGGGCCACCCCGCCAGAACCGGCCGTCGTCACGGTGGGTCAGACCGGTGTCCTGCTCACCCTCCTCCCGATCGCGGTTTGTTTCGGGCCAGGAAAGCCATGGCCACCCGAACGATCTCGTTGTCATCGGGTCACCCTCGACCCGACCGGGCTCGCCACCGGCGCAGCAGGTCGTCGCCGGGCGATCCTGATCCGTCCGTGCCCCGGCTCCGCGGTGCGGATCGGCACCGACGGCCACCTCCGGCTGCCCGCCGGCCTGCGTCGGAGCTGTCGCCTGTGGCTCGGTGACCGCATACAGGGACGATGGTCGGAACCGCCCCGTCGCCGCGGAGTTGCATTCGCTGGGGTTGCCGGGAGGCGCGGCGCCGACGATCTCCCCCGCCAGTGGCGAAGAGCACTCGGTCAGCGCGGCTTTTCGTCCAGGCTACGGCCGAACTGCGCCCACATCGCCTCGAGCCCGCCGACCGGGGCCATGACGCCGTGGACGCCGTGGTTGAAGACGACGCCGGCAAGGCCCTGCGCCATCAGAGCGGGGGCGAGCGCCGTCAGATCGGCGGGTGTGATGGACATCGCCGCGGTCCCTGCGCCGTCAGTCGGTCCGCCGCGGCCCGTAGCGAATCGCGTGAGGTGCTGCTCGCTGGTAAAGGCGAGCAGGTAGGTCCGGTCCAGCACGACCCCGACCATCGGCCGGGGGTCGGCGGCGGCCCCCGTCGGCAGCAGCCACCACCGCTCCAGCGCGTACACCGCGTGCCAGAGCCGCAGGACGGCCGGTCCGCCGGCACCCTCGCGGACGGCGGTGGCCAGCTCGTCCAGCGTGTCGGTCATGCGCCCATGATGGAAGTCCCGCAGTATTGCTGTCAAACGAAACTTTTTACGCTGTCCGTAACTTTGGGTCACGGCGCCGTCATGACCTGTATCTATGGTCGCGGAGTGACACAGACCGTGGATGCGAGCATCGCCGGCGACGAAGGCACCCCCGGGCGGGGCCGGAGATTCCGCCGGTGGGCCGCCGCCGAGTCGATCGAGGACTACTCGCTCCGCTATGCCCCGTCGACGTTCCGCCGATGGACGCCGCTGATGGTGGCATCGACAGCGCTGGGTGGCATCGCCTACCTCGCCGACTACGCGATCGGCTCATCGATCGTGCTGACGAACGGCACGCCGAGCGCGCTGGTCGGCATCCTGCTCGCCGCGGTGACGATCTTCATCACAGGTATCCCGATCTCGTACTACTCGGCCCGGTACGGGATCGACATGGACCTGTTGACCCGCGGCGCGGGCTTCGGCTATTTCGGGTCCACGCTGACATCACTCATCTACGCGAGCTTCACGTTCATCTTCTTCGCCCTCGAGGGCTCGATCATGGCGCAGGCGTTCCAGCTCGGACTGGGCATCCCGTTGCCGGTCGGATACCTGATCACCTCACTGATGGTGATCCCGATCGTCGTCTACGGGATGAAAGCTCTGACCAAGCTTCAAGCCTGGACGCAACCGATCTGGTTGATCCTCTTCGCTGCCCCGCTGATCGCGCTGGCGATCCAGCAGCCCGGTGCCTACGGCGCGTTCTTCTCCTTCGCGGGACCGGACGGCCCCGGCGTCCACCTGCTCGGAGTGGGACTGGCGTCCGGCGTGGCGCTCTCGCTCATCGCGCAGATCGGCGAGCAGGTCGACTACCTGCGGTTCATGCCCCCACTGACAGCCGCGAACCGCGTCCAGTGGTGGGCGGCGGTGCTCTCGGCCGGGCCGGGCTGGGTGATCCTCGGGGCCATCAAACAGATCGCCGGCGGCCTGCTCGCCGTGTGGATCCTCGCCCAGGTGGGCGCGACGCTCGCAGTGGAGCCGATCCAGCAGTTCACCGCTGGTCTCGGACTGGTGCTCCCGGTGTGGCTGGTGCTGCCGGTGGCCGTTCTGTTCGTGGTGATCTCCCAGATCAAGATCAACGTGACGAACGCGTACTCCGGCTCGCTGTCGTGGTCGAACTTCTTCTCCCGGGTACTGCACGCGCATCCCGGCCGGGTCGTCTACATCTTCCTCAACGTCGGTGTGGCGCTGGCGTTGATGGAGTTCGGGGTGTTCGGATTCCTCAATGCGGTGCTCGGCTTCTACTCCAACGTCGCCATCGCGTGGATCGGCGCCGTGGTCGCCGATCTTCTGATCAACAAGCCCCTGCTCAAGCTCAGTCCGTCCTACATCGAGTTCAAGCGGGCACATCTGCGTTCGGTGAACCCGGTCGGCTTCGGCGCGATGGTCGTGGCCTCGGTCGTCTCGATCGTGGCCTTCTTCGGAGCCTTCGGGCCCCTGCTCGCGGCGTACTCCCCCTACCTGGCCCTCGTCATCGCCTTCGTGCTCTCGCCCGTGATCTGCGTGCTGACGAAGGGCCGCTACTACCTTGCCCGTGCCGACGACCTGGCCCCGCCGATGGAGGATGCCGCGGGCACGCTCTCGACGGCGCTCGTGACGTGCCGGGCGTGCGGGGCGGAGTACGAGCGGCCGGACATGGCGTCGTGCCCGTTCCACGACGGCGCGGTCTGCTCGCTGTGCTGCAGTCTGGAGAAGAATTGCCACGACATGTGCAAGCCGGACCGGACCTCCGCCGACCTCCCGATGCCGACGATCAGGCCCACCTGAGCGGCGATGGGAGGACGCCCGCCCCGTCAGATCCCCTTGGCCCCGCCGAGGGAGCGGCGGGGCGGGTGGAACTCCGACACGTCCAGGACCTCCGGGGCGTCGGTGATCCCGGGGCCGCCGCCGCGCACCCACTCGACGATGTCACCCACGGTCTCGGGATGCAGGACACCCGCGAGCCAGGTGGGCCGGGCCCCGGCCCGCCGTCCCTCGGGGGACGGACCGACCACCACCACGTTCGACCGGTCGCACGCGTCGAGACAGTCGGTGACCCGCACGCGCCCGGCGTCGCCTATCCCCTCGGTCAGGGCGACGACCTGACCGGCGTGGTCGATCCCGGGATGTTTTCCCTCGGTGCCGCAGCAGCAACCGCGGCAGACCGTCACGAGCGGCCCGGCGGGATCGGAGGAACTGCGGTGCGCGGTCACGGGTCTCCTCGAGTTGACTCTTGTCAAGATGAACTATTCCATATGGAGGCAACTGCGCGCCCGTCAGCGGCGCCTGCCCGGCCGGAGTCGCACCCGATCGCTCGCGGCCATCACTCGATGGAACCAGTCCCTGTCAATCTGCCAGCAACACAATGGGCACACACTCGTGTACCCCATCTCCCGAGGACCAGGGAGCCCCGATGACGCCCGGAATCCTCGATGTCGCATTCGTCGTCCCGTCGAGCGGCCCGTCCGGCATCTACGGTCCGTCGTGCACGGCCAGCGCCCAGCTCGCCGTGTCCGAGATCAACCAGTCCGGCGGCATCGCCGGCCGCGAGGTGCACCTGCACGCCGTCGACGGCGGGCAGGCGCCCGGTCGCGTGGCCACCGAGGTCGACTCGCTCATCACCGCGGGCACCGTCGCCGCCGTGGCAGGTTGGCACACCTCGGCGGTCCGCCAGCAGATCGCGCCCCGACTGCTGGGCCGGATCCCCTACGTGTACACAGCCCTCTACGAAGGCGGGGAGTACACGCCGGGAGTCTTCCTGACCGGGGAGACGCCGGCGAGCCAGGTGTTGCCCGCCATGCGGTGGATGGCGGCCGAGATGGGCATCCGCCGGTGGACCGTGGTCGGCAACGACTACATCTGGCCGCGCACGTCGGCTCGGGTCGCCCGGGCCTATGCCGACACCGCCGGCGCCGAGATCGTGGACGAGATCTTCGTCGACCTCGGCACGGAGGAGTTCGGCGGCGTACTGCGCCGGATCGAACGGTCGTGCGCGGAGGGGGTGCTGATGTTCCTGCTCGGCTCCGACGCCGTGCTGTTCAACCGGGCGTTCACCCAGATGCGGCTGCACGACCGCCGCGTGCGGCTCAGCCCGTTGATGGACGAGAACATGCTGCTCGCCACCGGCGCCGCCAACACTCACGACCTGTACTCCGCGGCCGGCTTCTTCGAGACCCTCGGCACCGAGCACAGCATGGACTTCCAACGCCGGTATCTGGCGCGGATGGGCCCCACCGCCCCGGCGGTCACGTCGCCCGGAGAATCCTGTTACGAGGGCATGGCCCTGCTCGCCCAACTCGTCGACGCCGCACACAGCACCGACGTCGGTCGGATCACCAGCGTGGCGGACTCGGTGGTCTACGAGGGGCCACGCGGCGTGGTGCGGGTCCGTGACCGGCACCTGCAGCAGCGTGTCTACCTCGCCCGGGCCGACGGCCTGGAGTTCGACGTGCTCGCCGAGATCAGCCACGGGGTCTGAGACCCGGGGGCCACCGGCTCAGCTCGGGTCGTCGGCGAGACCGGTGGCCAGCCGGGCGAGCAGGTCGAGCAGCAGCGGCGCGTCCGGGCCGAGAGCGGCGAGCGCCTCGATCTCGGCCCGAGAGACGGCAGGGAGCAGCCGGGAGTGCAGGGTCCGGCCGCTGTCGGAGAGGAACGCGAGCACCCGTCGGCGGTCCCGCGCGTCCACGAGCCGGTACACCGTGGCCGAGTCGACGAGCTTGTCGATCAGCTTGGTCAGGATGGGCCCGGGCACCACGATCGTGGCCGCGATCTCGGACATGGGATGCCCCTCGCCGTCCGAGAGCAGGTGAAGCACCCGCCACTGATCGACGGTCAGTCCGTCGGCGGCCAGCGCCACCTCCGTGCGGCGTGCCACCTGCCGATCGACGTGGCTGAGCACGTGGCCCAGGGCCGCTCGCCTGTCGCGCTCCTCGGTGTCGCCCCGCTGTCCGTTCACGCTCTGCCCCCTGGTCCGCCGTGCGCCTTCTCATCCATCGTCGTCCGCCCCCGGACCGTACCCTTTACTTTACATTCGATGTATTTCCGCGTGACACTGTTCACCTAAGTTGCGTCGGTTCCGTGATCCGAACGTTGCGGACACCACGCCCAGGCCGGAGGTGCGACACGCGATGACGCCGGCCCTGCGCTACCAGTTGGCCGGGGTGCTCGGCGCGCCCGACGTGCTCGCCGCCATGGCCCGGATGCACCCGTCGGCGCTGGTCATCGACCTCGACCCGCCCGGACTCGCACTCCTCCCGGTCACGGCCGAGCTCGCCGACGGCGTCACCCCCGCCGCACTCTGCGCTCTCGGGCTGGACCGGCTGCCCGGCGGTACGGCGTACTCGGCCCGGCGACGGGAGACGTGGCTCACCGGCCCCGAGTCCGGGTTCGCCGTCCTCACCCCGGGCGTGGCGGCACTGCTCGAGGCCGCGTCGATGCTGGGCCCCGTGGCCTATGTGGAGGCGAACCACCTCGGCCTCACCGGCAGGCAGGCGGCCGCGGTGTGGAGGTCCGGACGCCTGCTGACCGGGCCGCTGCTCCTGAGTCGGCAGGAGGAGTACGACGCCGAGACCGCGCCGATCGGGGTCGCGCTCCGGGCGTTGGGGGTCACGGCGAACGGCGACCGCGACGAGTTCGCGGTCTCGGGCCTCGGTCGCCACCCGCGCACCACCGACTGGCTCGACCGCGCCACTCCTTGACGAATACTTTCTCCTGACATAGTTTTATATGACAGTACTTCCATCACGGAGGTCAGGTTGCCCACCTACAGCCACACGTGCCCGACCTGCGGGACGTTCGATCGCATCCGCCCGATGGCGGCCGCGTCGGCCCCTGCGGACTGCCCGCAGTGCGAGCGCCCGGCCCGGCGCGTCTTCGGCGCTCCCGCCCTGCGCTCGCTCGACGCGGGCCTGCGGGGGGCCCTCGACGCCTCGCACCGCAGCGCGGACGCCCCCGCCGTGGTCACCTCGACGCCGCGGCGCACCGGCCGGACGCAGCGCCGGGCGAGCGACCCCCGCCAGCTCCGCCTGCCCCGTCCGTGATCCCCCGTCCCGAGCCGTTGGAGGTTTCCCGTCATGCCTGACGTCGTGTTCAGCGTGGACCAGGCCAAGTCGATGCGTGACCAGGTCGTCCCGGGTCACAACCGCTGGCACCCGGACATCCCGGCTGCCGCCACGGTCAAGCCGGGCTCCTCCATCCGCATCGAGTGCCGCGAATGGACCGACAGCCAGATCGGCAACAACGACTCGGCCAACGACGTGCGCGACGTCGAGCTCGACGGCTGTCACATGCTCTCGGGGCCCATCGCCATCGAGGGCGCGGAGCCGGGGGACCTGCTCGTCGTCGACATCCTGGACCTCGGCCCGGTACCCCAGGAGATCGGGGACGCCCCCGGTCAGGGCTGGGGCTACACCGGCATCTTCTCCAAGCTCAACGGCGGCGGCTTCCTCACCGATGCCTACCCCGACGCGTACAAGGCCATCTGGGACTTCAGCGGCCAGAAGGCCACCTCCCGGCACATCCCGGGCGTCAGCTACACCGGCATCACCCACCCCGGACTGTTCGGCACCGCTCCCTCCCCGGAGCTGCTGGCCCGCTGGAACGCCCGTGAGCGCGCACTGATCGCCACCGACCCGGACCGCGTGCCGCCGCTCGCGCTTCCCCCGCTGGAGACGCAGGTGCTCGGCGGCATGGCCACCGGTGAGGCGCTCGCCGGCATCGCCCGGGACGGCGCCCGCACCGTGCCGCCGCGCGAGAACGGCGGCAACCACGACATCAAGAACTTCACCCGTGGCAGCCGGGTCTTCTACCCGGTGCACCATCCCGGGGCCCTGTTCTCCGGCGGCGACCTGCACTTCAGCCAGGGCGACGGCGAGATCACGTTCTGCGGGGCCATCGAGATGGGCGGCTTCATCGACTTCCACGTCGACCTCATCAAGGGCGGCATGGAGACCTACGGCGTCACCACCAACCCGATCCTCATACCGGGCAACGTTGCGCCGCTCTACTCGGAGTTCGTCACGTTCATCGGCATCTCGGTGGACCACGAGACCGACACCAACTACTACAACGACGCGACGGTGGCGTACCGCAACGCCTGCCTCAACGCGATCTCCTACCTCAAGAAGTTCGGCTACAGCGGCGCGCAGGCCTACCTGCTGCTGGGCTCGGCGCCGATCGAGGGCCGCGTCAGCGGCGTGGTCGACATCCCGAACGCCTGCTGCTCGCTCTACCTCCCCACCGCGATCTTCGACTTCGACATCACGCCCTCGGCCGCCGGGCCGGTCATGGCCGATCGGGGAAGCTGTGCGATCTCGTCATGACCGAGAAGCGGCCGGACGGGAGCGTCGGAGTGGCGGTGCTGAGCCACACCGTGCCGGCGCCGCGGACCCGTGAGGACGTGCGGCTCAACTACCTCCAGATCGCCGACCTCGTCGTGGGCATGGCCCGCGGCGAGCCCGGCCTGGACCTGATCGTGTTCCCGGAGTTCGCCACACACGGCTACGCCGGCCCAGGCCTGGGCGGCGCAGGCGCCGTGGCGCGGCTCGTGGAGCCGGGTGAGGACGTCGCATTGTTCTCGCGGGCCTGCGCGGTGGCCGGGGTGTGGGGGGTGTTCTCCGTGAGCGGGGGGCAGGCCCGGCCCGATCCCGACCACACCGTCGTATTGATCGACGACCGAGGCCGGGTGGTGCAGCGCCACTGCCGGGTCGGGGGCATGCGCGGCGCGGACCGCCCCGACATCGTGGCCGGTCCGGGCGGTCTGCACACCGGCCTGACGATCGGGACCGACGACCCCGACGTCGGGTCGGGATGCCGGTTCCGGGGGGCCGAGCTGCTGATCCGCCTGCAGTCCACGCCCGACGTCTCCGCAGCGGACCAGGTCCGCTCGGCACGCGCCGCGGCGTGGATGGGCACTTGCTACGTCGTGGCGGCGAACGCGGCCGGGATCGCCGGCTCCTGCCGGTGGTCGGGTCACTCCGCGATCGTCGGCTTCGACGGCACCACCATCGGCCAGTGCGGCGACGAGGAGCACGAGTTCCAGTACGCGGAGCTGTCCGTCGCGGGGATCCGGGCCGCCCGCGATCGCCGGGAACGAACCCTGCGTTCGTGTGTGCCGGCGGCACACACGAGCTGATCCACCCGAGAGTCCGAGAACTATCGATGGCGAGAGGTGTTTTTCCCAGATGGCTGACGACCACGGACACGGGCACGACCACGATCACGACACGACGCTGGCCCGCATCGAGGCGCTGAGCAAGGAGAGCGTCCACCACGCGGGCGACCACGAGGGGCCGTTCTCGCTGCACGTCCTCGGCCTCGGCCCGACGGGCGCGGCGGTCATCACCGAGCTGCTCAAGGACGCTCCGGACGGCTTCTCGGCCCTGGCCGTGGACATCGGGGACCTCTCCGGGGTGCGGTCGGCCGCAGGCAAGGCTGCGGTCACCACCGTCGAGCTACCGATCCCGACGCGCGCCGACCTCTCCAGCGCGCTCAACCGGTACCGCGAGTTCCTCAAGATGGAATACCCGCGCTACTACTGGAACCCCAACTACGAGCCGTGGCTGCCCGGCGACCTCGCGATCCCGGCATCCGGCGAGTTCATGCCCCGCGCGATCGCCAAGGCCATCTACGGCGCGGAGTACTACCAGGGTCGCGAGATCACCACGGCTCTGGACACGTTCGCCGCCGAGCTGATGGCCAGCGACAAGACGCCGCTCGTGGTGATCCCGTTCTCGCTGGGCGAGAGCGTCGGCAGCGGCATCGTCGTCGAGATCGCGCGCCACCTGTCCTCGATCAAGCTCGGCCGCCGGCCGTGGGTGATCGGGATCGGCGTGACGCCCACCACCCCCGACGCGTCCTTCTTCCCGGTGATCAACGAGCTCGACTGCATGATCGACACCGAGAAGAACAACGGCGTCATGGCGGTGTGGGGCGACCTCTACAAGAATCCCTTCACCGGCGGCTTCTTCAGCGTCCCCCAGGCCGACGGCAAGGACGTGATCCCCGGCATCGCGTCGTTCCTCGCTGCCGACGGCGGCAAGGACCTCTACGAGACGCTGAAGGCGCTCAACTGGCTCGCCGTACCCGGTGACCAGTGGCACCCGGCCATCCGCGGCGAGCAGAGCGACCGCTGGATCAACGTCCTGGCCGTCAGGTCCCTCGACGACGCCGGGTCGCTCGGCTCGCTCGGCCTGACCAAGGGCTTCTCCACCGAGTTCGCCGAGGCCCGCGTGTTCGGCACCGGCAAGGACGCGAAGAAGGCCGCCGACGCCGTCGGCAAGGCCATCGCCGAGATCGCGACCACCCGGGTGCCCGCTGTCGTGCAGACTGTGGAGACCAAGGGGGACGGCTTCGTCAGCGTGGTCCTGCCGCGCGCCTCCAAGCTCGATCTGGAGGCGTTCGTCCCGTCCCGCGAGGCCTACGACCCGCTGGAGTGGGACGACAAGCTGCTCCTGCACTCCTGGCTGCTCGACCTCGGTGTGATGCTCTGCGAGCCCTCCATCCGGTTCGACGGCATGGGCGGGGAGTGCATCTGGGGCTGCGCCTGCTGGGTCGTCGTCCCGCACGCCGCGATCCGCGGCGAGGCCATCGCCTCGCCGATCACGAACGAGGAGGTCGCCGCGGTGGCCGCCTCCGGCGTCGGCGTGGCCACCGGATGACGGGGGCAGGCTGATGGCCACCGACTGGGCTGATGTCGTCAAGCGCTACCAGGACGGTGCGGAGCTCCCGTCGATGCCGGGGGCCCGCACGCTCAAGGTCACCGGCGCCGACGACGGCTACATCTACGTCTCGCACCGGCTCTGGCAGGACAAGATCACCCGGGCCTACCTCGAGAAGGCGATGGCCCTGCTCGACGAGGGGAAGATGACCCGCAACTACGGCGACGTCATCGACCACTACCGCACCTACATCGCCGACGAACGGCCGACGACGGCCGCGACGATCCTCAAGGACCTCGGCTACCTGGACTGAGGACCCGCTCTCTCACCGGCGCACGACCGCAGACAGGTCGTGCGGTCCTACCCGCACGCCCGAAACAGGAGGAACGCAATGGGAATGTCGCTCTATCACAGCGCGACCGGCGCCCAGGCGCCGCACTGCATTCACGCGATCGGCATCGGCAAGACCGGCGCATACATGGTCGAGGCGCTCATCCGCACCGGTGAGATCGAGGACATGCTGGAGGACCCGCGTGCGCGGTTCACCGGCCTCTCGATCGACATCGGCGACCACGACCAGCACGAGCTCAAGGAGTACGCCGGGGGCTTCGACCAGCGTCTCGCCGAGCGCGGCATCCCGACCGACCGCGCGCAGGTCCGGACGATCTCCCTGGAAGTCCCCGAGAAGAAGGACCTGATGTCCAGCCTCAACCGCTGGCGCGAGTTCCTGAAGATGGAGTACCCGCGGTACTACTGGAACCCGAACTACGAGCCGTGGCTGCCCAGTGACACCGAGATGCCGAAGGCCGGGGACTCCATTCCCCGCGCCATCTCCAAGGCGATCTACGGGCACTACTACTACGGCGGGGACAAGTCGCTGGAGAAGGAGCTCGACGACTTCGTCGCCTCCATCAACGCCACCAAGCTGCCCTCGATCGTGCTCGTGTTCTTCTCCATGACCGGCGGCACCGGCTCGGGCATCGTCGTCGACCTGGCGCGGCACCTGTCCAACGTCAAGCTCGGCCGGCGCATCCCGGTGGTCGGCGTGGCGGCCATGCCGTTCTCGGGCGACGAGCAGCACGTCGGTGGCGACGCCGGCCTGTACCCGACGATGAACGAGATCGACTGCATGCTCGACGACGCCAAGAACCAGGGCGTCATGGCAGTGTGGGGCGACCTCTACAAGAACCCGTTCACCGGCGGCTTCTTCGCGCTGCCGCAGGAACACTCCTGGCAGCGGCTGGGCTCCTACACCCAGACCGGCAAGCCGGCGATCCGCGACGCGCTCCGCAAGGGCGTGACCCGCAAGTTCGTCAACGACTGCTTCATCCGGTTCATCGTGCAGGACTCCGGGCGGCTGCTGTTCAAGCTGTTGCGACCGGCCGGCTTCACCGGAGCACCGCACGAGCGCAACATCTCGGGCGACCGTACCTGGACGATCTTCGACGTCGCCAAGTACACCCACCCGGGTGTCGAGGTGCTGCCGGGCGAGCCCCGCAGCAAGTGGCGTCAGGTCGTCAACAAGTGGATCGGCTACATCCCGCAGTGGTCGGGCCTCAAGGAGGGCTTCAAGACCGACTACATCGAGGCCCACACCGTGGCCCCGCGCGAGCTGTGGAACGCCGGTCTCGAGACGAAGCTGCAGGAGACCCTGCAGACCTACGTGCTCGACGGTGACGACGGCACGGTGAACACCACGGTCGGCGAGTTCTTCGACGAGCTCACGGCGTACTCGAACATCATCATCCCGGGCGTGGCGAAGAGCGACTTCACCGCGTTCTTCTCCGCGCGCGACGCCTACGACGCCGTCGAGTCGTGGGACGAGAAGCTGATGATGCACTCCTGGCTGCTCGACCTCGGGGTGATGCTGTCGGAGCAGTCCATCCGCTTCGACGGCATGGCGGGTGAGTGCATCTGGGGCTGCGCGTGCTGGGTCGTCGTCCCGCACGAGGCGATCCGCGGCGACGCGCCCGTCTCGAAGGATCTGACGGTCGTGCAGGCCGAGCACATCGCGATGATGGTCAAGACGGTCGTCCCGACCCCCTGACCTGCGCGAACGGGTGGCCGCCGGTCGGTGTGGTCCGGCGCCACCCCCTCCCCCTCGATCGCACTGGAGACAACCATGCCCGCCATCGGTGACCCCGTCCCCGACGCCACCGTCATGATCAACACCGCCGACGGGCCCACGCCGACGAGCACGAAGGACCTGCTCGGCTCCGGAAAGGTCGTCCTGATCGGCGTGCCCGGCGCGTTCACGCCGGTGTGCACCGACTTCCACCTCCCCGGCTTCGTTCTCGCCGCAGATCAGCTCAAGGAGAAGGGCGTCGAGAAGATCGCCGTCGTCTCCATGAACGATGCCTTCGTCATGGGCGCCTGGGGCCGGTCCGAGGACGTCACGGCCGAGTTCGTGATGGTCGCCGACCCGGACGCCGCGTTCGCCAGGGCGATGGGCCTCGACACCGACGCCAGCTCGTTCGGTCTCGGCACCCGCTCCGAGCGCTGGGCCGCCGTCATCCAGGACGGCGTGTTCACGCAGATCGACGTGGAGAAGCAGTTCGTCGACCACGAGGTGAGCACGGCCGAGGCCGTACTCGCGAAGCTCTGAGTGGCAGTCGACTGATGCAACCGGACGCGCTCGCATCGGACTGGGACGAGTGGTTCGAGCGCGTCCGGGCCACGTTCGAGGCCGTGCGGTACACCTGCGCGCACCGGCTGGCCGACCCGAGGTTGGCCGAGGCCGTCGCCGTGCAGGTGGCCGCGGGCCTCGTCTCCCGCCCGTCGGTCTTCCGGTACTTCGGGCTGCCCTACTCCGGCCGCATCGCCCGCCTGGCCGAGGCGCGCATCGCCGAGGCGGACGCGGGCCAGCTGGCCGCCGTGTGCGGCTGGATCGAGCTGCGCGAGCGGCTGGTCCAGATGCCCCGCGAGCACCGCGACGTGCTCGTGGTGACCTGCGTACGGGGCCACGACGTCGAAGCACTGGCCGCCACGCTGGGCTGCGACGAGAGGTCGGCCGAGGCCGGCCACGAGGCGATGCTCGCCTACATGCACGAGCTGGCCCGGCCGGGGTTGCCGCCGGTTCCGGACCCGGACGAGAGGCGCTGACGTGCCACTGCAGTGGAGCGACGTCATGTCGCGGTACGCGGGGGGCACGAAGATCCCCACCGTGGCCGGCGGCAAGACCCTGGAGATCACCGGCGTCGACGAGACGGGGGTACACATCCGCCACTCCCTGTGGCGCGACACCCTGGCCCGCGAGCACCTGGAGAAGGCGGCCGATCTGATCGAGGCCGACGGGATGAGCCGGCACGCCGGACTCTTCGTCGAGGAGTACCGGGCGCTGGTGGCCGACGTGCGGGCGACGTCGGCGGCGCACGTGCTGAAGGATCTCGGGTTCCTTGAATGATCGCGAGCCCGGAATGAGCCCGGGGTGACCATGGGCCAGTTCCGACCCGACCAGGGCAACCGCTACGAGCTGACCGGTCTGGTAGCCAGCACCTCGGTACTGGCCCCGTGTGCCGCGCTGCACCCCGACGTGGCCGTGACCGTGCTGACCGCGGCCGATCTCGGGCTGGTTCCGGTCACGCCGCAGCTCCTGGCGGCGACCCCGCCGGCTCACTCGGACGCTGCCGCGCTCCACACCGGGCCCGAGTCCGGATTCACCCACCTCACCCCAGGCCTGCTCGCGCTGCTCGAGACGCTCTCGGCCGCGGGTCCCGTGGCGTACATGGAGGCCGACTACACCGGCCACGACGGCGCGCAGACCGCTGCGGTGTGGCAGAGCGGCGAGGTGCTGCTCGGGCCACTCATCCTCGGGCGCTCCGAGGTGTTCGTACCGCGCCAGGCGCCGATATCGCAGGCGCTGCGACTGCTCGGCGTCGTCGGCGAGCTCTACCGCGACGAGTTCGTCGTCGCGGGCCTGGGGCGGTACCGGCGGACGGAGGACTGGGCGTGACATTCGACTGGGACGCGGTGCAGGCGCGCTACGCCGGCGGTCGGCCCATCCCACCGCTGGTCGGCGGCTCCACTCTGCGAGCCACGTCGGTCGGCGAGTCGATCAGCGTCGCCCAGCGGCTGTGGACGGCGGAGGTGACCCGCCGCGAGCTGGAGACCGCGCTGGAGATCCTCGGCGACCGCCCGGCATCGACGGCAGCCGTACCGTTCTCCGAGGAGCTGCGCCGCTACTACTCCGGCGGCCCGCAGGTCCAGCCGACGTGCTCACGCACCCCGAACCTGTGTGCGATCGTGCTCAGCGACCTCGGTTACCTCGATGTCGATTGAGCAGCGGGGACCTGGTGTCATCTGTTGGTGCCGACGGCACCTGCCACCTCGCCACGTCATCCACGCCGGCGGGCGGCCTCGTCCGCCGCCACCTGAGGCACGTCTGGCGTCCCCCTCATCGCAGAGCCCCGGCACAGCAGTCTCAACGTGCCGACACGCCCGACATTACTACCATCATGAACTATTGACTTGTGTATTATCGGATGACAAAGTAAATCACGAACAAGGATCGCTCTCGCGCGATCTCGATCGACGACAACCTCTGGTGGAGTGATCACATGGCGGACAACGAGACTCTCTACGACCGGCTCGGCGGTACCTACGGCATAGCGGGCGCCGTCGACGTGCTCGTCGACCGACTCTTCGCGAACGTCGCGGTGAACGCGAACGAGGCGGTGCACGCCCACCACGGCGATCCCACGAACGCGCCGGGGTACAAGTTCCTGGTCACAGCGTGGTCGATCGAGGCGACCGGCGGGCCGAAGTGCTACTCCGGCCAGGACATGGTGCAGGCGCACGAAACGCTGAGCATCAACACTCAGGAGTTCGACGCGGTCGCGCTGGAGATCGCGTCCACCCTGACCTTTCTCGGTGTACCCCCGGCCGAGCACAAGGAATTCATGGAGATCATCGAGAGCTACCGACCGCAGGTGGTGACAGCGGTCGTCGCGCGATGATCAAGACCGGCCCGTTGGCGCGGTGCGGTCGACGCGCATGCGGGTTGCCAGTGCGCCAGGGTCTGATGGGAGCGGCGGCGGCGCGCGGAGTGGGCTGTCGACCAGCTGCGGTTCGCTGTGGTTCCTCGACGCTGGCGGGGTGATGATCCCCGATCCTGGCCCGGTCTCGGCGCGGTTCCTCGACCAAGACGACCGGATCATATCGCCGACGGCCTGTGCGCCGGCGTCGCGGTGAAACAGATCGCCGCGACGGTCTACCGGGAGATCAACCGCAACAGCAAACCTGATGGCAGCCCGGCGACGGCCGCCATCACCTCCGTGCCGAGTCGGTGGCCACCGGCGCGCACCACTGCCGGGGCACGAAGATCATTCCGTTCTCGATGCACAACGTCGACGAGGTCCTCGGCGACCTCGGCGTGGACATCCCGGCCCGGACCCGCGCCTCCCACTGGCCCAACCCCCGCTACCCAGGATGTGCACGACACCCCCACCACCTGGGCGGTGCCGACGTTCGACGTCACCTGCTGGGGCCCGGGCCGCAGGCAGTCCTGTTGCGTCGCGGGCGGTACGTGATCGAGCTGTGCAGCCTCCTGCGTCGTCGGGAACGCCGGCGTGGCCTGCTTGTCGAATGCGGCATGGGATGGGCGTTGCGGCGCCGGCGTCAGGGGCAACAGCTGCGCCGGTTCCGCGCCGATCTGCCGCAGAGATGAGCAGTCCCGGAGGGGCAACCCCGACGACACCCGAGGTGCGACGGGTGCTCCGACGTCAGGATGGCGCCACCGTGGGAGCCCCCGGTCGACGACTGAACCCGATGACGAGCAGTCCGCGGCGCTCCGTCCGGTCGGCTCTCCGTTCCACTCCCGCGACGCCCACGACAACATGACGACCGCCGAGACGCGCGGCGACACCGACCACACCATCGACCACACAGACGACGACCAGGATGAGGAGGACGACAGGAACGGTCCCGCAGTCGAGCACAGCCCGCCAAGCGAGCCGCGGCCGCGGTAGGAGAGCGGATCGGTGTGCCTCGACAGCGCGCAGGCCCCTGAGCCGTGGCGACGAGAGGACGATTGTCGGATGCAATCCAGTGGCCAGCGCGTTGGGATGCCTCAGCACCGGTGATCGATGTCGCGAACGCCACACGGCACTTCGTGGCCTTCGCCGGGATCGTGCGCCTGCACTGGTCCGCGCTGCGCGCGCGGCTGAACGGCGCCGCCCACGACAGGGCCCGGCACGGTGCGACGCGGCTACGTCGCAGCCCGTCTGGTTCTCGGCGGTGATCGTCGCCGTCGTGTTGTTCGTCGTTGCCGGCGTGCTCGCGCTCGCCGGTCGCCGGTCGCCTGCGCAAGGCGGTGCCACCCGTGCCCGAGACCGCGCTGGACAACGTCCACGAGGACGTGGCCACGGTGAACGAGGCGGTCCGGCGATGACGGAGTCGCAGCAGAGCCAACGGTCCCCCGTGGAGCTGCGCGCCGACCTCGGTGAGCTGCGCGCGGAGCTCGGCGAGACCGTCGACGAGCTCGCCTACCGTGCCGATGTGCCGGCCCGGGTGAGGCAGATGAAGGACGAGACCGCCGAGCACGTCCAGGAGCAGGTGGGACGGGCTCGCGAGGTGGTGGCCGAGAAGGCCCCGGCCCTGCAGGACCCGAAGGTGCTGGCCGGGATCGCGGCAGCGCTCGTCGTGCTGTTGGTGGTCCTACGGCGGCGTCGAACCTGACAGGGTCGACGGTGCCCCTCCGCGGAGGAGGCACCGTCGTCTGGGCGACCTGGCGGATCTCGGCGACCAGAAAGCTGACCCCGGGTTGGCCGACCTGCTCGGCCACCTCGCCGTCGTGGACGTCACCGCCGACTCGGCGGCCGAGGTGCGGCGACACCGAGATCGCGACGTCGAGCAAGCTCAGGTACGGGCCACCGGTGTGGCGCTGGACAGGTCGGGTAACCCCGGTCCATGCAACGAGGAAGCGACAAGAACAGCCCTCGCCACGACGACGAGCTCACCTCCGAGCTCAGTGGCATGCTGGGCTCCGCGGGCGGCCACCGCGAAGAGTGGGCCGATCCCGAGCCGCCCGCTGACGACGACGTCCGACCGGACATGCGTGAGGACCCGGTGGTCGCGCCGCGCGAGGCCGACTCGGAGCGACTGGCCTCGCTCTGCCACGAGCTGAAAGTGGCCAACGACGGCGGGGAGGATCCGCACGAATCGCCGGGAGACTGATCCGGTGTGTGTCGGCCCGGTACGACCGGGTACCCCCCGTCAATGAGCCGCACAGCGTCAACCATGCGCGATAGGCGAATGGCCGGGTCGTGACCTCCGCGGGGGCACGGCTGACCTTCCACCGCCGCTCCGAGGCCGGGATCTCGGTGGTCGTCCCCACGGGCACGCTGGACCTGTCGACCTACGCCCTCCTGCGCGACGCACTCTTCAAGATCGCGACCGACCTGCCCGCAGCGATCGTGGTCGATCTCGACGAGCTGGACTTCAGCCGATCGCCGGTACTGTCGGTCTTCTCGACGGTGTCCCTGCGTCTCGCCGAGTGGCCAGGAATACCTCTGCTTCTCGCCGGCCGCGGAAAGACGCTACGGGCTTGGCAACGAGCGCCGTTCCCCGCTTCGTGGCCGTGTTCCGCACCGTCGCAGAGGCGATCAGCGCCTTGGATGCGCCGCCGTTCTACCGGCGGGCATCCATCGAGCTGACGGGCCAACCCGCCGACCCGCACCGGGCTCGACGCTGGTTGGCCGA
This sequence comes from Mycobacteriales bacterium, assembly GCA_038231335.1. Taxonomy (GTDB): domain Bacteria; phylum Actinomycetota; class Actinomycetes; order Mycobacteriales; family Pseudonocardiaceae; genus Pseudonocardia. The sequence continues at coordinate 75,263 of JBBRLM010000028.1, forward strand.
CCTCGGCGCAACGTGGGGGTTCGACTCCCACATCGAGCTGGTCGAGGATGCCGTGCTCGTCGCGTCCGAGCTGGTGGAGAACGCGGTACGGCACGCGCCCGGTGCCGGCCGACTGCGCGTGGAGTTGCGGGCGGCCCGCTTGAGCATCGCGGTCATCGACGGTAGCCCGAATCCCCCGATCCTGGTCCCGGCCTCCGTCGCGACCATCCACGGAGGCCGGGGCATCGCGGTCGTGGACGCCATCGCCCGCGCCTGGGGCCACAGCCCGCACCCCGACGGGGGCAAGGTGGTGTGGGCCGTCCTGGCCGTCGGATGAGCACACCTCGCGCCGGAGCAAGGAGCAGAGGCGGACGACATTCAGGTCGTGCTGCCAGCCGAGCGCCGGAGACCGGCCGGGTCGCGGCGTTCGATCCCATAGAGCTGGGGGCGGCGCAATGCGGCCACCCGGTCAGCTCGGCAGCGTCCCACGCATCACCCGACGCTCATGCCCGTCCGAGATGATCGTCGGTGATGTCGGCGAGTGCCTCACCCGGTACCTGCCGATCACCCTGGACCGGGCGCTGGACGGGCTGGAGCACCGCACCCACTGACATCGTCGCCGGCACAGCCGCGATTGGCTCGGCCGCGAAGGGGGTAGGCCCGTCAGATGAAGCCCGATCATCTGGTGGTGGTCGGTGCCTCGGCCGGTGGGGTCGAGGCGCTGGTCGGACTCGTCGCGAACCTGCCCGAGGACCTCAGCGCCCCTGTCGTCGTGGTGCTGCACATCCCCCGGGACTCGCCCAGTGCCCTGACCACCATCCTCGGTCGTGCCGGGTCGCTCCCGGTCGCGACGGCTCGCCACGGGCAACGGCTGAAGCCCGGCACCGTGCACGTCGCGCCCGCTGACCGGCACACGCTCGTGCGCGACGGTGTCCTGTCGTTGTCCGCAGGGCCCAAGGAGAACGGGCACCGACCGGCGATCGACCCGCTGTTCCGGTCCGCGGCACTCGCCTACGGGCCGAACGCGGTCGGCGTCGTGCTGTCGGGCGCCCGCGACGACGGGTCCGCCGGGCTGGCGGCCATCGTGAATCGCGGCGGTGCTGCCGTCGTGCAGGATCCCGACACCGCGCTGTACCGGTCGATGCCCGACCACGCACTCGCGCAGGCACCCGAGGCCCACGCGATGCACGTGGACAAGATGGGCTCACTGCTCGCGGAGCTCGTCGCCCGGCCCAACGCGCAGGTGGACGAGCCTCCCCCGGACCTTCTCGCCACCGAGGACCACGTGGCCGCCACCGGGCGGCCGAGCTCGGTCGACGTCTCAGGTGCGCGACCCTCGCCGTACAGCTGCCCCGACTGCCACGGCGTGTTGTTCGAGCTGCCCGGCGCCCCGGCTCCGCGGTTGCGATGCCGGGTGGGCCACGCCTGGTCACCCGCCAGCCTCGACGACGCCCAGACCGGCGCGGTGGACGAGGCGCTGTGGGCCGCGCTCCGCGCCCTCGAGGAGAAGGTCGAGCTGCTCCACCAGCTCGCGGCGACCGCCGGGGAGCACGGCCACCACCACAGCGCTCTCCTGTTCCGGGGTCGGGCGGCCGAGGCGGGCCGACAGGCCGAGGCGATCCGGTCGCTGCTCGACCCGCCGCCCGACGCGCAGACCGACGGCGACGGGTAACCCGCCCCGGCAGCTCGAGCATCAGGGTCAGATAGGCGTGGTGCTCCGCCATGAACCACTCAGCGGGCATGCTCACGTCGCTCCGAGCGTGCTCGGACAACTCAGGCAGGTCGGGCAGCTCGTGAACGTCGAGGCCTGGGTCCGAGCCGCGGCCGCGGAACACGGTCACCTCGTGGCCGCGGCTGCGGAGCTGGGTCGCCAGCTGCCAGGTGTGGGCTTCCAGTCCCCCGGGGAACGGTTCGCGGATCGGGTAGCGCGCGGACGCGATCAGGGCGATACGAAGCCTTGTCACAACATGCCCGCCGACGTTGTGCCGAACATCCCTGCTCCTCCTGATATCGAGAAAGGTCGCCGCGCGACGCCGGGCCCCTTCGGCCTGGGAAACCGTTCTCCCCGATCAGGTGTAGATGATCCAGATCCCCGCACGCCTCGACGATCCGATCACCTCGACGCTGTCGTCGACGAATTCGCCGACAGTGCCGAACTGGTGAGTGTTACAGCGCTCGAGGTAGCGCCGGTAGAAAGCCTCCAGTTCCGCACGCTCAGGCCCCATGAGAAGGATCGAGCTGCTCAGGCGTTTGTCCCGCCCGCCTGCCCGCTGCGATCGACATCGCCGCGCCAGGAGCCCTCTTCCTGGCCGCGGGTCTCGATGAAGGCCTTGAAGTTCTTCAGGTCGCCATTGACCCGATGCCCGATGATCCCGAGGGCGTCGCCGGCCTTCTCGACGAACCCTTCCGGGTCGTGATCGAGCTGCAGCGTCACGCGGGTGGTGGCATCGTCGAGACGGTGGAAGGTGACCACGCCCGCCTGGTGGGTGCCGTCGACGGTGGTCAACGCCACGCGCTCGTCGGGGTGCTGCTCGGTGATCTCGGCGTCGAACTCCCGTTGCACTCCGGCGATCTTGGTGACCCAGTGGGTCCGGGTCTCGGTGACCTGGTCGATACGTTCCACACCGTCCATGAACTGCGGGAACGACTCGAACTGCGTCCACTGGTTGTAGGCCGTGCTGACGGGCACGGCCACGTCGATGCTCTCCATCACGTTGTTGGCCATGCCGTGGACATACCCGCTGTAGACGAAACAATGCCTGCCGGGTGCACAGCTCGACGGCGCCATCGGCGTTGCTCACCAGAACAACACCGGCAGCATCAGCTCGCGTCCACGACCCGTCACCGCCAGGCAGGTCGCCGCCGGCCCGGGCCCCCGGATGGACGTGCCGGCCAAGCTGGCCCAACCCCGATGCGATCAACCCGGGTGTGCAGCGACGTTCTGCACATCCGGGCGTCAGCGGGGACGATGCGCCGGTGGACGCGACACCCCGCCTCATCGAGATCGCCGGCCCTCGTGAACCGGACGGGTTGGTGCTGGTTCTCCATGGCGGCGCGAGCCGGCGGGGTAGCCCGATGGTCAGCCCCACCCAGTTGTCGGTGCTGCGGATGGTCCCGATCGCCCGACGGGTGGCCCGGGCCGGGCGGGGCCGGCTGGCGGTGTTCCGGCTACTGAACTCGGTGCGCGGCTGGGACAGCCACCACACCTCGGTCGAGGACATCGGCTGGGCGCTACGCCGCCTCACCGAGACGTTCCCACAGCTGCCCCCCACCGGGCTGATCGGCCACTCGCTCGGCGGCCGGGCCGCGCTGCTGGCCGGCGGCGCACCGCCGGTGCGGAGCGTGGTTGCGTTGAACCCGTGGGTGTACCCCGCCGATGCCACCGCACTGGCCGGCCGGCAGGTTCTGATCGTGCACGGCTCGGCCGACCGGATCGCCAGCCCGGCCCGCTCCGCCGAGGTGGCCCGGCGCTTGGCCCCTACCACCCACGTCCGCTACGTGCAGGTCCGCGGCGGCAAGCACGCGATGCTGCGCCGCCACGCCACGTTCGACTCCCTCGCCAGCGGCTTCACCGTCGAGGCCCTGCTGCAGCCCGACACCGAACCCGCCGGGCGAACAGGGCACGACTGGCGCGAGGTCTGAGACCGTCGCAACGCCGGCGCGCACTACCCCCTACAACAGCTGAGGTCGAGGAGGACCACATGGATCACTGACGGACACCGGTGCTGGAAGCACTGCAGGCGTTTCGGGATCGAGCCGATGTGGTGTGGTCATCACCTCTGACCGAACACCGATCCCCTCTGTCCGGGCCCCACGAGCGGGGTCGGCAGGTGCGAGGGCGCACCGCTACCAGCGGTCATCTCCGTTCGTCGGCGCAACCGGGGAGGACTCGAACGACGGCGAGAGCCGGGCCCGGGCCACGCTGAGGTGGCGCCCGACCTCTCCGGTGATGCGCTCAGCATCGACCGACCACTGCCGGTTCCTCTCGGCCTCCGTCATCACCTGATAGGTGATCATGAGGGCTTCGAGGGCGCCGAAGAGCTCACCGACCGCGGCGGAGCGGGCACTCGGTTCTGACGGCATGGACCTACTCAACTTGATTTTAACGTGGTTGGGGTGTGTGTCCGCGGGGTAGTGGTCGGGGTGACCAACGATGCGGTGGACGCCGATCACTCACGGCCAGAGGGGGCCAGCGACGAACTCGTCGCGGCCGTGGGTGCGCTGTCGGAGGCGTTCGAGCGGATCGAGCGCGCCCGCGGCGCGCTCTACACGTTCCACCAGCTCACCGGCGGTGCTATGCCATGCTCGACGACGTGATCGACGGCCTGAAAGCCTGTGGCCGTGCTCAGCTGGCGGGGCGGGTGCGCGACGAGCTCGCCGGGCGCAACGTGATCGAGGGCCGGTGGACCTTCCAGCTCGTCGAGGAGTTCGACGACGGCTACTACGCCGCCTGGCGCGAGCTCGAGCAGACGGTGCGCGAGCAGACGATGGCCGGGCGACGCCACGTGCTGGAAGCGGAGATGAAACAGCGCCGCCGCACCGTCGGTCGCCCCGGCCACGAACCGACCCCGTGAGCTTCCCGACGCCACATCCCGGCGGCGGGGTGCGGCAACATCGGTGTGGCAGGGGGCAACACCCCGGGCGGTATGCAACAACGGCACCAGCACCAGCTCGCGGTCGGTGACATCTTCGGCGGCAACGCGTTTCTGCCCCTGCTGTTCCTGCCCGCCACCCTGATTTCCGGGAAAGCCGTCCTCCCTCCCCCAAGCCCAGGTCACCGACATCTACCTCACCGCCGTCGGGCTGCTGCCCACCGTGGTCCACATCCTGGGCCTGTTGTTCAGCCCGCGGCGGCGCGTGCTCGGCATGGGCACCGACTCCCTGCTCGTGCTGCTGCTCTACGCCCTCGCGGTCGCCGGGCTGTTCACCATCGCCACCCCCGGCTGAGAAGCCCGGATGTCAGAGCCCCGGTTGAACACGTCCGGACGGGGGCATCCGCGCCTGGGCCGTCGTCGAGCAACCTCCCGCAGCCGTGGTCGATCCGGGCGGTAGGAGTCGTGGTCCCCGCTCGTGACGAACAAGGCCGCATCCACGCCTGCCTGGCCAGCGTCCGCCACGCTCTGGACGTGCTGCCGGCGCACATCGACACGGCCGTCACCGTGGTCCTCGACCGCTGCCGCGACCGGACCCCTCAGATGGTGGCCGCGCTCGCCGCAGGGTGGCCCCAGCTGCACATGCTCAACGCCACCGACGCCGGGCACACCGGGCGGCGACGGATCCACGCTGACGACCGCGGAGTGCTACACATCGTGCCCGGATCCGGCATCGGTGCCCTCCGACACCTCGGCGTCCGGCACACACTCGCCGCACTGGACCACCCGCCCGGGGTGACCTGGCTGCTCGACACCGACGCCGACACCATCGTGCCGCCCACCTGGGCCCTCGACCATCTCCGGTACGCCGCCCGCGGTGTCGTCGGTGTCGCCGGAATGGCCGATCTCGACACCACCGACGACCTCTCCGCGCATGCCCGTCGGCACTACCGAACCTTGATGGCCCAACGGGTGCACGGCAAGCGGCACACCAACGTCTTCGGCGCCAATCTCGGGGTGCGAGCCGACGCCTACCTCGATGTCGGCGGTTTCCCACTCGACAGTGTCGGCGAGGACCATCTGCTCTGGGAACACCTGCGGGCCACCGGCCTGCGCACCGAGCGGCCCACCGCGGTGCGGGTGACCACCAGCGCCCGCCTGCACGGCCGCGCCTGCGGTGGCCTCGCCAACCTGCTGTACGACATGCACCAGCCGGCCGAGGATGAGGTCGTCGGCTAGCCCGACAACGAGCTGCCCGGCCGCGACGCAGATATCCCCTCTACGGGCGGGGACGTTGCACAAGTACCAACCGCTGTAGCGATTCCTGGTTGCGGGGCGCGATGGCCAGCTGCCGCACCGGCTGGGGTACCAGCCGGCCCGGACCATGGGTGACGTCCTCGCGCATCCTGATGCGGCACCCGCTCCGCCCGGCCTCGGCCGCCGCAGTCAGCTGCAGCTCGACTCGGGCTTCGCCGGCCGGCCACCCTTTCGCCTGCAGTACCAGCGTCTGGCCGGGTGTGCAGCCGAGCACCCGCCCCCACCCGCGACGCCCCCACCACCCAGGAGGCGTAACAGAACTCGTCGGCCAGGACCGAGCACACCGCATCGATCCCGGCCGCGCTGAACCTGCTGACCTCGATCACGCCATTGATGCCGTTCAGCTGTCGTGGTTCTCGGGCCGGTCCCGGGGGGACACCTGCTCGGCAGCACCGGTCCAGCGATCGCTGGCCTGATCATGGGCGCTCGCAGCGGCTTCGGCGGACTCACGGTCGGCGTAGGGGGGTTCGATCGTCTTCCGCTCACCGTCCACGACGTGCACCACCACCCAGCCGCGCTCGTTGTGCTCGACCTCAACCACGACCGACGTGCCCTGTTCGCTGTCCGATGTCATCCGACCGATTACCCATCCGGCTGTGTTCCCAATCACAGCCATGGGGGTGGATGTGACGCCGGGCGTCAACCACCGGTGAGCGCATCGGTCAGGGGTGGTGCAGACCTGGAGGTGCTGGTCGAGACCGGTGAGGTGCAGCGGCCGGCGCACCGCCCGCCCGGTCCCGGTCACAATTCGCAACCGGCACCCGCGCGCGGTCGCGGCGACGTCGAGCTGCACCAGCATCCCCAGTCCGGTCGAGCAGCAGAGACTCACGCCACTCAGATCCACCACCACGACCGGCGCGATGCCCCGGACGTCACGGTCGCGTGGTCGCCCGCGGTCGACGCGTTCGGTGCCGCGGGCAGGTACCGGCGCACCGCGGCGTCGACGTGGTGGTGGGTCAGGGTGTCGAGCTCCCCGGCTATCGCGATCACCACCGCCGGCGCCGCGCCGGCCGTGCCGACGGTTCTGACCGATAGCGTGATCCCGTCGTCGCCCTCGGGCCCTGTTGCCAGGTCGGGCTGTCTCTGACCGTCCACAGCACTACACCGTAGCGTCACGCCGCCCCTATCGCGCTGATCAGCGCCGAAGGGCAACGTGACACCGATCGCAAGGGACGCCGGTACCCGATCAGGATCGGAACGCGGTGGCTCGTGGCCGGGTCGATCCGGACTGGCAACGCCGACGAACACTGGTCGGGGGCAGACATATCTGACGTGTGCGCGTGAGGAGATCGGCCCGTGCACGTGCGCGACAGAAGGAGAAGTCGGTGTGTCGTTTCTCGATTCCCGTGACCGCGCAGAGCCTGCGACCGGCGCGCGATCAGCTGCGGGAATGGCTGCGCGGCCTGCACTGGCCCGCGGACGAGCTCGAGGACCTGGTGTACGCAGTGTCCGAGGCGCTGGCCAACGCCGTCGAGCACGCCTACCCACCCGCGATCGCAGCGCAGGCCTGGGTCAAGGTCCGCGGCCTCCTCGAGCCCGACCCGACCACCCCTGCCGCCGGCGGTGCCCCGCAGCGTCGGGTCCGGATCGAGATCCGCGATCACGGTCGGTGGCGACCGCAGTTGACCGACCTCACCGACCCGGGCCGCTCCCGCGGCCGCGGGCTGGCGCTCATGACGCCCTGCCCTATGACCACACCCCGATGGTCGGGGCCTACACCCCGGTGTCGACGCGGATGCACGTCGCGGCCGGCTACTCCAAGTGGGGCCTGACCGGCGGCACCATGGCCGCGATGATCCTCAGCGACCGGATCGTCGAGGGCACGTCCACCGACGTGTTCTCCCCACAACGCCTCTCCCCCAAGGGCCTGCCGACCCTGGCCCGGCTGGGCGCGAAGGTCGCGGTCGACCTGGTGGCCGACCGGCTCGCCCCGGGCCAGGCCGGCTCCGCCCGGGAGATCCCGCGCGGTGAGGCCCGGGTCATTCGCTCGGGCGCCGACCGCACCGGGGTCTACCGCGACGACGACGGCGCCCTGCACGCGGTCGGGGTGCGCTGTACCCATCTGGGCTGCCTGGTGCGGTTCAACGCCGCCGAACGCAGCTGGGACTGTCCGTGCCACGGGTCGCGCTTCGACGTCGACGGCGCCGTCCTGGAAGGACCCGCCGTCGAACCCCTGCCCACCCGCACGCCGCCCGGGCCGTGACGAACCCGCGATGACCCGTCGCGGCGACGCACCCGGCAGGCATCGCTCGCCCCAGCATGAGCGGCACCAGAGGGTCGTCCTTGTCCCGACAGCCGGATCACGCGTGGTACGCGCTGCGCCCGGACTCTGCGACCGGGCACGATAGGTGGGTGCCCGCTCCGCTCACCCCCGACGGTCGGTGGATCGTTGTCGACGGCCGGCGGTGGCGGGCCGCCGATCCCGAGCTGCCGGAGCAGGTCCGGACCCGGCTCTTGCACCACCTCGGCACTGCCCGGTCCGCGATCCGCAAGGCGAAGCGGTCCGACGACCACGCGGCTGTGACCGCCGCACGCGCACGGGTCGGAGCGGCCAAGCGAGGTCTCGGTGAACGCGGTACCCCGTGGTGGGAGCAGGACCCCGACGTGCGCCGTGAACGTTGGACCGCAGCGCTGCACGAGCTCGACGGCTGGAAGGAGCAGGAGATCAACTAGGGTGGAAAGTCTGATGTCGCCGCACGGACGATGTCGACGACTTCGGGCACGAGGTCTTCGGTGTCCAGTGGTCGGTCGCTCGCTTCGCGGGGAACAGACCCGCGTTCGGCTCATGCCGGGCCTGGTTTGGCACGCGTGTTGCAGAGGTCCGCGCCCGCTGACGACCCTGCACCTCTGAATGGCCCGGACGCCGTCGTCATCCGGGTGACAGAACGCTGACCGGGCTGATCATCACCGAGCCAGCGCACCGCGGTCCAAGGCACGTGCTGGTGGACATTCTTGATGTGGCGGCGCGCCTGTGTGTCGAGGCCATTGCGGGCCACCTCGAACCTCCGCGAAGAGGTCATGCACGGCATCCGTAGCCGGGTGGCGGGCGGAAACGCCGGCACGCGGTCCGCCCTACCCGTTGTCGGAGTTCATGCGCAGCACTGGCCTCGGGGGCCGGGTCAGCTCACGTGTCCGCCTGCGACGTCGGTGTCCTCGCCGTCCGCGGTGCCGACCGGGCGACCAGCGCCCTTGGTGTCGGTGTCGGGCCGGTCGGGAGCCAGCTCTTCGGCGCGTCCGCCGCTGCTCGTGCCCACGCCCAGCGCCGGCTCGGGATCCAACTCGGTACCCGTCACCCCGGTGCGCTCCTCGTCGGAGACCACCGGCGACGGGCCAGGCTCGGGCGCGTTGGAGGCGTCGTAGGCCCTGCCGGCAGTGTTCTTTCCCGGTTCGCCACGCAACTCGTCGTAGGGCGGAACGGGAACCTGCGGCTCACCGCCCGCCTCGCCGTTCGAACCCTGCTGCGTGCGGGATGTTTCCTGGCGTTCGGTCTCTTCCGGGTTCTGACCACTCATGTCGTCTCACCTCTCCTGGTGGGTGTCGTCGTGGGTACCCGGATCGAGGCACACTCATTCGCCGACCCGACCACCCGACGGCCCGGTTGCCTGCTCTGCGGCTGGAGCACCGGACGAGGTCCGGCCCCGGCACGAGGGACCTCAGCTTCAGGTCGACCTGGCAGTGATCAGGACCCTCGCGAGGGTCCTTTCACCTGACGTTCGTCATGCTGAGTTGGTCGTCGTTGGAAATCGCGGCCGTCGTGGGCGGTGTGCCGGGTCCGTACCGCGGTGCTGTTCAGGGGGTGGTGCCGGCCGGAACGACCCCGGTCACGATGTAGTCCAACCGGCGGGCCACCGATACGGCCTGATCGGCGAACCGCTCGATGAACCGGGTCAGCAACGCCACGTCGACCCCGATCCGCACCGCGTGCGGCCGGTCGTCCTGGCCCACCGCGGCGGCGAGCAGCTCGCGCTGCAACGCATCGATCCGGTCGTCGTCGCGGTCACGCTGGAGGTACTGCTCCTCCTGTGGCTCCGCGATGGTCTCCGCCACGCGCGCGCGATCCGGGTCGCGAGCCGACCCATCTCGGCGAACCGGCCGGCCATCGCGGGCGGGACCGCGCACTCGGGATGCCGCCGCCGGGCCAGCTCCGCGACGTGCCGGGCGAGATCGCCCATCCGCTCGGTCTTCTCGGCCACCCGGATCCCGGTCACGATCAACCGTAGATCCCGCGCCACCGGGGCTTGCAACGACAACAACCGGTAGGCGTCGGCCTCGGCCTGCGCGCGCAACTGGTCGATCCGCTCGTCCCCGCTGATCACCCGTTCGGCCAGTCCCAAGTCCGCGGTCAACAACGCTGTGGTCGCGTGCTCCATCGCGTCCCCGGCCAGCGCGCACATCGTGGCCAGCTCGGCACCGAGGTGTGCCAGCTCCCCGTGAAAGGTTTCTCGCATGACCCAGACCGTAGGCCGAACCGATCCCTGTCGACGAGGATGCGCACCATCCGGGTGCGGGCGAGACCTCGCTGTGGACCGGCTGCTCTCGATCGCGCCCGGGCGGTCCGTGCGGATGTCCGCCGTGCGACCTGTCGCGGCAGAAGTCGAGCGTCCCGATCCCGAGGATGTTCTCGATCACGGCGCGGATGTCGAGGTGGCGGCGCCGACACCGAAGATCGCCCAGGGCACTGCTGGGGGCGAACTTCGTCGACTGTGCGCCCATTCACCTGATCACTACAGCGACGTTGGCGCATATCGGGACAGAACAGATCCGGTACCGCCGGAACCTGGTGCTCGAAACCCCTCCTGGCCCCGCGGCGTTCGTTGAGAACGATCGGGTCGGGAGAGAACTGCACGGCTTCGGCGTACTCCCCTGTGCCGGCGGTTACGGCGAGATGATCGCGGCGGGCGTTGTCCACGTCGGCGATGAGGTCGTTCTCAGGTCGGCGCCTCAATCGCTCTGCTGGCTGCGCTGGTAGTGCCGGCGCGCTTTGAGGCGGTTGCCGCAGACCTTCATCGAGCACCAGCGGGCCGTGTTCGGGCGGCTGCGGTCGAGCAGGAACAGCCGGCACTCGTCGTTGGCGCACGGGCGCAGCCGACCCGGCATCCGCTCCTGCACGCTCCCCCACGCCAGCAGCGCGCGGACGGCGAGGCGCCGGTCGTCCTCGACGTCGAGCCGCCAGCTCACCCCGGTGTCCGCCACCTCGGGGAGCAGGCGCACGCCGCGCAGCTCCGGGGCCAGCGCGACCGCCGGTTCGGCGCCCCCAACGACGGCCTGCAGCCGGTCGCGGACCCGGCGCAGGTGCGCCACCTCCGCCGCGGATCCGGTGCCGCCCCGGGTCCGGGCCCAGGCGGCCGCCTCGTCCTCGTCGCCGAGGAGGTCCACGACGCCACCCTCGGCCACCGGCGTGCTGTTGAGCAGGTCGAGCAGCACCGTCTCGTCGTCCGGATGCACCATGTGTTCACCCTAACCCCTATGTCCAGGTTGACAAGTTAGCCCACGGCCGGTTTGCTAGTCCTCGTCGAACTAACCTGTTCAACCGATCATAGGAGTTAGTATGACTGAGGTCCGCCACCGCACGGCGACCGTGGACGGCCAGCAGGTCTTCTACCGGGAGGCCGGGCCCGCCGACGCACCCGTCGTCCTGCTGCTGCACGGCTTCCCGACCAGCTCGCGCATGTTCCGCCACCTCATCCCCGCACTCGCCGACCGTTACCACGTCATCGCGCCCGACCACATCGGCTTCGGACGGTCCGCGACGCCACCGCCCGGCGAGTTCGACTACACCTTCGACGCGCTGACCGACATCACCCAGGGCCTGCTCGACGGGCTCGGGGTCGAGCGCTTCGCGATGTACGTGCAGGACTACGGCGCCCCGATCGGGTGGCGGCTCGCCCTGCGCCGCCCCGGGTCGGTGGCGGCGATCATCACCCAGAACGGCAACGCCTACGACGACGGGTTCGTGGAGAGCTTCTGGTCGGGGCTGTTCTCCTACGCCCAGACCCCCGGCCCGGACACCGAGGCACCCGTGCGCGCCGCGCTGACGATCGAGGCGATCCGTTGGCAGTACCTCACCGGGGTCTCGCAGCCCGATCTGGTCGACCCGGACACCTGGGTCCTCGACCAGGCCGACCTCAGCCGCCCCGGCCACGACGAGATCCAGCTGGCCCTGTTCCGCGACTACGCCACCAACCCGCCGCTCTACCCCGCGGTGCAGGAGTACTTCCGCACCAGCCAGGTGCCGTTGCTCGCGATCTGGGGTGCCGGGGACGAGATCTTCGGCCCGGCCGGCGCGACCGCCTTCGCCCGCGACCTCCCCGACGCCGAGATCCACCTGATCGACGGCGGCCACTTCCTGCTCGAGAGCGCCCTGGACACCGCCGTCGGCTACGTCCGCGGCTTCCTCGGCCGCACCAGCACCCACCGTGAAAGGACGTCATGATCATGACCGGACCCCTGCAGGACCGCACCGTGCTGGTCATCGGCCGCGGCAGCGGCATCGCCCGCGCCGTCGTGCTCGCCGCCCGCGACGCCGGCGCCCACGTCGTCGCGGCCGGGCGCAACGCCGAGGCCCTGGCCGCCGCCTATGCCGGCGAACCCGGCATCCGCACCGAGACCGTCGACGTCACCGACGACGACTCCATCACCGCGCTCGGTGAGCGGCTCGGCACACTGGACCACGTCGTGTCCACCGCGTCGGCCCGGGCCCGTGGGCGGCTGGCGGACCTCTCCCGCGAGTCCGTCCAGGCGTCGTTCGACACCAAGGTCATCGGGCCGCTCATGCTGGCCAAGCACCTCGGCCCGCGGATCAACGAGGGCGGCTCGCTCGTGCTGTTCTCCGGCGTCGCCGCATTCAAGATCGCCGTCGGCACCCTGGCCGTCGCGATCACCAACGGCGCCGCCGACACCCTCACCCGGTCCCTCGCCGTCGAGCTGGCCCCGATCCGGGTCAACGCCATCTCGCCGGGCGTCATCGACACCGGGGCCTGGGACGCACTGGGCGACGACGGCAAGGCCGCCATGTTCGCCGACCAGAGCGAGCGCAACCCGGCCCGGCGCATCGGCACCGCAGACGACATCGCCGCCGCGGTCCTGTTCGCCCTGACCAGCACCTTCCTCACCGGAGTCACCCTCGCCGTCGACGGCGGCGAAGCCCTCACCTGAAAGGCCCTCACCTCAAAGGAGCCCGCCATGGGCCTGTCCTGGCAGCAAGGACCACTCGCCACCTCCGCCGTCGGGCACTTCCTGGTCCCCGACCCACTCCCCGAACGCCTCGTGTTCGCCGAACCACTCCGCCGACGCATGCGCGTACGCCTCGGCGGCGAGTGGATCACCGACAGCGACGACGTCGTCCTGCTCCACGAACCCGGCCTCTACCCGGTCGCCTACTTCCCCCTCGCCGACGTCGTCCCCGGCGTGCTGCAGACCCTCGACACCGTCACCACGCACCGCGATCTCGGGCCGGGGTCCTGGTTCGCCGTCACCGCCGGCGGCCAGACCGCCCGGCGCGCGGCCTGGCAGCACACCGGGCTGCCCGCGCACGCCGGCGAGCTCGACGGCCGCGTCGCGTTCGCCTGGCGGGCCATGGACGCCTTCTACGAGGAAGACGAGCGCATCGTCGGCCACGCCGCCGACGCCTACCACCGCAACGACATCCGCAGCTCCTCGCGCCACCTCGTGGTGCGCGTCGGCGACCGCGTCGTCGCCGACACCACCCGAGCGCTGGCGCTCTACGAGTCCGGCTTCGCCCCACGCTGGTACGTCCTCCGCGCCGACATCGACAACTCCTCCCTGACCGCGGTCGACGGGCAGACGTTCTGCCCCTACAAGGGATTGGCCGACTACTTCGACGTCGACGGCGTCGAGCGGGCCGCATGGTCCTACCCCGAGGCGTGGCCCGAGGTCGAGCGGGTGCGCGGAATGGTGTCGTTCGAACCCGACAAGCTCACAGTGCTGCTCGACGACACGGTCCTCGAGCCCGAACCCGGCCAGCACGTCACCCCCCATGGCATCGACCGCGGGCTCGACGTCGACGGGCGCCGATGATCGTTCACGGGCCCTGCCGGTGCATGTCGCGGACGCGGGTGGCGCAACAGCGGGTCGCTGCATTGCTGATCATGGTTACGGTGGCACCGGCCATGTCGGAACCGCCTCGACCATCGGTGCGGCTAAACGCATCAGGGGACTCACCCTGACCGCAACCGACCTCGACTGGACCGCCGGGAAGGGCCCACCGTCGAGAGCACGGTGGAGTCCCTGCTCGTGGCCATCGCCGGGCGTCGCGGCCCCGCCCAGCAACTCACCGAGCCTGGGCAACCGACATTCGCTCGCCGCATCGAAGCCTGACGGAGCTACCCCTGACGCAGCGGCGTCGGCGCCACGACCGTCTCGACGAGACCGCTGGACACGTCGTACACCAGCCCCGACACGAGAAAATCCCTACCGCTGAGCTCGCGCAGGATGACGTCGACGTCGACACGCACGGAGGCGATGGGGTCGCTGACCTCCTTGCCGTGGAGCTCGCCGGCAGGGATCTCGAAGTACTCGGCGAGCAGGTCGGGGAACGGGACCAGATCCCGCATCCCGCAGTCGGTGTGATGCAGGACGGCCAGGTTCCAGTCCCCCGCCGCGCGACCGTCGGGATGCGCCTGGCCGA
>JBBRLM010000029.1:0-88151 GCA_038231335.1 Mycobacteriales bacterium
CCACACCGGGCGCGAGCCCGGCCATGGCGGCTGCCGCGACGACCAGACCCGCAGTCGCCAACGAGGCTGCCACCCGGCGGCGGGAACGCCGACCGGGAACAGGGGGAGCGAACATTCGAATTCCTCTCGAGACGCCCCAAAACAGACTTTCAGGGCGAGACCGGATTTCACGGCTTCATAACCCGGACCATTCCCGTCAGCGTGCCTGCCCCAGCGCACCGACGACCCTCGAACAGAATCGGGCTACATCCGCCTAGACGAGTGGGGTGGCGAACGGTTGCGGCGCCCGATAAACGGTGCGGTAAGAAGTCGATTTTGCACGACCAGCGGTCGAAACTGTGACGGTGAGTAGCGGATCACGCCGGGGTTGAAAGCGATCCCGTTAAGTGCTCGCGTTGATGGGAAACTTTCTTCACGTTCCGCCCGACGGGAAGAATGTCCCTTTTCATACACGTTTCTGATGGACACCGAGACCCTGGCTGGCACTCCTGTCCGAAGGGCATCGACGCTGCCACGGCACGCGTTCTCACCGGGAGAGCTACCGGTTCCGGCTGCGGGCCATCGCTGCGGTGACGAGGTCGTTCATGGCGTCGGGGTGGTCTTCGGTGATGCGGGGGCCGATCTGCGGGCCGACTGTCTCGGCCCGGGGTCCGGCGATGGTGGAGTGCTGGGTGATGCGGGTTCCGCCGTCGGCGAGCCCGGTCAGCGTGTGCCGGCTGGTGATCATCAGGCCGTTGAACTCGGATCGGTAGGCATAGGTCTCGCCGTCGACGAGGTCGACGATCGTGCATCCGATCACGGTGTCGGATCCGAGGGGGGTCACCGACAGCGTGGTGCCGACCTGGAACGGGCCGTGGATCTCGATGGTGTCGCCGCGGTCGCTGAGCTTCGTGCCGGTGTAGAGGTCGCGCAGGGTCGCCCAGATGTCCTCCCGGGAGACGGTGGTGTCGACGGTGTAGTCGTGGCTCCATGCGGAGTGGGACGCCGTGAATTCCAAGAGGGCGGTGAGCAGCTGCTGCGGGGTCTCGGCCTGGGGGACGTGGCCGGTCGCGGTGAGTAGCTGGAACTGCGCTTTCGGGATGGCGGCCGCGTAGGCCCGCCCGTAGTCGGGGTCCACGATCTGGTCGCTGTCGCCCCACGCCACCAGGGTGGCGAGGTCGAGGTCCGCGAGGCGTTCGCGCAGGGTGGGATCCAGACTGGACGTCCCGGCGTAGACGGCCAGCGCGGCCCGGTTGCCGGCGGCGATGTCCCGCGCGGCCTGCGGCAGGGTCGCCGGGTCGATGCGGAACGGGGCAGGGTCGTGGTAGCTCAGCTGCACCACCTGGTCCAGCGTCAGCGAGGAGACCTCAGCGATCGGGTGGCCGGGCACGTCGATCCCGGTCGCGTCGACCAGGACGGCGCGGGCGATCCGCGCGGAGCGGAGCAGGGCCATCTCGGCGGCGATCCAGCCGCCGATCGAGTTCCCGACGATCGTGACGTCGGTGAGATCGAGTTCGTCCAGCAGGGCGGCGTAGACCGCGGCGAGCCCGCGAACCGTGTCCAACCCCTCCGGGCGCGGCGTGGCACCGAAACCGGGATGGGTCGGGGTGATCACCCGGGCGTGGTCGGTGTCGGCGAGCAACTCGGCCAACCGCTCGACCGACTGTGGGCCGGCGCCGCCGTGCAGGAGCACGACGGGTCGTCCCTGGCCGCGCTGGGCGACAGCGACCTCGACGGGGCCGATGGCCTCGATGCTCAGATGGTGGGTGGCGGTGGTGGTGGACGGCACGGTGGCTCCTCGACAGATCAGAACAAGACACTGATATAAGCATGTTTATACCAGCCTGCAGAACTAAGCAAGCTGACCCCGCTATAGTGGCGGCCGTGACCAGGTCCATTCAGGAGATCGGGCTGGCGGTGAAGCGGCTGCAGGCTCGCCACCACCGGGCGATCGACTCGCAGCTCGCCCCGCTGGAGATCAGCCTCGCGCAGTGGGACGCGCTGCGACACCTCGCCGACAATCCGGGCGCGTCCCTGCACGACCTCGCTCAGTTGACCTTCCAGAGCGACCAGTCGTTCGGTGCGCTGGCCGGCCGGATGATCGAGCGCGGGTTGATCGAGCGGGTCCCGGGACCGGGCCGCGCCGTGCGCCACCGGCTCAC
Source organism: Mycobacteriales bacterium (assembly GCA_038231335.1). GTDB lineage: Bacteria > Actinomycetota > Actinomycetes > Mycobacteriales > Pseudonocardiaceae > Pseudonocardia. The sequence continues at coordinate 2,142 of JBBRLM010000029.1, forward strand.
CGACAAGGGCCACGCCCTGCGAGACGCCGGCGACGACAGGGTGGCCCAGGTTCTGACCGAATCCTTCTCCGGGCTCACGGCGGCCCAGCTCGACACCCTCGACACCCTCCTTCGCCGGGTCCTCGGCGCACCTCAGTGCAGGTAGGAGTCCCCGGTGCGGTGGGGACCTCCCGCGTGGCGGACGAGTCGGTCGATCATGGCCGTGGGGACGACGTCACCGAGCTCGGCTGGTGACGGAGGCGCAGACCGCTGCGTGCAGACGCTCTGCACCGGGAGCTGAACGACTGTGATCCGGCGCCGTGAGAAAGGCAGTGGTAGCTGCGATGTCGGGCGCGGTGACAGTCTCGGAGCATGCGCCTTGCGAAGTGGGTCGGCGGCGGGATGTGGATCGGTTCCTGGTACGTCATGTACCGGGAGATCACGCGGTGGCATCACGTGAAGCCGTCGCTGGCGTTCAACTATGACATCGGCCCGGATGCTCATCCCGGGCTGCCGCTGATCCTCGTCTACGTCGCGTGTGTGGCGGCCCCGCTGGTGGTGGTGTCGGCATGGGTGATCGAGATCCGGAGAGGATTGGCTACCCGGTAGGCCCGGCCGTCGTCGCCGGATGACGCGCACCGGGCTGATCCGCGGCCGTCGTCGAAGCAGCGATCTCGGCGAATGATCGTGAAGTGTCGGAACGGGTTGTCGTGACACGCGCGCGGGTGAGCGATGATCGTGGGTATCGCTGCAGTCGAGCTGGTCGCATTCCGTGTCACGGGGTGACGGCGGCGCTGGGGCAGTGGTCGGTCAGCGGGCACCGCGCGCAGGCCGGCGCCGATCGCCGGCAGGTCGTCTGCCCGTGCCGGCGTAACAGCTGGTGGGCGCGTTGTCGCGCTGGCACGGTCTCGGCCAGCATCGCGCCGGCCCGGGCCTGGGCCTGTCGGTAGGTCGCCGCGTACGGGGCATCGGGATCGGCGTACCCGAGCCGGACGAGCACCCGGAGCGCGTTCGAGTCCAGGGCCAGCACCGCGGAGGTGCCGGTGAACAACGCGATGCGCTCCACGCCGGGCTTCCCGATCCCGGGGAAACGCGTCCACGTCGCTGCGGCGATCGCCAGCTCGGCGCAGCGGCGCAGTCGGGTGACCCGCGCTGCAGGCTGCATCCCCGCTACCACCTGTAGCAGCAGGTCGTCGGGGGCGGCCAGGATCTGCTCGGGCTCGATGCCGACGAGCCGCCGCAGCCTCAGCATCGCGTCGCGGCGGCGGTCGTCGTCCACCAGGTAGGCGACGTTCTCGGCGAGCACCAGCTCCCACCCGTCGGCCGACGGTGGAGGTTCGGCTGGGCCGGCGGCGGCCTCCAGCAGATCGAGGAGTGCATCGAGCGGCGGCACGGCCCGACCGTAGACCTGCTCGTCCTCCACCCGACGCCGCTGTCGGGAAACCGAGTGATGCCCAGCCGAACGGTGGTCCCACGCGGTGTGCTGGTTGGCTGTCGGGGCTGTAGCCGGCCCTGGACGTGTGGAGGAACTGATGTGGACTGCCATGTTCGCCGAGCAGATCCCGCTCACCGAGAAGATCCTGCGGACCGTGGTGGTGTACGCGCTGCTGGCGGTGCTGTTCCGGCTGACCGGTAAGCGAGGGTTGGCCAGCCTGAACACCTTCGACTTCATCGTGATCTTCCTGTTGTCCAACGTGGTGCAGAACGCGGTCATCGGCAACGACACCTCGCTGGTCGGTGGCATGATCGGCGCGGTGACCCTGGTCGCGGTCAATGCGGGGATCAACCGGCTGATCGCGGTCAATGCGACTGCCGCGCGGATGTTCGAAGGGCACGCGACCACAGTGATCCGTGACGGGCACCTGGTGGACGCGGCGCTGCGGCGGCTGGGTCTGCGGCGCAGCGAGATCGACCACGCGGTGCGGCTGCAGAACGGTGATGACGTCGCGCAGGTCGAGACCGGCAGTCTGGAGCCCGGTGGGCAACTGGTGCTGAGTCTCAAACCCGCAGAGCAGAACGCTACGAAGGCCGACATCAGCGCGCTCACCGACCGGTTGGCCCGGATGGAGGCGCTGCTCACCGCACCTCGCTGACCCTCCGATGACACGAGATGACACGAGCTGTGGGCGTTCGGATCATCGCTGCTCCTCGCCTTCCTTCTGTCCACCGCTACGAGGAGATGAAACCGTGACCGCTGTGCCACGATGGATCAAGCCGATGAACACGATCCTGATGGGCGCACAGCGCCTCGGGCTCATGCGGGAGCTGCCGGTCCTCGTCCTTCCCGGGCGGCGGACCGGGAAGCTCAGGCGTACCCCCGTCTCGGTGCTGGACCTCGACGGCCACCGCTACCTGCTGGCCGGGCTCCCGGGCGCAGACTGGGCCGCCAATGCCCGCGCCCTGTCCGCGACCGGTGCCACGGGATCCCTCGCCGTCGGCCGCCGCGAGGAGCGGGTGCGGCTCGTCGAGCTGTCCCCGGCCGAGGCGGTTCCGGTGCTGCGTGCCTGGCCGGTCCGCATCCCGCAGGGAGCGAAGATCATGAAGGATGCGGGCGTCGTCCCCGATCTGGAGCCCGACTCCTTCGAGGCGCTCGCCGGGCGCTGTGCTGCGTTCCGGATCGAGACCGCCGATCATGCGTCGCGATGACGCGAGGGCCACACCGAGCTGAGTCATTCACCGGTAGGTAGCGCACCCTGGTGCGCACCTCGCCCACCTCTGCCCGGCCGAGAACGGCGGGTGCCCGACGGTGCGCAGCCGACCGCGCCGGCCTGTGAGGGCGTCACGGGTGACTCCGGCTCACCGGGTCTGATCGGGGCAGCGGGGGCTCGGCCGGTAGCCGGCTGCCGCGAGCCACGCCCGGGCTCGGCCGCGGTGGCGTTCCTCGGAGAAGGCGAACCAGTGCGGCAACAGCTCGGGCCGGTGGGCCAGGACGTCCGTGAAGCGGCGGAAGGGGTCGCGCCCATCCAGGGCGTCGCGCAGCCGCTCGACCAGGTCAAGGTCGGTGGTGTCGGGGAGGGTGACGATGAACAGCTCCCTGTCGTGGTAGCCGGCGCCGGAACCGTGCCCGGGCACCCGCAGCCACCGCTGTGGATCATCCCGATCGGGCCGGTCGGTCTCCTCGCCGGGGCCGTCGCCGCGGGTGGGACCGGGCAGCGTGCCTGGCCACACCGCGCCGGTGCGCAGGCTGATCAGGCCGCCGCAGTGGGTGGGGCTGCCTTCCAGGAGGTCGGCGAGCTTCTCGAGGAGGACCGGGAGCGGGCGCAGTAGCGGGATGGATCCGGTCCCGAGCACGGCGTCGAGATGGGCGGCCAGTTCGGTGTCACCGGCCCAGCCGCGCTCGCGCAGCGCGCCGACGCATTCGGTGGCCAGCGTGGGCGCGCCGGCGATGTGCTGGGCGAGCGCGATGGTCAGGCCGTCGCCGAGCAACTGTCCGGCATCCCGCACGCGACGACCGACGCCGTGGGCGGTGTCGGTGTCAGGGCCCTCGCCGGGGTGGGCGGGCATGGTCCGGGCGAGCGCGACGACCGCAGCGCCGTCCCCGCGGTAGAGGGCCGCGCGGAGCTGGGTTCTCCACGAGGTGTCACGCATCGCTACACCCTGGTCCCGGCACCCCACCCGCCCCGCGTCTGGTGCCCGCCTGCCCTGACCCCCCGGCCGGATCGGGCCGACATCGGGACGCGCAGCCGACACTATTTTTCGCCGGCGCGGCCAGCGGGGTCCACGCCGTGCTCGGTGAGATCGCCGCCGGGCCGATCGCTTTCAGCCGGATCTGTTGTCATCGTGTCGCCCTTCGAACGTCGTCGTACTCGGACGATGGTCCTTACCCGGTACTCGTCATGATCACTCTGATGCTGTGACCCGGTCCGTGAGAAGCATCCGGCGCGGGTACGCGGCGGGGCCGAACGCGGCGAGCTGCTCGTACAGGCCGACGACACCGGCCGGCCGGCGATCGCGGTCTGGACCGACTACGTGTCGTCGGGGACGGTGGCGGTGGTGCGACTGGTGGTGATCACGCCGGCGGCGTGGACGAGGTCGAGCCGGGCGAGCAGCCGGTGTCGGCTCGGACGTCGATGTCGCCGGGCGCGGTGGGCAGGCCGAAATGGTGGCCTTGGGCGTAGCCGGCGCCGAGGGAACGCAGTGCGTCGGCCTGGGTCGCCCGTTCGACGCCCTCGACGACGACGTGGAGGCCGAGATCACGGCCGCACGTGAGCACGGCGCTGAGGAAGCGTCGTGCGTCGTCGCTGGTGTCGATGTCGTCGACGAAGACGCGGTCGATCTTCGCGGCGTGCAGCGGCAGATGTCGCAGGTGCAGCAGCGACGCGTATCCGGAGCCGACGTCGTCGAGCGACAGCGTGACCCCCAGTGCACGGAGTTGCTGTGCGATGACCTGCGCGGTCGTGAGGTCGTCGAGCAGGGCGTCTTCGGTGATCTCGAGGACCAGCTGGTGGGGTGCGAGGTCGTGGTCCCGGATGCTCCGGGCGACGCGGTCGGGGAAGTCCGGGTCGAGCAGCAGGCTCGGTGGCACGTTGACGCCGATCTGCAGTCGGTGGTGGCCCAGGGTCGCCGACCAGTCGGCCAGCCGGCCGGCGGCGAGGTCGATCATGTGGTCGGTCAGATCGGGGAGCAGCCCTGTTCGGGCGGCGAGGGGTATGAACACGTCGGGCGAGACGGGCATGCCGTTGTGGGTCCAGCGGGCGAGCGCTTCGTAGGCGACGACGCGGTCGTCGTCGAGGCTCACGATCGGCTGGTAGAAGGCCTGGAGCGCGCCGCTGCGGATCGCCTCGCGCAGCGGCTCGCGCAGCATCGGGACGTCGGTGCCGACGGGTGACATGGCCGGGTCGTGGGCCACCCAGTGGCCGTCCGCTCGGCCCGTGGCTACCTGCCGGGCGGTGCGGGCTCGCGTGAGCAGGGCGTCGGGGGACGAGCCGTCGACGCGGGTGACCCCGACACTCGCCGTGACCGGGATGGTCCTGCCGTCGATCGTGACGGGCTCGCGCAGCGCGGCGTTGACGCGCAGCGCGGTGGTATCGACGTCGGCACCGTCGTGAAGCAGGATCGCCAACTCGTGGTCGCCAAGGCGCGACGCCGTGTCGAACGGGTGCAGGACCAGGGAGAGCCGCCGGGCGATCTCCATGAGCAGGTGGTCGCCCACGGCATGCCCGAAGGTGTCGCTGACGGCGGTGAGGTCGTTCAGATCGAGCAGCGCCAGAGCCGGTCGGGCTCCGCGGCCGGCCGCCGCCCTCGCGAGCAGGTCCAGGAACGTCGCGCGGCCGGTGAGCCCGGTCAGCGGGTCGTGCAGGGCGGCCCAGCGCAGCTCCTCCGCACGGTCGAGGGCCTCGTCCCGTGTCCTGTCCGCGTGCACGATCTGGCCCAGCAGCCCAGCCATCAGCTCCAGCAACGGTGTGTGCCGGAGCAGGTCGTCGTCGTGGACGGAGGGGTCGAACCCGCAGAGCGTCCCGAACAGCGATCCGTCGGCGTCGAGGATCGGCACTCCGGCGTAGGCCCCGATCCGCATGCCCGCGGCGGCGGCCGTCTCGGCATAGCGCGGCACCGTCATGGCGTCAGGTGCGACCTGCGGAGTGAGTCCGGCGACCATGTGGCGGCAGAAGGTCTCGGCCCACGGCTGGCTGTCGCCGGGGCGCATCCCGTAGAAGTCGTCGTCGAGCCAGAGGTGCACCTGCTGGTCGGGGTCCACCCGGCTCACCGACCAGCACGCGAAGGGGACCTGCTCCGTCAAGTGCCTGACGACACGGCGGCAGGCGTCGTCGAACGACGACTGCGCCGATCCTCCACCCACCACGGCACCCTCACTCCGACGCGCCCGTATGCACATCCTTCGCCCACCGTGCACAACGGGTTCATCGCAAGCACGGTCGGAAGCGTTCCGTTCCTGACCCGATCGTGTCAGCCGGCCGCGGGCCGGTCCGGCGGCGTCGACGCCCTCGGGTTCCGCGCCGGACGATCGGGTACCCGCGGTACATGAGCGAGTTCACGAAGGGCGACAGGGTTCGTTGGAGCAGCCACGGCGGGCACGCCGAGGGCGAGGTCCTGGAGAAGATCACGTCCGACACCGAGGCGGGCGGGCGGACCGTTCGGGCGTCGGAGGAAGAGCCCCAGTACCTGGTGCGCAGTGCGAAGAGCGGTGGTGAAGCGGTCCACAAGCCCGACGCGCTGGAGAAGCTCTGACCACCGGACCACCCGGGCGCGGTGTCGGCGCTCGTCGTGCTCCACAGGCCGCCGCCGATGTCGCCGCGCCGACGCTCAACAGCACCCAGTGCGTGGCGGGAGGGCCAGCGCGGATACCGCAGCTTCGACGGTCGAGAAGTTGTCGAACCGTGCCACGACGTCCGGCACCCACGAGGGCAGGAGACCGGCGCGGCCGGCCAGCCCGGTCAGGTGCACCACCACCCCGGCCTGGGCGCCTGCGAGTTGGGCGTGGCGCAGGACGTGCAGGCTGCCCGGCCCGAAGGTCCGAATGCACGCGAGATCCACGATCAGGTGGCTGCGTCCGGTCTCGACGCAGCGGTCCAGGCGGCTGTCCGTGAGCCTCGCCAGCCGTGGGGCCGAGGCACGATTCAGGTCTCCGGCGACCCGGATGACCGTGATCGTCGGGGTGGGATCCTCGACCGAGAGGGTAAGGGGGTGGACCGTCATCGCCATGGCACAACTCCTTCCCGGCCGACGGCGCCGTCGCGGCGAACGGATACCCGGACGACGTCCGCGTCAATCGCCCGCCGTGGCCTCGTGGCCGGGCCGGCCGTGGTCCGCGTCAGGGGCTCGCGAGATCCCGGGGGACGGCGGGGAGGTGGAAAGAGATCGTCGTCCCGGTAGGTGAGGGGCTGAGGTGCACCGTGTCGGCGAGGGCGTTGATGACGGTGAGCCCGTGTCCGCGATGGCCCGGGTCGACCGCCGGTGACTGCCAGCTTCCCGAGTCCCGTATCTCGACGGTGACGCCGCGGTCCACGGCGCCGCTGACGCGGCAGGTGAACTCGCCGGGTTCACCGTCCGGATAGGCGTGGTCGACGGCGTTGGTGGCCGCTTCGCCGACGGCGAGCTGTAGGTCGTCGAGCGAATCGTCGGTGAGTCCGGTTGCCCGCGCCCAGTCCTCCACAGTGCGGCGGAGTGCCTTCAGCGTCGTAGGCCGGGCCGGTAGGCGCAGGTCGAGGGGAACAGGCAGGACGCGGGCGGCGACGAGCGCGATGTCGTCGCTGGTGTCGGCGTCCTCCTCGGCCTGCTGGAGCAGAAGTTGGGCCAGCGAATCCGGTCCGCGGTGGCTGTTGTGGCCGGCAATGGCTGCGAGGCGGTCGAGCCCGTCGTCGACGACCTCGCCGCGACGCTCGACGAGGCCGTCGGTGTAGAGCACGACGGTGCTGCCCGGGGCCACGGTGGTGCTGGCCTCCCGATAGGGGGGCCGGTCCCGGATCCCGAGCAGGGTGCCCTCGCCCCCGACCGGGTAGTGGGCGCTCCCGGCATCGACGATGAGCGGCGGCAGGTGCCCGGCTGCGGCCCAGCACAGCTCGCCGGAGGCGACGTCGAGGACGAGGCAGGCGGCCGTGCTCCCGAGCGCGCCCGGGATGCGGCGGGCGAAGTGGTCGAGCCGCTCGAGCGACGTGGCGGGACCGATGCCTTCCAGCAGGTGGCTCGACAGCACGCTGCGCAGCTGGCCCATGACGGCCGCGGCAGCGGGACCGTGGCCGACGACATCGCCGACCGCCAGGGCCACGCGTCCGTCGGCGAGGGTGAGGACGTCGTACCAGTCGCCGCCGGCCTGCGTGTCGTGTACCGCGGGGACGTAGCGGGCGGCCAGCTCGAGCCGATCCAGCGCCGGCAGCTCGGCGGGCAGGAGCGCACGTTGCAGCGTCTGGGCGGTGTCCCAACGCTGGTCGGCCAGCGCCGCTCGTTCGAACGCCTGGGCGGCCAGCCCGATGACGGTCATCGCGAACTCGCGCTCGTCGGGTGGAAAGGTGCGGGTCGTGGTGAACCCGGCGGTGACCACCCCGATCGCGACGCCACCGGCCACCAGCGGGAGCGCAGCGCCCGCCTCGATCCCGTCCGGGGGCTCAGAGGACCACGGGCGCCAGGACGCGCGGTCGGGCAACCACACGGCGTCGCCGCTCAGCGCGGCCGCGCGCACCGGCGGGGGTGTGTTCGCCCGCAGTGCGGGATGGGCGGGGGAACCCGGCAGCGGCGTGCCGTCCTGGTGGACCAGCCGTAGGGCCTGCGCGTCGCCGTCCACGGTGTACACACGCACCCGCCCGGCTCCGAGGATCTCCATCACCCCATCCGCAAGTGCAGCGGCGGCAGTAGCCAGGGTCGACGCCGAGGACAGGGCCGCGGTGACGGTCTGGAGCCGGCGTTCGCGCGTGGACAGCCGTTCGGCGTCGAGGACTCCGGCGAGCCGCCGGCCCAGCTCCTCGGCCAGTGCGAGGTCGGCGGGGTCGAGCCGGCCGGAGCGCGCCGTCGAGCCGAGCGCGAGTGAACCGAGGAGACGCCCGCTGACGACGAGCGGTACGAGGAGCATCGTGTGCAGCCCCAGCAGCCGACGGTCGTCGAGTTCGGTCTCGTCGGTCGAGATCGCGCCCAGCAGGCCCGCGTCCACGGGATCGAGGACGAACGCCGTGCCCGTGCGGTACTGCTCATCGTGGCCGGGGGCGCGGGGATGGGGCGGCAACCGCAGGGCGTGCTCGGCTACCGCCGGATCGCTGCGGTGGGCGGCGGCGGTGGGGACCAGTCGGCCGTCGGGTCCGGCCAGCGCCAGTACCGCCAGATCTCCCAGCACCGGGGCGACGAGCCGGACGAACCGGTCGAGGCGCTCGGCCAGTTCGACCGGCTCCCCGAGCAGGCGGCCGGTCTCGGCGAGCAGCGCGTCGTGATCGGCGTCGCGGCGCTGCGCGGTGACGTCGCTCATCGTCGCGATGAACAGCCGGCGGCCGGTGTCCCGGTCGGGCATCGCGCTGTAGGAGACCGACACCCAGACCCGCTCGCGGGTCTCCACATGCCGCAGCGGAACCACCACGGTGCCGTTCCCCCGGGCCATGGCGTCCGCATAGACACCCTGCAGCATCGCGAGCTCGTCGGGGTCCTCCTGCTCGGTGGGGAAGAAGGGGTACGGCGGCCCGCACGGCAGGTGGTCCCGCCGCAGGCCCAACAGCTCGGTCATCGCCGGATTGATCTCCACGAGGGAGGCGGAGTCCTCGTCGATGACGTAGAAGCCGTCCTGCAAGGCGTTGATCATCGCCGAGCGCCACGTCGCCTCGTGGTTGCGCAGCCGGGCCAGCTCCAGGTTCGACCGGACCCGGGCGAGCAGGTCGTGGGAGGAGAAGGGCTTGACGAGGTAGTCGTCGGCGCCCGCGGCCAGCCCCTCCGACGACGCCTCCTCGCCGGCCCGGGCCGAGAGCATGACGACCGGGATGGTTGCGGTCGCCGGATCGCGGCGCAGCTCGCCGAGCAGCGCGAAGCCGTCCAGCCCGGGCATCATCACATCGGTCAGTACCAGGTCCGGGGGCTCGTCACGGGCCAGCTGCAGCGCCGTGCTCCCGTCGGGGGCGACGAGGACGGTGTAGTGGGGCGCGAGCATGTCCACGAGGAACCGCCGCAGATCGGGGTTGTCCTCGACGACCAGCACCCGCGCTCCGGCGGTGGGCCCGGGGTCGCCGGTGGAGGTCGCCGCGGGGCCGGGTGCCGGGCGGTCGCTCCACTGCAGTGCCTCCTCGCGGTAGAGCCCGACCGCCGCCGAAGCGCGGGTGTCGGCGGCCCGGGCGCCGGTGAGGGCGCCGGCCGGCAGGTCGACGGTGAAGGTGGACCCGCCGCCCGGCCCGCTCGTCACGCCGACGGCGCCTTCGTGGAGCGCCGTGAGCTCGGCCACGAGGGCAAGACCGATCCCGGAACCCTCCTGGCTACGCCCTTCCGCGCCCCGCACGCGGTGGAACCGCTGGAACAGAAGCGGCTGGTCGGCGTCCGGGATCCCGATCCCCGTGTCTGCCACGACCAGCCGGACGCCGCCTCCGTGCGTCGCCAGGGTGACCGTGATACGGCCGGAGTGGGTGTATTTCACCGCGTTGGACAGCAGGTTCAGGACGACCTTCTCCCACATCGCGACATCGACAGCCACCGCCGACGGGAGTGGGCGGCAGTCCACCTCGAACTCCAGGCCGGCCCGCGTCACCGCGGGTGCGAAGGACTCGGCGATGCCACGGGTGAGCACGGCCAGGTCGACCGGGGCCCGGTCGGGGGACAGCCGGCCGCCCTCCAGGCGCGCGAAGTCCAGGATCGTGTCGACCAGTCGCCGCAGCCGCCCGCCGTTGCGGGCGATCAGTTCGATCCGGTCCCGCTGGACCGGGTGCAGGGGGTGGTCGAGGTCGTCGAGGCTGTCGGCGGCCGGGGCGGTGATCAGCGTCAGCGGGGTGCGCAGCTCGTGGCTGACTCCGGTGAAGAACTCGGTCTTGGCCCGGTCGAGCTCGGCCAGCCCATCGGCCCGACGCCGTTGCGCCTGGAACGCGTCGGCGTCCGCGATCGCCGTGGCGACCTGGCGAGCGGCCAGGTCCAGGAAACGCCGGTACTCCACGTCGAGCGCACGGTAGGGGCTCACTCCGGCGAACAGGACCCCGACGGGTTCGGCCGTGCCGCTGCCGGTCAGCGGCACCGCGACCACGGTGTCCGGGTCCGTACTGATCGCGGGCTGCCCAGGGCGATCGGGCAAGGGGATGAACAGGCCGCCGTAGGTGGTGGTCAGTCCGTTGATGTCCAGCGCTCCGCCCGCGGCCAGTGCGTCCCAGTGGGGCCAGTCCTTGTTGCGGTCGACCTGGGTCGGCACGATTCGTGGGTCGTCGACCATCCCGTAGAACGCGGCTCGCCGGGCCGTGCGACCGTCCGGAGAGCTCAGGTAGATCGAGGCGAACGGGATGTCGAAGCGGCCCCGCTCCAACACGTCCAGCGCGGCGTGGCACGCCTCGTCGGCGGTGGGGGAGGTGACGGCCGAGATGTCGCCGAGCTCGCTGAGGATCCGCAGCCGGCGCTCGCTCAGGACCCGTTCGGTCGTCTCGGTGACCACGCACAACATCCCGTCGACGTGCGCGGGATCGTCACCCAGCGGGCTGTAGGAGAAGGTGTGGTAGGTCTCCTCCAGGTATCCGCTGCGCTCGAGGAACAGCAGCAGACCCTCGTCCCAGGTGGCCTCACCGGTGTCGAGCACCGATCGGATGCGTGGGCCGATGTCGTCCCAGATCTCCGCCCACACCTCGCGGGCCGACCGCCCGACCGCCCAGGGGTGCTTGCTGCGCAGCGTGTCCCGCCAGTAGGCGTCGTTGTAGAAGACGGTCAGGTCGGGTCCCCAGGCCATCCACATGGAGAACCGCGACGTCAGCAGGATCCGGACCGCGCTGCGGAGGGTGCTGGGCCATGTCGTGGGGGCGCCGAGCGGCGTGGCCGTCCAGTCCAGGCCGGCCATCACGCGGCCCACTTCGCCGCCGCCGACGAACAGCTGGTCGACCTGTTCCCCACCGTCGTCTCGGGGTTCCACAGAGGACGGCGCCTCAGGTGTCCGCGTCATCTCCCGGTCGGCCTTTCACCATCACGGATCTGCTCGGCCGAACGCTATCCCCGCGCCCACGCCTATGCCACCCGAACTCCGTGGTGGACGCCCCGCGCAACTCGGAGGTGCCAACGCGACGGCTGCCGCCTGGGTCGATCGGGCGGCCGCGTCGCGTCGGGGACCCGCGACCGTTGTGCTCATGCCGCGAAGAGCAGGCTCGTGCACATCAACGACCAGACCGTCAACGACGAGGCGGTGGCCCCGTTCGGCGGGGTCGGCGCGTCCGGCACCGGGTCCCGTCACGGTGGGCCGCAGGCCAACATCGAGGCGTTCACCGAGACGCAGTGGGTGACCGTGCGGAGAGACCTCCCCGCCTATCCCTTCTGACCCATTCTGTCGGTGGGGCATCGCTACCGTCCCCGACGTGCCCTCCCAGCTGCACGAAACCCTCGTCGAGGTGTTCCGAAGGCGGCCGACGCTGGCCGTGGATCTCCTGGTCCACGGCCTCGGCGTCGAGCTTCCTGCGTTCGACCGGGCCGGGGTGGATGCGGGGGAGCTGCCGGAGCTGACGCCCACCGAGTACCGGGCGGACACCGTGGTGGTGCTGGGAGCCGAGACGGGTCCGGTGCTCGCGGTCGTGGTCGAGGTACAGCTCGGCCGGGACCAGGGGAAGCGGTGGAGTTGGCCGGTGTACGTCACGACGTTGCGCGCCAGGCTGCGGTGCCCGACGGTGCTGCTCGGGGTGTGTGTCGACGGGGCGACGGCGGGGTGGTGTGCGGTGCCGATCGAGCTGGGGCTGCCCGGCTCGCGGGTGGTGCCGCTGGTGCTGGGCCCGGACCGGGTTCCGGTGGTCGGGCCGGCGGAGGCGGCACCGGAGCTGGCCGTTCTGTCGGCGATGGCGCATGGCGCCGATCGGGAGCAGGCCGGGGTGCTCGACGTGCTTCCGGGCGTGCTCGCGGCGGTCGAGGAACCGCATGCGTCGATGTATCGTGATGTCGTGCTCGCTGCGCTGCCACGGGCGGCGCGTAGCTGCCTGAAGGCACTGATGGCCAGCGGAACGTATGAGTACCAGAGCGATTTCGCACGCCGGTATTTCTTCCAGGGCAAGGCCGAAGGGTGAGGCGAAGTCGGTGCTGACTGTCCTCGCCGCCCGCGGCATCGCGGTCGACGAGGCCGCCCGGGCCCGCATCGCCGGCTGCTCCGACCTCGAACAGCTCGACGTGTGGGTGCGCCGGGCCGTCACGGTGGCCTCCGTGCAGGAGCTGTTCGACTGAGCGGCCCGCCCGCTCACGTCGCGAAGAAGACGTTCTTGACCTCCGTGTAGGCCTCCACCGCGTGTCCACGGTCGTACGTCCTGCGCCCCATCGCCGACGACCATCCCGCCGCGCGCGAGGAGATCTTCGGCCCGGTGGTCTCGGTGCTGGCGTTCGACACCGAGGACGAGGTCGTCGGCCAGTGCGACCTGGGCGGCCGACACCCCGTCCGCGGCACCGGTCTCGACGAGCAGCTCGATGGTGTCGCAGAGCTTGTCCTCGTCGTGGACGGGCGGTTCGTCCCAGTGGTGCCCGCGGTGCACGGCGACGAGATGGTCGGCGATCCGCCCGACGATCTTGCGGCGGCCCACAGCACCTCCCGAGAAGCGTCCTCGCAGACCTTGTGCGCTCCGCGCAGGACCCGCAACCTCTGCGAGGAGCAGACCGGCCCTGCGGGGATGTGGCCATCCGCGACACCCGGCCGAGGCCGGAGGCCGCAGCGGCGCACTGCGCGTGGAGGACGGGGTGACCCACTCGCCGCCGATGAAGAAGCGGTCCAGTGCGCTCGCGGTTCCGGCAGGTTGCGCGGGAGCGACCGGATCGCTGCGGTTGCCGGCGGTGTGGAAGGCCGGGCCTGCCGTCCGGCCGGTTCCGGAGGTCGAACGGCCCTGGGGCCAGGGGAGGCCCGCCGTCATGGTGGGCGTGGAACTCGTCGGAACCACTCGAGGAAGCTGGCAATTCCATGACCGACACGACAACCGGGACCAGCGATCGCGTCCCGGACACCGCCGCCGGATCCGCTCGGCGCCCGCCGGCGCTCATGACCGCGCTGGGCGGGATCGCCTGGGTGTTGGCCACCGTGCAGTACGCGGTGGCGCAGGTGGTCGCGGCGTCGGGGTGGAATCCGCCTTACAGCTGGACGGGCAACTACATCAGCGATCTGGGCAACACCCGGTGCGGGTTGTTCGCGGTACCCCACGGGGTGGCGGCCTACGTGTGTTCGCCCCTGCATGCGGTGATGAACGCATCGTTCGTCGCCGGCGGTGTGCTGACGATCGCCGGTGTCGTGCTGCTGCGTGGCTGGTGGCCCGCGGGCCGGTTCACGTCGGTCGCGGTGGTCCTGTGGATCGTGGCCGGGCTCGGCAAGATCGTCGTGGGTCTCGAGCCGGAGAACGCGAACGCGGGGCTGCATGTTCTCGGAGCCCTGAACCTGCCGGTCGGCAGCGTCGCGATCCTGCTGCTCGCCTTGGCGGTGTGGCGCACCGATCGCGTCCTCGGTGTCGTCGGGATGGGAGTGGCCGTGGTCGGTCTCGTCGGCGCGTTCCTGTCCACGGCCGGGCAGTACGCCGGCCCGTCGCTCTATCTCGGCGCGGGAGTCGGCGGGATGGAGCGCATCGCCGGCTATCCCTCGAACCTCTGGGTGCTGCTGATCGGGGTCGCCGCGATCCTGAGCGTGCGCCACCCCGGGCTCAAGGGCGGATCTCCGACGTGACGGGGCCCTTCACCCCGTTCCCGGACGTCGATGTGGTCGTGATCGGAGCGGGCAATGCCGGTCTCACCGCAGCGGTGCGGCTCGCGCAGGCCGGCGCCACGACGCTGCTGCTCGAGCAGCACAACATCCCCGGTGGGTGCGCGACGTCGTTCCGCCGGGGGCGGTTCGAGTTCGAGGTGGCGCTGCATCAGCTGAGCGGGCTGGGCACCGAAGACCACCCGTTCCAGGTCCGTCAGCTGCTCGGTGATCTCGGCGTGCTGGATCGGCTCGAATTCGTCCACGAGCCGGACCTGTACCGGGTGAGCATCACGGATCTCGTCGACGTGACACTCCCTGCCGACCGGGCGGGTGTCGTCGAGGCGCTCGCCGCTGTACACCCCGCCGAACGAGGGGCCGTCGAACGATTCCTCGAGCTGGTCCACGCGATCACCTACGAGTGGATCGTGTTCACCTACGGTGGCGGATCGACCGGCAGTCCTGACGAGGCGAGGAAGAAGTACCCGATCTACACCCGCTACGCGTTGCGCAGCCTGCGGGACGTGCTCGACGAGCTGTTCGTCAACCAGACCCTGAAAACCGTCCTCGCTGCGTACTGGAGCTATCTCGGTCAGACCCCCGCCCACCTCGCCTTCATCGACTTCGCCGTGGTCTTCGAGATGTACCTGGAGTACAAGCCGGCGCACATCAAGGGCGGCTCACAGGCCATGTCGAACGCCCTCGTGGAACGGTTCGAACAGCTCGGCGGCCGAGTGCGGTTCACCTGTGCGGCAGACACGATCCTCACCGACGACGGCACCGTCGTCGGGGTGCACACCACCGACGGTGACACCATCGGATGCCGGGCCGTCGTGTCCAACGCGAGTACTCCGGTGACCTACGGACGGCTACTGGACATCGGTGTGCCCGCAGCGGTGCGCCGCGATCTGGCGTCGCGCCGGATCGGGGTGTCGGGCTGCATCGTCTACCTCGGACTCGATGCCACCCCACGTGAGCTGGGCATCACCACGAGCACCACGTTCAGCCTGGCTGGTTTCGACCATGACCTGTTGGGGCCGTCGCGTGCCGAGATGGGGGATCCCCGGGCGGTCGCGCTGACCTGCTACTCGTTGGAGGACCCCTCGTTCTCGCCTCCCGGCACGACGCACATGGCGGTCATGGACCTGCACTACAGCGAGCCCTGGACGCGGCTGTCGCCGCCGGACTACCTGTCCGCGAAGTTCGCCTACGGCAACAAGCTCGTCGACGTCGCCGAACGGACGTTCCCCGGCCTGCGCGACACGATCGAAGAAGCCGAGGTCGCGACCCCTCTGACGCTGATGCGCTACCTGCGCCACCCCGGCGGAGCCATCTACGGATTCGACCAGACACCGTCGGACTCGACCATGTTCCGTCCCGTCGACGTCGTCGTGCCGGTTTGCACCTGGCGGGTGCGTGGAACGGCACCGGCGGTTTCCAACCGACGCTCACCGCCGGGGTCGCCGCCGCCGACGCTGCTCTGCAGACCATCGACCAGGCCCGTCACTGCTCGACGGCGGCCACCCGATGAAGGCGCGCACCGCCTACGACGCGATCGAGGGCTACACCGCGATCGCCGCATCGATCGCCGACACCCGACCGTCCGGAACCGACACGTTTCGTGCGACCGAACCGGAGACGGTCGGCGGGCGTCTGCATCCGCACCGGCTCTCACTCCAGGTCACTGACGTGATCACGGAGACACCGACCACAACGACCCTGCGCATGGCGTCGACCGGGCCGGACCTGCCGCCGTTCCTCGCCGGCCAGTACGTGAACCTGTTCGTCGAGCTCGACGGCACCCGAACCAGCCGCCCCTACGCGATCTCTTCCGCACCCGCCGACCGGGACCACTACGACCTGACCGTGCGAGAAGTCCTCCACGGCTTCGTGTCGCCGCACCTGGCCCATCACATCAGGGTGGGCGACACGTTCGAGAGCACCGCGCCGATGGGCGAGTTCTTCCACAACCCCCTGTTCCACGGGCGTCGGCTCATGTTCCTGGCCGGCGGCTCGGGCGTGGCACCGGCGTGGAGCATGATCCGGGACATCGTCGCCCGTGGGGGCGCCGAGCGACTCCATCTGGTCTACGGCTCGACGAACCCGAACGATGTCATCTTCCGCGACGAGCTCGACGACCTGGCGCAGGCGCACGACGGCATCGACGTCACCCATGTCCTCTCCGACACCGAGCCGAGCTGGACCGGGCGAACGGGACTGCTCACCGCGGATCTCATCGCCGAGCTGGCCGGTCCTCATCTGCACCGGACGACGTTCTACCTGTGCGGTCCGCCCGGGATGTACACCTTCTGCCTCGACGCCCTGCGCGGCCTCGACGTCGCGCGCCGCCGGATCCGCTACGAGGCGAACGGTCCACCCACCGAGCCCGAGCTGCTGCCGGACTGGCCCGACCGGCTCGACCCGGCCACCACCGTCGAGGTGACCGTCCGCGGCCGGGCCACGTTCACGGCGCCGTGCGGCGAACCCCTGCTCAACAGCCTCGAGCGGGCCGGTATCCGACCGGAGGTCGGCTGCCGATCAGGCCACTGCGGCCTCTGCCGGGTGAAGATCCTCTCCGGCACCGTCGTCAACGGTCCGGAGGCCCGCATCCGACGATCCGACGCCTGGACGGGCCACACCCACGCCTGCACCGCGTTCCCGACATCCGACGTGAAGATCCAGTGGTGAGTGCCACGGGCACGGCCGGACCGGAGAATCGGTGGCGGGCGGGGGTGCCCGCGCTGCTACCGCGCGGCCGATCGCGACCCGTCCGTCGGAGGTGAGACCCATGCTCGTTGTACGCACGTGGGTGCTTCCCTCCCCGTCACGATCGGGCGATTGACGTAGGTGTCGCCAGGAGCGCCTCCCACCAGGCACTTCTGAGAGGGCCAACCTATGGACTCCGTGCATTTCAGCGCGGGCGCACCGGCCGACGTGACGGTCGCCAGCAGCCCGATGGTCGTGGTCAGCGGCGCGAGGAGCAGCTCACGCGGCCGGGAACTCTCCTCACGCCACGCCGCGGAATGCCAGCCCGCGCCGTCGAGGGCGACGGCGAGGCGCAGCGGTTCGGGGGTCGGCATCGGTTCTCCTCCTCGGGTCAGTCGCCGCAGCCGGGCGCGGCGGCGATGGGGGTGCCCAGGTGCAGCGGGTCGGGGTCGCGGGGGTCGGGCGTCGGCGCCCAGCGGCCGTCCACCACGGCGTAGTCCCACCGTGCGCCGCGCTTGGTCAGCCCGCGCAGGGCGTCGACGAGCCGGTCGACGTCGTCGTCGGTGGTGCCGATGCCGATGCTCGCCCGGACGGCGCCGTCGCCCGTGCCGGTGAGCCGGTCGACCAGCGGGTGGGCGCAGAACTTCCCGTCCCGCACGCCGATGCCGTGCTCGGCGGAGAGGTACGACGCGACGCGCCCGGCGGGGTGGTGGTCCACGGTGAACGCGACGACTCCGACGCGGTCGGTGCTGTCGGCCCAGGTGCGGAGAGGGTGGACGCCGGGCACGGTGGCGAGCCCGTCGAGGAGCCGGGTGAGCAGCGCCTGCTCGTGGGCGGGGGCGATCTCGTCGATGACGGGGTCGAGCGTGCGGCAGGCCTGCGCGAGCGCGGCGGCGCCGAGCACGTTCGGCGTGCCGCCCTCGTGGCGCTGTGGGGCGGGGCACCAGCTCACGTCGGCGCCGTGGTCGTGGCTGGTCACGCTGCGGACCGCGCCGCCGCCCGCGAGGTGCGGCGGGGCGGTGTCGAGCCAGTCGCGGCGCCCGACGAGCACCCCGGCGCCGTAGGGCGCGTAGAGCTTGTGGCCCGACAGGGCGAGGTAGTCGATGCCGGCCGCGGCGATGTCGACGCGGCGGTGCGGCGCGAGCTGCGCGGCGTCGACGCAGAGCCGGGCCCCGGCGGCGTGGACGATGTCGGCGATCTCGGCCAACGGCAGCAGCTCACCGGTCACGTTGCCCGCCCCGGCCACCGTGACCAGCGCGAACGGGGTGGTCGCGAGCGCGGCGCGGAGGTCGTGCAGGGTCTGCGCGACCGTCCCCGCGGCCGGGAGCACCCGGTGGGGCCCGTCGAGCCACGGGAGCAGGTTCGCGTGGTGCTCGGAGTCGAGGCAGAGCACCGGACCGGGGACGGCGCCGGCGAGCAGGTTCAGTGCGTCGGTGGTGTTGCGGGTGAACACCACGACGTCGTCGGTGCGGGCGCCGAGGAACCGGCCGACGGTGTCCCGCGCCCGCTCCAGCACCGCGGTGCTGACCTGGGAGGCGTAGCCGGCGCCGCGGTGCACGCTGGCGTAGTAGGGCAGCAGTTCCGCGACGTGGTCGGCCACCGACTGCAGCGGCGGTGCGCTCGCGGCGAGATCGAGATTCGCGTAGCGCACCGCGTCACCGGTGACGAGTGGAACGATCGGTGCGGTGACGGTGCAGGGAATGCCTACCGCGACAGTGATATCGGGGCATTCGGACAGGAAAGCACTCATGACGGTCCTCCGGACCCATTTCTGGGCCCGGCTGCGCACGGGCCCGCGCTTGCCGTCGCGGTTGCACGACGGCCTGGTCGTCACCCGGAGCACCCCACCGCGGAGGAGGGTTGCCGGCCAGCGAGCCGGGGCTTGACGCTGGCGCTCTTGACCTGAGTCAGACGTTACGTCGGCTCGACTACGGAGGTCAAGCGCGATCCGCTCCCTCTCCAACAATGCCGGTGTGGGCTGCCGCACAGACATTCATGAGCGACCGGGAAAGGAATTCCCATTCAGTGGGAATGGTCGGTGGGGGCGTCGGACAATGGTGCTCCGGCGCCCCCACCCGGGCGGATCGTGCGGTCAGGAGTTGGTGATCGGCAGTCCCTGCGGGTTCATCGCGGAGGTCGGCACGGCCTCGTCGGCGAGATGCCACGCGTCGAGCCAGGCCTTGTACTGGCCGTTCGCGATCAGGTAGTTGATCGCGTCGGACACCGGCTTCGCCAGCCCGCCGTCCTTCTTGGACGTCGCGCAGATCAGCCCCTGCAGCGACGCGCCCGCCCCGGAGAACGTGCCGGCGCTGCGGGTCGGCGTCGGGGTGCCCGCGCTCTGGGTGACGTGGTAGCTGACGCTGGGGTTCGGAGAGAAGTAGGCGTCGATCCGACCAGAGGCCAGCGCGAGGTAGGCGCTGTTGCCGTCCGGGTAGTACTCGATGCCGAGTTTCTTGCCCTCGGCCTGCAGCTTCGCCTGCCACTCCAGGAGAATCTTCTCCTGGTTCGTACCGCGATCGACGGCGATGTTCTTGCCGGCGAGCACCTGGTAGTCACCGTCGAAGGTCCAGGTGCTGCTCGCGGGCGCCGCGAAGCCGAGGTTGTCCTGGCGGTAGCAGGCGAAGTCGTACTTGAGCTTGCGCTGCTCGGTGTCGGTGATGTTGGAGAAGCCGATGTCGGTGCGGCCGCTGTCGATGCCGACGAACAGGTCCTCCCAGGTGGCGTTGTTGAGCCTGGGCTCCAGGCCGAGCACGCCGGCGACGAGGCGGGCGAGGTCGGGCTCGGAGCCGGTCAGCGTGGTCTGGTCGGTCCCGGTGTAGCCCAGCGGCGGCGAGCCGGCGGGCAGCAGCCCGAGCCCGACGTTCAGCGTGCCGCTGTCGCGGATCGCCTGGGGGAGCTCGGCGCGGATCGGGTCCACGACGGGCACCGTGATGCTCGCTTCCTTCGCGGCGCCGTTGGACACCGCGCCCACGGCGACCGTGGTGGGGCCACCTGCGGGTCCCGAAGCGGCGGAGGTGCCCCCGCAGGCGGTGAGCAGGACGGCGGCGAGCGCGAGCGGAACTGACGTGATCATCCTGGAACGGATGCTGGACACGGTTCTCCTCCGGAAATGGCGGACGGGGTTTCACAGCACCTTGCTGAGGAACTCCCGGGTGCGGGGGTGGGTGGGGTGGTCGAGCACCTGCGCGGGCGGGCCCTGCTCGACGACGCGGCCGCCGTCGAGGAACACGATCTCGTCGGCCACCTCGCGGGCGAAACCGATCTCGTGGGTGACGACGATCAGGGTGGTTCCGGTGCTGGCGAGGTCCTGGATCACCGACAGCACCTCGCCCACGAGCTCGGGGTCGAGCGCCGACGTGGGCTCGTCGAAGAGGATCACGCCGGGCTGCAGCGCCAGGGCTCGCGCGATGGCCACGCGCTGCTGCTGCCCGCCGGAGATCTGCCGGGGGTAGGCGTCGGCCTTGTCGGCGAGCCCGACCCGCTCCAGCAGTGTCCGGGCCAGCGTCTCGGCGTCGGCACGGGTGCTGCGCCCGGTGGCCAGCGGTGCGGCGGTGATGTTGTCGAGCACGGTGAGGTGCGGGAACAGGTTGAAGTTCTGGAAGACGAACCCGATCTTCGTGCGCTGGGCGAGGATCGTCTTCTCGCCGAGCTCCTTGAGCCGGTCGCCCACGCGGCGCACGCCGATCGGTTCGCCGTTGATGCTCACGTAGCCGGTGTCGAGCTTCTCGAGGTGGTTGATCGCGCGCAGCAGCGTCGACTTGCCCGATCCGGACGGGCCGAGGATCGCCGTGACCTTCCCGGCCGCCACTGTGAGGTCGACGTCGTGCAGCACCTGGTGGGCGCCGAAGGACTTGCTCGCGCCGTGAACCTCAACCGCGGCCGCCGCGGTCATCGGAAGTCCCCGGTGGCGAACCGGGCCCGGGCGCCGGCGAGGCCGTCGCGCAGCCGTTGCAGCGGCGTCGGGGGCAGCGTCCGAAGGGCGCCACGGGAGTAGTGCCGCTCCACGTAGAACTGGATCACCGAGATGACGCTGGTGAGGATCACGTACCAGACGGTGGCCACCAGCAGCAGCGGAACGATGTCGCCGGAGTAGGTGCTGCCCAGGCTCTGCACGGAACCGAACAGGTCGAGCAGCGACACGTAGAAGACCAGCGACGTGCTCTTGACCAGCCCGATCAGCTGGTTGACATACGACGGGACGATCGCGCGCAGCGCCTGGGGCAGCACGATCCGGCGGAACTGGTAGGTGCGCGGGATACCCAGGGCGGCGGCGGCCTCGTGCTGGCCCTGGTCCACCGAGAGGATGCCGGCGCGCACCACCTCGGCGGCGTAGGCGGCCTCGTTGAGGCTGAGCCCGATCACGGCGATCACCATGTCGGTGGCCAGTGCGGTGACGCCGAACTCCACGAACGTCGGGCCGAACGGCACGCCGACGCCGAGGGTCCGGTAGAGGGCGCTGAAGTTGTAGAGGAACAACAGCACCACGATCAGCGGCACCGACCGGAACAGCCAGATGTAGCCCCAGCACACGGCCTGCACGACCGGGCTCCTCGAGAGCCGGCCCAGGGCCAGCAGGATGCCGCCGACCAGGCCGAGTACCGCGCTCCACGCGGCCACCTGCAACGTGATCAGCAGGCCCTGGAGGATCACCGGCCGGAAGAACCAGTAGGCGAAGCGGTCCCACTGGTAGAAGGGGTTGGTGACCAGGCCGTGGGTGACCTGGGCGAGCACCACCAGTACCACGACGGTCGCGATCCACCGCCGTGGATGGCGCAGCGGGATCACGCGCTGCGCGGTCGGCGGGGCATCGCGTGGGGTCGTGGGTGGTCGCGACACGGTCGTCTCGTCGTCGACGGACATGCGGGAGCTCCAGTGGGCTCAGGGGAGGGGGCGGTCCGCGGACCCGCGAACGAGGGTGCACGGGAACGGCCGGCGGCGGTGGAGCCGCTCAGCGCTTGCGAGGTCGGTGCAGGAGGCGCGTCAGCGGCGACAGCGCGCGCTGCTGCAGCGGAGGAGATCGATGTGCCGGCGGCTCGATCCGGTGGCGCGGCCGTGGCAGCGCCACGTCACCGCCCACACCGTGCCCGACCCTGCCGTCATCGCCTGCCGTCCGTTCCGGCCCGGGGGGCCTCGCGCTTACCGGGCGCGGCGGGAGTGCCGTGCTCGGTCGGGTCGTCACCTGGAGCACCCCACCGCGGAGCGAGGGTTGCCGGACAGCGAGCCAGGGCTTGTCGCTGACGCTCATGACCGAGGGCGACGGTAATTCGCCCGTTCGGGACTTGTCAACGCACGCCCATCAGTGTGACGCGGCGCTCTTGACAACACCGGACATCTGCCACGTACGGTCGAGAGGTCCGGAAGGTGGGCACGCCAGGGGCGACGGAAGACATCCATCCTCTGTGGACGGACTTAGCACGTTCGGTTCCGGGAAAGGCGTCCATGTCCTCGTCACCCTCCGTAGTCGATGTCGTCGTTGTGGGTGGCGGCGTGATGGGGGCCGCCGCGACGTGGCGGCTCGCCCGGCGCGGTCGCACCGTGGTGTTGCTGGAGCGCTTCGGGGGCGGGCACACGCGCGGCGCCTCGCACGGGGCGTCGCGGATCTATCGCCAGACCTACGCGGCGGCGCCCTACGTCCGACTCGCGGTGGAGGCGCCGCCGCTCTGGCTGGAGCTGGAGGCCGAGACCGGTGCGGCGCTGCTGACGATCACCGGCGGCGTCGACCACGGCGATCCCGGGCGAACCTCCGAGCTGGCGAGATCCCTTGCAGCGCAGGGGATCGCCTATCACTGGCTCGACGCGGACGAGGCGGGTGACCGCTGGCCCGGCATGCGCTTCGACGGGCCGGTGCTCGTGCAGCCCGACCGCTCCGGCCGGATCCACGCCGACCAGGCGGTGGCGGCGCTGACCGCGGCCGCCCGGGGGCGCGGCGCCCGGGTCCGGCGCAACACGCTGGTCACGGCGATCCGGGTGCGCGGTGACGACCTCGTCGAGGTCGAGACGCGGTCGGGCACGGTGCTGGCCCGGCGGGCGGTGGTCACCGCCGATGGTGTCGACGGGGAGGGCGGGGCCTACGGGCTCGCCGACCCGTGCGGTGACATCAAGGTCGGACTGCACGGCACCGGCTCGGAGTGTCACCCGGACCGGCGCACGTTCCGGCCGGAGCCCGCTGCGCTGCAGCGCCTGCAGGACTACGTGGCGGAGTGGCTCCCGGGGCTCGACCACACCCGCCCGGACCTGATCAGCTGTACCCAGACCAGCACAGCCGACGGCGGGTTCGTGCTGGAACGCAGCGGCCCCCTGGTCGTCGGCGCGGGGTTCTCCGGCCACGGCTTCACGTTCGCCCCCGCGATCGGGCGGGTGCTCGCCGATCTCGCGACGGGCGTGTCCGACCTGGCCGGCGTGCGATGACCGAACTCGCGATCGAGGTCCGCCACGTCGCCTACGCCGATCCGCTGGTGATGCCCATGCTGGCCGAGCTGGACCACGAGTACTGGACGCGCTACCGCCACAGCCTGGGCGACATCCCCGAGGAGATGGCCCGCGGGGCGGCGTTCGGGCCGCCCGACGGCGGCGTCGTACTGCTCCTCGAGGACGGTCAGCCGGTGGCGGGCGGGGCGTTCCGCCGCCACGACGGGGACACCGCCGAGCTCAAGCGGATCTGGACGCACTCGGCGCACCGCCGCCGCGGCCTGGCCCGCCGGGTGCTCGACGAGCTGGAGCGGGAGATCCGGGCCCGCGGATACCGGCGGATCCATCTGACCACCGGCCCGCGCCAACCCGAGGCGATGGCCCTCTACCTGGCCACCGGCTACACGCCGCTCTACGACCCGGCCCTCGATCCCGAGGTGATCGGCCCGCACCCGTTCGAGAAGGTGGTGGGTGAGGGGCACCGCGGACAGGCCTGCGTTTGACGTGACGGCCGACCGGGCGTAAGAACCCACATACCCCCCCAAGGTATTGAGGTGAGTTCTGATGGATGCCGTTGGTCATGCGCTGCGCCTGACCGGATCGATGACCTGGGAGATCCTCTGGGCGCTCATCCTCGGCTTCGCACTGTCGGCGGTGGTCCAGGCGGTGGTGCGGCGCTCGACGATCGTGCGGTTGCTGGGTGACGACAGGCCGCGCACGCTCGCGCTCGCCGCAGGTCTGGGTGCCGCGTCCTCGTCGTGCTCGTATGCGGCGGTGGCCCTGGCGCGGTCGCTGTTCCGCAAGGGTGCGAACTTCACGGCGGCGATGGCGTTCGAGATCGCCTCGACCAACCTGGTGATCGAGCTGGGGGTGATCCTGGCCCTGCTGGTGGGATGGCAGTTCACCGTGGCGGAGTTCGTCGGCGGCCCGGTGATGATCGTCGCGCTCGCGGTGCTGTTCCGGGTGTTCCTGAGCCGGCGCCTCCTCGACGCCGCGCGTGAGGAGGCCGACAAGGGGCTCGCCGGGTCGATGGAGGGACACGCCGCCATGGACATGTCGGTCCAGACCGACGGGCCGCTGCTGCGGAGGCTGATCTCCCCGGAGGCGTTCACGTCGGTGTCGCACGTGTTCGTGATGGAGTGGGCGGCCATCTGGAAGGACCTGGTCATCGGGCTGTTCGTCGCGGGGGCGATCGGGGCGTGGGTGCCCGACGCGTTCTGGCAGGGCATCTTCCTGACCGACCACCCGACCGCGGCCGTGGTGTGGGGCCCGCTCGTGGGGCCGCTGGTGGCGGTGATCAGCTTCGTGTGCTCGATCGGGAACGTGCCGCTGGCCGTGGTGCTGTGGACCGGCGGGATCAGTTTCGGCGGTGTGGTGGCGTTCATCTTCGCGGACCTGATCATCCTGCCGGTGCTGAACATCTACCGGCGCTACTACGGCCTGAAGACGGCCCTGTTCCTCGGGGCGTCGTTCTACGCGACGGCGGCTGTCGCCGGCTACGTCGTGGAGTTGCTGTTCGGGGGGCTGGGGCTGGTGCCCGACCGCTCGGGTGCGCACCTGCCCGACGAGGGCATCTCCTGGAACTACACGACGTGGCTCAACATCGTGTTCCTCGTGCTGGCCGCGGCGCTGGTCGTACGGTTCGTCCGCTCGGGTGGGATGCCGATGCTGCGGATGATGGGCGGCAACCCGGAGGCGGCGCTGTGATGACCCGTCCTGTGCCGGGTTCGATCCTGCCCGACGTGACGCTGCCCGACACCGGAGGTGTCCCGCGCCGGTTGAGCGAGCTGCCGGCGGGTGACCCGATCGTCGTGCACACCTACCGCGGCTGGTTCTGCCCCAAGGAGCGCACGTTCCTGCGCGAGGTACTGCTGCCGCTGCAGGAGATCGCCGAGGTCGGCTACGTCCGGATGGTGTCGGTGAGCGTCGAGCCCCCGGAGGTCTCCGCGGCGTTCCGGGCCGGGCTCGACGCCCGCTGGACGTTCCTGTCCGACACCGCGAGGTCCTGGCAGTCGGCGCTCGACCTGCGGGAGACCACCGACACCGTGCACGACCCGTACCTGCCCGCCGTGCTGGTCTGCGCCCCGGACCTCACCGTGCGCCGCGTCTACGACGGCTACTGGATGTGGGGCCGCCCGTCGCTGGCGGAGCTGTGGGCGGACCTGCGGGCCACGACCGCAGCGATCCGTCCCGACTGGGAGGCGCCCCGTGCCTGAGCTGGGCTGGCTGGCGCTGTTCGACGAGCCCCGCGCCGGTACGACCCCGGTCGGCACGGGGCTGCACCTGCTGCTGGAGATCGGGAGGGCGAAGCCGGTCCGATCGGCCGTCCGTGTCGAGCCCACCCTCATCGGGAACGGGCCGGCGCTGGCCGTCTCGCTCGTGCTGCCGCTCCGCGACGAGCGCCCGCTGTTCGACGACCCGGCCGTCGTGCACGCGATGCGGGGGGTCCTGCGCGACCCGCACCGCGCGCCGCTGTTCAGCACCCTCGTCGACGGGTCGACGCACTTCGCCGGCGCGATCAGCGGACAGGAACCCGAGGTCGTGAGGGCCCACCCGGCGTGGTGGCGCGAGGACCCGTTCGCCCAGTTCGGACGGCAACACCGGCTGCTGGTGCCGGCGGGCGTGTTGCGTCCCGTCCCGTTGCCGGTCGGGCCCGGTCACCAGCGGCACGCCGGAGCGCCGTGGCCATGGGGGCGGTTCTCCACGCCGGCAGGTCCTCCACTGTGGACGAGATGATCCGTGCGGGCCTTCAGTCGACGCGGTCCGCGAGGTCGCCGAGCG
Source organism: Mycobacteriales bacterium (assembly GCA_038231335.1). Taxonomy (GTDB): domain Bacteria; phylum Actinomycetota; class Actinomycetes; order Mycobacteriales; family Pseudonocardiaceae; genus Pseudonocardia. Next base: position 28,306 of record JBBRLM010000029.1, read on the forward strand.
CACTGAGGAAGCACGCGATCGGGGCTGCCGCCACTCCCGCTCCGACCTGTCCCGTCCCCGCCGTGGCGTGCAGGATCCCGGTCGTGACCTTCGGGGTGATGCCCGACTCCACGACCTTGCGCACGTCCACCCCGAGCGGGGTGCCCGCGAAGTCCATCGGGGGCAGCGTGAACCTGCTGCTGGTGCCTGCGCAGATGGCCTGGAAGCCCTCAGTGGCCGCCCGCGCGTCCGCCATCGTGCCGCCGAGGAAGGCCGCCACGGCGGCGGATCCGCCAGCGGCGGGGCCGCCCATGCCGGTCAGTTCCAGCACCGCGCTGTCGCCGATGTCGCGCGCGCTGTCGTCCGGCCCGAACCCGGAGTAGTACAGCGCCTCGCCCACCGGGGGCGCCTCGGTGATGTGCCACCGGTCCGATCCGGCCAGCTTGATGCCGAACGTCGTGCCGTTGCGCGCCATCGTCGTGACGATGCTGGAGCCGGTGACCTGCTCCGCCCACATCTGCAGCGACTTGGCGGCGGCCATCGCCAGGTTGAGGAAGAACAGGTGGTTGCCTCCCAGGTACCCGCCGAACGGGGTGCGGATCGCGTCGGGGAGCTCCGTGATGTGGGGGAGCCAGGTGCGGGTCAGCAGGTTCGTGGCCGCCTGGGTGCGCATGTGCAGGTCGTCGCCCATGGTGATGCCCTGGGTGGCGACGGCCAGGACGTCGAGCGGCCCGGTGCCCTCGATGATCGAGGCGATGGCGGGGCCCGCGACGTCGACGAGGAACCGCAGGCGGGCGATCGCCGCGTCGGTGTCGCGGCCGAACCAGGCCACCTCGCCTGGGCCCTGGTTGACCGGCGAGTAAGCGCGGGTCCCGCCCTCGCGGTTGTCGACCACCAGCACGGGCTGTGACGGCCCGAGCGCGGTCGCCATCGGGACGACGGTGTCGTGGTGGTGGGCGGCGTCGAGGGTCACCGCGCCGCTCTCCAGCAGGGCGCGGGCCCGCTCGACGTCCGGGGCCCAGCCCTCGGCGACGGTGGCCGCCTGCAGGGAGCGGCGCAGCGGGTCGCAGTGCTCGGCGAACGGCAGCGGCGGTCCGCAGTGCAGCAGCATCCTGCCGTCGAATCCGGGTACGGCGTCGCGGGCCGTCGCCACTCCGGTGAGCTGGGGGATCCCCCGGTCGAGTCGCCGGACGACCTCGGCGTTGGCCGCGTCGATCCCGGCCGCGGCGTCGCCGAGGACGCGGGTGAGCGCCCGGACGGCGGCGAGGTCGCCGTCGGCGGGCACCCGCCAGTCCACCTGCTCGACCGAGCCGCCCTGATCGCGGATCGCGGCGGCGAACATGGGCAGTCCGACGTTCACGACGCGGACGGAGTCCGGCAGCACCAGACGGGTCATCGGCGGGTCCTCTCGATTGACACTCCATCAACTATAGGAGATATTTCTGTCTCATAGTTGAAGCGACGGAGGTGGCCCGACGTGCCGCGCAAGACAGTGATCATCGGTGGCGGGGCCGCGGGCCTGGGCTCCGCAGGTGGCGTCAAAGCCGCCGATCCGGACGCGGACGTCGTCGTCTACACCGAGAACGAGGACGTCGCCTACAGCCCGTGCGGCATCCCGTACGTGCACGGCGGCGAGATCCCCGACTTCGAGCGGCTGTTCCTGGCCGGCAAGCAGGCCTACGTCGACGCCGGCATCGACGTGCACTACGAGACCGCGGTGACGGCGATCGACACGGCGGCCCACACGGTGACGGTGACCGGCGAGGGCACCGTCCGCTACGACCAGCTGATCATCGCCACCGGCTGGAACTACGCCGACCCGGGCGTGCCCGGTGGTGACCTCGGCGGGCTGTACTTCGTCAAGAACATCCGCCGGGCGATGGAGTGGGACAAGGTCATCTCGGAGACGAAGAGCGCGGTGGTGGTGGAGGCCGGCCCGCTCGGCATCGAGATGGTCACCGCGCTCGCGCACCGCGGCGTCGAGACGCACCTCATCGACCCGAATCCGTACGCGCTGGCGATGATGGCCGACCCGGACATCATGGCGCCGGTCGAGGACTCGTGGCGCGAGATGGGGGTGCACCTGCACTTCAACACCACTCTCGAGGCGTTCCTGGGCGACGACAAGGGCCAGGTCCGGGCCGTGCGGACGTCCCGGGGCGAGATCCCCGCCGACCTGGTGGTCATCTCCACCCACAAGACGCCCAACAACGCGCTCGCCGAGGCGGCCGGGATCAAGGTCGGCTCCACCGGCGGGCTCATCGTCGACGAGCGCATGAAGACCTCCGCGCCCGACGTCTGGGCGGCAGGCGACGCCGTCGAGATCCCGCACGGGCTCACCCGCACGCCGCTGCAGGGACTCACCGGATCGCACGCCTACGCGCAGGGCAAGACCGCGGGCGTCAACGCGGGCGGGGGCGAGCGCGCCTACCGCGCCGTCTACGTGCCGTGGGGCACCCCGGCCGGCAAGTGGGTGATCGGTGGCGCGTCGTTCGGCGAGGCCACGGCCACCGCGCTGGGCATCCCGTACGCGCTCGGCGTGGCCGAGGGCATCTCGCGCGCCCGCTACTACCCGGGCGTGCAGAAGGTGAAGGTCAAGCTGCTCGCCGAGCCGGGCACGCTGCGGCTCATCGGCGCCCAGATGGTCGGCGGCGGCGAGGGCATCAAGGAGCGCGCCGACTTCCTCGCCCAGGCGATCCGCTTCGGGATGACCCTGCACGACCTCTCCACCATGGAGAACGTCTACTCGCCCGCCATCGGGGCGCTGAACGAGCCGATGGTCGTGGCCGCCACCAACGGCGTCGCCGAGGCGAAGAAGCTTGCCGCCGCGAAGCGGAAGGGCTGAGCCCGGTGGCCACGTCACCGGGGTTCTTCGGCTGGCTCCGCTCCAACTCCGAGCACTACCTGCTCATCGCCGCACACCAGAAGCTGGCGAAGGCACAGGGGACACCCGCGCCGCGGGCCCCCCGGGGCGCGAAGGAGATCTTCTGGCTGAAGGTCTTCGCCCCCACCTACGGAGTGCTGCCCTGGCCGTTGCGCAGCCGGATCATGCGCGCGATGCCCGGTAGCCACCGACAGACGTGGGCGCCGCCGCCCCGCCCGCAGGGCCCAGCGGTCTGACCCCCGACCACCACACCGAGTAACCGAAGAAGGAGAACACCGTGGCTCAGATCATCGGCGACCGGCCCAACCTGGGTGACGCCATCGTCGACTACGAGGAGAAGCTGTTCGACGACATCCAGGCCGGTGAGGGCGAGAAGGCCTACATCTTCATGCACACCGTGCCGTTCGAGGGCTCGGTGGGCTTCGTCAACATGCTCACGGCCACCCGTATCAACCGGAAGGGCTTCGACACGAGCATGGTCCTCTACGGGCCCGGCGTGCTGATGGCGTCGGCCAGCCGCGGCTTCCCGACCGTCGGCTCCGAGGCCTTCCCCGGCCACATGAACTTCAACAACCAGCTCTCCACGTTCATGAAGGAGGGCGGCAAGGTCTACGCCTGTCGCTTCGCCATGGCCGCCCTCTACGGCATGTGCGAGACGGACCTCATCGACGGGGTCAAGGCGATGCACCCGCTCGACGTGCTCGACGCCACCCTGACGGCCCGCCGTGAAGGTGCCCTCGTGCTCCAGACCTGGACGCTCTAGCAGAACCGGCCGGGCGGCGGGACGGGTCCCACGGGATCCGTCCGTCGCGCGGCCGGCCGACGCCGGGAGGCACGATGACCGACATCGACGTCGTTTCCGTCGCGCCGGCGGTGTGCCGCGAGACGACAGGGTGCCGCGAGACGACGGTGTGCTGCGGGATCGTCGGGGACGCCGCGGAGGTGGCCGCCCACCACGCCGTCCGGCACGCGGTCTTCGTCGAGGAGCAGGGCGTGTTCGCTGCGTCCGACCGCGACGCCCACGACATCGCCTCCACCACTTTCCGCGTTCTCGGCCGGTGCGGGGGAAGCCCCGCCGGCGCCGTCCGGCTCTTCCCCCTCGATCCCTCCGACCCCCACGGGGACTGGCAGGGTGACCGCCTCGCCGTGTTGCCGGAGTTCCGCAGCCGACGCGTCGGCGGCCCGCTGACCCGCTTCGCCGTCGCCACGGCCGCGGCCCACGGCGGCCGTCGCATGATCGCCCACGTCCAGGTGGCCAACCGCGTGTTCTTCCGCCGGATGGGCTGGAACGAACTGGGTCCGCCCGAGCTCTACCTCGGGCTGCCCCACGTGGTGATGGACATCGACCTGACGGCCTGACCCGTCACTGCCGCAGAAGGGGCGACCCCGTGCCCAGGACCGCCGTCGTCGCCCTCGGGGGCAACGCGATCACCCGTAACGGACAGGCGGGCACCGCCGCCGAACAGGAGGAGAACGCCGACCGTCTGGCGGCCGCCGTGTGCTCGCTGCGCGACGCGGGCTGGCAGGTCGTGATCGTCCACGGCAACGGCCCGCAGGTGGGCAACCTCGCGATCCAGCAGCAGGAGGCGTGCGGCCGGGTGCCGGCGCTGCCGCTGTCGTGGCTGGTCGCGATGACCGAGGGCCAGCTGGGATCGCTGCTGACCCTCGCGCTGCACCGCGCCGCGGGCGGTGGGCTGCCGGGAGTGGTCTCGGTGATCACCCACGTAGTCGTCGACCAGGACGACCCGGCCTTCCGGCGTCCCACCAAACCGGTGGGCCCGTTCATGACCGCCGACGAGGCGCAGGGCCGCGCCGACGAGCTCGGCTGGACCGTCGGGGAGGACGCCGGCCGCGGCTACCGGCGTCTCGTGCCGTCGCCGCTGCCGCGGCGGATCGTGGAGATCGACGCGATCCGCGCGCTGATCGACCACGGGTCGGTCGTCGTGGCCGCCGGAGGGGGCGGGGTGCCGGTGCTCGCCGACGGCCCCGCCTACCGCGTCGTCGACGCCGTGATCGACAAGGACCTGGCCGCCCAGCGACTGGCCAGCGCGCTGGGCGCCGAGGCGCTCGTGCTCGTCACCGACGTGCCCCGGGTCCTGCTCGACCACGGCACCGACCGGGCGCGGGAGATCACCGAGATGACCGCCGACGAGGCCAGGGCGCACGCGCAGGACGGCCAGTTCCCCGAGGGCAGCATGGGCCCGAAGGTCCGCGCCGCCGTCGACTTCCTCGACGAGGGCGGCGGCACCGCCGTGATCACCGACGCGGCCCGGGTGCGCGCCTCGCTGGAACCCGGTCCGTCCGGTGAGACGGGAACCCGCATCGTGTCCGCGAACCACGTAGGAGCAACCCCGTGATCCACGCCGTCACCCTCTACCGCGACACCTACGTGGATTCCGTCGTCCAGCTGTCGGGGACGCGGTCGCTGCGGGCCGTCGACGGCGTCGACTGGGCGTCGGCCGCGATGGCGACGCCCGGCAACCTGGACACGCTCACCGCGGAGGGTTTCGACCTGGCACCGCTCGACGGCGCCGGGGCCAACGACCTGTTCGTCGCGATCCGGGCCGATTCCGACGACGTCGTCGGCACCGCCCGGGAGGCCGGCGAGACGGCGATGTTCGCCGCACACTCCCCGGGCGCGACCTCCGAGCGGAAACCTGCGCGGACGCTGGGCGAGGCCGTCGCCCGGCAGGAGGGCAGCAACGTCGCCGTGATCTCCGTGCCGGGGGACTACGCGGCGCTGGAGGCGCACAAGGCACTCTCCGCCGGGCTGGACGTGCTGCTGTTCAGCGACAACGTGTCGGTCGAGGACGAGATCGCGCTCAAGGACCGGGCGAACCGGCTGGGCCTGCTCGTGATGGGGCCGGGCGCGGGCACGGCGATGCTGGGGCACACCTGTCTCGGGTTCGCCAACGTCGTTCGTCCGGGCCGGGTCGCCGTGGTGGCCGCCGCGGGCACCGGGGCGCAGGAGGCCGCGGCGCTGGCGGACCGGTGGGGCGTGGGTGTCTCGCACGTCATCGGGCTGGGCGGCCGGGACCTCACGGCGGCCGTGGGCGGCCGGATGGCGCTCGCGGCGGTGCGCGCTCTCGTCGCCGACGACGCCACGGACATCATCCTGCTCGTCTCGAAGCCCCCGGACACCGCCGTGGCGCACGAGGTGGTCGCCGCGGCGACGGGGAAACCGCTGGTGGCAGCGCTGATCGGGATCGGCGGGGACTTCCGGGTACCGGACGGCGTCACCGTCACCAGAACGCTGCAGGCCGGCGCGGCCGCGGCCGTCACGGCCGCCGGCGGCACGGTGCCGGACCTGACCGACGGGCTCCTGGAACGGGTGCGCGAGCGCTCCGGTGCGCTGACCGCCGGCCGCACGCTGGTGCGCGGCCTGTTCTCCGGAGGCACCCTCTGCTACGAGTCGCTCGTGATCCTGGCCGACGTGCTCGGCCCGGTGTACTCGAACACCCCGATCGCGAAGGAGCTGGGCCTCCCGGCCCCGGAGGGCGCCCACACCTGCCTCGACCTGGGCGAGGAGGAGTACACGAAGGGCCGGCCGCACCCCATGATCGACCCGGAGGCGCGGATCGAGCTCCTGCGCGAGCAGGGAGCCTCCCCGGACGTCGCCGCGATCGTCCTCGACGTCGTGCTGGGCCACGGGGCCCACGCGGACCCCTCCGCGGAGCTGGCCCCGGTCTGTCGCGAGATCGGGCCGGACGGGCCCGCGGTCGTCGTCTACGTGCTGGGGACCGACGGCGACCCCCAGGACTTCGCGCGCCAGCGGCGGGCCTTCACCGACGCCGGCTGCATCGTCACGGAGACCGCGGCGCAGGCCTCGCTGGTGGCCGCGGCGCTGGCCACGCGGAAGCCGGAGATCGCGGTGGGTGACCTGTGAGGCGGCAGCGGATCGCGATCGTCACCCACTCCACGGCCCCCCGCGGCGGGTTCGTGCACGCCCTGAGCCTGGCCGAGGAGCTGCACCGGCAGGGCGTCGACGTCCGGCTCCTGGCCCTGGGCGACCCCGGCGCGGGGCTGTTCCGGCCCACGACCGTGCCGTACACGATCCTGCCCGGCCCCTCCATGACCGGCACGACGCTCACCGAGCGCGTGTTCGCGGCGATCGACACCCTGGCGGGCGGCCTCGCCGGCACGGCGGGCGGGTTCGACGTGATGCACGCCCAGGACTGCATCGCGGCCCGCGCCGCCGTTCGCGTCCGCAACTCCGGCGTCCGGGTCACCGTCGTGCGCACCGTGCACCACGTCGACGACTTCACCACGCAGGCGCTGGTGGACTGCCAGCGTGAGGCCGTCCTCGAGCCCGACGTCGTGCTCGTCGTCAGCGAGCAGTGGCGGCGGATCCTGCGCGACGAGTACGGGCGCCGGGCCGTCGTCGTGCACAACGGGGTGGACCCGGACCGCCTGCCCGCCCCCTCGGAGCGCGCCCGGGCCGGGCTGCGGGACGGGATCGGCGCCGACGGCCGCTTCGTGTTCCTCGGCGTCGGCGGGGTCGAGCCGCGCAAGGGGAGCGTCCACGCCTTCCACGCGCTCGCCCGGCTCCGGCGCAAGGGCGTCGACGCGATGCTCGCCGTGGTCGGCGGGCACTCGTTCCAGGACTACGCCGGCTACCGCAACGCCGCCCTCGCCGAGCTCCCCGGGCTCGGGCTGACACTGGGCCGCGACGTGATGCTGCTGGGCACCGTCGACGAGGAGCAGCTCGCCTGCTGGTACCACAGCGCCGACGCCCTGTGCTTCCCCTCGGTCCGGGAGGGCTGGGGGCTGGCCGTGCTGGAGGCCATGGCCGCCGGGCTGCCCGTGGTGGCGTCGGATCTGCCGGTGTTCGGCGAGTACCTCGTGGACGGGGAGAACGCCCTGCTGCCCCCGGTGGCCGACGACGTGGCGCTCGCCAGGGCGATGCGGTCGCTGGTGCGCGACGCCGGGCTGCGCGAGCGGCTCCGCGCCGGGGGGCGGGCGGTGGTTCCCCGGTTCACCTGGGAGGCGACCGCCCGCCGGCACCGGGAGATCTACGCGGGCATCCGCTCCGACGCGATGGTGTGACGGGCGGGATCAGTGGCCGTGCCCGTGGCCGTGCTCACCGTCGCGATGGTCGTGCCCGGGCTCGCGGTGGCCGAGCTCCCGGGCCCGGGCCGCCACCTCGTCGGCGACCACTGTGCCGTCGGCGGCCAGGACGTCCTCCAGCGCGCCGAGCCAGTGCTGGTAGTAGCTCCAGGACTCGCCGGCGGGGTGGCCCGACTCCCACGCCGCGATCCGGGCGATCAGCGCCGCCTGGAACACCGGCCACCCGAAGGCGCCGCTGTCGTGCAGGCTCACGGCCATCCCGAACGCCCGGCTCTCCCACGGCTCGGCGAACACCAGCTCGCCGTTGTCGCGCGGCGGGGCGGCCGGGCCGTCCACCGGCAACGTCACGGCGGTCACGGCCGTCACGGCGCGGCCACCTTGGCCACGCCGACCAGGGCGTCGCGGGTGATCAGTGGCACGAGCTCGTCCTCGGAGAGGCCCTCGGTGCCGGCGGGTCGCTCGGGGAGCACCAGCCAGCGCACCTCGCTGCTGGAGTCGCGCACCACGATCTCGACGTCGGCGCCCAGGTCGAGCCCCATCTCCCGGAGCACCGTGCGCGGCTCCCGCACGACGCGCGCGCGGTAGGCGGGATCCTTGTACCACGACGGCGGCAGGCCCAGCACCGGCCACGGGTAGCACGAGCACAGCGTGCAGACCGTGACGTTGTGGGTGGCGGCGGTGTTCTCGACGACCACGATGTGCTCGCCCTGGGGCCCGGAGAACCCGAGCTCCTTGATCGCGGCCGTGCCGTCGGCGAGGAGCCGTTCGCGGTAGTCGGGATCGGTCCACGCCTTCGCGACCACCTTCGCCCCGTTGAGCGGGCCGACGTTCGTCTCGTAGTTGGCGATGAACTTGTCCATCACTCCGGGGTCGACGAGCCCACGCTCGGTGAGGATCTGTTCGAGGGCCTCGGTGCGGAGGGAGGCGGGGATACGGCTCATGACACAGGCTCCAGGTAGCTGTCGAACAGTTCGATCGTGAGGGCGAAGGGCTCGGCGTCCGCGCCGTGGAGCTCACGCGAGTCGAACCGCACCGTGAACACGTGCTGGGGATTCTCGCCCTGGAAGATCGCGTGGGTGTCGGGGAGCAGGTGGGCGGGCTGGACGGATTCGACCACGCCGGTGTGCCCGCTGACGTAGCGCGGGAGCTTGGTGGGGCCGTCGGGTACGGGGAGTGCGCGCACGCGGTCGCCGGGGGCGAAACGGGGCGGGTCCGGCACCTCGCGCAGCGAGCCGGCGGCGGTGGGGGCGTAGTCGGGCTTGTGCGGCTCCGGCGCTGCGGGCTCCTCGACGTGCTCGCCCTGCAGGTTGCGGGCGCGGGCGTCGACGGCTCCGGGTGCGATGATCGCGCTCTCGGTGAGCATGAGCTCGACGGCGTTGAGCCAGCGGCCGTAGTAGCCGTCGTCGAAGTAGGCGGCGTGGTCCAGGCGCCCGAGGGCGTACCGGAACGCGTCGAGGTTCTGACCCGAGACCCGGCCCATGCCGAGCAGGGTGAGCGCGAAGGCCCGGCCCTCCCACGGCTCCGTGAAGGGCGGTTCCCCGCGGTCCGGCGTGCGGACGGCGCCCCAGCCGTCAGCGCCTCCGATGTCGGCGATCGCGTCCATCACACCACCTTCCTTGACGATGAGAGATGTTTTTCCACGATAGTAGATGTGATCGCACCGCGCGACGTCCGTAGGGTGAGCACGCGACGAGAGGAGCGATCATGCCGCACGACGACGTGCCGGACAGGTCCGAACGGCGCACCGCCGGGCAGGCGTACGAGGATCTCTGCGCCCGGCTCGGGCAGGAGAGCCGGGTCCTCGTGGCCTTCTCCGGTGGGGCCGACTCCGCGCTGCTCGCCGTGGCCGCCCACCGCGTGCTCGGTGCGGCCGCGGTCGCGGTGACGGCCGTGTCCGCCAGCTTGCCCGCCGCCGAGCGGGGCGCGGCCGCGGCACTGGCCCGCCGGCACGGGCTCGCCCACGTCGAGGTGTGCACCGACGAGCTGACCCGTCCCGGGTACGTCGCCAACGCCGGTGACCGCTGCTACCACTGCAAGAGCGCACTGTTCGACGCCGTCGCCCCGCTGGCCGCCCTCTCGGGTGCCGTGGTGGCCCTGGGCACCAACCTGGACGATCTCGGCGACCACCGGCCGGGGCAGCGCGCCGCCGCGCAGCGCGGGGCGATCGCCCCGCTGGTCGACGTGGGCCTGACCAAGGCCGCCGTCCGGGACATCAGCCGGCTGATCGGGTTGGACACGGCGGACAAGCCTGCCGCGGCTTGCCTGTCCTCGCGGATCGCCTACGGAGACCCCGTCACGGCGGAGGTGCTCGCCCGCATCGAGGCCGCCGAGGAGTCGATGCACCGCCTCGGATTCCCGGTCTGCCGGGTGCGGGCCCACGCGACGGGCACGGTGGCCCGGCTGGAGCTGCCCGCGCCGGATCTCGAACGTGCCCTCCTCGCGCGCGAGGAGATCGACGAGGCCGTCCGCGCGGCCGGGTTCGCGTTCTGCGCACTGGACATGCAGGGGTTCCGCAGCGGCCGGATGAACGTCCTGCTCGGCGTCCCGTCGGTGGCGCGGCGGTGACGTCCGATCGATCTCCGGGCGGGCCCGGGGGCGGGTACACCGATCTCGGGTACGCCCGCCCGGACACCGGCCGGGAGGCCCGGCTCGGCCTGCCCGAGGTCGTGTACGGCCCGGGCAAGCAACCGGCCCACGTCGCCGGCATCGTGGCGAGCCTGCTGGCCGCCAACGACGGCCCGGTGCTGGTCACGCGGGTCGACGCCGGCGCGGCCCGGCGCGTCCTCGCCGAGGTGGCCGGAGGGTCCTACGACGAACCGGCGCGGCTGCTCTGCTGGCGGCCCGCCGCGCGCACCGACTTCCGGCTCGCCGTGGTGGCTGCGGGCACCTCCGACGCACCGGTGGCCGCGGAGGCCGCCGCCGTCGCGGCCGCGGCCGGGCTCGACGTCGACGCCGTCGCCGACGTCGGGGTGGCCGGGCTGCACCGGCTGCTGGCCGTCCGCGACCGGCTCGAGGCCGCGGACGCGATCGTCTGCATCGCCGGCATGGAGGGGGCATTGCCCAGCGTCGTGGCGGGGCTGGTGGGTTGTCCGGTCATCGCGGTCCCCACCTCGGTCGGCTACGGCGCGGCGCTGGAGGGGGTGACGGCGCTGCTGGCGATGATGAGCTCGTGCGCCGCGGGTGTGACGGTGGTGAACATCGACTCCGGTTTCGCCGCCGCGATGGCGGCGCACCGCATCGCCCGGGCGAGGCGCCGGTGATCGTCTGGTTCAACCCCTTCAGCGGGGTCTCCGGCGACATGCTGCTCGGGGCGCTGATCGAGCTCGGCGCCCCGGTCGACGGCATCAGGGCCGCCGTCGGCGCCACGGGGCTCACCGGCTGGACGCTCGACGTGGAGCGGGTCCGGCGCGGCGCCCTGCTGGCCACGCGGGCCCGGGTCGGGGTGTCCGACCACGTCCCGGCGCGCCGCGCAGCCGAGCTCCTGGAGATGGTGGCCCGCGCCCGGCCGGCCCCGGTGGCGGAGCTGGCCGGGCGGGCGATCACGGCGATCGCGCAGGTCGAGGCCGCACTGCACGGTCGACCCGTGGACGACGTGCACCTCCACGAGATCGGCGGGGTCGACACCGTCGTCGACACGGTCGGGGTGGCCGCGGCCCTGCATCTGCTCGACGTCGACGAGGTGGTGTGCGGTCCGCTGGCGCTCGGCTCCGGGACCGTGGGCGGCAGCCACGGCCTGCTGCCGCTGCCCGCGCCGGCCACCGCGGCACTGCTCGCCCGGGCCGGGGCGACGGTCACCTCGACGGGGCTCCCGGGTGAGAGCGTCACGCCCACCGGCATCGCCCTGCTGCTGGCGGCGGAGGCCCGGTTCGGCGCGGTGCCGGACATGGCGGTGCGCGCGGTCGGCTACGGGGCGGGCGGGCGCGACGTGGCCGAGCGTCCCAACGTCCTGCAGGCGCTGCTCGGGGTGCCGGCCGGGGGCGACGTCCGGCCGATGACGGTCCTGGAGACCACCGTCGACGACGTGACTGGCGAGGTGCTCGGGTACGTCATCGAGCGAGTGCTCGCGGCCGGCGCGGCCGACGCGTGGATCACCCCGGTGGTGATGAAGAAGTCGCGGCCCGGCCACGTCGTGACGGTGCTGGTGTCGCCCGAGCACTCCGCCGTGGTCGAGACCGTCGTGCTCCGCGAGACCGGCAGCCTCGGGCTGCGCAGGCGGACGGTGGACCGGGTGGCGCTGGCCCGGCGCACCTCGACCGTCGACGTCCACGGCCACGAGGTGCGGATCAAGCACGGTCCCTGGGGGGCCAAGCCCGAGCACGACGACGTCGCCCGCGTGGCGGCCGCACTCGGCCTGCCGTTGCGGACGGTGGCGGAGCGGGCCCGCTCAGCCGTCGTCGACGGCGAACTCGATCTCGGGGGGTGACGCCAGGGTGCGGGTCACGTAGCAGACCTTCCTGGCCGCGGTCATCAGCTCGTCGAGCTCGGCACCCCGGGGGGTCGCGGCCCGGACGGTGATCCGGAAGGCGTCGAAGCGCGGTCCGTCGTAGCGCCCCGCCACGTCCACGCGCAGGCCTTCGAGCGCCACGTCACGCTTCGCCGCCGTGTAGGCGAGAGCCAGTGTGAAGCAGGACGCGATGGAGGCGAGCAGCAGTTCGGTGGGCTGGGGTCCGGTGCCGGTTCCCCCGACGGACTCCGGTTCGTCCGCGACCAGGCGGAAGCCGTTGGCGTCCACCGTCGCCCGGAGACCCCCGGTCCAGTAGGCGGACACGCTGCGTTCTGTCACGGCGATCACTCCTCAGGTCGTTCTGGTCGGGCCGGTTGTGCTGTGCAACGCCGGTGCAACCGGCGTGCGACACAGTGCCGTCGACACAGTGCCGTACGTCACACTTCGCCGACCCGAGGGAGCCGTCGATGACCACCGTCGCCCCCGTACCCAGCCGTCTGACCTCGTGTGGGGGTGGGTGCGGTGCTGCGGAGTACCGCGCGCACCACGACCGCCTGCTGGCGGTCGACACCGATCCCGATGCGCTGCTGGGGCTCATCGAGTTGGCGGTGACGTGGCACGAGCTCGACTACTCGACCGAGCCGGTGGTCGGGCCGCGCGCCTGGCTGACGTTCGCGGACCGTCACGACTGGACGTCCCCCGACCGTGCGGCGTGGGCGTTCGCGCTGGCGGTCGACATCGTGGGACGCCGTGCGGTCGGCGCGCCCCCGGTCGGGATCGGCGGGGTCGTTCTCGATCTCGTACGGAGCTGATCACAGCCAGGCATGTTTCGTATAGTAGAAGAATATCTATCATCGGAACTAGGGTGGGCCCGTGTCGGCTGCTGACTTCCTGGACCTCCCGGCCCGCGAACCGAGACCGCGAACGATCGGGCTGACCCACGTGCTCGACCCGGGGACGGGGCCTGCGGCCGTGGCCGACCTGCTCCGCGGGGCCGCCGGCCACATCGACATCTGGAAGGTCGGCTGGGGCACCGCCTACGTCGACGCGGCGCTGGCGGAGAAGATGGCCCTGCTCGCGCGGCATGGCATCGACGTGTGCCTGGGCGGCACACTGCTGGAGATCGCGTGGTCCCAGGGCCGGGCCGCCGAGTGCCTCGCCTGGGCCCGCGACGCCGGCTTCGACCGGGTCGAGGTGTCCAACGGAACGGTGGCGATGACCCCGGCCGAGAAGCGGTCGCTGATCGTGGCGGCGGCGCGGGACTTCACGGTGCTCGCCGAGGTCGGCTCGAAGGCGCCGGGTCAGCAGCACGCCGCTCGTCGCTGGCCCGTCGAATGCCGCGCCGACCTCGACGCGGGCGCGACGCTGGTGGTCACCGAGGGCCGCCAGAGCGGCACCGTCGGCACGTTCGACGACCAGGGCCGGGTGCGCCCCGACGTGGTGGAGGCCGTGGTCGCGGCGGTCGGGGTGGAGCGCGTCGTGTTCGAGGCGCCCCGGTCGAGCCAGCAGGCGTGGTTCATCCGCCGCTTCGGCGCGGACGTCAACCTCGGCAACATCGCCCCGTCCGACGTCATGTCGGTCGAGACCCTCCGGCTGGGCCTGCGATCCGACACCGCGGCGGTCCCGCGGGCGGCGGGCGCGGACACGGCATGATCGCATGACACCCCCGCCGTGCGGGCCGAACTTCGTGCCGCTGCGCTACCGCGGTGTCGCCGTCGCGACGATCCCGCCGGAGGTGGCGCTCGACGCCGGGTCGCTGCGGGCCCACCTCCTGGGCCGCGACGCCTACCGGCGCACCCGGTTCCTCGTCGCCCGCCGCGATCCCGACGTCCCCGGACCGACCGCGCTGCTGCGGATCACCCGGGAGTCCGACGGGCCGCTGTTCTCACCGGTGACCGACGTGGAACTGATCGCCGGGCCGGACGAGTGCGCCTACGTCGTCGACCCCGGGGCCGACACCGGGATCCCGTCGGTGCTGGCCGCCGTGGCGGGCGAACGCGCCCCGGGCGTGCGCGCCGTCGTCGTGCAGGGCCGGTACGCCCACGTCAACGTGATCGTCGAGCCGCGGCCGCTGCGGATCGTCGTGTGCGAGGTCGTGCCGCCGGAGCCGGCCAAGCTCGCCGACCAGGCACGCCGCGTCCTCGACGTGACGGAGGACCTGCCTCCGGTGGAGATCGTGGCCGACCTCGCGCGGCTCGGCGACCTGGCCGCGCGGCTCCCCTCGGAGCACTACCTGTTGCCGTGCCGGGGCTCCGGGGGCGAGGTGCCCGGGGCGCGGGTGTCCTACCTCGACGAACACCCCGAGCGCGCCGACTGGACGTTGCTGGGCTGCACGCGGTCCCTGCAGATCCACCGCTGGTTCTACGGCGACGAGCCACCCACCGTGGACTTCTGCCCGAAGCGCGCGGTCGCCGGCGCGCGACCGGCCGATCCGACGCTGACGAAGTGCTGCCTGCAGGAGGAGCACATCGAGCACGGCGACGGGTGGGTGTCGGTGCCGTGGGGTTCGTCGCTGGAGCACGTGCGCGAGGCGCTGCACCGGCTCGTCGAACGGGAGGGGCCGGCGTGGGCACCCGGCTGAGCTCCTCGACGCTCTACGCCCACCTGTGGGGCACACCGGAGACGGCGGCGATCTTCGACGAGCCCGCGATGATCCAGTCCTGGCTGGACGTGCTCGTCGCGCTCGCGCGCTCGCAGGCCGCCCTCGGGATCGTGCCCTCCTGCGCGGCCGACGCCATCGCGGCCGGTGCCCGGGTGGAGGCGCTGGATCTCGGCTTCGTCGCCGAGCAGACGCGCCTGACCTCGCACTCCACCCTCGGACTGATCCGGGGTCTGCAGCGGGTGCTGCCCGCGGACGTGCGCGAGCACGTCTACGTCGGGGCGACGGTGCAGGACGTCACCGACACCTGGTTCGGCACGGTGCTGCGCGACGTCGGTGCGATCGTCCGCCGCGACCTGCTGGCGGTGGAGGACCTGCTGCTCGGGTTGGCCGCCGAACACCGGGACACGGTGATGGCGGGGCGGACGCACGGCCAGCCGGGCTCGCCGATCACGTTCGGGTTCAAGGTCGCCTCGTGGGCCGACGAGGTGCGCCGCCACCTCGACCGGCTGGCCGAGGGCCACGACCGCTGGTGTGTGGGCCAGCTCGCCGGCGCGGTGGGCGCGCTGGCGTTCTTCGGTGCCGACGGCCCGGAGCTGCGCCGCCGGTTCTGCGCGGAGGTCGGGCTGGCCGACCCCGGGATCTCGTGGCTCACCTCGCGCGATCGGATCGCCGAGTTCGGGGGCGTGCTCGCGATGGTCTGCGGCACGCTCGCGCGCATCGGCGTCGAGGTCTACGAGCTGGCCCGGCCCGAGATCGGCGAGCTGACCGAACCGGCGGCGGCGGGCGCGGTCAGCAGTATCACCATGCCGCACAAGCGCAACCCCGAGATCGGGGAGCACCTCGACACGCTGGCCCGGCTCGCCCGCTCGTCGTCCGCGGTGCTGTTGGAGGGCATGGTCGCCGGCCACGAGCGGGACGGCCGGGCGTGGAAGGCAGAGTGGATCGCCCTGCCGGAGGTCTGCCAGCTCACCGCCGCAGCGCTGCACCTCGCCCGCGATCTGCTCGACGGGCTGGAGGTGCATCCCGACGCGATGGCGGCCACCCTCGACCGCTTCGGCGGGCTCGGTTCCGAACGGGTCGTCGCCGGGCTCTCGGCGAGGGTCGGCAAGCACCGCGCCCAGCAGGTGATGCACGAGGTGCTGCGCGAGGACGGCTCGGACCTCGCCTCCGGCCTGGTCGCCCGGAACCTGGCCACGGCGCAGGAGGTGCGGGGCTGGAGCACCGGTGCGGCCGTGGACGGGGCCGCGGCCATGGTCGACACCGTGCTGGCCCGGGCGCGGGCCGCGCGCGCAGGCGAGGGAGTGTGATGAGAGCGATCCCGCCGCGGTTCCCCCTCGCCGTCCTGCCGACGCCGCTCGTGCGGGCGCGCCGGCTGGAGGTCGCGCTCGGGTGCGGCCCGCTCCTGGTCAAGCGCGACGACCTGATCGGCTTCGGGGTGGCGGGCAACAAGGCCCGCCCCCTGGAGTACCTGGTCGGGGCCGCCGTCGCCCACGGCGCCGAGGTGCTGGTCACCGGTGGCGGACCCGGGTCGAACTTCGTGGCGGCCGCCGCGATGGCGGCCCGCGCTGCGGCGCTCGACTGCGAGCTCGTGATCTGGGGCGACCCGGCCGGCGCCCCCAACATCGCCGTCGCCGAGGCCGCGGGCGCGGTGGTGCGGACCACCGGAGGCACCGACCGGGCCGAGGTCGACGTGCTGGTCGCCGAGCGCGCCGCCGAGCTGACGGTCGCGGGCCGGCAGGCGTTCGCCGTGCCCCGGGGCGGCTCGACCGCGCTGGGCGCGCTGGGCTTCTTCGACGCCGCGACCGAGCTGGCCGTCCAGCTGGCGGCGATGGGGGACGAGGGGATCCCGTCGGCGATCGTGCTGCCCGTCGGCTCCGGCGGCAGCTGCGCGGGCCTGCTCGCGGGCCTGGCGGCCTGGGGTCTAGACGTCCCCGTCGTGGGGGTGTCGGTGAGCAGGCCGCCGGCGGAGATGCGGGCCACGGTGCTCGCCCTGGCGGCCGAGTGCGCCGGGCTGCGCGGTACGGCGGGGCCGTCGGAGGACCGGTTCGAGCTGGTCGACGCCCGTGGCCCGGGCTTCGGCAGCGCCACCCCCCGCGAGGAGGAACGGGCCCGCGTCGCGCTGTGCACCGACGGGTTCCTGCTCGACACCACCTACGGCGCGGAGACCCTCACGGTGGCCGTCGACCGGGCGACCCGCCGCCGGCCGGTCGTCTGGTGGCACACCGGCGGCCTGGTGCCGGCCGTCCAGCGGCTGTCGGCCCGCGCCGACGTCCACGACCGGACCATCGGGTCCGGGAGAACAGGAGAGAGATGACCAGCGCGTCCGAGTCACGCCGGACCCGGCCGGAGGGGTTCCCCCAGAGCGGGCCGGCGCCCGAGCTGGTGGAGTCCGGCTTCGCGATCGAGAACGCGGACGCGAGCTTCCTGCACCGCGGGCTGAACCTCGCCGACCTCGCCCACGTGCTGGACCTCGCGCGGCGCGGCATCGTCCCCCCGGACGCCGAGCGCGCGCTGCTCGGCCTGCTGCTCGAGGTCACCGGGATCGCCGCGGAGGACTTCCCCTACGACCCCGAGTTCGGCGAGCCCTACAACTCCCGCGAGCGGTTCTTCGTCGCCCGGATCGGCGACGTCGCCGGCTGGCTGCACGCCGGGCGTCCGCGGCGGGAGGCGGCCCGGGTCGCGCTGCGGTTGCACCTGCGGCGCCAGCTGACCGAGCTGGTCACCGAGGCCGTCGCCACCGCGCTGGACACCGTCACCAGGGCGGAGGAGCACGCCGGCACGCTGCTGCCGGACCAGACCTACCTCCAGCAGGCGCAACCCTCGACGTTCGGGCACTACCTGTTGTCGTTCGTCTACTCGACGGTCCGGGACGCGCGCAGGCTGCTGGACGAGCTGGACGTGCTCAACCAGAGCCCCGGTGGCGCCGGCTGCGTCAACGGCACCCGGCTGCTGGAGGACCGCGACCCGATCGCCGCGGCCCTGGGCTTCGACGGCGTCATCCCGCACACCCGCGACGCGATGTGGCAGGTCGACGGCCTGATCCACATCCTGGCGACGGTGGCCAGCCTGCTGTCGAACTTCTCCAAGCTCGCGGAGGACCTGGAGATCTTCTCGTCCAGCGAGTTCGACTTCGTCGACCTGGCCGACGCCTACAGCCGCTCCAGCATCCTCATGCCGCAGAAGCGCAACCCCTACGCGCTGTCGATCGTGCGCGGCGCGTCCGGCGTCGTGATCGGGCGGCTCACGGGTTTCCTCGCGGTGACGAAGAGCCCGTCGGCCCGCAGCGACAACCTGATCTTCGCCTACGGCGAGGTCCCGCGGGCGCTGGACCTGAGCCTGCGGATCACCCGGTTGATGGGCGGGGTGGTGCGCACGCTGCGAGTCAACCCGGAACGGATGCGCCAGGAGCTCGACCGGGGCTACACCCAGGCCACGGACCTCGCCGAGCACCTGGTGCAGCTCATGGACGTCGATTACCGGACCGCGTACGTGGTGGTCGGCAACACCGTGCGCGAGGCGGCGCGGCTCGGCATCCCCGGCAGCGGCATCACCGGCGCGATGGTCGACGAGGCGGCACTCGCCCACACCGGACGGTCGTGGGGACTCGCCGGCGCGGACCTCGCAGGTGTTCTCGATCCGCGCGCCATCGTCGCGTCCCGGCAGGCGGAGGGCGGCGCGGCCCCGGCCGCCCTGGAGCAGATGACGACGACCCTGCGGACGCAGCTGCGGGAGCTGGCCGCGCAGGCGGAGCAGCGGGCCGCGGATTTCGAGGCCGCCGAGGTGGCGCTGCTGCAGGCGGCGCGGACGGTCGTGGACGGAGGTGCCCGCCGATGAGCCCCGGTCAGTCGTCGGTGACGGTCACCCACACCGCCTCGGCGGGGACATCGCCGCGGTTCGCGCTGCGGTGGTCGAGGTCCGTCCGGAAGTGCAGCGCCTCGCCCGCCGCCACGGAGTACCGCTCGTCACCGGTCTCCACGTCGATCCGGCCCGACAGGACGACGAGCAGGGTCTCGCCCGGTCGCCGCAACCCGGTGCGCTCGTCACCCGGCGCCACGAGGGTGACGGTGCCGCTCGTCCGGAACGCGTCGCTGCTGCCGGTGATGGGAACGGGCCCGCCCGCGGTGGCTCCGGCGAAGCGGGTGTGGACCGCGCCGGGCCCGGGCTCGGGGTCCTCCACGAAGTGGCGGATGGGCGCGTCGAGCGCGCCCGCGATCTTGAGGAGCGTGGTGATGGTGGGGACCATGTCGCCGCGCTCGACCTTGTGCACGGCGGCGGTGGAGACGTCGGCGAGGTGGGCGAGCTGCTGCAGCGTCATGCCCCGCTCGCGGCGCAGGGCGTGCACCTTCGGCCCGATCGAGTCCACGACGCCCTCCCAGGCGCCGGCGGTGTCCGCATCGGGCACGGTCGCCGGCCGGACGGAGCTGGGCATCGGTTCTCCTCGGCGGGCAGCGGAAAGCAACGAGTGGGCGGTCGAGTGAGTATGGACGACGGAGGAACCGGCATGGACACACCTGTGGCGTCGTCGGAGGTGGCTGTGGCCAGGATGCGCTGGCGGGCGGCCGGGGAGTCGCTGTTCCCCACCCTGATCGCCGACCCCTCCGCCTACGCCGGCGCGGTCGAGGCGATCGGTGCTCTCGCGTCCGCCCTCGGCCGGCGCTCCGCCGACCTAGCCGACCTGGTGGTGGCGGTGAACGCGCCGGAGCGGCTCGCGGTGGAGCTCGGGATCCGGATCCCGGGAGGCGTGCCCGTCGCGTTGCTGGTGGCCGTCGCCTGCGGCATGCGGGAGCGGGAGCTGATCGCCGAGCAGGTGCGCCGCGACCGCGCCGCCGCCGTGGAACGGGCCCGCGCGGCCGGGTCGCACTGGGCGGTGCTGCAGGGTCCCGAGCGGATCGAGGACCTCACCGGGGGCGAGGGCGGCGGCCCGGCCGGCTGCACCCACCTGCACCTGCCGTCCGGCACCGAGCTGAGGGCCACGGTGGACGCATGGTCGCGCGAGCCGTTCCGCGTCGACGTGATCCCGTCGGGCGGCACCACCCCGAGCGGCCGGTCGTTCACCGACCGCGCGGCGTGGCTCGCGGAGTTCCACCGCGTCCGCGCGGACGTGGACGCCTGATGAAATGAGGACATCCCACGCAGGGAGGGTGCCGTCGTCCAAGAAGGGGCGTGTCGCGGCGGGGTCAGGGGAGCTGCTCGATCTCGGTCCCGTCGCCGGCGGGGTAGGCCACAGCATCATCGGTAACCAGGGGCCAGCCGCGGTCGCGGGCACACAGCAGGGCGTGTGCGTCGAGGGTCGCGCCGCCCAGGACGCCGACAGCGCGGGCGCGCGCCGCGGTCAGGTCGTCGACGACGGTGACCGGAAGTTGTAGCAGCACCTCAAGGACCGAGTGGACCTTCTCCTCGACCTGGGTCCAGGCAGCCGCCACGGCCGTCGAAGGTAGGACGAGCACAATGCCTTCCTCCACGGCGGTCCAGACGAGCGCCGCGGCATACACCGAGCGCCCGGTGCAGAAGGCGACGATCGCGGAGGCGTCGAGGACGCGCCCGCCGATCACGCGTGAGCGGGCAGACCGAGGTCGCGGCGGACCGCGTCCAGCACGGCCTGCGGGGGCCGGCCCCCCAGGACCCGTTCGAGCTCGCCCAGCGCACGGCCGCGTGCGAGCTGGGTGCGCAGCGCGTCCGCAACGAAGGCAGACAGGGACGGCGCAACCCCCCCGGCAACGGCGTCCCGGACGCCGTCGAGCAGCCCCTCCCGGGCACCCGGCCTTGCACGCCCAGAGCCTGATCGACACCGCCGTCGAGCACCGCAGCGCGTCGTCGGTATCTGCGGCGCGGTGCGCCGGATGGAGCACATCGGGTCCGCGCACGACGAGCTGGAGGTGGAGGCGCTCAGGGCGACGGCTCGGCAGCGGTTGGCTGGCGGCAGCAGCTCGCGCTCGGTGTGGACACCGACGATGCGGCGCTGGCCGGGCCGGGTCCGCTGCCGATCGTGGCCTCGCGGATGGAGCCATCCTCACGGGGCGAACTTGCGACGGTTGAACGCGCGTGCCCGCCTGTCGGGACCCACCTCGACATCGAGGGGTGCCCGACCCGGAGCACGCCCCTTGGATCGACCCGACCCACCGGGTTGACGAACGGCCCGGTGTCAGCGGCTTCACCGATCAGAAATCCTCCGCCGCGTCGTCAGTTCTGGTAGCCCCTCGCAACGGTGGAAGGATTGACGACCATGACCGACGCCAGACTGCAGGGCGCCGACGAGGCCACGTTCATCGCGGCGGTCCGCGCGCAGGACACCGCGCGGTTCGCGCTCCTGACCGAGCGCCATCGGCGTGCGTTGCAGGTGCACTGCTACCGGATGCTCGCGAACTACGAGGACTCGCAGGACCTGACACAGGAGACGTTCCTGCGGGCGTGGAACAAGCGGGAGTCGTTCGATGGACGCGCTGCGTTGCGGACCTGGCTCTATCGGATCGCGACGAACGCCTGCCTCGACTTCCTGGACAAGCGCAACCATCGCACGCCCCTGCCTGCCGAGCTGCCGGGCGCTGGCTCGGAGGTGCGGTACCTGCAGCCCTACCCGGACCGGATGCTTCCCGAGGACCCGCATGAGTCGGCGGTGGCGCGGGAGACGATCGAGTTGGCGTTCATCGTCGCCGTCCAGCACCTGCCGCCACGCCAGCGGGCGGTGCTGATCCTTCGTGACATCCTCGGCTGGCCGGCGGCGACGACCGCCGACGCGCTCGAACTCAGCGTCGCATCCGTGACCAGCGCCCTGCAGCGGGCGCGCGTGACGATGCGCGAGCAGTTGCCCGTCCGCCGGCTCGACTGGCGCACCCCCGCTACGCACGAGCTGTCGGACGACGAACGTGCCACGGTGACGGCGTGGGTGGACGCCCACGAGCGCAACGACCTCGATGGGCTCCTGTCCCTCATGCGCGAGGACCTACGCTTCGCGATGCCTCCGGACCCCGGCGTCTGGGTCACCGCAAGGTCCGCGATGGACGCCTGGGTCTCGGGCGGGTTCGGCGGGCCCGGATACGACGACTGGCGCTGCATCGTCACGACCGTCAACCGCATGCCGGCGGTCGTGGAGTACCTGCGTACGCCCGACCACCCCGTGTACCGGCTGTTCGCCATCGATGTTCTGCACATCGTCGACGGGAAGGTCGCCGAGCTCACCGGATTCCACGCCACCGACAAGCCATGGCTGGGCCTGCCCCCGACACTGTGATCGGACAACAACAACGCGATCAGGCAACCGACCACCAGGTGATAGCGCGAACACCACAGCCCCGCCGGCTCATCGCCTCGTCTCGTATCGGGTCATCACCACGCCGCCGGGAAACGTCCTCGTCTCCGCCAGGTTCAGGTTCACCCAGCTGTCCAGCGCGGTGAAGAACGGCGTGCCGCCGCCGCCCAGGACCGGGTGGGTGGCCAGGGCGTACTCGTCGATCAGCCCGGCCCGCATGGCAGCCCCGGCGAGTGTTGCGCCGCCGATGCTCATCGGGCCGCCGTCCTCGGCCTTGAGCCGGGTGATCTCGGCGACCGCGTCGCCGGTGACCAGGCGGGTATTCCAGTCGACCTTGTCGATCGTGGGGTCGATCGTCGAGGAGAACACCACCTTCGGCGTGTCCCGCCAGTTCCGCGCGAACTCGATCTCCGCCGGAGTGGCGTCGGGCTGCTGATCGCCGGTGGGCCAGAAGGAGCTCATCGTCTCCCACAGCTTGCGCCCGTACAGCGACAGGCCGCTCGCCCAGTCCTGATCGAGCCACCACTGGAACAGCTCGTCGCTCGGCCCGCCCCAGCCGATGTCGTCGCCGGTCGTGGCGATGTAGCCGTCCAGGGTCACGTTCATTCCGAAGATCAGTTTCCGCATCGTGCCAGCCTCTCGTGAGTCGATCTCACACGTACAGACGGTCGCGGCGCGGAACCCTCATCGGTCGCAGTCTTAACAGGTCATCGAGGCGCTGCTCCCGTGATCTCGGCTGGGAGCTCGCGAAGTCTGAGGCCAGCATGCGGGGCACGGCAGCCACGATCGGGTGTGGGGTCCACCCCGGAATCGACTGGATGTCATCTACATCGGGGCCATTTCCGCCCGAGCGGGTGACTGATCCAGCGGTGCCGCTCCCGAGGGAGGGTCCTGTGATCACATGACGGCATCAGCGGATGTGGAGGAAGTCATGTCAGACCGTGTTTGCCGGTGCCGCCGGTACGCCGTGCTCGCAGCGGCCGTGACGGCGATCGCGGTGATTGCCACGCCTTCGGCGGCCGCCGCGGACAAGGCCGCAGCAGCCGCTGTGCCGCTGACGGCAGGAGGTCCGACGACACCGCCAACGCTGTCGATGGCACTGTCGACAGCACTGCCGACACCGCCGTCGACGACTCCGTCGATGACGCGGTCATCGGACCCGGCGACCGAACCGAGCTCGATGATCGCCGCGGTTCCGAGACCGGACCACGTCGTGGTGGTGGTCGAGGAGAACGAGGATGCCTCCGCGATCATCGGTAGCCCGGCAGCGCCCTACCTCACCCAGCTGGCCGGGCAGAGCGCCTCCTTCACCAACGCGCACGCCGAGACCCACCCCTCGCAACCCAACTACCTGGCGTTGTTCTCCGGTGATGAGCAGAGTGTCTCCGACGACTCGTGCGTCGGACCGTTCTCGGCGCCGAACCTGGCCAGCGAGTTGCTCGCCGCGGGGAAGAGTTTCGTCGGCTACTCCGAGGACCTCCCACAGGGCGGCTTCACCGGGTGCACAGCCGGGAAGTACGCGCAGAAGCACTCGCCGTGGGCGACTTTCTCCAACGTCCCGAGCGCATCGAACCAGCCGTGGAACGCCTGGCCTACCGACTACACGCAACTACCCGCGGTGGCGTTCGTGACCCCGAACCTGTGCAACGACATGCACGACTGTGGCGTCGCGGCCGGCGACGGCTGGCTCCAGGCCAACCTGGCCGGCTACGCCGGCTGGGCGGCCACCCACAACAGCTGGCTGATCGTCACCTGGGACGAGGCCAGCGATTCCTCCCCCGGCAACACCATCGCCACCTTGATCAGCGGCGCCGGTGTGCGGCCCGGGCAGTACAACCAGAAGATCGACCACTACTCGTTGCTGCGCACCCTCGAAGACGCCTACAGCGTGCACCCGCTGGGCAACGCCGCCGTCGCCGATCCGATCACCGGCATCTGGACACCGACCCCACCCGACGCGAGCACCACCACCGGCATCGAAGCACCGGCCACCACATCACCAGCCACAACTCCAGGGCCAGGGGTCTCGCTCGCCAACCCGTGACAGCCCCCGCAGAGAAGGACGAATCGGCGACCCGGTCCGCCACGTCGCCAAGATCGCCATCGCCGTCACCGGGGCCCTCGGCGCGTTCCCCTGGACGCGGGGACGATCCGGGTGGCGCCGCGGAGGCACGACACGTTGTCGGTCAGAGCGGGTGACTCGATCAGCTGATCAGGGGGGTGGGCGGGTCTTCGACGAGCACGACATGCGTCACCGCGTGGTGGGACCCGGGATGCTGAGCCGACCCGACGCGGCGAACCTGCCGCGGAGCTCGGACGGCAGTGCGACGGCGATCCGTTCCCGCGCCGCCGTCCGCTGCGCGGGCCCGCCGAGCTGGGCGACGAGCAGGTCGGACCGCGTGGTGGTCGCCAGCCGGGCGGCCTCGTGCGGTCGGCCGAGGTGGGCCAGCGCGAGCGCCTCGTACTTGGGCGAGGAGTAGCGCCTCGCCTCGACCAGCAGGGGCTCGGCCTGCGAGGCGTCCCACCGGGCGCGCATCTCCAGCAACCGCATGGTCGCCCGCGGGCGGAAGGGCAGGGAGCGTTCCAGCATCGGCCCGGCCGTCTCGACGGCGGCGGCCGCGTCGTCGGGGCGGCCGAGCATGAGATCGCAGTCGGCCACCGCGAGCAGGGCGTGGAGCTCCTGCTCCAGCTCCAGCGCGCCGCCGCCGCGGTGGGCCAGCTCCACCGCCCGGACGGCGTGCTCGCGCGCGCGCCCGACCTGCCCCAGCTCCTGCCACATCCACGACGTGGTGGTCTCGATGCCGGCGCGGTAGAAGCCGAGGTTCTCGGCGTCCACGAGCCGGCGGGCGTTGTCGAGCGAGCGCAGCGCACCGGCGAAGTCACCGGTGTCGCCGCGCGCGAGCGCGGTGAAGAACAGGGTCTGCAGCAGGGGCCGGAACTCGCCGGTCCGGCGGCAGAGCACCTCGGCCCGGGCCAGCACGCTCTGGGCCTCGGCGAAGCGGTCCTGGTGCTGCAGCAGCGCGCCGCGGTAGGCCAGCGCGAGTGCGGTGGTGGTGTCGGCGGGGCCTGCCGCCAGCACCCGGTCGTAGGCCGCCTCGGCGCCGGCGTAGTCGCCGTCCCAGTGCCGGACCCGCCCCAGCAGCAGGGCGGCGCTCGGCAGCGCCCCCGGCGCAGCGGCGGCGGACTCGGCCAGGTGGGTGGCCTGCTCGGCGAGGTCCACGGCGGCGAGCGCGTCGCGCGCGTACAGCGCCGTCCAGCCGAGCTGTTCGAGCGCGCGGGCCTCCAGAGCCAGGTCGCCGAGCTCCCGCGCGAGCGCGAGCGCGCGTTCGTGGTCCTCGCGGGCGCACGCGTGCCGGCCGAGGTCGCACCGCACCTGCCCGCGTCGGAGGTGCGCGGTGACGGCCTGCGGCCCGTCACCGCCCAGGACGGCCTGCTCGACCGCCAGGTCGAGCAGGCGCTCCGCGTCGATGTGGGCGAAGGCGACGTGCGCGGCCTCGGCCGCCGCGAGCCAGGCCGTGGCCGCCCCGCGAGGGTCGCCCGCCGCCGCGAGGTGCTGGGCCGCGGCCTCCGGGCGGTCCTGGAACATCCGTGCGGCACGGCGGTGCCTGCTGACCCGGACGGGCTCCGGGACGGACTCGTAGGCGACCCGGCGCACGATGTCGTTGGCGAAGCGGAAGCTGTCGCCCCGCGCCAGCAGCAACCCGGCCCGGATGGCCCGCTCCGCCTGCGCGGCACCGGCCTCGACGTCGACGCCGCTGAGCACCGCCACGTCGTCGAGCGAGAACGTGGTGCCCAGCACGGCTCCCTGCGAGAGCAGCTGGGTCACCGGCTGCCCCGCATGGGAGATGCGCGCGGCCACGGCGTCGTGCAGCGAGTGCGGGACGGCCGGAGTGGCCAGGTCGGTGCCGGGGACGGGATGGCGGAGCACCTCGGTGAGGAACAGCGGAGAGCCACCGGTCCACGACCAGATCCGGCCCGCGTCGTGCGCCAGCCCGGACCGCTCGACGAGCGTCGCGACGTCGGCTCGGGAGAGCGGGCCCAGCTCGAGCCGGGACCCGACGTCGCGCAGCGGAGCGGTGACGGCGTCGTCCTCGGACGTGCGTTCGGTGAGCACGACCATGCACCGGCTGCCCGCCCAGTGCCCGGTGATGACGTGCAGGGCCTCCACAGTGGATTGCCCGGCGTGCTGCATGTCCTCGACGACCAGCAGCAGCGGCCGCCGGGCCCCGGCCCGCGCCACGAACTCGGCGACCGCGTCGAGACTGCGCCGGTGCTCCACCTCGGGACCCGCCCGCTCGTAGGCGACCGGACCGACGACGTCGGCCAGCTCGGGGAGGAGCTCGGTGAGGGTGCCGAGCCGGGCGGCGGTGAGCTCGCGCACCTCCTGGGCCGCGGTCCGCTGCACGACGGAACGCACCGCCTCGACGAGCGGCTGCAGGTAGAGCGACCGCTCGGCCTCGAAACAGGCCACCCGCACCACGAGCGCGCCGGTTCGTCGGGGCTCCTCGACGAACGCCTCGACCAGCGCGCTCTTGCCGATGCCCGCCTCGCCCGTCACGACCGTCAGCGCGGGCGTGCCCGCTGCGGCGGCGGCCCACGCCCGCCGCAACCGGGCGAGCTCGCCGTCGCGGCCCACCACGGGCCCGATCGGGGACCCCGCGGTCCCCGACGGCTCGGGCCCGACCGTCTCCTCCGAGCGGAGCACCGCGAGGTGCAGGGCCTGCGTGGCAGGGGATGGGTCGATGCCCAGGTGCTCGACGAGCGTCTCGCCGAGCGCGCGGTAGGCGAGCAGCGCGGCCCCGGAGCGCCCGGCGCGCTGGTGGGCGAGCATCACCGTGCGGCAGGCCTCCTCGTCGAAGGGGTCGGCCTGCAGGGCCGCGGACCCGACCTGCACCGCGGTGTCGTGCGCGCCCAGCTCCAGCGCGGCGGCGCCCCACACGATGCGCGCGCGGCGGAGCAGGATGCGAACGCGCTCGCGCAGCGCCCGTACCCACTCGCCGTCCCGCTCGTCCGCCAGCGCGGTGTCGGCGTCCAGCAGCTTGGCCGCCTGCTCGCCGCTGGTGGAGGCGAGCGCCGGGTGGCCGTGGGCCAGCTCGAACTCGGCGGTCTGGACCAGCTCGGACGCCTCGTGCAGGTCGACGTCCACCCGGGGGTCGAGTCGGTAGCCGACCGCAGATCCGTCGATGGTCCCGCGGCCGAGCGCCTTGCGCAGCCGGCTGATGAGCGTGGCCACGTTGCGGTCGGCGCGTTCGGGTGGCTCGCCTTCCCAGAGCGCGTCGATCAGGGCGTGGACGGTGACGATCTCACCGCGTCGTTCGGCGAGCACGGCGAGCACCCGCCTGGCCTTCCCCGGCGGCAGGGGCGCCGACAGTTCGCCCTCGACGGTGAACGGGCCGAGCAGACACAGCCTCAGCGCTGGTGTCACCTGGCGCATCCTACCGGTCGAGCGCGAGCCGCCGGTCCGCTCCGTGCGGGTGCGCGACGTTCGGTCCGACGCGGGGGCCGGCGCCGTGACCGGATGTCGACAGGGCCGGAGGCCCCCCGTCGAGCCGCAGCGCGGGCAGGCCGGGCGTCTGATGCGGGCGGTGGGTGACGATCAGTGCGGTGCGGCCCTCGGTGACCGCCAGCAGTTCGCCCGCCAGCGCGTCCGACGTGGCGGGGTCGAGATGGGCGGTGGGCTCGTCCAGGACGAGGACGGGCCGGTCGGCCAGCAGGGCGCGGGCGATCCCGAGGCGTTGCCGCTCGCCGCCGGACACGGGGCCGCCGTGCTCACCGACCGCGGTGTCGAGACCGTCGGGCAGGCTGTCGAGCCAGCTCCCGAGCTGAGCCCGGTCCAGGGCGGCGACGAGTGCGGCGTCGTCGGCGTCGGGGGAGGCGAGCCGCAGATTGGCGCGCAGGGTGCTGTCGAACAGGTGGGTGTGGGCGCCGCACCAGGCGATGCCGCTGCGCACCTCGTCCCCGGTCAGGTCGCGCACGTCGTGCCCGTCGGCACGGACGGTGCCGGCCGAGGGTTCCAGCAGGCGCAGCAGGGCGGCGACGAGCGAGGACTTGCCGGACCCGGACGGCCCGGTCACGGCGAGCCGGGTTCCCGCGTCGAGCACGAGGTCGACGTCGCGCACGGCGTCCCGGTCGGCGCCGGGCCAGCGCACGGCGAGCCCGTCGGCGGTGAAGCCCGCCGGGGGAGCGACGCCGGCCGGACGCGCGGGGTCGGCGACGGTCGCGGGCACGGACCCCAGGTCGGCCAGGCGCTGCGCGGCCGGGACGGCGGTGAGCAGGCGGACGGCGGCGTCCGGCAGGCCGACGAGGACGTCGGCGAGCGCGAGCGGGGTCAGAGCCAGCACGGCGAGCGCCGGACCGGGCAGGGCTCCGGCGCGCAGGGCCGCGATCCCGACGGCCACGGCCACGACGGACGTGGTGCCGACGGCCAGCACCCCGATGCCGCTGCCGAGCCCGCGGGCCGTGGCGGCCCGGCGCAGCAGGGCCGCGAGGGAGCGGTCGGCCGTGGCGAGCCGGTCGTGGTAGCGCGCCGCGGCACCGAAGACGATCAGGTCGGGCGCCGCGTCGAGGATCTCGACGGTGCGGGCCAGCACATCACCGCGGGCGGCGGCGGTGCGGCGCTCGGTCCGGTGCGCGGCCCACAGGGTGGCGGCCGGGGCCACGACGGCCGCGGCGAGCAGGCCGGCCAGCGTGACGACACCGGCGGCGGGCAGCACCAGCCACAGCCCGGCGGCGGTCAGCAACCCGACGACGGCGGCGGAGGCGACCGGCACGACGACCCGGATCAGCAGGTCCTGCTGGGCGTCGACATCGCCGACGAGCCGGGAGAGCAGCTCGCCGCGCCGCAACCGCGCGGTGCCGGCCGGGCCGATGCGCACCAGCTCGTCCCAGATCCGGGCGCGCATGCCGGCCCCGGCCCGCAGCGCCGCGTCGTGCGACACGAGCCGCTCGGCGTAGCGCAGCACGCCCTTGCCGAGCCCGAACGCGCGCACGGCCACGATCGCGACCATCAGCGTGAGCACCGGTGGTTCGAGTGCGGCCGCGGAGATCAGCCACGCCGAGGTGGCGGTCAGGGCGACCCCGCAGCCGAGAGCGGCCGTGCCGAGCAGGACGGCCAGCGCGAGGCGCCCGCGCTGCTCGCGGGCCGACGCGAGCGACCAGCGCAGCGCGCCGGTCGGACCCGTGGCGGGAGCCGGGCCGGGAGTCGTCGCCCGGCGGGCGTGGGCGGGCACGTCAGGGGTCGAGGGGGTCGGGGCCGCCCGCCGGGAGACCTGCGACGTCGCGGTTCCGATGGTCACCACCCGGTCGCAGGTGGCGAGCACCTCGGGGCGGTGGCTCACCACCACGACGGTGCGGCCCGCGGCGATGCGGGGCAGCGCGGCGACGATCGCGTCCTCCGTGCCGGTGTCGACGCCCTCGGTGGGCTCGTCGAGCAGCAGTAGAGGGCGGCCGGCGAGCACGGCGCGGGCGAGCGCGACGCGGCGCTGCTGGCCGGTGGACAGCCCGGCGCCGCCCTCCCCGACCGGGGTGTCCAGCGGCACGTCCAGCGCGGCGAGCGCGGCGGCGGACTCCACCAGATCGGCGGGGGCGAACGGGTGGCCCAACCGGATGTTGTCGGAGACGGTGCCCGCGAGCAGCACGGGCTGCTGCGGCACCCAGGCGACCCGGTGCAGCCAGGCGTCGCGGTCGACGTCGGCGAGATCGACGCCGCCGACGGTGACCCGGCCGGCGTCCGGGGTGCGCAGGGCGAGCAGGAGGTCGACCAGGGTGGACTTGCCGCCGCCGCTGGGCCCCTGCACCCCGAGGATCCGGCCGGGCTCGACGATCAGGTCGAGATGGTCGAGCACCCGACCTCCGCGGCCCTCGACGACGACCTCCTCCAGGCGGACCGGGACGAGCGCCGGGTTCGGGGCCGGCACCCGGTGCCCGCCGTCGGCCTCGGGCGTCTCGAGCACCGCGAACACCTCGGCCGCTGCGGCCAGGCCCTCGGCCGAGTCGTGGAAGCGGGCGCCGACGGCGCGCAGCGGCAGGTACACCTCGGGCGCGAGGATCAGCACCACGAGTCCGGTGAGCAGGTCGAGCCGACCCTCGACGAGCCGCAGGCCGACCGACACGGCGATCAGTGCCACCGACAGGGTGGCGAGCAGCTCCAGCACGAGGGCGGACAGGAACGCCACCCGCAGCGTGCGCATCGTGGCCTGGCGATACCGCTCGGCCAGATCGCGCAGCCGCGAGGACTGCTGCCGGCCCCGCCCGAACGCCACCAGCACGTCCAGCCCGGCGACGAGGTCGAGGAAGTGGTGCCCGAGCACGGCCAGCGCCCGCCACTGCCGCTGCGTGGAGCGCTCGGTGTGCATCCCGACCAGGATCATGAAGATCGGGATGAGCGGCACGGTGAGCCCGACGATGAGGCCCGAGAGCAGGTCGCCGAACAGGATGCGCGCGGCCACGACCGCCGGCACGACCGCGGCGACGAGCAGCGTGGGCAGGTAGCGGCTGAAGTAGCCCTCCAGGCCGTCGAGGCCTCGGGTGGCGAGTGTGGCGATCTCGGCGGTCGGGGGCAGGTCCCGGTGCCGCGGTCCCAGCCGCAGCACGTGGGTCACGAGCCGGGCCCGCAGCTGCCGGATCACGTCGGCCGACGCCCGGTGGGCGGCGACCTCCCCGGCCCAGGCGAGTACGGCCCGGCCCGCGACGACGGCCAGCAGCGCGGCCAGCACCGGCGTCAGCTCGGCGAGACCCGCCCCGCCGAGGAACGCACGGGTGATCCCGCCGGCCAGCAGTTGGGCCTGCACGAGCACCAGACCCGCGGTGACGACGGCGACAGCGGCGGCGAGCAGGACGAACCGCCGTGCGGCCGAGGCGTGGCGGAGCAACCGCGGTTCCAGGGGCTTCATCGCGTCGGCGCCACGGGCAGGCCGGACGCCGCCGGGATGTCGTGGACGCCGATGCGCCGGCGGAACACCCAGAACGTCCAGGACTGGTAGACCAGCACGATCGGCGTGAACACCACGGCCACCCACGTCATGATCGTCAACGTGTACGGCGTCGAGGCCGCGTTGGTGGTGTTCAGGCTGTTGGCCGCGGACGTGGTCGAGGGCAGCACGTCCGGGTAGAGCGTGCCGAACAGCGTCACCGTCACACCGATGATCGCGGCGGCCGTCAGCAGGAACGCCCACCCCTCCCGCATGCGATGGGTCATGAGCACCGCCCCGACCAGGGCCAGCGCGGCGACGAGCACCGGGACCGCCGTCCAGAGCCGGTCGTGGGCGAGGAACGTCCAGACCAGGAACGAGCCGCCGGTGAGGATCGCGGCCAGTCCGGCGCGGTGGGCCAGCCCGCGGGCCCGCATCCGCACGTCGCCGGTGGTCTTCAGCGCGAGGAACACCGCGCCGTGCAGGGCGAACAGCGACAGCGTCGCCAGGCCGCCGAGCAGGGCGTAGGGGTTGAGCAGGGTGAGCAGCGAGCCGGTGAACTCGTGGCGCGCGTCCAGCGGCACGCCCTGGACGATGTTCGCGAACGCCACGCCCCACAGCAGGGCCGGCACGGCCGAGCTCGCGACGATCGCAACGTCCCAGTTGCGGCGCCAGCGATCACTGTCGATCTTCCCGCGGAACTCGAACGCGACCCCGCGGACGATCAGCGCGACGAGGATGAGCAGCAGCGCCAGGTAGAAGCCGGAGAACAGGGTGGCGTACCACTCGGGGAACGCCGCGAACATCGCGCCGCCCGCCACGATCAGCCAGACCTCGTTGCCGTCCCAGACCGGGCCGACGGTGTTGATGGCGACGCGCCGGTCGGCCTCGGAGCGTCCGACGAACGTCAGCAGCATGCCGACGCCGAAGTCGAACCCGTCGAGGACGAAGTAACCCGTCCAGAGCACGGCGATGAGCAGGAACCAGATGTCGGTGAGGGCCATGATCCGCTCCTAGTAGGCGACGGCGAGCGGGCGCGGCTCGTCGGTCACGGGGTCGACGGGGGTGGGCGGGGGCGGGCCGGCCTTGGCGAAGCGCACCATCAGGACGCCGTCGACCACCGCGAGCGCGCCGTAGAGCAGCGTGAACACGATCAGCGACGTCAGCACCATTCCGGCCGACACGGAGGGCGAGACGCCGTCCGCGGTGCGCAGCACCCCGTAGACGCTCCAGGGCTGGCGGCCCATCTCGGTGAAGATCCAGCCGACGCTGTTGGCGGCGAACGGGAGGAACAGCCCGGCGAACGCGGCGCGGTAGAACCAGCGCGGCACCTGCCGGGTGGCCCGCTTACGGGTCAGCCACAGGCCGACCAGTGAGATCAGCCCGGCGAGCATGCCGAACCCGATCATGAGCCGGAACGTCCAGTAGGTCATCGGGATGAGCGGGGTGTAGTCGCCGGCGCCGAACGTCGCGGCCTCCTGCGCCTGGACCTGGTTGACGCCCTCGACCGTGCCGTCGAACGAGCCGGTGGCCATGAAGGACAGGACCCCGGGCACGCGGAGGCTCCAGACCTCCTTCGACCCGTCGAGCGAGCCGATCGTGAACACCGAGAACGAGGCGGGTGCCGTCGTGTCGTAGAGCGCCTCGGCGGCGGCCATCTTCATCGGCTGCTGCTGGGTCATCAGCCGCGCCTGCAGGTCACCGGTGAACACGACGCCGATGCTGGCGATCAGCACCGTGACCAGCGCGATCCGCAGCGACGGCCGGAACACCTCGGTGTGCTGGCCACGGGCGAGATGCCAGGCGCTGATCGCGAGCACGAACATGCCGGCGGTGACGAAGCAGGCGGTGATCGTGTGCGTGAACGCGCCGACGGCCGTGGAGTTGGTGAGCACGGCCCCGAAGTCGGTGAGCTCCGCGCGGCCACGGGCGTTGTTGACGACGGAGCCGACCGGGTGCTGCATCCAGGAGTTCGCGGCGAGGATGAAGTACGCCGAGAGCATCGTGCCGATGGACGCCGTCCAGATGCACGCGAGGTGCACCTTCTTGGGCAGGCGGTCCCAGCCGAAGATCCACAGCCCGAGGAACGTGGACTCCAGGAAGAACGCCAGCAGGCCCTCGATGGCCAGCGGGGCGCCGAAGATGTCGCCGACGAAGCGGCTGTAGTCGCTCCAGTTCATGCCGAACTGGAACTCCTGGACGATCCCGGTGACCACGCCCATCGCGAAGTTGATCAGGAACAGCTTGCCCCAGAACTTCGTCATCCGCAGGTAGCGGTCGTCGCCGGAGCGGACCCAGGCCGTCTGCATGCCCGCGACGAGCACCGACAGCCCGATCGTCAGCGGAACGAACAGGAAGTGGTACACGGTGACGATCGCGAACTGCCAGCGTGCGAGGTCGAGGTTCATGGGCTCCTCCGGCTCGGGTGACCGGGACTCCGGCCGTCCGGGAGGAGCCTCCGCCGGTGCCCTCCGGTGGCATCAGGGCCGAGAGTCCCCATCACACCGGGACCAACAGTCCCTTCGCCGGGAGTACCTGTCCGTGATTGGCTGCGCGGCATGGCGGAGCGTGGGTCGAACCTCGTGACCGGCCTCCGTCTCGACGAGCTGCTGCGCGAGGTGCAGGAGCGGATCGCCGAGATCGTCGCGACCCGGGACCGTATGCAGGGCCTGCTGGACGCCGTCATCGCCGTCGGGGAGGGACTCGACCTCGACACCATCCTGCGGCGCATCGTGCAGTCGGCCGCCGATCTCGTCGACGCGCGCTACGGGGCGCTGGGGGTGCTGGGCCCGGACGGCGGGATCGCGCGGTTCCTGCACATCGGTGTGGACCCCGGGACCCGGTCCCGGATGGGCGCGCTGCCCGAGGGGCGGGGCCTGCTGGGGCAGCTGATCCTCGATCCGCGGCCGCTGCGCGTGCCCGACCTCGCCGAGCACGAGGCGTCCGCGGGCTTCCCGCCCAACCACCCGCCGATGCGGACGTTCCTCGGGGTCCCGGTGCGTGTCCGCGACGCCGTGTTCGGCAACCTCTACCTCACCGAGAAACGGGGCGGCGCGGAGTTCACCCCGGCCGACGAGGTGATCGTCGAGGCGCTCGCCGCCGCGGCCGGGATCGCCGTGCAGAACGCGGACCTGTTCGAGCAGACCCGGCTGCGGCAGCAGTGGCTGGAGGCGTCGGCGGAGATCCGGTCGGAGCTGCTGGCCGGCACGAGCGACGCGGACGCACTGCGGC
Source organism: Mycobacteriales bacterium (assembly GCA_038231335.1). Taxonomy (GTDB): domain Bacteria; phylum Actinomycetota; class Actinomycetes; order Mycobacteriales; family Pseudonocardiaceae; genus Pseudonocardia. Next base: position 62,668 of record JBBRLM010000029.1, read on the forward strand.
TGATCGCCCAGCGCACCCTCGAGCTCACCGGCTCCGACGCCACCCTGATCGTGCTGGGCCCGGGCCCCGACGACGGCGAGTTCGTCGTCCGGGCGGAGTGCGGCCCCGACCCGCTCGGCCTGCTCGGGCGCCCGCTCGACGCCGGGGACCCGCTGCTGCGGGAGGTCGTCGAGGGCCGCGTCGCGGTGCTCGCCACCGACGCTCCCACGACGCTGGCGCCGGGCTACGGGCCGACGCTCGCGGTGCCCCTGCGCTCCCAGGACACCGTCACCGGGGTGCTCCTGGCGTTGCGCCGGACGGGCGGCCCGCGGTTCCAGCAGCACGAGGTGCCGCTGCTGACGTCGTTCGCCGAGCAGACGACCCTCGCGCTGGAGCTGGGGGAGAAGAACCGCGCCCAGCGTCAGCTCGACGTGTTCGCCGACCGTGACCGGATCGCCCGCGGCCTGCACGACCACGTCATCCAACGGTTGTTCGCCACCGGCCTGCAGCTGCAGAGCACGCTGCGGCGAACCGACGACCCGGTGGTGCAGGAGCGGATCGGGCATGCGGTGGAGGAGCTCGACACGACGGTGCGCGAGATCCGCACGGCCATCTTCGACCTGCACACCGTCGGTGGGGAGCGGATCCCCGACTTCGCGGCCGAGGCGGCGGCGGGGTCCGGGGTCACGTCGTCCGTGCGGACGTCGGGGCCGGTGGACGTGCTGGAACCGCCGGGGACGGCACGCGGCTGAGCCGGCGGGGTCCCCTGGACCGAGGGCGGCCCATCGGGTCAGCGGGTCAGCGGGATGCGGTGCCGTCGCGGCGCAGCTCGGTGGCGTAGACGGCGGCCTCGGTACGGCGGGCGAAGCCGAGCTTGTGCAGCAGCGACGAGACGTAGTTCTTGACGGTCTTCTCGGCGAGGTACATCTCCGCACCGATCTGGCGGTTGGTGAGCCCGTCGGCGATGAGGCCGAGGATGCGGCGTTCCTGCGGGCTCAGCGACTCGTAGCGGGGGTCGACCGGGTCGTCACCGGCGCGCAGCCGGGCCAGGACGGCGGTGGTGGCCCGGGGGTCGAGCAGTGATCCGCCTCCGGCGACGGTGCGCACCGCTCCGACCAGGTCCACCCCGGCGACCTGTTTGAGCAGGTATCCCGACGCGCCGGCCATGATCGCGCCGAACAGCGCCTCGTCGTCGGAGTACGAGGTGAGCATCAGGCACGCCGGAGGCGGTGTGACCGCGGAGCGGACGTCGCGGCACACGGAGATGCCCTCGCCGTCGGGGAGTCGGACGTCGAGGATGGCGACGTCGGGACGCAGAGCGGGGATGCGGGCCACGGCCTGGGCAGCGGTGCCGGCCTCGCCCACGATCTCGATGTCGTCCTCGGTCTCGAGCAGCTGGGCGATGCCGCGGCGGACGATCTCGTGGTCGTCGAGCAGGAACACGGAGATGGTCACGGGGCCGAACGTACGCCGATCGCCCGGCCTGCGGAGCGGCCGGACGACCCCTTCCGACGGGACCTCCGGCCCTGCTCACCGCGGCATGAGGACAGCGCCCAGCCCGCGCCGCGGGGTCTCGGGGAGGTCGTCGGCGAGAGCCGCCGGACGGCCGACGCGCAGCAGGATCTGCGGGTGCTCGGGCACGTGCAGAACGGTGCGACGGATCAGCTCGCGGGTCGCCCGCACCTCGACGGCCTGGCTCAACGGCGTGGTGGCGAACCCCAGCCGGGTCGCGGTGAGCAGCACGGCGCTCAGGGTCTCCCCGGCACGGAGGTGGTCGATGACGTCGTCGCCCGGGGTCGTGACGGCCAGCAGTGATGCGGCGTCGTCCGGGGCGCGCGGCCCGGACCGGTCCCGGGGCTGGGACAGCAGCCCGTGCGGGAAGGCACGGAGCGGCGTCGGGTCGAGGAGGCCGACCGGCGGCGGCGCCACGCTCGCCCGGGGTACCCCGTCGCGGGATCCGGCGTACCGACCCGTCCACATGCGCAGTTCGGCGGCGTAACCGGGGACGAAGGCCTGACGGTGGGATGCCTCGACCATCAGTGCCGTGAGCAGGTCCCGGGCCGCCGGGGACGCCACGGGCACGAGGTCGGCGTCGGCCCGGTCGGCGATGCCGACAAGGGTTCCGACCTCTGCGGCGGTCAGGGCGGTGTGGCTCATCCGCCGCCGGTCGGTCCGGCGCCGCTCGATCGAGGGGCTCAGCGCGGCGGCCGCGGTGTCGGGGCGTCCCGGGCGGATCGTGACGGTGGCCAGATGGTCGCGGTTCTCCTGATCCGGGAGCCGGGTGACCGTGACCGCCGCCCCGGCCGCGGCCAGCGCGACCTGCAGATGGTGCAGGGCGGCGCCACAGCTGATGACGAGGTCGCGGCGATCGGGGTCGGTGGCGTCGAGCTGCCGGCCCGGGTCGGCGTGCAGCTCCACGGCGTCCGCCCTGATGCGCCAACGCCACGGCTGGGTGTTGTGGACCGAGGGCGCCCGGACCGCGCGTTCCACCGCCCGCACCAGGTTCGTCGTCATCGCGGGTCCGTTCCGTGGTCGACGGCCGTCAGCTCGCGGGCGGTGTCGTCGTGACCGGTGTCGTCATGGTCGGTGTCGTCGAGCTCGGCGTCGACGAGATCCGCGACCGGGCGGCGCGGCGTGGCGATCACCGGATACCCCCGGCCGATCCGGAGCACGGCCTGCGGCGGACGGGTCCCACCCACGAGCCTGCGCAGTTGTTCCCGGGTGCTCGGGACCTCGACGACCTGCGAGAGGAACGACACCGCCAGCCCGTCCACGGTGGCGGCGAGCAGGACCCGCTCCAACGCCTGCCCCACCTGGACGTCTGCCCGGTCGCCGGTCAGGTGCGCGGTGAGCACCGCGATCACGGGATGCTCCTCGAAATCGGACGTCCGGGGTGCGTCGGTGGCACCGGGGCGGCGGAAGTCACGCATCACCCAGCGCCGCTGGGGCGCGGGCAGCGGGCCTCCCGCGGCGGCGGGGACGCCGTCGTCGCGTTCGGGGCCGGTGCCGGTCCAGCGCTGGATCTCCTCCCGGAACGCGGGGTCGTCCATCTGCCGGCGGTGGGCCTGCGCGCCCAGTTGCTGCAGCCGGTCCCGCTCACCGACCTCCTCGACGACGTGCAACCAGGCCCCCTCGTCGAGCGCGGCCCGCCGCAGGGCCTGCAGCTCGCCGGGGGTCGGTTCGGAGCCGGAGAAGGGTTGCCGGTTCGTCCGGCGTCGGGGCACCGCATGAAGCAGCTCACGCTGTGCGGGAGTGGCGAGCTTGTGGCCGCCGTGGCGGATCGTCGCGATGAGGGTCGGGCGGCCCGGGTCCGGGAGGATGGTGACGGTCGGTCGGATGTCGAGACCGTGCAGGGCGAGGCGGAGGTTGAACAGGGCCGCTCCACAGGCGATGCGCATCTCCCGACCGGAGGGATCGATCACCGGCAGGGCCCGCGTCGGATCGCAGTGCAGTTCGATCAGCTGCGGTGCGAGTCGGAACCGCCAGGGCTGCGTGTTGTGCAGCGAGGGTGCACGGCCGGCCGTTCCGAGCAGGTCCTCGACCTGCTCGGAGGTCAGCCCGAGAGCGCTGGGAACCTTCATCATCACGTCCGGAACGTTGTTCCATCCGGCTTGCTACCGGTGTCCCGTCGACGGTGCCGGATCGGCGCCGTGGGGGGTACGGCCGAAGGTCCCGTCCACGTCGGCGGTCGACCTGTCCACCCGTCGGGCCCGGCCCGGCGTGATCAGGCCGGTGTGATCAGCCCGTGGCCGCCGTCACGAAGTGGGGCAGCAGACCGGCCCAACCGTGCTCGTTGCGGTCGCGCCCGCCGTCGCCGGCGGCGCCGAGTCGTTCCCAGCCGCTGTGGGCGATCTGGACGCGGGAGGCGTCGTCGCCGTGGGGACGGAATCGGATCTCGACGTCGGTGGCGGCCTCGGCGGCGCTGCCGATGTGCCAGGTGTAGGCCAGCCGGGTGGGAGGTTCCCAGGTCGTGACCCGGCCCCAGTCGTGCTCGACGCCCTCGCTGGTGCGTTCGAAGATCCGCCCGCCGACGCGGCCCTGCAGCACGATCTGCTCGGGACGGCCGGAGACGGTGTGGTCGGCCGGCCACCAGGAGCCGATGCGCGTGGTCCAGACGGTGAACGCGTGCTCGGCGGGACAGTCGAGGTCGAGCTCGATCGTCAACGGGCCGGTCGGGTGGTCGCTCATGTCCGGGGGTCCGGGTCGCTCGACGCGGTGTTCTCGGCCAGGAGCCGGAAGCGGGCGCCGGCTTCCCCCCAGACGTCCTCGAGATAGGCCTTCACGGCATGCATCCCCTGTTCCTGCAGGTGGTAGATCCGGCGGGTGCCGCGGGCCTGCTCGGCGACCAGCCCGGCGTCCTTGAGCAGCCGCAGGTGCCGCGACACCGCAGGGCGGCTGATGGTCATCGCCGCGGCGATCTCGGCGACCGGCTTGTCGCCGGTGCTGAGCAGGCGCAGGATCCTGCGCCGGTTGGCGTCGCCGAGTGCCTCGAACGGGTCCCCGGCGGGTCGCGGGCCGGTCACCGGCTCACCCGCCGGCCTCGACCCGCTGCTTGATCCCGGCGGCGAACTGGGTGAAGGACGGCCCGAGATCGGGCATCGAGCGCCAGATGAGGCCCAGCAGCGGGCCGGTGTACTCCTCGCGGACGCGGAAGGCGGTGCCCCCGTCGGCGTCGGGGGAGACCTCGTAGGTGCGCACGCCCCGGAAGAGGCCGAGCGGCATGCCGCCGGTGAACCGCAGCCGGTGCGGCGGCTCGAACGCGGTGACCGTGACCGGGAAGGCGCGGCCAGGCGCGGCCTGCGACCGGATGGTGATCTTCTTGCCCGGGGCGATCGTGCCCTCGACGGCGTCCACGCCGGAGTCCCAGTCCGGCCAGTGGCGGCCGTCGCAGAGCACGTCCCACACGGTGTCGGGGTTCGCGGAGATCACGGATGTCGCCTCGTAGTGCCGCATGGGACTCCCTCGATCAGCAACGGAGCAATCGGTAACTGGATGGTTACCGTAGCAGGTAGGTTACCGATGCTGCCGGCGGAGGATCGCCGCGCAGTCCCCGGCCGCCGCCCGCGCGACCGACGACAACGGTTCGTGCGCGTGGGTGGCCCGAGCGGCCGTCGGAAGCCGTTCGGACACCCTGGCGATCACCGTCTTCCTGAGTGCACCGTAGGCATCCCCCAGGTGGTGGATCAGGACGTGGGGAACGCCCCTCACCGTGCACGGGAACAGCTGCGAGTGGCGCGCCACCTGCTCGTCGGTCCATCGCAGCTTGTAGTCGAACGGGTCGATCCGGAAGTCGAAATCGCACCCCATCTCGAAGGCGTGCCTGACGCATTCCTCCATGAGGACGTTGCCGGGGGCGAGCTTGGAGGCGTCGTCGTCGGTGGCGATCATGAAGCCCTCGAGCGCCCTCGGTGATCGATAGCAGATCGAGGCGGAGACGAACCGGCCGTCCAGCTTCACCCCGACGACGAGCAGGCGCAGCGAGTCCTTCGGAGCGGTCGCCTCGAGGAGATCGTGGAAGAACCCCTCGGCCGCGCCGTCGGTGATCCAGGGGCGTTGCAGCCTCCTCTTCGCCAGCCACGCCGCCTTGTGGTGGAAGATCCACCCGATGGCGCGGTGCCCGTCGGCGGGGTCGGCGTCGGAGGTGACGAACTCGACCGCCCCCGCCTGGTCGAGGCGCTTCCGGTTACGGCGTATCTCCCAGCGGAGCTTCTGCGGTCTCGTCATCAGCCAGGCGTCGAAGCCGCCGCTGTCGGGCAGGCACGCGACGTGCGATGTCGTCGACGTCCGGTAGGCCAGGGACCGCAGCATGCGGCTGCCGGTCATCGGTAGGGGCCCGTCCGGGACGTGGTGGACGGCCAGTACGTCGGCCAGTCGGCGTGCCGCGTCCGTGGCTCTCGCCAGTGCTTCGGGTGCGCGCCCGCACGGTCGGACCGCCGGGTACGCGTACTCCTGCCTGCTGGTGTTCCCGAGATGCGTGGCCAGGGTGTAGCCCCTGCGTCGCTCGACGTGCAGGGGCCACACCACGAGGAGCTCGTCTCCCTGCCACACGATGATGACGGCCAGCCCTCCGCCGCGCGGCTCGTGGATGCTCGTCCACGCCGTGCGGGAGTACAGGAACGTCTGGCTCACGGTCCCGTCCGGGACGTGTTCCATCAGCTCGCCCCAGGCGCTCGCGAGACCGTCGAGTTCCGCTGTGGTCCGGATCACCCGGACTCTCAGTTGCTCCACGGCGGACATGCCTCACGGTCGACGACAATTGGTGGCGAACACCGATACGTGCTCCGGACGCATTTCGGATGCGGATCAAGAACTGTTACAACGCGGCGGGGGAGGCCAGCAGGTCGCTTATGATCTTCGCTCCACGGGTAGGGGCTGCGCATGTGATCCACTTCTGCCGAAGGCAGTGCAAGAGGACGGTAAAGCCGGGTCGCGATCCGCGCTCGCATGACACCTGTGCGATATCGTCCGTACAATGCGACGACTCCTTCTGTTCACCGTGCCGTCACCTTCCGACGGGGTCGGGAGGGTCGGGTGACAAGTGTCCGCGTGCTGCCGAATTCGATCAGTTCGGTCAGGGACGGCATTTCCCGGCAGCTCCGCAACGCTGCTCTCGACCGCATGGTCCGACGTACGCCGGGCAACGAGGCGGTTGCCCTCCGCGACGTGGTGATGCCGCAGGTGGATCGCCTGCTGGCCAGGCTGCACCTCGTCCCTCCGGCCGTGCAGCGACGCCGGAGACGGCAGTTCACCGAGGATCTGCAGCTGCTCAACGACGTCCTCGCCGGCACCGCAATGGGCCACCGCTACTGGGTGTGGGGCGGCATGCTGCTCGGATGGGCCCGCGAAGGCCGCTTGATCCCGTCCGACACCGGCGACGCGGACTTCTTCTACCGCGCGGCCGACGACCACCACCTCGACGACGCGATGCCGGCACTGCTTGCGGCCGGGTTCCGGCCGTGGTTCTCGTTCTGGAACAACGACGGCGAGCGGACCGAGCGGGTACTCATCCGTCGGGGCGCCCTGTTCGAGTTCTTCCGGCTCGACGACGTCGACGGCTCCGCGGAGCGGTACCACCTCTACGGAACGGGCCCCGGCGGTCCGTGCCAGATGGTCGCGCACCTCGCCCAGCAGGACCTGGAGTCGTTCGACTTCCTCGGTCGCACCTGGCTCAAACCCGTCGACCACGAGAAGCTCTTCGAGCTCAACTACGGCGACTGGCGCACTCCCGACCCGGGCTGGAGCTACCTGGACGACGGCGCGATCGTCGACCGCCGGACGTGGCGCCCGACCAGCACCCGGTCAGGTAGCTGAGATGCCGGCCCCGACCGGCCCGGGCGTGCTCCCGTCCCGGGCGGCGCAGCTGCGGGTGCTCGTCACGTCGCCGGGGCTCGATTTCCTCATGGAAGCCCACAACGGCCTCTCGGCGCGGATCGTGCGGGAGGCCGGGTTCGGTGGCATCTGGGCCTCCGGCCTGGCTATCTCCGCCCAGTTGGGGGTGCGCGACAACAACGAGGCCAGCTGGTCGCAGATCGTCGACGTCGTGGAGTTCATGGCCGACGCGGGCGACCTCCCGATCCTGCTCGACGGCGACACCGGTTTCGGGAACTTCAACAACGTCCGGAGGCTGGTGCGCAAGCTCGAGCAGCGCGGCGTCGCCGGCGTCTGCATCGAGGACAAGCAGTTCCCCAAGACCAACAGCTTCATCGACGGCGAGCGCCAGCCACTCGCCGAGGTCGACGAGTTCTGCGGGCGGATCAAGGCGGGGAAGGACTCGCAGACCGATCCGGACTTCACGATCGTCGCCCGGGTCGAGGCACTGATCGCCGGTTGGGGCCTGGACGAGGCGTTGCGTCGTGCCGAGGCCTACCGGGCCGCCGGGGCCGACGCGATCCTGATCCACAGCAAGAGCTCGAAGGCGGACGAGATCCTGCGGTTCGCCGCCGAATGGGCGGGGCGGGCGCCGCTGGTCATCGTGCCCACGAAGTACTACAGCACCCCCACGCACGTCTTCAGCGACGCCGGCATCAACGTCGTGATCTGGGCCAACCACCTCGTGCGTGCCGCGGCGTCGGCCATGCAGGACGTGGCGAAGGAGATCTTCGAGAGCGGGTCGCTGGTGACAGTGGAGGACCGGGTGGCGCCGGTCGGGGAGATCTTCCGGCTGCAGGGCGCCGACGAGTACGCCATGGCCGAGCGCCGCTATCTCGGCGCCGCACACCCCACGCGCTCGGCGGTGGTGCTGGCCGCCAGCCGCGGCAGCGGGCTCCACGCCCTGACCGAGGACCGGCCCAAGGTGATGCTGCCGATCGCCGGCAAGCCGTTGCTGCGCTGGATGGTCGACGCGCTCAAGACCCATGGGATCAACGACATCACGGTGGTCGGCGGCTACCGCGCCGACACCATTGACACCACCGGCCTGAAGTTGGTGGTGAATCCGCGTCATGCCGAGTCCGGCGAGCTGGAGTCGCTCGCCACCGCCGCCGGAGCACTCGGCGGCGACGCCGTGATCTCCTACGGTGACCTGCTGCTGCGCGGCTACATCCTCCGCGACCTGCTCGACAACGAAGCCGAGTTCTGCGTCGTGGTGGACTCGGCGCCCGTGGTGACGTCGGACGACACCGTGCGCGATTTCGCCGGCTGCTCCGCGCCGGACGAGCGCGCGCTCTTCGGGCCACCGGTGCTGCTGAGGCGGATCTCGGACGATCCCTCGGTCGCCACCGAGGGTCGGTGGATCGGGCTGCTGGGCGTGCGCGGCACCGGGGGTGCGAAGCTCGTGACCACGCTGGAAGAACTGCGCCGGCGTCCTGACTTCGACCGGCTCGACATGCCCGATCTCCTCAACGCGCTGGTCGACCGCGGTGCGACGGTCGAGGTCCTCTACATCCACGGTCACTGGCGCGGGGTCAACGACCTGCTCGACGTCGACCGCGCCGCGGTCTTCGCGGTCTGACGGACACACGCGGTACAGGAGCCCATGGTGATCGAAGCCGGGACCTTCGTCGAGCAGGCTCGCGCACGCGGGTTCGACCGGTATGCGGGCGTGCCCTGCTCGTTCCTCACGCCGTTCATCAACCACGTCCTGCAGGACGAGTCGGTGCACTACGTCTCCGCGGCCAACGAGGGTGACGCCGTAGCGATCGGCGCCGGGGCGACGCTCGGCGGTGCGCGGGCCGTCACGATGCTGCAGAACTCCGGCCTCGGCAACGCCGTGAGCCCCCTGACGTCGCTCACCTGGACCTTCCGGCTGCCGCAGCTGGTGATCGTCACCTGGCGGGGCGAACCGGGATCCCCCGACGAACCGCAGCACGAGCTGATGGGACGCATCACCCCGGCGTTGCTGGAGAGGATGGAGATCCCGTGGGAGCCGTTCCCCACCTCCGACGACGGCGTCGCTCCCGCTCTGGACCGCGCGCTCACGCACATGGACACCGCCGGGCGCCCGTACGCGCTCGTCATGCGGAAGAAGAGCGTGGCGCCCCACCCGCTGCGCGAGGGTGCCGGTGCCATCGCGCCCCGCTCCGCCACGTCGCCGTGGCCCGGAGGCGCCCGGCCGGCGTCGCCGCTGCCGTCGCGGCGGGAGGCGCTCGAACGCCTGGTGGCCCGTACCCCGGAGGCGACGACGGTCGTGCTGGCGTCCACCGGATACTGCGGGCGTGAGCTCTACGCCCTGGCCGACCGCCCCAACCAGCTCTACATGGTGGGCTCCATGGGGTGCGTGGCGTTGCTGGCGCTCGGCCTGGCGCTCGCACGGCCCGATCTGCACGTCGTGGCCGTCGACGGGGACGGCGCGGCGCTGATGCGGATGAGCGCGTTCGCCACCGTCGGGACCTACGGGCCGCCGAACCTGACGCACCTCCTGCTCGACAACGCGGTCCACGAGTCGACCGGCGGACAGGCCACGGTCTCGCCCCACGTGTCGTTCGCGGGCGTCGCGGCCGCGTGCGGTTACCCGACGGCGATGGAGGGCGGCCACGCGTCCGTGGTCGACGACCTGTTCGATGCGGCGCCCGGCGCCGGGCCGCGGTTCGCGTGCGTCTCGATCCGTCCGGGGACCCCCTCCGACCTGCCCCGCCCGTCGGTCGGCCCGGCCGAGGTCGGGCTCAGGCTGATGGCGCACATCGGGAAGGGGCCAGGGTTGCCGTGAGCCGTGGTGCCGCGCCGACGGTCATGGCCCGGATCGCCGCGTCGGCGGCCCCGAACCAGGCCGTCGTCAGCATCGGCAACGCGGTCGTGCTGGTGCTGGCCGCCCGGGCGCTGGACCCCGCACCGTTCGGCGTGTTCGCCTCGGTCCAGCTCGTACTGCTGTTCTGCGTCGGCGTCGCCAACGCGGCGGTACTGATGCCGGTGCTGCTCGACCGGACCGCGGACCCGACGAGGCCCGTGGCCGAGCTGCGCACCGTCGTCCTGGTGTGCGGCGGGGTCTCCGGCACCGTCGTGGCGTTGCTCGCGCTGCCCACGTCCGGTGACGTCCGGGCCGGCGTTCTCGCGGTCGCGGTCACGCTGCCCGGCAGCCTGTTCTGGGACGCCGTGCGGATGCACTACCTGGGCAGATCGGCCTACCGGAAGCTGTTGCCCGGTGACGCCGTCGCCTTCGTCGTGGCGACCGTGTGGGTCGCGGTGGCCGTGGCGCTGCATCTCGGGCTCTTCGTCGCGGCCTGCGGCCTGGGGGTCGGCCCCACGGTGGCCGCGCTGACGGTGCTGCCACCCTGGTCGCGACGCTGGACCCGGTGGGAGCGACGATGGCCGCTGCGGGTCACCGCCAACCTGGCCGGCGACTACCTCATCTCCACCGGCCTCGACCAGGCCCTGACGCTGCTCACCGCGGTGTTCCTCTCCGCGACGGTGCTCGGTGGCTTCCGGCTGGCGCAGACCACGATGGGCCCGATCAATGCCCTCGCGCTCGCCGTCAGCCTGACCGTGCTTCCGCAGATGCGCGACCTCGAACGCTCGGCAGCCGGCAAGCTCCGGTGGGTGTCGTGGAGGTTCGGCTGGATCGCGGTGCTGGCGCTGGTCATCGGCGGGGCACTCACGCTGGTTCCGGTCCCGCTGGGGCAGAGCGTGCTCGGGCCGTCCTGGGCGATCGCCGCGCCCGTGGTCCTCCCGGTGGCGGTCTTCGCCGCAGCCTCGGCGTTCGGCCGGGCGGCGACCCGGACGATGGTGACCTCAGGGGCCAGCCGCGCGCTGGTCACCTGGCGCGCGATCATCGCCCCGGTCGTGGCGGCGGTGTCGGTGCTCGTGCTGCTGCGCCACGATCTCGTCCTGTACTCGTGGACGGCGGCGGGGCTGGTCACGGCGTCGACGATGCTGCTGTTCGTGGTGGCCGCACGGGTGCGGGAGTGACCTCACATGTCGTCGAGGCCCATGGCGTTCTTCACCAGCGTCTCGGTCCGCAGCCGCGCGGTGTGCGCGAGGCGGGCCGGGGCGCGGCGGGCGCGGAGCTCGTGGGTGTGGTGCGGTGCCGCCCCGAGCTTGGTCTTGTAGACGGCGAGCGGCGACCCCGGGTGCGCCCCGCCCATGTCGTAGCAGCGGTACCCGTCCTTGCACGCCTCCTCGATCGCCAGGCGCTGCAGGAGGTCGTTGGCCCGCACCGGCGTACCGAGGTCCTTGTCCATCGCGCCCCGCCAATACTTGGCCTGGGTGCCGCTGGTGAGCACCACGATCGCCGCGACGGGCGTGCCGTCCCGGCGGGCCACCCAGGTGGCGCACTCCTCGCCGAACTGGGCGGCGACGAGGGCCAGCTGCCGCGGGGTGGAGCTGACCCGGCCCATCCGCAGCCGGCTGAGCCACACCGGTTCGCCCAGCGCGGCGGCCCGTCTCCGGACGGACATCTCGTGCAGGTGCGCGTAGACGCCCAGCAGCCGTCCCGAACGGCCGACCTCGACCTCCAGCCCCGACCGCTCCGCCTTGCGCACGGCGGTGCGCGCGGTGCCGCGGAACCGCTTCTGCCAGACCTCGTCGAAGCCGCCGTCGAGGTCCAGGACGTAGCAGCCGAGGTCCTCGACCTCGAACCGGCCGGCCGCGCCGAGCCAGGTGGGATCGGCGGCGTGGCTCAGCGTGATCCCGGACGCGAGCGTGCCGCGCCGCTCCGCGTCGGCCAGCACCGTCGCGGCCTCGGCGGGCGAGATCGTGCCGTCCGAGGTGAGGGGGCCGCCGATGCCCCAGACCTGCGGCCACGACGAGACGACGGTGGCCCACGACGGCTGCCACCGCGGCCGGGCCAGCGGCAGCACCACCTCGCGTCCCGACGGGAACGCGTAGTGGACGCTCGCGTCGTCGTACCGGCCACCGGCGACCACCGCGTCGCGCCACTTCGGCGACTGCCCGACCACCGCGGTCGGGTCCGACCGCACCAGCGACTCCCACGCCGCCCGCGGCGCCGGGCTGGTGACCCGCACCGCCGTCACCGGCCGGCCCGCACGCGCACCGACAGCGCGTCGGTGAGCGCAGCGGCGAGCCGCTCGATGTCGTCGGGGTGCAGGTCGCCCATCGTGGAGATGCGGAAGATCTCCGCCGCCAGCGCGCCCTGCCCGGCGTAGATGACGAAGCCCCGGGCCTTGAGCGCGTCGTGCAGCGCCGCGTACCCGACGCCGGGCGGCAACCGGTAGGCCCGCAGCACGGCCGACGAGACGCCGTCGGGGAGCAGGCCCTGCACCCCGACGGCCCGCAGGCAGCTGGCGACGCGGTCGGCGTACGTGCGGTACCGGGCGCCGCGCGCATGCCATCCGCCGTCCTGCTCGAACTCGCGCAGCGCCTCGACCAGCGCGTACAGGACGTGGACGGCCGGGGTGAACGGCGTTCCCCGTTCGTCCTGCAGGTGGGCGGCGCGGGCCAGGTCGAGGTAGTACGTGCGACCGACGGCGGTGGCCAGCGCCGCCCGGCGCACCACGACGAAGGCCACCCCCGGGACCCCGTGGAGACACTTGTTCGCCGTTCCCGCGATCGCGTCCAGCCCGTCGGTGACGGCCACCTCCTCCGCACCGAAGCTGCTCACCCCGTCCACGAGCAACCGGACGCCCCGCGCCCGGCAGACCCGGCCGATCGCGGCCAGATCGTTGAGCCGGCCGGTGGTCGTCTCGTGATGAACGACAGCGACGTGGGTGTACCCCGGTGCGGCGTCGAGCCGCGCGGCCAGCTCATCGGGATCCGGCTCCTGCAGCCAGTCGCCGTGCAGGGCATCGTGGGGGATCCCGTAGCAGCGCGCGATGGCGGTCATCCGCTCGCCGTAGACGCCGTTCTCGACGACCAGCACGCGGCCGTCGGCGGGCACCAGCGAGCTGACCATGCTCTCGACCGCGGCCGTGCCGGACCCGGTCAGCAACACGGCGGCCCACTCGGCCGGGTCGAGCCCGTACACCGCGAGCAGCCGCCGGCGTGCCTCGTCCTGCAGGTCGGAGTACTCGGGCTCGCGGTGGCACAGGTCGGGCTGCAGCAGGCTCGTCCGGACACGCTCGGTGAGCGTCACCGGGCCGGGGTTCAGCAGGAACATCGGGTGCCTCTTCAGGGAGTCAGGACGCGGCCGCGAACGGGCGCAGTCGGGGAAGGACGACCTGCCCGGCCCGATCGATGTCGGCCGGGAAATCGATCTCCGTCCAGGGCGCACCGGTCACGTCGACGGCGACGAACGGGTGGTGGCCGCCCTGGATGAGGTCCCGTACGGCGTCCTCGTGCGGACGATCGGCGTGCCCGGCGTCGACGGCCGTGGCGACGATCTGCGCGAGCCCGCGGGCGGCGTCCTCGGCGAACCGGAAGAAGCCGACCGACTCACCGACCGAGTCGTACGCGATCCCCTCGGCGGGGCGCTTGCTGAGCTCCAGCGGCACCCCGTCCCGGACCAGGACCTTGACCGGCTCGTCGCCCGGTTCGAAGGAGCGGTCCACGAGCACGGCGTTGCAGCCGGACACCGCGACCAGGGGGGCGAGCACCCTGGCGTCGTAGAGCACGTCCGCGTCCATGAGCAGCACGTCGCCACCCGCCGTCAGCGCCGGGGCGACCGTGTGCACGGTCAGGATGCTGCCCAGATCGAAGCGGTCGTTGAGGACGACGGTGGGACGCCGGTCGAGTGCCCAGCCGGCGAGTTCGTCCTCGACCCGTGCGTGGTCGTACCCGAGTGCCAGCACCACCTCGTCGACGCCCTGGTCGCCCAGCAGCCGCAGGTGTCGCTCCAGCAGCGTCATGCCCGCGAAGCGCAGAAGACACTTGGGTTCGCTGCGCGAGGTGCCCTCCGCCAGCCGGAGACCTCGACCCGCGGCCAGAATGATCGCTCGCATGGCTCTCCTGTCCTTGCTTCTCACGAGCGTTCGGAATACATCTGAAGGACCCGTGTTCGTCACCGTGAGTTATCTCTCTAGACTAACTCAACCGTGGCAGGCGACCGAATCGGACCTGGTGATCAAGGCGGAACCGGGGCGACATGAGAATTGCGTGCATCGGCGGGGGCCCGGCCGGGCTCTATTTCGCGATCATCCGAAAACTCGCTCATCCGAATGATCACGTCACCGTTCTCGAACGCAATGCGGCAGGTGCCACCCACGGCTGGGCCGTCGTCCTCAGTGCCGACTTCTTCGATGATCTCCATGCCGCCGATCCGGTGAGTGCGCGGCGGCTGCGCGGCGCAGCCCGCACCTGTCGGACCGAACGCATCCACATCGGGGCCGGCCGCCCTGCACACCTCGGTGGTCTCTACAGCTACAGCATCGACCGCAGCCGGATGCTCGCCGTCCTGGCCGAACGCGCGGTCGAGCTCGGCGTGGATCTGCGGTACGAGCACCCCGTGGAGGATCTCGCCGCCCTCGACGCGGATCTCGTCGTCGCCGCGGACGGCGCCGGCAGCGCCGTCAGGACGGCCCGCCCGGAGGTCTTCGGCACCACGATCCGGGCCGGCCGGAACCGCTACGCGTGGCTGGGCACCGATCGGGTGCTGGAGGGCTTCACCTTCGCGTTCGAACGCACGGCAGCCGGCTGGATCTGGTGCCACGCCTATCCCTCCTCGGGCACGACCAGCACGTTCATCGTGGAGTGCAGCCCCGGGACCTGGGAGGGGCTGGGCCTCGACCGGCTGGAGACCGAGGAGGGGTTTCGACTGCTCGAGGGTGTGTTCGCCCGCCATCTCGGCGGCCGGCCGCTCAAGGTGCCGAACCTGACCGGCCGGTCACCGTGGCTGCAGTTCCGGGAGATCCGGAACGCCAGATGGGTCAGCGGGAACGTGGTGCTCCTCGGCGACGCCGCGCACACCACACACTTCAGCATCGCCTCGGGAACGGTGCTGGCGGTGCGCGACGCCATGACGCTGGCCGACGTCGTCGACGGGTGTTCGGACGTTCCCGACGCCCTGGCGGCCTTCGATTGCCGCCGCCGGCGAGAGCTGGAGCCGGTCGTGCAGGCGGCGGCGGTCAGCATGACGTGGTTCGAGAACGTCGGGCACCTGCTCGACGCCGAGGACCCCGTCCGGCTCGCCTACGCGATGTTCGACCGCCAGGGCGACCAGCCGGCCTGGCGGTACCCGCTCCACGTGCTGACCCAGAACCCGGTGCTGCGCGGTGGCCGCAACGCGATGACCGCCGGGCGCCGCCTCGTGCGCACCGTCCGGCGGGAACTCCGCGGGGCCACGCATCGGTCGGACCCGGCTCGGGGGTGACCGATGAGTGGGGCGTACCGGGCGGGTCTGTAGCCGTGTACCGCTGACCCTGACGAGAGGGATCCCATGACCACCACCGCACTGCCGCCCGTCGTCGACGCCGACACCTGGCAGCAGCAGCTCGACGCGCTGCGCGTCCGCGAGAAGGCAGCGACCCGGGAGCTCGACGCGATCGCCGCGCAGCGCCGTCGGCTGCCGATGGTCGAGATGCCCGATTACACCCTGGACGGGCAGGACGGGCCGGTCCGGCTCGTGGACGCCTTCGGCGACGCCTCGCAGCTGATCGTCTACAACCACATGTGGTCCCCGGGCGAGCAGTGGCAGTGCGGCGGGTGCACCGGCTTCACCGCGCAGTTCACCCGCCTGGAGGTCCTGAACAACTACGACGCGCGGTTCGTCGTCGTCACGCAGGGGCCGATCGACGAGGCGCTCGCGTACAAGCGGCGGGTCGGCAACGCCATGACCTGGTACTCCACAGCGAACAGCTCCTTCGGTGCCGATGTCGGGGCGCCGGCCGACGGCGGGTTCGCGGTCAACGTGTTCCTCCGCGACGGCGACACGGTCCACCGCACCTGGCACACCACCGGCCGGGGCACCGAGCAGCTCAGCTACACCTTCGCGCTGATCGACCTGCTGCCCTACGGGCGGCAGGAGGTGTGGCAGGACTCGCCGGAGGGCTGGCCGCAGGGGCCGACCTACAGCCGGTGGGGCGGCCCCGAGGACATCGCCGCGCTGTACGGCCCCGCCCAGGTCGGGTAGCCGCCACCGACCGCCGTCACGGGCTGAGGGAGGCGCAGGAGTCGGTGGCGGGCGCCGCCTGTGGCGGTGCGGTCGTGGGGGCGGCCGCGTGGGCGGTCGTGGGGGCGGCCGACGAGGCCGCCACCGCCTGCGGGGTCGGCGCGGTGGTCGACATGGCGGAGATCGTGGTGGCGACGACCTGCTTCATGAAGTCGTAGTCCGGGTTGGACGGGTCGAACTTCCCGTCCTTCTGCAGCGGGTCGTGCAGGGTCGGGTCGAAGGCGACGCTGTCGAGCTGCAGGCTCTGCCCGGTGCCCGCGAGCGACGCCAACGACGGGAGGACCGACTGGGGGATGTTGGTGTCCACGCTGTTCGCGGTGGCCGCGGCCACCGCCTGGAAGTGGGTCAGCAGGTCGGTGGCGCTCTTCTGCTTCAGCAGCGTCTGGATCATGCACCGCTGCCGGCTCATGCGGTTGTAGTCGTCGGAGTCGCGACGCGACCGCGAGTACCAGAGGGCCTGGTCGCCGTCGAGGTGCTGGACACCGGCGGGCACGTACCCGCTGGGCGCGACGTGGGTGCCGTCGGGAAGGACGCCGCCGATGGGCAGCGGCACCGGACCGACGTCGATGGTGACACCGCCGACGGCATCGATGATGGAGGAGAAGCCGGCCATGTCGATCTTGACGTAGTAGTCGAGCGGGATCCCGAGCATCGTGCCGACCGACGACATCAGCAGGTTGAGACCCGGATCCGTGGTGGGCCCGGCGGGTGCCGTTCCCGGGTGGACGGTGGCGTAGGTGTACTCGGCGTTGAGCAGGTACTCGCCCGACAGCGGGCTCGCCGGGTCGTAGAACCCGTGCGGGAACCGGGCCGCCATGGCCGAGCCGGGCGGGAACGGGGCGCGCTCGAGGTTGCGCGGCAGCCCGAAGAGGACCGCGCGCGAGGTGGTCGTGTCGACGCTGGCGACCATCATGGAGTCGCTGCGGGTGCCGGTGCGGTCCGCGCCGGCGTCGCTGCCGAACAACAGGACGTTGATGTGGGCCGGGAGCGCCACGTCGGTGCCCGCTGGTCCGCCGCCCGTCGGGAACAGCGTGTTGACGACGCCGCGTTCGGACTGGGCCAGGTTCGCCGCGAACCCGAACGGCGCCGCGACGGCCAGGCACAGCACCGTGACGGTGGCGGCGCCGACGATCCGGCGACCGGTACCGAGCGGGCGCGGCCTGGCCCGGAGATAGGTGCTCACGACGACGGCGATCCAGGCGAGCGCCAGGACGCCGCAGCCGATCTCGGCTGCGAGCAGCACGCGCGTGTCCAGCGCCATACCCAGCAGGCCGCTGCGACCCTCCCGGACGGCGAGGACCGCCCCGGCCGCGGCCAGGAGCGCGAAGGCCGAAAGGATCAGGACTCCGGAACGTCGTCGTCGCAGCAGCAGGTGGCCGGAGCCCGGGAGCACGGTGGCCGCCGCGGTCGTGAGCAGGGCCCGACCCAGGCCGTGAGCGGATCGCAGGTCCCGGACGACGCCGTGCCGGGTGGGGCGGGGCGTCCCTGTGGCCACGGCATGGCCGTCCGGCGCGTCACGGGCGACGGGGGCGGCGGCCCGGACGGCGGGCGTCGCCACCGGTATCCCGACCGTGGGCGGATCCGCTCGGGTGTTCCGGCCCGCATCGGCCGCCGCATCGGGCGCGGCGTGCCGGGGCGCCCGCGGGTCCTCCGCGCGGACGCCCACCGGCCGGGGCGGTTGTTGGACGGGAATGCGCGTGGTCGGACCGTCCGAGCCCGGGAATCCCGACCCGGGGAGTCGTGCGCTGCTTCTCGTCGGGCGCGGACGCTCGTCGAATCTCATCTCGCCCGTCCCTTCCGGTCCGCTTCTGGCATTTGTCGTAGTGCCGGCCACGCCGCTCACGTGCAGTGATCGTGCGAGGTCACGATGGGGCTGTTCGTGTAACAGGAGGGTAGAGGTGGCCTGTTCCCGATGGAATCCGGACCGGTCGCAGGCCCGTCCGGCATCCATCACTCCGGACAGCAGGTAGCTCATCGCGACAAACATCACCAAGAGGATGGAATGCTGATATCCACGGATGGCGGTGCCCTGTCGGCTGCTAATCGACAATGCGCGCATACTGCGTGGCGTGTTCATGACCGGTCGCTCGATCGAGGCGGTGCGTGCCCTCTGGTTCCGGGTCGCGGTGGAGATCGGGCTGTGGACGGCCAGGCTGTCGCGACGGGTCGGCGCCGGAAGCGGGTCGATCATCGGCGGCCGGGCCACCCTCCTCCTCTGCCCGGACGCGCTGTCGCGGCTGGCGGCAGGCAGGCAGGTGGTGCTGGTCTCGGGCACCAACGGCAAGACCACCACCAGCCACCTGCTGGCCGCCGCACTGGGGTCGGCGGGGACGGTGGCGCACAACGCGACGGGGTCGAACATGCCCGACGGAGCCGTCGCGGCGCTCGCCCAGAACCGGGGCACGCGGTTCGCGGTGATCGAGGTGGACGAGCTGCACCTCTCGACCGTCGCCGAGGCGGTCGATCCCGAGGTGATCGTGTTGCTCAACCTCAGTCGCGACCAGCTCGACCGCGGCAGCGAGGTCCGTTCCGTCGCCGCGGCGCTGGCCGCGGCGCTCATCCGGCTGCCGCGCACGACGGTCGTCGCGAACACGGACGATCCGATGGTGGTGTGGGCGGCGGCACCGGCCGCGCGGACGGTGTGGGTGTCGGCAGGGGCGGGGTGGTCCGGCGACACCACCACGTGCCCGCGGTGCGGTCGGGCACTGGCCCCGGCGACCACGCGCTGGGCGTGCGAGTGCGGCCTGGCCCGGCCGGAGGCCGTGTGGACGGCGGTGGACGGCGCCGCGGGGGCCGGGTCAGCCCAGCGGGCGACCGGCGAGACCTTCCCGGTCCGGCTGTCGCTGCCCGGCCGGTTCAACCTGGGCAACGCGGTGATGGCGGTCGCCGCAGCAGCGCAGATGGGCACGGATCCCGGGGATGCGGCGGACGCGATGTCGGAGGTCGATGACGTCGCGGGCCGCTACTCGCTGGTGACGGTCGGACCGCACGAGGTACGGCTGCTGCTGGCGAAGAACCCGGCGGGATGGGCGGAGACGCTCGGGGTGATCGACGACGCCAAGTCGTTGCTGATCGCCGTCAACGCCCGGGAGGCGGACGGCCGCGACACCTCCTGGCTGTGGGACGTACCGTTCGATGACCTGCGGTCCCCGACGGTGGTGGCCAGTGGTGAACGCGCGGCGGACCTGGGCGTCCGCCTGAGCTACGCCGACGTCGCCCACACCACCGTCCCCGATCCGATCGCCGCGCTCGCGGGAATGGCGCCGGGCAAGGTCGACATCGTCGCGAACTACACGGCGTTCAACGACATCCGGCGGCGGCTTCCGGCGGCGACGTCCGGGGCGGTCTGATGGCCGGCACCTCCGACTCGACGCTGACCATCGGTGTGCTGCTGCCCGACGCGCTCGGCACCTACTCCGACTCGGGCAACGCCGTCATCCTCGCGCAGCGCGCCCGCTGGCGGAACATCGCCGCACGGGTCCTGCACATCACCGCCGACGTGACCCCGCCGACCGGGTGCGACATCTACGTGCTCGGTGGGGGTGAGGACAGCGCGCAGATCGCCGCCACGCGATGGCTGCACCGGCATCCCGCGCTGAGCGAGGCGATGGCGACCACCGCGGTGACGCTGGCGGTCTGCGCCGGGTTCCAGATCCTCGGCCGCTCGATGTCGGACCGCAGCGGGCACTCGTATCCGGGGGTGGGCCTGATCGACGTCACCACCGTCCCCGGCCGACGGCGAGCGGTCGGCGAGGTGCTCGCCCACTGCGCGGTGCCGGGAGTCGGCCTGCTCACCGGGTTCGAGAACCACAGTGGCGTCAGCACCGTCGGCGGGAGCAACCGGCCGCTCGGGCGCGTCGTTCGCGGGACCGGCAACGGCACCCCCGACGACAGCGGGAATCTCGGCGACGGTGTGTGGACCGACCGGATCATCGCCACCTACCTGCACGGACCGGTGCTGGCACGCAACCCGGCACTGGCCGACCACATCCTCGGTGTGGCGACCGGTCGCACCCTGGACCCGCTCGAGCTGCCCGACCAGCAGGCGCTCCGCCGGACCTATCTGGAACGGTCGTCGCACTGAGACGTGCCGCGACACGCGACGGTCCGGGGTGCGTCGCCGTCCCGGGCGGTCCACGATGGGCGTCCTGCCCGTCGACGCTCCCCGGAGGCTCCTGTGCGACTGCTCGACATCATCCTCGCGTTCCTGCTGCCGCCGCTGGTCGTGGCCCTGCGTACGGGGTCGGTGAAGAAGACCCTGCTGGCCGTCCTGCTCATGCTGCTGGGCCACATTCCGGCGGTCGTCTACGCGCTGTACGTGATCAGCCGGACCGACCACCACGTCGTCGGACCCGGCTCGTGACCGACAGCGTCAGGAGCGCGGGCGGGTCATGACCTCACCGTCCCGAGTTCGTGGGGATTCCTGAGCCAGGCGGGTCACCCGGTCATCGGGCTCCAGATGCCGGTGAGCGGCCGCGCGGTGCCGGTGGCGCCGAGCGCCGGGAGGCCGTACATGTCCTCCAGCGTCCGGAGCACGTCGTAGTGGTCGACGGTCTGCGTGCTGGGACCCGGCCGGACCATCGGGCCGACGACCAGGGTGGGGATCCGGTTCGCCGCGGTGCCGCTGTCCTCGTCGAAGGTGACGATCAGCAGGCTGTTGTGGGTGGCGGCCCAGGAGACGTAGGGCGACAGGTGCTGCCGGGCCCAGGCGTCGCCGGTGGAGACGGGGCAGCTGTGCATGTCGTGGCACAGGTTCGGCACGACGATCGACACGGTCGGCAGCGCGCCGTAGTCCTGCGGCAGCGCGCTGAGCGGCTGGTTCGCCGCGGCAGGCACGTCGGCGAAGTCGACCCAGGGGTTGTGCTTGCGCGCGTAGGAGCCGGCGCTGCACCCGGTGTAGCCGGCCTGGGGGAGGTCCTCGGAGTACCCGGTGAACGTGTGGCCGGCGGCCACCAGCCCGGTGGCGAGGTTCGGGCCCGTGAGCGACTCGGGGCAGGAGTCGTCGCGCACGCCCTGCGTGCCGCCGGAGAACAACGCGACGTAGTTGGGCTGGCTGGGGTGGGCCACCCCGTGGGAGTCGGTGAAGGCGGCGCCGGACGCGGCGAGGCCGGTGAGGTAGGGCGCGGACGACGCGCCGAACACGGTGGAGGCGTCCTCGTTCTCGAAGACCACCAGCATGACGTGGTCGGGCCGGGGGAGCGTCCCGCGAACGAAGGCGACGGCAGGGCCCGCGGTGTCGGGATCGGGAGTGGTGGACGCACCCGAGCATGCCGTGACCGCCATCAGCAGCGCGGCGCCGAGCACGGGGAGCAGCCGGTTCATGGCCTCACTGTCCCTCGTTCCTCCCGGCGGGCCAGGACCGGGTGTGCGCTCTCAACGACTCCTCAGCACACCGGTGGCAGGTGTGTGGGATCTGGGCTTCCCTGGGAGAGGGGACCGAGCAGGGAAGTGAGGCAGGCGATGGAGTGGCTCGTGCGCGAGGGGGGGACGCCGGGCGACCCGCTCGGGGCCATCCACCGTCACCAGGTACGGCACGGCCCGTACCCGCTGCGGCTGGTGGGGGCCGGGATGGCGCTCGGGGCCCTCACCCCGGCGATCTGGCTGCCCGACGTCCTCGCCGGCGCCGGCCCGGTCGGCACCGGCGTCGCGGTCGTGGCCGGCCTGCTGTTCCTGGGTCTCGCGGCCAACGGGGCCATGCTGCACCAGCTGGCCCGCGGCTACCCGCCGCTCGAGCTCCCGCCGCTGTCCCCGGTCCGGCAGCGGGCCGAGTCCCGTCGGCTCCTGGTGCTGACGGCGGTGCCCGGAGCGCTCGTCATGCGGGCCGTGCGGCCGTGGCGCCGCTCCGAGCCGCTACTACCGGCGGCGTCGCCGTGGACGACGCGATAGGGCCGGATAGCCTCCCGTCATGTGCGACCCAGCGCCTGATGCCCGTGAGGTCCGCGCGTCCGCCCCGCGGCCCGCGTCCGGGGCCGCCGTCGACCCGATCGCGCTCGAACCGGTCGACGAGGTGATGGTCACGACCCTGGTCGACAACACCTACGACGCGCTGCTGACCGGCGACGACCGCACGACCCGCGCCCCGTTCGGCGTCGCCACGGTTCCCGCCGCGCAGTTCGAGGGCGGGTCCACCGACGTCGGGCTCGTGGCCGAACACGGGTTCTCCGCCCTGGTCACGGTGCGCCGCGGCGGGACCAGCACCACGCTGCTGTTCGACACCGGCCTGTCGCCGGACGCGATGGTCACCAACGCGAGCCGGCTCGGGATCGACCTGACCGGGATCCAGGGGGTGGTGCTCAGCCACGGCCACTTCGACCACGCGGGTGGCCTGGCCGGGCTGGTGGGCAGGCGCAGCGTCAGCTCGCTGCCGATGGTGGTGCACCCGGAGATCTGGACGCGCCGGCGCCTCGCCGTACCGGGGCGCGAGCCCGCGGCCATGCCCACGCTGAGCAGGCGGGCACTCGACGGCGAGGGGTTCGCGGTGCTCGAGCGCCGGCAGCCGTCGCTGCTCGTGGACGGATGCGTGTTGATCACCGGCGAGGTCGACCGCACCACGGAGTTCGAACGCGGCATGCCGCCCGCGCACCAGGCGTGGACCGGGCAGGACTGGCGCCACGACCCGCGGGTGATCGACGACCAGGCGCTGGTCGTCCACGTGCGCGACCGTGGACTCGTCGTGCTCACCGGCTGTGGCCACGCCGGCGTCGTGAACATCGTGCGGCACGCGCAGCGCCTGACGGGCGTGCCGAGCCTGCACGCGCTGCTCGGCGGTCTGCACCTCGGCGGTCCGGCGTTCGAGCCGGTCATCGGCCCGACGGTCGAGGAGCTGACCGCGATGGCCCCCGACCTGCTGGTGCCGGGACACTGCACCGGATGGCGGGCCCAGCACGCGCTGGCCGCCGCGCTGCCCACCGCATGGACGGCCGGCTCCAGCGGGTCCGCCTTCCGCCTCGCCGCCGCCTGAACAGGAGCCCGCCGTGCCCACCGTCCAGACCGTGATCGTCACCGCCCGGTTCGACGACCTGCTGCGCTTCTACACCGAACTCCTCGGCGGTGTGCAGGTGTCGCGGGTGCCCGACGAGGGGCCCGCGTTCTTCGTCGGCCTCCGGGTCGGCGACTCCGAGATCGGCCTGGTGTCCGACACCGGGGTCGGCACCGGTCCGGCCGGTCGCCTCCTGCTCAGCGTGGACGTCCCGGACGTCGACGCGTTGCTGCCGCGGGTGGAGGCCCTCGGCGGCACCGTGCTCGGCCCGCCCACCGACATGCCGTGGGGCCAGCGGGTGGCGCACGTCCAGGATCCCGACGGCAACACCGTCAACCTGACCCGGCCGGTCGGGTAGGTCCTACTCGTCGAGCGCGTACCAGGGCACCATGTGGATCGCGCCGTTGAGACCCGGCATCGCCACGCCCTGTGCGGTGAGGTCGCGCTCCTCGTCGCGGGCCAGCACGATCCAGCGCCCTGCCGTGTCGACGCTCATCTCCAGCTCGACGGTCTGGTCCTCGCCGTCGGACCTCGCCCGGAAGGCGCGGCACCGATGCGCGATCCGCCAGATCTGGGCGTCGAGAAGCTGGGGGATCTTCTCCAGGATCTCGAGGACTTCGATGTCGTCGGAGGGCATGCGGGCACCGTATCCTGGGCCGAACCCCTTCCGGGAGGTGCGCGATGGCCCGCACGGTGGATCAGCAGCACGTGTTCGAGCTCCAGGACGCAGCGCTGTCCGCGCTCGCGGCCGGACGTCACGGCGCGGCACGGGCCACGTTCGCGGAGGCCACCCGGCTGTCGTGCGAGGTCCTGCCACCCGCCGACCCGGTGCGGCTCGCGCTGGCGGGTGCCCACGCCGACGCCTGGTTCGAGCACTGGGACGATACGGACCAGGCGCTGGACATCGCGCGCACGGCCTACGACGACGCCGTCTTCGCGATCGACGACGCCCCGGAGCAGCAGTACCGGGAAGCGGTCCGGGAGCTGTCGCAGCTGCGTGACCAGATGACGTTCTGGGCGTTCCGGATGACCAGCTAGGCCGCGTCCGCCGCGTAGGTCTCCGGGCGGCGGTCGCGCAGGTGGCCCATCCCGCGGCGGAACGACTCCAGCGCGGCGTCCACATCGATCTCGGCGACGGCGAGGCCCTCGTCCTGCTTCGTCCAGGCGATGATCTCGCCACCCGGGTCCACGACCTTGGCGCTGGCGGCGAACCGCAGCGAGCCGAAGTGGCCGAACTGGTTCGACGACACCCAGACGATCTGGTTCTCCAGCGCGCGGGCGCGGTCGAACAGGTCGAAGCGCCGCGTCCAGCGGTCCTGGGCGGGGTCGGGATGGGGGTCGGTGGCGCTGATGGGCCACGCCGACATCGACACGACCACCCCGGCGCCGTCGAGCGCGAGCGCCCGCGCCGCCTCGGGGAACGCCTTGTCGTAGCAGATCTGCATGCCGATGCGCCCGACCGGAGTGTCGAACGCGTGGAAGCCGTCGCCCGCGGAGTAGGAGGCGTCCTCGCGCAGGGGCTGGTGGACCTTGCGGTAGTTGCCCAGCACGCCGTCGCCGGTGACGCAGACGGCGCTGTTGAAGATCTCGGGCCCCGCGGCCTCGCAGTACCCGCCCGTCACGACCATGTCGCCGGCCATCGCGGCGAGCCGCGCGATCTCCGGCCCGTCGACGGGGAACGACGGCGGCATCTCGGCCGTCCCGTTGAGGTCGGCCAGGTAGCCGCCGAGACACGCCTCCGGCAGCGCGAGGAGCCGGACGCCCGCGTCCCGGGCCTGGTCGATGAGGACGCCGATCCGCGAGTAGCACTCCTCCAGGTCACGTCCGAAGGGGGCCGAGACCGCGGCCATCCGCAGTGCAGTCATTGCTCCTACCGATCTGTGCGTGCCTCGTCGAGACGGGGCCGGCCGGGCCGTCGAGGGGTGGCGGCCCGGCCGGCGCCTGGGGTCCAGGTCAGAACATGTAGGTGGAGTTGATGATCGCGCCCTTGCGGGCGTAGTGGATCAACGCGTCCTGGACGTCGAGGGGGTGGGTGGGGATGACCCCGGCGATGAGGTCCTCCTCGCGGGCGCCGTGCAGCGAGAGCCCGAAGCG
>JBBRLM010000030.1:0-86947 GCA_038231335.1 Mycobacteriales bacterium
CGGGCCCGCGTCACCGTCGTCCCCCACCCCGCTACCGCAGCTGAGGAGGTCCCGACCAGCGACATCCCGGCGCTCAGCGCCTGACAACTACAGAAGATCACGCGGCTGACCGCGAAACACCACGCCCGGGGACTTGACCGGAGGGTGCGGGGTCCACCAACTCGTCCCGCTCTGGTTTCACGTGAAACCAGGGCGATCGGAGCCGCGGCCCAGCGCTCGAGACCAGCTGCAGCGACGATGAAACAGACCCGGTGAGCGTTCGATGCGTTCCTCGGCGCCGACGGCCAGAAGGTCGACGGGACGCGCGCGCCTCGGGCCCAGGGGCATCTCAGGGGTGGGTCGGAGGGGTCGGCGCTCCCCCACCCCGCAACCCGTCGACCTCGCCGCAAGATTGTCATAAGCCGGAGGTGCGGGCTGGCGGAGGAGATCCGGACGTCGGGAGGTCGATCGCGCACGGTTTCACGTGAAACAACGACGGCTCCCGGCCGGGTTATCCCCGGTTCCGGGACCACCACGAGGACGCCGTTTCACGTGAAACATCCGTGTCGGTCAGGAGCGCGCGACCGCCCGCTCGACGAGGGCGGCGTACAGGGCGCCCAGATCCACACCCGACGTCCGGGCGGCGATCGGGAGGAGCGACGTGTCGGTCAGGCCGGGCGAGACGTTCACCTCGAGGATCTGCACCCGACCGTCCGCGTCCACGACGGCGTCCATCCTGGACACGTCGCGGAGGCCCAGCAGGTGATGGGCGGCCAGGGCCGCCTCCTCCAGGTCGGCGAGTACTGCGGTGTCGAGCCGGGCCGGGCAGTGGAACGTGGCGGCGCCGGGCGTGTAGCGGGCGGTGTAGTCGTAGAAGCCACCCGCGGCGTCGACCTCGACCGCGGGCAGGGCGCGCGCCTCCCCCTCGTCCTCGACGATCGAGACAGCCACTTCGGTACCGACGACGAACCGCTCCGCGAGCACCGTGTCGCCGTAGGCCAGGCAGCTCACCATCGCCGCGGGGAGGTCGGACCGCTCGCGCACCACCTGGGCGCCCAATGCGGAGCCGCCCTGGTCCGGCTTGAGCATCAGGGGCAGACCGAGGCGATCGACCATGGCATCCAGGACGGTCTGCGCGCCCAGCGCCCGGAACGTGGTGTGCGGCAGGGCGACCCAGTCCGGGGTGCCGAGGCCGGCCCGGTCGAGCTCGGCCTTGGCGGTCGGCTTGTCCCAGGCGCGGCGACACGCGGGGGCCGGCGTACCGACGAAGGGCACGCCGAGCAGTTCCAGGACGGCCTGCACCGAACCGTTCTCCCCCTCGCCCCCGTGCAGCGCGATCGCGACCGCGTCGGGCGGGTCGGTGCGCAGTCGCTCGATCAACGACGCGTCCATGTCCCACTCACGGACGTCGAGGCCGGCGCCGCGTAGCGCGGCCGCCAGCCGTCGCCCGGATCGCAGGGACACCTCACGCTCGTGGGACAGGCCCCCGGCCAGCACGGCCACCGTTCGTTCGCTCACCGTGGCATTGTCCGCCACGGCCGATCACGGGGTGTGCGGCGAGGGGGCCTGCGGGCCGTTGCGCTGGGGCGTGGGGCCCAGCGCCGGGCGGCTCGTGGTGCCGAACGTCCGCATCACGTCCAGCTCGGCCTCCAGAACCGCGGCCAACCTCCGGACGCCCTCGGTGATGCGTTCCGGCGTCGGGTAGCAATACGAGAGGCGCAGCTGCCGGCTGCCGAACCCGTCGGCGTAGAAGCCGGTGCCGGACGCGTACGCGACGCGGGCGGTGACAGCTCGGGGCAGCATCGCCTTGGTGTCGACGCCCTCGGGCACCGTGAGCCATACGTAGAAGCCGCCGTCGGGCACGTTCCACGTGCAACCCTCGGGCAGGTAGGTCTCGAGCGCGCGCACCATGGCGTCGCGACGGTCGCGGTAGGCCTCGGTGAACGTCTTGATCTGGCTGCGCCAGTCGTGGGCGGCGAGGTAGCGGGACACGAGCATCTGATTGAAGCTCGGCGGGCAGAGGGTGGCCGACTCGGCGGCCAGCACCAGCCGGTCGCGCACGGCGGGCGGCACGAGGGCCCAGCCCACGCGCAGACCCGAGGCGAACGTCTTCGAGAACGACCCCAGGTACACCACGTGGCGGTCCATCGACCGCAGCGCCGGGTAGACCGTGCCGCTGAACCCCAGGAGTCCGTAGGGGTTGTCCTCCACCACCGCGACGCCGTAGCTGCCGCAGATCTCGAGGATCTCGGCGCGCCGCGACACGGCGAGCGTGACGCCGGCGGGGTTGTGGAAGTTCGGGATCGTGTACAGGAACTTGGGAGTGATCCCCTGTAGCGCCAGTGTGTGCAGAGCCTGGCGGAGCAACTCCGGCACGAGGCCGTGCTCGTCCATGGCGACGTGGACGACGCGTGCCTGGTACGCCGCGAAGCTGCCCAGCGCGCCGACGTAGGAGGGTCCCTCGGCGAGCACGACGTCACCGGGGTCGCAGTAGATGCGGGTGACGAGGTCGAGTGCCATCTGGGAGCCGACGGTGACGACGACGTCATCGGGATCGGCCCTGATGCCCTCGAGCGCCATCACCTCGCAGATCTGCTCGCGCAGCGCCGGCACGCCCTGGGCTGAGCCGTACTGCAGCGCGACCTGACCCTCTCGGGACACGAGGTCGGCCACCTCGACGGCGAGGGAGTCCAGCGGCAGCGCGGCCAGGTTGGGCATGCCGCCGGCGAGCGACACGACCTCGGGACGGCTGGCCACGGCGAACAGCGCCCGGATCTCGGAGGCGGTCATCCCGGCGGTGCGGGCCGCGAACCGCTCCGTTGCAGCAACCGCGGCGGGCGCGGTGGGTACGACGGGCTGCTGCGGCTGGGACACGGCGCTCTCCTGGTCGTCGACGGGCGGTGATCACGGTCCGTTCGGACGAGCCGAACGGTCGCACGATCCGATCGAGTGTAACCGGGATGGACGAACGTCCTGCCCTTCGTCGTCGGTGAGGTGCCGGTCGCAGCAGGCAGGGTGGGAATCGCAGCTGGATCGATCTATGGTCTTAAGCGTCGGCGCAGGGGCGCCCTCTCCCTAGACGGTCGCCGGAGGTTGCACTTGTCCTGGCACGTGGCGCCGCTCACTCTGGACAATCTGGATGATCTGCCCAAACGGTGCAGGCGGTGCGTTTTCTGGGAGCTCTCCGAGCACCTCGGCAAACAGGCTCTCGACTTCGGTTCCACCGAGCTGGAGAAGGAAGCCTGGGTCTCCGAGGTTCTGCTCGAGTGGGGCTCGTGCGGCCGCGTCGCGCACATGGACGGCGTCCCGGCCGGCTACGTCATGTACGCGCCGCCGTCGGCGTCGCCGCGGGCCGCCGAGATGCCCACCGGTCCCGTCAGCGCCGATGCCGTGCTGCTCACCACCATGCAGGTGATGCCGGAGTTCTCCGGCGAGGGTCTGGGGCGCATGCTCGCCCAGGCGGTGGTCAAGGACCTCACCCGTCGCGGTGTGAAGGCCATCGAGGTGTTCGGCGACCAGCGCCCCACCGAGCCCGGCTGCCTCGTACCGGCCGACTTCCTGCGTGGCGTCGGGTTCAAGACCATCCGGCCCCACCCGCGTTGGCCGCGGCTGCGCATGGAGCTGCGCTCCGGGCTGACGTGGAAGGAGGACGTGGAGGCCGCGCTCGAGCAGTTGCTCGGCACGATCACCATTCCGATGCAGGCCGCCGCTCCGGTCGAGCAGCAGGTACCGAGCCGGGCGTTGGCGTCGTCCTGCGGGCGTCTCAGGGCGCTCTGAGCGGCGCGCTGCGGGCCTCGCAGCGCGCCGACATCACATCGCCTGCGCGCCGCCCCGCTCGAGCTCTCGGGCGAGTACATCGCCGAAAGTGAACGTTCCGGTCGGCTGATCGTCCTGTCCGAGCAGATACAGCCGCTTGACGGCAACAAGGATGCCCTCGGCGACGACGTCGCGGAACTCGGCGCTCATCATCCGTGTGCGGTCGCCGATGTGGCTGAGATAGCCCACCTCGATGCGGACGGTCGGCATGCGGGTGAGCCGGAGCAGCTCCCACGTGCGGGCCTGGCTCCAGCAGTCGACCATCGCGGTGCGGGTGAGCAGCTCGCGCTGGATCAGCCCGGCGAGGGCCTCCCCCACCGTGGACGTCGAGCCGGTGCCGTTGCCGAAGTGGAACGTGGCGAGGCCCTGCGCGTGCATGCTGTGGTTGGCGTCGGTGTGCAGTGAGAGCACGAGGTCGGCGCCGGCGGTGTTGGCGAACGCGGCACGCTCGGGATCGGTGGGGCAGGTGTTCTCCTGCCGCGACAGCATCGCGTCCATCCCCGTGGCCGTCATCCGGCCGACGAGCCGCCTCGCGAGGTCCCACATCAGGTCGGCCTCGGCCACCCCGGACGCCACGACGCCGCGGTCCATGCCGCCATGGCCGGGATCGACGACGATCCGCTTGCCGCGCAACCGCGGACCGGCCTGGCGCAGCAGCTCCTGCTCGCGCATGAGGTGCGGGCGACCGCCGGTGACCTTGCGGCCCAGCTGCTTGAGCGAACGGAGCGTGGCGGGGCCGCACAGGCCGTCGGCCACGAGGCCGTACTCGCGCTGGAAGCGGGTGAGCGCGCGCTCGGTCTGGTCGTCGAACACGCCACCGGGCCGGCCCGGGTTGTACCCGAGTTCGGAGAGGCGCTCCTGGAGCATCGCGACGTCGTCGCCGGTCATCGGCGCGGAGATCATCAGAGCGAGCATGCGGTCGCCGAGCGTCCACCCCGCGTCACGCAGTGCGCGGTAGGTGGCCGGGCCGACGACACCGTCGGTGATGAGACCCCGCTGTTGCTGGAAGGACCTGACCGCGTGTTCGACGTGGGAGTCGAAGACGTCCTGGGCGGGCGTGCCCGCGACGTCGGCCAGCAGGCCGAACGTCGCCAGCATGGCCCGAACCTCGACGACCGTCGGACCGCTGTCACCTCGGCGCAGCAGCTGCATGCACCCCTCGCTCGTGTCTCGCTCGAGTCATGTCGCCGCTCGTGTTGGGACGGGCGGACCTGACGCCGGATCGTGCCGGCAGGCCGTCATTGTGCCCTGCCGTTCCTCTACCGGGGGACAGCGGGCCGTGTCCGGGCGTGTCCGCCTCGTGATATCGCCGTGCCCCGCCCCCGGGATCCGGGGGCGGGGCACGGTGTTGTCGTCTATTCCCGACCAGCGCAATACGCGACCCCGGCCAGCAGGCCGTGCGGCCCGTGGTCGGTGGGTAAGGGCTGCTCAGCCGATGTAGTCGGCCAGGTCGGACAGCAGAGCGGCCTTCGGCTTGGCGCCGACGATCTGCTTGACCGGCTTGCCGTCCTGGAAGACGATCATCGTGGGGATCGACATGACCTGGAAGTTCCGGGCGGTCTCCGGGTTCGCGTCGATGTCGAGCTTCGCGACGGTCAGCTTCTCCTTGTGCTCCCCGGCGATCTCGTCGAGGACGGGGGCGACCATCTTGCACGGGCCGCACCAGGTGGCCCAGAAGTCGACCACGACGGTCTTGCCGCTCTTCAGGACGTCGGCGTCGAAGGTGGCGTCGGTGACGTCCACGGTGTTGTTGCCCATGGTGGATCTCCCTTTCGTGGAAGTTCTGAGGTAGGTCAGGCAGTGACGGGTTCGGCGGTCTGCTCGGCGCCGGCGCCGTAGCCACCGCCGGCCAGTTCGGCGTCCACCGGGCCCTCGGCGAGCCAGCGCTCGGCGTCGATCGCGGCGGAACAGCCGGACCCGGCCGCGGTGATGGCCTGGCGGTAGGTGTGGTCCACGAGGTCGCCGCAGGCGAAGACCCCGTCGATCCCGGTGTAGGTGGAGGGCGACCGGACGCTGACGTAGCCGGCGTCGTCCAAGGCCACCTGCCCCTTCACGAGCGCGCTGCGGGGATCGTGGCCGATGGCGACGAACATGGCCGTGACGTCGAGGGTGCTCTCCTCGCCGGTCTTCGTGTCACGAAGCCGCAAACCCTTGACGCTGCCGTCGCCGAGCACCTCGGTGACGTCGGAGTTGGTGACCCAACGGATCTTCGGGTCGTTCTGGGCCCGCTCCAGCATGATCCGGGAGGCGCGGAACTCGTCGCGACGGTGGACGATCGTCACCGTCTCTGCGAACTTCGTGAGGAAGGTGGCCTCCTCCATCGCGGAGTCGCCACCACCGATCACGGCGATGTCGTGCTGGCGGAAGAAGAAGCCGTCACAGGTGGCACAGGAACTGACGCCACGGCCGAGCAATGTCTGCTCCCCGGGGACATTCAGGTACCGCGCGGCAGCCCCCATCGCGAGGACGACGGCGCGGGCGCGGTAGGTGACGCCGTTGGCCAGCACCGTCTTGACGGGGCCCTCGAGGGAGACCTCCTCGACGTCCTCCGAGCGGAGCTCGGCGCCGAACCGGGTGGCCTGCCCGCGCATCTGCTCCATGAGCTCGGGGCCCATGATGCCGTCGGTGAAGCCGGGGTAGTTCTCCACCTCCGTGGTGGTCATCAGGGCTCCACCGAACTGGGTGCCTTCGAACACCAGCGGCTTCAGCTGGGCCCGGGCCGCGTACACGGCGGCCGTGTAGCCCGCCGGTCCGGACCCGATGATGATCAGCTCACGCACCTCGTCGGTGGTCACCGATACCCCGTCCTCTCGATCGCGTTTCATGCTGCTCAACACGATCCCAGGGACCGGCATTCCGCCTGTCACCGGGCGTGACATGCCTGGTGACCTTGGTCACGGGCCGATGAGGGTGTCGGCCAGCCGGGCGTCGCAGTCGGGCGTCACGACGACGGCGCGGAAGGTCGCGAGCTTCCCGGTGAGCAGCAGCAGGACGACCCCGGGCCGTCCCTCGAACACGACGGACCGGCCTCCGGCCAGCGGTGCGTCCGGGGCGAGGCCGGGCGGGCCGACGGCCCGCAGGCACGCCTCGCGCCGGACGGGATCGGTGAACGGGCCCGCCTCCCGGACGCCGACGGCGGCCCTGGCCACACCGCCGAGCTGTGCGGCCGTGATCGAGGGCGGGTCGCGGCGTAGGCCGACCACCCCCGCCACGACGAGGACGACGGCCAGCACCAGTCCCGCGACGACGGCGGGCCGCGGGGTGCGCGGGCGACGGGCTCGGCCGGGGCCGGCGTCCGGCCGTCTCGACGCGGGCCCGGAACGGCGGTCGGGACGGTGTGTCGGCTCCGCAGGATCGGCCCGGGTGGGGCGCCCGTGCGCGACCGGCGAACTCGGCGTGTCCGATCGGTCGACTCGCGCTGGTGGGGTGGTGGCTGCGGCGAGTGCCGCGCTCCAACGCGCCGCGACGTCCGGCGGGATCGCGACCGGCGGGACGGCGGCGAGCTCGGCCCGGGTGGCGGCCAGCGCGTCCAGGACGCTGCGGGCGCGTGCGTCGGTGAGTGCCGACGGGTCGACCGGCAGGCCGGCGTCGTGGTCGGCGAGCAGGTCAGTGAGCACATCGGGGAGCGGATCGGGCCGGTCGTTCATCGGACCTCCTCCCTCAGGTGCCCCAGCAGCACCGCGAGCCGGGCGCGGCCCCGGGAACAGCGGCTCTTCACCGTGCCCATGGGCGCCTCCGTGGCCTCGGCCACCTCGGTGAGCGTCCAACCTTCCATGTCGACCAGCACCACCGCCAGCCGTTGCTCGGGCGGCAGCAGAGCCAGCGCGTCGGTGACCTCCATCCGGGTGGCCAGCCGCGTCACCGGGTCGGCCCCGGGGTCCGGGAGCTCCCACGGCGGCAGCGGCACGGTGGGCCGGACGCGCTCACGGCGCATCCGGTCGATGCACGTGTTGACGACGATGCGGTTGAGCCAGGTGCGGACCGACGCCTCGCCGCGGAAGGACCCGGCGCCGCGCAGAGCAGCCAGCAGGGCCTCCTGGACGGCGTCCGCGGCGTCGTCGCGGTGGCCGAGGGTGCGCACCGCCACTCCCCACATCCGGTCGGTGTGCCGGCCGGCGAGGCGCCCGAACGCCTCGGCGTCGCCTGACCGGTGGGCGGCGAGCAGCTCGGCGTCGGTCGGTTGGCCCACCGGCGGAGAGTAGGTCGCGTGCGCCGGTTCCCGTGGGCGTTTGCGGAGAGTCCGACAGCTCAGCCGCCGGCGCGGCGGAACTGCAGCTCGTTGATCTGGGTGAGGAAGCCGCCATCGGCCGGGGCGAGCTTGCTGATCCACAGCAGCACGTGCGTGACGGGCTGGCTGCCGGACAGCGACACCGGCGTGGTGCCGTTCTGCAGTGTGACCTCGGTGATCTGGGTGGTGTCGGCGAACGCGGCGTCGGGAGTGGCCGCGGAACGCACCTGGATGACCGTGCCGGGGCTGGGCGAGGTGATGGTCAGCGACGACAGCTGCACCGCCGAGGCGAACGAGACCATGACGCCGACGCCGGGCTTGAGGGCGGGGAACTGCTGTTTGTACTGGTAGGTGCGCCAGTTGGAGTCGGGGTTGCCGTCGATGACGCGGGAGACCCGCCCGGAGTTGTCGCTGTCGCCGCTCTTGTCGTAGACGTCGACGTTGGCCACGGCCGCGATGTCACCGCCACCGACACCGGAGGACTGGACGGGCGGGTTGGTGGACGAGTTGGGGTCGCTGCCGACCACGATCACGGGGGCGCCCCCGTCGGAGAACATCGACGCGACCTGCACGCCCACGTAGCCCAGCACGACGAGCACGGCCGCGGCCAGCGCGACGAGCCCGATCAGGAGCTTGCGACGGCGGCGGGGGTCGGTGCGGTGCACGACGCGGTGCCCGTCCTGCCACACGTCACCGGGCGACGACGGCACGCCGTCGTGTGCAGGTGGGAACAGTGCGACCCGGTCGTCCTCCACCACCACCTCGGTGAGCAGGCGGTGCACGGCTGCCGCGGTGTGGACGTGGCCGGGCGCTCCGACCGGGCTCAGCGTGCCCAGCGCGAGCGCGTCGAGCTCGACGGGCACCCCGGGCCGCTGCGCCGACGGGGCGACCGGGATGCCGCCGGCGCCACGGTCGGCCGCGCCGAGCCCGGCGCGCGCGGCATCGGCCCCCGACAGCGGCCAGCGGGAGGTCAGCAGCGTGTACAGCACCGCACCGAGGCCGCGGACGTCGTCGGTGGGGGTGATGTCGGGCCGCGGCAGTGCGAAGCAGAGCTGGGCCCGGCCGTCGGGAGTGATGCGGACGCGCTGCGGGTGGTCGCAGCCCAGGACCAGGCCGTGGCGGTGGGCCGCCTCGGCCGCGGCGGCCAGCGGGGCCACCGCGCGGGCGGCGGCCAGTGGCTTGAGCAGCCCGTCGGCGACGGTCTCGGCGAGGCTGCGGCCGGCGACCCATTCGGTGACGGCTGCGCCGAGGACGTCGTCGGGCATGCCGGCGGCGCCGGGGGCCAGCACGTCGAGCAGCCGGGCGCACCCGCTGTGCTCGAAGCTGCCCGAGCGCAGCGCGCGGACGACCATCTCGCCGGCCCGTGCGGTGCCCGTGGGGTCGTCCTCGCCGCCGATGGCGCCCGTCTCGGGGGCGAGCCTGCGCAGGAGGGTGAGCGCGACATCGCGCTGCAGGACGGTGTCCTCGGCACGCCAGAACTCGGCGCCCGCTGCGGTGTCGGAACCCACGCGGGTGCGAAGGCGGTAGCGCCCCACGAGAGTGGAGCCGGCCGCGGTGGGCGGCGGCGGACCCGGGCTCGGGGACGGCCGGGGCGCGACGACGCGCACGGTGGCAGCGTCCTCGGGGCCGGGCTGCTCGGGCACAACCGGATCTTCGGTGTCGGGCCCGGCCGGGTTCGTGGACCGCCGCGCTGCCCCCGACGGCGCGCTCGCCAGCTCGCTCACCGCTCCCGACCTCCCCCACGACGTGCCGACTTCCGGCCCCCGCCAGGGACAACCCTACGTCAGCGAGGGGTGCTACGCCTGGGATCGACCCGATCGACGAGCCGTTCGAGTCTGTGGATCAGCGGATCGAGCTCGCGGACCCGGACCAGTCGTAGCCCCACCATGCATAGCGGCAGGGCGACCACCAGCGTTACCGCCAACGTGGCCCAGGCCCGGCCCAGTGGTGACAGTCCGTCGAGAACGCCGGTGAGAAGCGTCACGATCCCGTAGGCGGCGAACACCGCGGCGAGGGACGCGACGAGGGTCCGGCCGACCGTGGAGAGCACCTCCCGCGTTCCCACGCGGCCGAGCCGACGGCGCAGCAGGACCTGCCCCAGCACCGCTCCCGCGACGAATGACGCGCTGTTGGCGGCGGCGAGGCCCAGCACGACGTCGTCCGGGGAAAGGAACACCGGGCACAGCAGCAGCAGGGGGATCTTCACGACGACCGTGAACAGCTGGATCACCGTCGGCGTGCGGCTGTCGGTGATCGCGTAGAACACCCGCAGCTGCAGCATCGTGATGGCGTAGGGCAGCAGCCCGAACGCGGAGACGGCCAGCGCGGCGCCCAGCTGGGACGCCCCGTCGAGGTTGGCCGCGCGCAACCCGAACAACGCGACGCCGACGGGCGTGCCGAACACCGTGAGCAGCACCGAGATCGGTACGAGGAGCACCGCGGACAGGCGACTGCCCAGGGAGAGGTCCGCCACGACGTCGGCCGTGCGGCCCTCGGCGGCGGCGCGGCTCATCCGCGGCATCAGCGTCGTGAGCAGCGAGACGCCGAGCACCCCGTAGGGCACCTGCAGCAGCAGCCAGGTGTTGGAGTAGACGGCGAACGAGCCCGCCTGCGACGCCGTGGCCACCCGGCTGGTGATGACGTAGCCCGCCTGCCCGATCAGGACGTAGGCCACCACCCATGCCACCAGACCACCGGCCTTGGTCAGGCGGGGGTCCCAGCCCCACAGCGGGCGGTAGCGGAAGCCGGCGCGGCGTACGGCGGGCAGTAGGACGAGGGCCTGGGCGGCGATGCCGAGCGTGGTGCCCAGGCCCAGGACCAGCAGCTTCGGGTCGCCCATCCGCACCGGGTC
This sequence comes from Mycobacteriales bacterium, assembly GCA_038231335.1. Lineage (GTDB taxonomy): Bacteria > Actinomycetota > Actinomycetes > Mycobacteriales > Pseudonocardiaceae > Pseudonocardia. The sequence goes on from JBBRLM010000030.1 coordinate 10,875, forward strand.
GAGGCTGATGTCCCCCGGCATCAGCGCGTAGACGCCCAGCACGACGATGACCACGACGTTGTTGAGCACCGGCGCCCAGGCGAACGCCCCGAACCCGCCGCGGCTGTTGAGCACGGCGCCCAGCAGGGCGCCCAGGCCGTAGAAGAAGATCTGCGGCAGCAGCAGGTAGGCCAGCGCGGTGGCCAGTCGGGGGTCGGCGGTGCTCGAGGTCTGGCTGCCCAGGTAGAGCTGGGTGAGCAGCGGCGCCGCGAGCATCGCGACGGCCGTGGCCACGAGCAGGGCGACCACAGTGAGCGTCAGCAGCCGCCGCGTGTAGGCCTCGCCGCCGTCGGCGTCATCGGACTGGGCGCGCACGAGCAGCGGGATCATCACGCTGGTCAACACGCCGCCGAGCAGGAGCTCGTAGACGATGTTGGGCAGCGTGTTCGAGATCGTGTACGAGTCGTTGAGGATGCCGAAGGTGAGCACCCCGACCACCGCGAGCTGCCGCACGAACCCCGTCAGGCGGCTGGCCAGGCTGGCGACCGCCACCAGGCCGGTGGAGCGGCCCAGCGACTCCTGCCTCACGACCGGGATCAGCTCGGTCGGGGCGTCGGGCGCCGGACCGGTCACGGGTATGGGCTCGGTGGGTGCGGTGGCTCCGGCGGGCGCGGGGGGCGGGCCGGGAAGCGGTCCGTGGCCGACAGGTCCTCCGGGGCCGGGACGAGGGGTGCCCGGCGGTCCGGGACGGGGAGCGGTCCCCCTGGGGGCAGGGGCCGGGGGCGGACCGGGGAAGGGGCCGCGCGTGGTGCGACGGGGGGCACCGGCGTCGTGGGGGGCGGGGTGGGGTCCGTCCGTGCGCCGGCGTGCGCCCCCGCTCCGCCCCGGATCCGACGGATGATCCGGCGGGCGACCAGCACCACGAGCAGTACCCCCGCGCCCACCGTCAGCCACACCGTGATGGTGCCGTAGACGGTGGAGCGGACGTTCAGGCGGCTCGGCGGGCCGAGCACGCTGCCGTTCGGCGTGAGGACCGTGGCCTCCACGGTGAAGTTGCCCGACCGTGTGACCTGCGCGTTCACCGACACCTGACGACGGCCCAGCGGCGGGATCTGCACCGGGGCGATCGGGGCCACCCGCAGGCCCGTGGTGCTGGCGATCTGAATTCGCACCTGGACGGTGACGGGCAGCCCGTTCGCGACCGTCAACGGCAGGGGGGCGTCGGAGGTGCCGAGCGAGTACGGGCTCGGCGGCTCCAGCACGCGGACGGTGGAGCGGACGTCGCGGATCCGTTCGGCCCCGGCCGTGGCCGCCGCGGTCGCGGCGGCGGGATCGCCCCGCAGGCTCGCCGACGCCGGGCGGACGAGGCCGCGCTGCAGCGGCATGAACAGCTCGTCGCTGCTGATCCCGACCCCGGTGCCGGGCACCACGGCAGAGCGCAGGTCGGTCAGGTCGAGAGCCGTTGACTGGACCGCGGCGACGACGGAGCCCGCGATCTCCTGCGCCCCGGACGCCAGTGGGTACACGGCAGGGTGGGCGGCCGTGCCCGGAGCAGCGCCCGCGGACAGGACGGCCGCGGGGGCGGCGGGGGTGAGCCCACCCGCCCCGATCAGCTGGTCGGCGGCCTGGAGGAGCGCTCGGGCCCCGTCGCCGTCGGCGGCCCACAGGTGTGGCGGCGCGAGCACCAGCGGGCCGGTGGTGGCCGTCCCGCGCTCCGCTCCCATCTGGGCCCGGAACGCCAGGGTGCCGATGGCGTCCTGCGTGGACAGGGGGGTGACGGTGCCGGCCGGTGAGCTCGTGACGGCCGCCCCGCCCGGCCCGGGGTCGGGGACGCTCGACCGCGTGGTCCCGCCGGCGGCCTCCGCCAGTAACGGATCGGTCAGCAGGGCGAACTGCGCCGTTCCCGCGATCGGCACGGCCCCTGATGTGGGGCGGCTGCGGCCCGCGTCGACACCGTCGGCCGACAGCAACAGCGCCTTGCCCCCGGCACTGCCGATCGTGGCCAGCGTCGGGGCGTCGACGACACCCCCCGCCGGCCACGTCACGTCGCCGACCACCGGCGTGCCCAGCACCGCGGCCACCACCTGGCGGCCGTCGCGGATCGCGGCGGCCGCGAGGCCGGACTCCCCGCCGCGCGTCAACGCGACGAGATCGGCGTCGGCGAAGGGCAGCGCGATCAGGCAGCCGCCCCGGGTTGCGGCGGTGAGCTGGGCGAGCCACTGGCCGGCCACGCCCCCGCCGTTGCCGGGGGCGATCGCTCCGTCGGCGCCCCGGACGTCGTAGCCGTTCTGCATGGCCTGCGCCGTCTCCAGCAGGTCCGGGTCCACGGCGACGCAGGTGGCGGTGCGCACCCGCGAGCCGACCGGGGCCTGCTGGGCCAGCGCGGCCACGAGCCCACCGAGCCGGCCGCCCGGCGCGAACGACGCGGCGAGGCTGTCGTCGGAGAGCAGGGCCCGGCCGCCGGGGATCGTCGAGAGCCGGTGCGGCGTGTCGGCGATCGGGTAGATCATCGAGAACGGGGTGGGAGTCGGGGCGTTCGCGTCGGGGGCCGCCCCGTCGGGCAGGGACAGCACCGGCAGCAACAGGCGCACGGCGGCCAGGCGGGCGCGGTCGGCGCCGCGCGGTGCCCCGTTGACGTTCACCAGCAACTCGTGCACACCGGTGCTGCTCAGCGCGAGGCTCGACCCGGGGGCCCCGCGCAGCGGCACCGTCAGCGTCACGGGCACCTGTTGGCCCGGCGCGAGCTCGTCGGTGACCAGGGTGAACTGCGGGGTGACGGCGTCGGTGCCCGCGTTGCCGTCGAGGGCGTCGCGCACCTCGCCCTCGGTGCCCAGCGGGTCGCTGCGCTGGATCCGCACGACGACCTGGTCGAACGGGATGGCGCCGGTGTTGGTGAGCGTGCCGGTGACGGTCAGGACGCCCGGTCCCGACGCGGTGACCACCCGCGGCGACATGCTGGTGAGGTCCAGCCGCAGCGGTGCGGTGGCGGGCGCCGCGGGCGCCGCCGAGGCGGATCCGGGAGCGAACGCCAGCGCCGCCATCACGAGGAGCGTGAGGACGGCGGCGGGGATCGCGACCAGGGTCGCGATCCGTGTCACGCCGTCTCCTCCAGCAGTTCGGTGGCCCGGCGGATCAACCGCCGTTCGTCGGCGTAGGCCAGCCGCGACTCCAGCTCGGCCAGCGGTACCCACGCCACCTCGGACACCTCGACGTCCTCGTCGGACAGCTCGCCTCCGAGGGCCCGCAGGAGGAAATGGTGCACGGTCTTGTGCACGCGGCGGTCCTCGGCCACGAACCAGAAGTCGATGGTGCCCAGGGGTGCGACCACGCGCCCGATGATGCCGGTCTCCTCCTCGACCTCGCGCACCGCCGCCTGTTCCGCGGTCTCGCCCTCCTCGATGTGCCCCTTGGGCAGCGACCACAGCAGCCGTCCGCGGCGGTCCAGGCGGCCGATGACGGCGGCCGTACCGGAGGCGTGGTCCACCACGAGGCCGCCTGCCGACGTCTCGTCGACGGTGCGTAGGCGCCGTCGACGGTCGAGTGGGCGCCCCGCGCGGCGCCCGCCCGAGCGGCCGCGGGAGGTGGACATGGGCCGATGGTAACGAGGAGTGGTCGCTCGGTGCCGGGCCCGCGCCGTGCGCGCCCTGCCGTGAACTGGGTCGGGCCGGGAGGACACCGACGTCTAGAGTGGTTCGTCGTGTCCGCCGCAGTAGCCTCCACAGTCCCTACCGATCTTGTGCGCGCCCAGGAGGCTGCGGTGCTCGACATGTTGCGGGTCCCCGAGGTCGCCGACGACCTCGCGGCGCGCTTCACCGCGGCGGGCCACAAGCTCTACCTGGTGGGGGGCAGCGTCCGCGACGCGCTGCTGGGCCGCGCGGTCACCGATCTGGACTTCACCACCGACGCCCGCCCCGGCGCGGTCCTCGCCCTCCTCGAGGGCTGGGCCGAGGCCGTCTGGGACACCGGGATCGCGTTCGGCACGGTCGGGGCCCGCCGCCACGGCGAGACCGTCGAGATCACCACGTTCCGCGCCGATGCCTACGACCGCGTCACACGCAACCCGATCGTGGCGTTCGGCGACACCATCGACGACGACCTGGTGCGTCGCGACTTCACGGTCAACGCCATGGCGGTCGAGCTGACGGGCACCGAACGCCGCTTCGTCGACCCGCACGGCGGGCTCGCCGCGCTGGCGGCCGGCGTCCTCGACACCCCGGCCGCCCCCGAGGTGTCCTTCGCCGACGACCCGCTGCGGATGATGCGCGCCGCCCGGTTCGTCTCGCAGCTGGGGCTGACGCCCGCCCCGCGCGTCGTCGAGGCGATGACGGCGATGGCGGGTGAGCTGTCGCGGATCACCCGCGAGCGCGTGCAGACCGAGCTGTCCAAGCTGATGCTCGGCAGGTACCCCCGCCGGGGCATCGAGCAGCTGGTCGACACCGGACTCGCCGAGTTCGTGCTGCCCGAGGTGCCCGCGATGCGCCTCGCCGTCGACGAGCACATGCAGCACAAGGACGTCTACGTGCACTCGCTGGTCGTCATGGAGCAGGCGATCGAGCGCGAGACCGACGGACCTGACCTGGTGCTGCGGCTCGCGGCACTCCTGCACGACGTCGGCAAGCCCGCCACCCGTCGCAAGGAGCCGGACGGGAAGGTCAGCTTCCACCACCACGAGGTGGTCGGCGCGAAGATGACGCGCAAGCGGCTGCGCGAGCTGCGCTACTCCAAGGCGGTTATCGACGAGGTGTCGCAGCTGGTGTTCCTGCACCTGCGCTTCCACGGATACGGCAACGGCGAGTGGACCGATTCCGCCGTCCGCCGCTACGTCACCGACGCCGGGCCGCTGCTGGAGCGGCTGCACAAGCTCGTGCGCTCGGACTCCACCACGCGCAACAAGCGTCGCGCTGCCTCCCTGCAGCGCAGCTACGACGGCCTGGAGACCCGCATCGCGGCCTTGCGCGAGCAGGAGCAGCTGGACTCGATCCGCCCCGACCTCGACGGCAACGCGATCATGGAGCTGCTCGGCATGAAGCCGGGCCCGCTGGTGGGGAAGGCCTACAAGCACCTGCTGGCGGTACGGATGGAGAAGGGCCCCCTGAGCCGGGAGGAAGCAGAGGCGGAGCTCCGCGCGTGGGCGGCGGAGAACGGCGTCTGAGATTGCAGCAAAGCCACGTTCACGCAACGTCATTGCATGAACGTGGCTTTGCTGCAATTCGTCGGCGGCGGAGCTGCTGGTCGTGCACCAGCAGGCCCCCCACGTAGAGGGCTGCCGCTGCTCCCAGGAGCCACGGGGCTCGTCCGTCGGGTGGGCTCAGGAACGCCGCCGCGGCGACGGCGAGCACGTAGCCCACGTTGAACACCACGTCGTAGAGGGCGAAGACGCGGCCCAGCACCTCGTCGGCGGCCTCGCTCTGCACGGCGGCGTCGGTGCAGAGCTTGACGATCTGGCCGGTCAGGCCGAGCACGAACGCGGCCACCATCACGGCCCACAGGCTCAGCAGCACCGCCAGCATGATCTGCGTGACCGCGGCGACGCAGAGAGCGACCCGCACCGTCCGCGGGCGGCCCCAGAGCCTCACCAGCCAGGGAGCGACGAGCGCGGCCAGCCCGAGTCCGGCCGCGGCCACCACGACGGCCTCGCCGATCCCGGGCAACCCGGCGCGCAGGATCCCGGAGTCGGTGAACGCGTAGCGGAACAGCAGCAGCGTCAGCAGCGTCGAGATCCCGAACGCGAGCCGGTGCGCCCCCAGCGCGGCGAACGACGCGCTGATCGACGGCGTGGCGGCCGTGGCGCGGGCACCGTCGGCGAAGCCGTGCAGGACGGCCGACACGGTGTGGGTCGGTCCGGCGGCGCGGTCGGGACCCAGGCTGCCGCGGCGGAATCCGGCGGCGAATGCCGAGGCCACGAGCGCGCCGACCGCGGCGAACAGCACCGTCTCCGCCGACCCCGCATCGCCGCTGCCGAACAGAGCCCGCAACCCGATCGCCGACGCCGCGCCCAGCGCAGACACCGCGGCCCCCGCCGTCACCGCGAGCACGTTGGCCTCGACGAGGTTCTCGCGCCGCACGACGTGCGGCAGGGAGACCGACAGGCCCGACAGCAGGAACCGGTTGACCCCGGCCGCCGCCAGCGCCCCCACGTAGAGCGGCACCCCGGCGAGCCCCGCGTGCACGCTCGCGGCGACCACGACGATCAGCGCGGCCCGCAGCAGCCCCGCGAACACCAGGACGCGACGACGGTCCCAGCGGTCCAGCAGGGCCCCCGCGAACGGTCCGATCACGGAGTACGGCAGCAGCAGCACCGCGAGCCCCGCGGCCACCGCCAGCGGGTCGGCCTGGCGTTCCGGGTTGAACAGCACAGCCCCCCCGAGGGCGGCCTGGAACAGCCCGTCGCCCCACTGGGTCGAGAACCGGACCGTCAGCAACCGTCGGTAGCCGGGAGTGCGCACCATCCGGGCGAACCCGAGACGCTCGGTGTGGTCGGGTGCTCCCGAAGTCGGCACGCGGCGAGGCTACGCGGGGCTCCGCGCGGAACGGCACGGGTGCGACGATGGGGCCGTGGTGGACGACCGCTCCGGTGCACGATCCGGCGACGCGTCCGGGGTCACCCCCGGAAGCCTTCTCGTAGCAGCACCAGGACTCGACGATCCCCATTTCCGGCGCACCGTCGTCTACGTCATCGAGCACCGCAGCGGCGGCAGCCTCGGCGTGATCCTCACCCGTCCGAGCGAGGTCGCCGTGCGCGACGTCCTGCCCTCGTGGGCGCCGCTCGCGTCGTTGCCGCACGCCGTGTTCGTCGGCGGGCCGGTGGAGAGCGAGACGGCGCTGTGCCTCGCCGCCGTGCGCACGGGCCACGATCCCGCGACGCTCGGCGGGCTCATCACCGTGCGCGGGCCGGTGGCGCTGGTGGACCTCGACGCCGACCCGGAGCCGCTCGCCTCCCGCCTGCGCGGGCTGCGCGTGTTCGCGGGGTACTCGGGCTGGGACGCGGGCCAGCTCGCCGGCGAGATCGGCCGCGGCGACTGGATCGTCGTACCCGCCCTGCCCGACGACGTCGTGACGGGCCAGGAGGGGAACCTGTGGGGCCGGGTGCTGCGGCGGCAGGGCATGCCGCTGTCGCTGCTGGCCACCTACCCGTCCGACGTGCGGCAGAACTAGCCCGGCGGAACTCCGAAGACGCGGACCTCGCCGTGCCCGTCGCGGTCGGACGTCGTGGCGAGGTACCGGCCGTCCGGACTGACGGTGACCATGCCGTTGTGCCCTGTGTCGACCGTTCCGAGTTCCTTCCCGGTGACGGCGTCGACCACGCTGACGTACGCCTTACCCGCCCGATTGCCCTTGCGCGCCTTCCCGGTACCCAGGAAGAGCCGCCTTCCGGAGGGCTCCAGCCACAACCCGGGGCGTGCCCGCTCCCGTTCGAGCAGGCGCGAGGTGCCGGCCGTGATGTCGAGCTGCTCGACCCGGTGGCCGTACCGCCCCTGGGCGTACACGGCGCGGCCGTCGGCGGTGGCGACGATCTGGGCGGGGTCGGCGGCGAGCCGCACCGCGCCGAGGACCGCGCCCGTCGTGGCGTCGATCATCGTCACGGTGCGATCGTCTCCGGCCACGACCAGCCGTCCGGACGTCGCGGCGGTCAGGTCGACGGTCGAGCTTCCGAGATGGAGCAGTCGAACCGTCTGCCGGGAGTGGAACGCCCACCGCGGCCTGCAGCACCCGCACCAGGACGCGGCGCGGCTGCGTGGAGCGGTGGGCGGGTTCATCGGGGTCTCCTGACCAGGCGACGGCTACCGGGACGGACGACGGTAGACAACGGCCGGCTCTCCCGAGGCCGAATCGAGGAAGTCATATCTCGTCATCGTGGCGAGAAGTAGCTCGCCTCGCGTTCGCGGGTATCGGGCGGGACACTGTCGGTGTGCCTCGACCTCGCCCTGACCAGCCCGGACCCGGGCAGGAGTCCGTCTGGGACTACCCCCGCCCGCCCCGCGCCGAACGCCTCTCCCGGCGCGCGGTGCTCCGCTACGGTGGGGTGGTGGTGGCCGACACCACCGACCTCGTCCGCGTGCTGGAGACCAGCCACCCGCCCACCTACTACCTCCCGCGCAGCGCCTTCGGCGACTTCCTGACCCCGGTGAACAAGACCACCTTCTGCGAGTGGAAGGGCGTGGCCCGCTACGTCGACCTGGTGGTGCCCGGCGCGGCGCCGCTGCGGGAGGTGGGCTGGTGGTACCCGGAGCCCGACCGTCGCTATCCCGAGGTCACCGACCGGGTCGCGGTCTACGCGGGTCCGTTCGACGAGATCACGCTCGACGGGGAGGTGGTGGAACCCCAGCCCGGCGGCTTCTACGGCGGCTGGGTGACGAAGGACGTGGTCGGCCCGTTCAAGGGTGGGCCGGGCTCCTGGGGCTGGTAGGGAGTTCTCGTCTGGCTGACGAGAACTACGTCCCGGCCGCGACGCACCCTCGCCCGACCTCGCAGCACGAACGGCGTCCTCGCAGCCCGCCGGCGCGCTGCGAGGTGGCGCCACAGGCTGCGACGTCGGTCGAGGGCGGCGCCCGCATCCCCCGGCGGACCCGGCGCGGCGCCGGACGGGGTGATCGCCATCTGGGGACCTGGAACCGGCCGGAGCCGCTGATCAACCCTGCTCGGCCGCCGCCGGAGCATCCGCCTGCCCGGCCGCGACGGGCCGGCAGCCGACCACCAGGTCGCAGCCGGCGCAAGTACCCGCGCAGGCCGCCGAGAAGGGAGACGGGGGCGCCACCGCGGCCGCGGCGCGGTCGCCCACCAGCCCACCGACACCGGCGAGCACCACGGTGCCCACCAGGCTGACGCCGAGCACCACCCAACCCAGCACGCCGTCGGCCCCGCTGAACAGCACCGCCCCGCCCACGACCGCGATGGCCCCGGCGGCCCCGGCCGGCGCGGCCGCCGCGGAGTTGCCCGTGGCGAAGGCGGGTTCGGAGGCGAGGGTGGCGGGCGTGCGGACGCCGATCCAACGGTTGCGGCGCAGCCGGGACCGGGCGCCGAGCACTGCCACGACGACGAACACCGTGCCGACGAGCACCAGCAGCGTGGCGAGGATCAGGCGGAGGGTCGGTGACACGGCTCCAGGGTAGGCGAACCCGATCGCGGACTCCCCGCCAGCGGCGCTACCCTGGGTGCGTGGCTCGCAACCTTCTTGCGTAGCCGCGCCGTCGAGAACCAAGCCGGCGCGGCGACCCCCTCATGCCCAGTGGCCCTCATGTCCAGTGGCAGGGGGGTCTTTTCGTTTGTCGGGCCGACACGACGCAGGAGTAGGACATGAGCACGGACACGACCGAAGCGGCGCCGGGACACTCCGACGCCGAGGCGCTGCCCTTCCGATACGGCGCCGGCCTGGCCGCGCAGATCGAGCGCAGGTGGCAGGACCGGTGGGAGGACGAGGGCACGTTCCACACGCCCAACCCGTCCGGCCCCTTTGCTGACCCGGATGCGCTGGGCGGCGACAAGGTCTACCTGATGGACATGTTCCCGTACCCGTCCGGGTCGGGGCTGCACGTCGGGCACCCGCTGGGCTTCATCGGCACCGACGTGCTGGGCCGCTACCTGCGGATGAACGGCCGCACCGTGCTGCACGCGATGGGCTTCGACGCGTTCGGTCTGCCCGCCGAGCAGTACGCGGTTCAGACGGGCACGCACCCGCGCAAGACCACCGACGACAACATCCAGCGCTACAAGGCGCAGCTGCGCCAGCTGGGCCTGGCCCACGACGAGCGTCGCAGCTTCGCCACCACCGACGTCGAGTTCTACCGGTGGACGCAGTGGATCTTCCTGCAGATCTACAACTCCTGGTACGACCCGCAGCTGCAGAAGGCCCGCCCGATCGCGGAGCTGGAGGCCGAGTACGTGGCCGGGAAGCGCGGCCCGTGGGCGGAGCTGTCGCGGGTCGAGCAGCGGCAGACCATCGACGACCACCGCCTGGCCTACATCTCCGAGGCCGCCGTCAACTGGTGCCCGGGCCTGGGCACGGTGCTGGCCAACGAGGAGGTCACCGCGGACGGGCGCAGTGACCGGGGCAACTTCCCCGTGTTCCGCCGCAACCTGAAGCAGTGGATGATGCGGATCACCGCCTACTCCGACCGCCTGGTCGCCGACCTGGACCGCCTGGACTGGCCCGATTCGGTCAAGGCCATGCAGCGCAACTGGGTCGGCCGTTCCGAGGGTGCGCAGGTTCGCTTCAAGGCCGGCGACACCGCGATCGAGGTCTTCACCACCCGCCCCGACACACTGTTCGGTGCCACCTACATGGTGCTGGCCCCCGAGCACCCGCTGGTCGACGTGATCGCTCCGGCGAGCTGGCCCGCAGGCACCGACGAGCGCTGGACGACCGGCGCCGCCACCCCCGCCGACGCGGTGAGCGCCTACCGCGCCGCCGCCGCGCGGAAGTCCGAGCTGGACCGCCAGGAGAACAAGGACAAGACCGGCGTCTTCACCGGCGCGTACGCCACCAACCCGGTCAACGGCGAGCAGATCCCGGTCTTCGTCGCCGACTATGTCCTGATGGGCTACGGCACCGGCGCGATCATGGCCGTCCCCGGCCAGGACCAGCGAGACTGGGACTTCGCCACGGCGTTCGGCCTGCCGGTCGTCCGCACCGTGCAGCCCACCGAGGGATTCGACGGCGACGCCTTCACCGGCGACGGCCCCGCCATCAACTCCGCCAACGACGAGATCGACCTGAACGGGCTGGGCGTCACCGACGCCAAGCGCACGATCATCGACTGGCTGGTGGCCCGCGGCGACGGCGAGTCGGTGACCCAGTACAAGCTGCGTGACTGGCTGTTCTCCCGCCAGCGCTACTGGGGCGAGCCGTTCCCCGTCGTCTGGGACGAGGACGGCATGCCGGTTGCCCTGCCGGAGAGCGAGCTGCCTGTTGTCCTGCCCGAGATCGATGACTACGCCCCCACCGCCCACGACCCCGACGACGCCGACAGCGAGCCGGAGCCGCCGCTGTCGCGCAACGAGGACTGGGTCAACGTCGAGCTGACTCTGCCGTCCGCAGATGGGAGTGACGGGGTCAAGCACTACCGCCGCGAGACCAACACGATGCCCCAGTGGGCGGGCTCGTGCTGGTACTACCTGCGCTATCTGGACCCCGCCAACACCGAGCGGTTCTGCGATCGCGAGGTGGAGGAGTACTGGCTGGGCAAGGACCCGTCGCGGGAGAACGACCCGGGTGGCGTCGACCTGTACGTCGGCGGCGTCGAGCACGCGGTGCTGCACCTGCTGTACTCCCGGTTCTGGCACAAGGTGCTCTACGACCTGGGCCACGTCAGCTCCGAGGAGCCGTTCCGCCGGCTGTTCAACCAGGGTTACATCCAGGCCTTCGCCTACACCGACGCCCGCGGCCAGTACGTCCCGGCCGAGGAGGTCAACGGCGACGAGGTCGCTGGTTTCACGTGGAACAACGCGCCCGTCAAGCGTGAGTACGGGAAGATGGGCAAGTCGCTGAAGAACGTGGTGACGCCCGACGAGATGTGCGAGCGCTACGGCGCCGACACGTTCCGCCTGTACGAGATGTCGACGGGCCCGATGGACGTCTCGCGGCCATGGTCCACGCGCGACGTCGTCGGCTCGCAGCGGTTCCTGCAACGGGTGTGGCGCAACCTGGTCGACGAGAGGACCGGCGAGCTGCACGTCACCGACGCGGAGCCCGACACCGACACGCTGCGCGCCCTGCACAAGGCCATCGCTGGGGTGCACGCCGACGTCGAGGCGCTGCACTACAACACGGCCGCGGCCAAGCTGATCGAGCTGAACAACCACCTGACGAAGGCCTACGCCGGCGCCGGCGTGCCGCGGTCGGTGGCGGAGCCGCTGGTGCTGATGATGGCGCCGCTGACCCCGCACATCGCCGAGGAGCTGTGGGCGAAGCTGGGCCATGACGGCTCGCTGGCGTACGGCCCGTTCCCGGTGGCCGACGAGCAGTACCTGGTGGCCGACACGGTCGAGTACCCGATCCAGGTCAACGGCAAGGTCCGCAGCCGCATCACCGTTGCCGCCGACGCGACGCAGGACGAGGTCAAGGCGGCGGCCCTGGCCGACGAGAAGGTCGCGGCCGCGGTGGACGGCAGGGAGCCGCGGAAGCTGATCGTGGTGCCCGGCCGCCTGGTCAACGTCGTGCTCTGACCAGCCGCCGGCGGGGGCGGGCTCAGCGGCGGCGTGGGGCGCGGCCCCGGCCCGGCCCTCTCTCCTCCGCCACCCGGTGGCTCGTCTTGATCCACTCCTCCACCACGTCGATCACCGCCGTGGCGTCGGCGAGGGCGAGCGGGGCCTCGGACTGCGGCACCTCGCCGTCGGCCCCGGCCTGGATCTGCCGGTTGTAGAGCGAACGGAGCTTAGAGCCGGCGTCCGGGTCCAGCCCGCGCTCGCGGACGACGTGCCGGACGAACTCCGCCACGACTTCGGCGGGTTCGTGCGCGGGCGGCCGCGCGAGCAGCATCAGGGCGGCCTCGGCCGCGGCGAGGGCCGCCCGGAAGGCCAGGCCGACGGTCTGGGCGGCGAACCCGGTGGTGCCCAGCAGATGTGCGGCGAACAGCTCCTCCCGCGCCCGCGCGATCCCGGTGCTCACGACGCCTCCCCCGCCCTACCCGCCACATGGTCACCTGTGGTCGTCCAGACGACGCCAGAACAGCCACACGTGACCATGTGGCGGTGTGCGGGGCGGTTGTTCATGCCACCAGCACCGCCTCGGCCGCGGCCCGGATCAGGTGCGGGGTGGTGGGCTTCGCGAGCTGGGCGCGACTCACGGGCAGCGCGGTGACCGTGAGCCCGGAGCGTTCGGTGTGGCGCCACAGGACGTCGTCCATCCGGTGCAGTTCCTCCCAGGGCGAGTGCAGGTCGTCGAGCACGACGAGCAGCTCGAGATCGAACTCCCCCGGCGTCTCGTTGCGGGCCCAGGCTCCGTAGAGCAGCACCTGCTGGAGCCGGTCGCCGAAGAGGATGCCGAGGTCGACGGCCACGGCGGCGGGGATGTCCTCGTCCTCCTGCGTGGGGTCGGGGTGCTGGGATGCGGCCTTCTCGGAGGCCTCGCGGGAGATCAGGCCCTCGACGGACAGCCAGTGCAGTGCGCGGCGCCGCGAGCGGGCCGCGCGGAACCGGAACCACTGGTCGCGCAGCTCGGGGAACTCGAACAGCGTGTCCTTGAACCGGCGGAACGCGCCCCGGCCGGTGATGGCGCGGTCGAGCAGGTCGGCGGCTCGGCGGTGGTGCACGGCGGCGACGAACTCGGCCATGTCGCGGTAGCTCTCGTAGGACTCGGTGGGCCGGATCTTGCGCCAGCCCCCGTCGAACAGCTCGTCGGTGCTCTTCCCACCGACGTCGGCCAGGTGGGAGCGCAGTTCACCCGTGGCCGGGTTGATCCACCAGCTGACGCCGGCCGTGTGGTCGTCCAGGGCGACGCACAGCTCGTCGAGGTCCACCGACGCCGGATCGAGCATGGCGGTGAGCCTACCCACCTGAGCGGCCCTGCTGCGATGCTCAATGACGACATCGGTGCCGTCGACGGTAGGGAGCGCGGCGCCCGTGGCATCGACTGCGCCGTCCACCGGACGGTGGACTCAGGACAGGTGCCGCGGGTTCGCCACCGTCAGCTTGGCGACGGTCGCCGCCCGCACGGCGGTCAGCACCTCGTCGGCGCGGTGGTCCAGGGACCCGGTGCGGATCGCCTCCGCCAGCTCGGCGTCGTCGGCGCACCCGAGCGCGGCCAGCCGTTCGCGGTGTCCGGCACGCTGGTCGTCGCCCACCCGCAGCTCGCGGCGGGCGATCATCAGCGCATTGGCTGCCACCCGGGCGGAGAACCGGGTGCGTGGGTCGTCGATCTCCGCGAGCTCGCCGGTGAGGAAGCCCGCCACCGCGGCCAGCAGTTCGTCGACCGTCGGACGGTCGTGCAGGCCCGCGTCGGCCGTGGCGGGGAGCGTCAGGGGATCCGTCACGGTGACCGGCGCGGTGAGTCCGAGCCCGACCAGGGCGTCGTGCTCGGACTCGGCGATGCGGCGCCCGAGCACCGCCATCTCCACCGACTGCTCGGCCCCGCCGAGGTGCCGCTCCGCCTGCCGGCGACAGATCACGGCCCAGTGCGCGGCGGCGAACATCTCCCACCAGCGCAGCACGTCCGGATCGGGGTGCCACCCGGCCACGGCCGCGTACCCGTCGAGGAGCTGCTCACGCGTCCCGAACCCCCCGACGGGCAACGGTGCGCCGAACCGCCATGCCCGGGCGCACAACCAGCCGAGGTCCTCCATCGGGTCGCCGGCGTGCACGAGCTCCCAGTCGAGGACGGCCCGCACGCCGTCCTCGCCGATGATCAGGTTGCCGTTGCGGAAGTCGCCGTGCACCACCCGCGGGGCCACGGCGGGTGGCTGCTGCTCGGCGAGTTGGCGGAACACCAGCTCCAGTGCCGGCCGGGGCTCGCCGAAACGCTCGTGATCGGCCCGCAGCTCCGCCAGCCTGTCACTGCACGCCAGTCCGGGCACGGCCTCGACCGGGATCGTGTGGATCCGCGCCAGCACCCCACCCAGTTCGGCGGCGAGCCCCGCGCGCACCCCGGCCCACCGCTCGTCGCGCAGCAGCCGGCGCGGGATCGTCTCGCCGTCGACGTGCCCGGTGACGAGGTAGGGCGAGCCGATGCCGTCGGACCCGTCGCCGTGCGCACGGAGCCGCGGAACCGGCACACCCGCGGCCGCCGCCGCGATGAACGCCGCCGCCTCGCGGGCCATCCCCTCGGATTGTGGGTCGTGCGGCGGGTCACGGCGCAATACCAGCGCGTCGCCGCCGGCGTCGAACGCCCAGGTCTCCCGGCTCGCCCCGCCCGCGACGCGCACCAGGTTCGTGACGGGAGCCCCGAGCACGGCGGCGAGAGCAACAGCGAGAGTCATCGGTGCCCCACGGTGTCGAGCGCGATCTGCTGGTACCGGGCGACGATCTCGTCCCCGCTGAGCGCGCCCCCGGGCCGGTACCAGGTGGCGACCGCCGTGCACGCGGTGGTGACCGCCCGCGCCGCCTCCTCGGGGAACGGGGTAGTGAACACCCCGCGGGTCACCCCGTCGCGCGTCACGCGGTCGAACATCCGCTGCTGGGCGTCGCGTTTCGACACCACCAGCGCACGTGCTCCGGGCTCCAGGCTGCGCAGCTCGCTGTTGCCGAGCAGGCTCTCGCGCTGCGCCTCCAGGTGCACCCGGACGTGCACGCCGACGATCGCGCGCAGCCGCTGCACGGGATCGTCCGGCGCGTCGTAGAGCGCCTGCTCGGTGGCCCGGACGAGGCGGTCCATGCCGCGGTCGAGGATGGTGACCAGCAGCCCGTGCTTCGACGCGAAGTGGTGGTAGAGCACGCCGGCGCTCGAGCCCGCGGCCGCGGCGATGTCGCGCACCGACGTGCCGTGGTAGCCGTGCACGGCCATCACCTCGACAGCGGCGGCGATGAGCGCCGCGGCCATGGGCTCGTCGTCGGACATGGGTGCATCTTAAACGATCGTTCAATGCACGTCTTGACGTTCCAGATGCCCGCTCGTACGTTCCTTGAACGATCGTTCGACGAAGGGCTCACCGTGGACCGCACCCTGCCCGCCGAGATCATCGGCCTGCTCGCCGACCTCGACGCGTTCATCGCCGACGAGATCGCCCCGCTCCAGGCCCAGGACGACAACGAGCGCTTCTTCGACCACCGCCGCGAGTACGCCCGCACCGACTTCGAGCACGACGGGGTGCCGCGCCGGGAGTGGGAGGACCTGCTCGACGAGATGCGCCGCCGCGCCGACGCCGCGGGGTTCCTGAGGTTCGGGCTGCCGTCGGAGCTGGGCGGACGCGACGGGTCCAACCTCGCGATGGCCGTGGTCCGCGAGCACCTGGCGCACAAGGGGCTGGGGCTGCACAACGACCTGCAGGACGAGTCGTCGATCGTGGGGAACTTCCCGGTGCTCCAGCTGCTCTGGACGTTCGGCACCGACGAGCAGCGCCACGAGTTCTGCGAGGCCCTGATCACCGGAGAGCGGCGCGCCGGCTTCGGGCTCACCGAGCCCGACCACGGCAGCGACGCCACCTGGCTGGAGACCACGGCGGTGCGCGACGGCGACCACTGGGTGATCAACGGGCGTAAGCGGTGGAACACCGGCGTGCACCGCGCCACCCACGACCTGATCTTCGCCCGTACCTCGGGTGAGGGGGGCAAGGCCACCGGGATCAGCGCGTTCCTGGTTCCCACCGACACGCCCGGCTTCACCGTCCCCTTCTACTGGTGGACGTTCACCATGCCCACCGACCACGGCGAGGTCGAGCTCCACGACGTGCGGGTGCCCGCGTCGACGATGCTCGGAGAGGAGGGCCGGGCGCTGGCGATCGCCCAGCACTTCGTGCACGAGAACCGGATCCGGCAGGCCGCGTCGAGCCTCGGTGCGGCGCAGTTCTGCATCGACCGCAGCGTCGCCTACGCCCGCGAGCGCGTGACGTTCGGCCGGCCGCTGTCCGAGCGCCAGGCCGTCCAGTTCCCGCTGGTGGAGCTGCACACCGACGCCGAGCTGGTGCGGATGCTCGTCCGCGCCACCGCCCACGAGCTGGACCACCGCCCGCACATGGAGGTCACCGACCGTGTCTCGATGTGCAACTACCGGGCCAACCGGCTGGCGTGCGATGCCGCCGACCGCGCCATGCAGGTGCACGGCGGCATCGGCTACAGCCGCCACCAGCCCTTCGAGCACATCTACCGCCACCATCGGCGCTACCGCATCACCGAGGGCTCCGAGGAGATCCAGATGCGCCGGGTCGCCGGCGCGCTGTTCGGCTACGGGGCCGGGCGCAGCACCAGTTCGGTCAGCTCCGCGTCCGGGGGTGCGGTGACGGCCATCAGGACGGCGCCGGCCACCAACTCGGCGCGCAGGTAGGCGTCGGGTTTGTAGGGCCCGCCCTCGTGCGCGACAACCCCACGCTGCATGTCGGTGTCGACGCGGCCGGGGTGCACCGAGGTGACCCGCACCCCGTGCGGCGCCTCCTCGGCGCGCAGCGCGTCGCCGAACGCGCGGAGCGCGAACTTGCTGGCCGCGTAGGACGCCCAGCCGGGCCGGGCCTCGAGACCGGAGCCGGAGTTGATGAGCACGACCCGGCCGCGGGCGGCGCGCAGGGCGGGCAGCAGCAGGCGGGTCAGCTCGGCCACCGCGACGACGTTGACGTCGAACTGCCGGCGCCACGTGCCGGCGGAGGTCTCGGCGACGGTGCCGAGCATCCCGACGCCCGCCGAGTGGACGAGGACGTCGAGCCGCTCGATGCCGCCGACGGCCTCGGCCACGGTGGTGGTGTCGGTGAGCTCGACGGGCCAGGGCCGCGAGCCGGGGAGCTCGTCGGCCAGGGCATGCAGCGCGCCGGCGTCGCGGCCGCCCAGCAGGATGTCGAAACCCGGGGCCAGCGCCCGGGCCACGGCGGCGCCGATGCCGCGGGACGCCCCGGTGACCAGGGCGAGCGGACGAAGATCAGGCTCGGTCACGGTGCGTGACTCTACGCGTCGTGCCCGGCCGCCGTCGGGACGGAGACCGGGCACGGGAGGCGCAGGACGGGCTCAGACGCGACGGGCGTTGTGGAACGGCATGGTGCTCAGGTTCGAGATCTTCACGGGACTGCTCGACGTGCTCGCGTGCACCACCCGGCCGCCGCCGATGTAGATGGCGACGTGGCTGACCGGCGAGTAGAAGAACACGAGGTCACCGGGCTGCAGGTCGGCCTTGGCCACCGGGGTACCGACCAGGGACTGGGCCTGGCTGGTGCGCGGCATCGTGATGCCGGCCTGCGCGAACGACCACTTGACCAGGCCGGAGCAGTCGAAGGCGCTGGGACCCGCGGCTCCCCAACGGTACGGCGAGCCGATCTTGTTCAGAGCCGAGTTCAGGGCCGAGAGCCGCACAGCGGCCCGGGTCGGCGCGGCGAGCGCAACCGGGGCGACCGGCGTGCTGACCACGGGGACGGGGGTCGCAGTCTGCGTGATGGTCCCGTTCTGGGTGATCGCCACTGCCGGTGCGGCCGCCGGGATGGTGGCGGGAAGCACGGCGGTGAAGGCGGCTGCGGTCGTGACGGTGGCCACGACCGCGGCACGGGCCGCGAAAGCGGGGAGGTGCTTGGGCACTCAGGGTCCTCAGGGTGAGCACCGTCGGTCGAGGGCGTCCGGGCTCGGGGGAACTCGGGCGCCGGGGACGGGGGGCGACGATGTGCGGCTGGTCGATCCACGTGCGGCAGCACCACTCCCCGCCCGACACGGCGGTGACCCGGCGCCCGCCGCTCCGGGTGAGCGGCGGTGGTCGCTGGGCCGTCGGCCACATTACGAACGCATTTCGACGGAGGGAATGACCAACGTCTCAATGTCGTGCCGACAAATGGTGAGCGTTCTCACCGGCTTCGGTCACGGAAAGGTGAGTGCCATGCTGCGTATTCGGCGGCGTTGCGCCAGAACCGTGCGCAGGCGGGTGACCAGCTTCTCCGGATCGTCGAGATCGGGCCGTTATTGGGTCCAACGGGTGAGAGAGCTTCCAGTCCGGAAGGAAATCCGGATTCCGGAAAGGTTGCAGATACGAAGGAAGTTTCAGCTCTCAAGGACAGCAGCCCCGGTTCCGGGCTGATGCCGGAACCGGGGCTGCTGTGCGTATGCGAGCGGTTACTGCTCGCCGCGGATGAACGCCTCCACGGCGTCGCGGGCCACATCGTCGCCGTACTGCTCGGGCGGCGACTTCATGAAGTAGCTCGACGCCGACAGGATCGGGCCGCCGATGCCACGGTCCTTCGCGATCTTCGCGGCGCGCACGGCGTCGATGATGATGCCGGCCGAGTTGGGGGAATCCCACACCTCGAGCTTGTACTCCAGGCTCAGCGGCACGTCACCGAACGCCCGGCCTTCGAGGCGCACGTAGGCCCACTTGCGGTCGTCGAGCCACGGCACGTAGTCCGACGGGCCGATGTGCACGTTGTCCTTGCCCATGTCGCGGTCGATCTGCGACGTGACCGACTGGGTCTTGGAGATCTTCTTGGACTCGAGGCGGTCGAGCTCCTTCATGTTCTTGAAGTCCATGTTGCCGCCGACGTTGAGCTGCATGGTGCGGTCGAGCTGCACGCCGCGGTCCTCGAAGAGTTTCGCGAGCACGCGGTGGGTGATGGTGGCGCCCACCTGGCTCTTGATGTCGTCACCGACGATCGGCACGCCGGCCGCGCGGAACTTCTCGGCCCACACCGGGTCGGAGGCGATGAACACGGGCAGCGCGTTGACGAACGCGACGTTCGCGTCGATGGCGCACTGCGCGTAGAACTTGTCAGCCGCCTCGCTGCCGACGGGGAGGTAGGACACGAGCACGTCGGCCCGGGTGTCGCGCAGTACCTGCGCCACGTCCACCGGCTCGTCGTCGGACTCGGTGATCGTCTCGCGGTAGAAGCGGCCCAGACCGTCGAGGGTGTGGCCGCGCTGCACCGGCACGCCCAGCGGCGGCACGTCGGCGATCTTGATGGTGTTGTTCTCGCTGGCGCCGATGGCCTCGGAGAGGTCCCGGCCCACCTTCTTGGCGTCGACGTCGAACGCGGCGACGAACGTGATGTCGCGGACGTGGTACCCGCCGAAGTCGACGTGCATGAGCCCCGGCACGCGGGCGGTGGGGTCGGCGTCCCTGTAGTACTCGACTCCCTGGACCAGGGACGACGAGCAGTTTCCGACGCCGACGACGGCAACACGAACCTCAGTCATGACTCTCTCTCTCGTTCAGCCTGCTCGGCCTGTTCGGTGGCGATCAGCTCGTTCAGCCAGCGCACCTCGCGCTCGCTCGTGTCCAGCCCGAGCTGGTGCAGCTCGCGGGTGTAGCGGTCGATCTGCTCGCCGGCCTTGGCGAGCGTGGAGCGCAGGCCCTCGCGCCGTTCCTCGACGGCGCGGCGGCGGCCCTCGAGGATGCGCATCCGGGCCTCCGCGGGCGTGCGGGAGAAGAAGGCCAGGTGCACCCCGAAGCCCTCGTCGTCCCACGCCTGCGGCCCGGACTCGGTCAGCAGCTCGGCGAAGCGCTCCTTGCCCTCGGCGGTGATCCGGTACACCCGCCTGCTGCGCCGCGACCGGGCCCCCGTCACCACCTCGGGCTCCTCGACGATGAGGCCAGCGCGCGTCAGCCGGCGCAGGGCCGGGTACAGCGAGCCGTAGGAGAAGACGCCCAGGCCGCTTCGTCGCAGCCCGCCCAGCCGCAGGCCGAGCTGCTTGCGCAGCTCGTAGCCGTGGACGGGGGCCTCGTGGAGCAGGCCGAGTATCGCCAGCTCCAGCACAGGACCTCCCCTCGGTGGATCGCCGCCATCTGCTCGTCCACTATATCGATCCGATACATCTACGCACGATGGCGAGAGCTGGCTCACCCCGTTCGGGTTCCGCCCGATCCCCGGCCGTACGGCGCCCGCGTACCCTTGTCCCGTGCGTTCCCAGCGGCAGGTGGTCGACTACGCGTTGCAGCGCAGGTCGCTGCTCGCCGACGTCCACTCGGGCAAGGTCGGGGTGGCCGAGGTCTGCGACGCCAGCCCGTACCTGCTCCGAGCTGCACGGTTCCACGGCGAACCCAGCGATCAGACCTGCCCGGTCTGCCGCAAGGAACGCCTCACCCTGGTCTCATGGATCTTCGGTGAGAGTCTCAAGCACGCGGCCGGTTCGGCCCGTAAACCCGAGGAGCTCGATCAGCTCGCCACCATCCACTCCGACTTCTCCGTCTACGTCGTCGAGGTCTGCCGTACGTGCAGCTGGAACCATCTGGTCCTGTCGTACGTCATGGGAACCGACCACGAGAACGACGGCGGAGGCCGGCGCCGCCCCGAGCGCCGGCGAACGGCCGCCGAGTGAGCCCCATCCTGAACAAGCCTGCGGAGGAGTGCGGTGACCGACTCACGGCCTGATGTGGGCGGACGTCCGCGCGTCCCCCCGCACCCCCAACCCGGACCTCGTCCCCAGCCCGGTCCCCGCGCCCAGCCTCCCCGCCCCCCGCAGCCGGCTCCCCGCCCCGGCCCCGCTCCCCGGCCCGCCGGCCCGCCGCCTCCCCCCGGTGCTCGCGTGCCTCCGGAGCGCCATGGCCCGGCCCGGGCTCCGTACCAGTCGGGCGACATGCCGCTGCTCACCCACGACGAGACCGCCGCCGCGTCCATGGCGCGGGCGCACACCGTCGCGGTGGCCGACCGGCCGGCATCGACGCGCAGCGGTGGGGGCCCGCCGAAGGGCCCGGGCGGCTCCAAGCCCCCGAAGTCCCCGTGGAAACGCGTGCGCCGCTGGTTGTGGATCGTGCTGGGTCTGGTCGTCGTCGCGCCACTGGTGGCGTTCGCCGTCGGCTGGATCCTCTTCAAGGTCCCGACCGCCGCCGACGACACGGCTGCCATCCAGACCGCCACGTTCACCTTCAAGGACGGCTCGCCCGTCGCCGTCATCCGTCCGCAGGACGCCAACGGCAACGCCATCAACCGCAGCATCGTCACTCTCGACAAGGTGCCGGTGCAGGTGCGCCAAGCCGTGATGGCCGCCGAGGACCGCACCTTCTACTCCAACCCCGGCTTCGACATCCTCGGCATCGGGCGGGCGGTGTTCAACCAGCTCACCGGCGGTGTCGGTGGTGGTTCCACCATCACGCAGCAGTACGTCAAGAACGCCACCGGCCAGAACCAGGCCACGCTCCTGCGCAAGTACCAGGAAGTCGTCATCTCGGTCAAGATCTCGAAGGAACAGACGAAGGACCAGATCCTCGAGAACTACCTGAACACGATCTACTTCGGCCGCGGCGCGTACGGGATCCAGGCCGCGTCCAAGGCGTACTTCGGCAAGAACGTCGGCGACCTCACCGTGTCCGAGGGCGCGTTCCTCGCCGGCACCATCCAGTCACCGTCGAGCACGGACGTCGCGCGGTCGCAGGCTCGGTTCAACTACGTGCTCGACCAGATGGTGCAGGCCGGCTGGATCACGCCGGCCCAGCGCACGCAGCAGGTCTACCCGACGCTGACGAAACCGTCGACCTCCACGGGTGGAGTGCCAGGGGACGACCGGTACCTCATCTACAAGAAGGCCGAGCAGGAGCTGCAGTCCATCGGCATCACCGGGGATCAGATCGCCACCGAGGGGCTGACCGTCACGACCACGATCGACCCCGCCAACCAGAAGGCCGCGGTCGACGCCGTCAACAAGACCATGGACGGCCAGAAGCCGAACCTCCGCACCGCGCTGACGGCGGTCGACCCGACGACCGGGGCGATCGTCGCGTACTACGGCGGGTCGAACGGTCTGGGCACCGACTACGCCGACGGCAACATCGGCCGCCAGCCAGGCTCGTCGTTCAAGCCGTTCGTGTTGGCCGCGGCCCTCCAGGCCAACAAGGGCATAGGTCTGGGGTCGATGTACGACGGCTCCAGCGGCCAGACCTTCCCGGGGCTCAGCCGGCCCGTCGTCAACTCCGACGGCGATAGTTGCGCGATGTGCAACGTCAAGACGGCGATGACGAAGTCGATCAACACGGTCTTCTACCGCATGGCGGTCGACATCGGTCCGCAGAACGTCATCGACGCTGCGCACGAGGCCGGCATCCCGGCCACGCAGCTGACCCGGCCGGCGAGCGGTGGT
This sequence comes from Mycobacteriales bacterium, assembly GCA_038231335.1. Lineage (GTDB taxonomy): Bacteria > Actinomycetota > Actinomycetes > Mycobacteriales > Pseudonocardiaceae > Pseudonocardia. The sequence continues at coordinate 33,468 of JBBRLM010000030.1, forward strand.
ATCGCGCTCGGCGACCAGGAGGTGCATCCGCTCGACATGGCCTCCGCCTACGGCACCTTCGCCGCCGACGGGGTGCACCGGGATCCCTACCTGGTGTCGAAGGTCGTCGCCGCCGACGGCCGGGTGCTCTTCGATCGGGGAACCACACCGACCGCCTCCCAGAACACGATGTCCCAGCAGGTCGCGTGCAACGTGACGAACTCGATGACCGACGTCGCCAGCAGTTCCACCATCTCCCCGCCCGGCATCGGGGCGGTCGCCGCCAAGACCGGCACCGTGCAGCTGGACGGCAGCAACAACCAGAACAAGGACACCTGGACGGTCGGTTTCACGCCGACGTTGTCCACGGCGGTCTGGGTCGGCAGCGACAACTCCGACGCGGTGCAGACCAAGTCGGGTTCCCCGGCCTACGGCCGCACCCTGGCCGGCCCGATCTGGCAGAACTTCATGAGCGCCTACCTGAAGGCCGCCAAGCAGACCGATCTGCCGTTCTCCGCGTGCCAGCCGATGGGCACGCCCATCGCCGCACCGACTCCGACCTACACCGACACACCGCCCACCGACCAGAACGGCCAGAACGGCCAGAACCAGGGCGGGCACGGGCAGCCCTACTACGACCCGAACACCGGCATCACCTACTACCCCGACGGCACGTCCACCGGCGGTAACGGGAACAACGGTGGCAACAACGGGAACGGCGGGGGTAACGGCGGTGGCGGGAACGGCGGCGGGGGTAACGGGGGGTGACCGGGCCCGGTCGGGGGGCCGGCCCATCCGCTCCACCCGCACGTGTTGTCCCCACCTGGACGGAGCCGCTCGCCGTCGCCGCCAGCCGGATGGTCGGCGGCCCGCTCGGGCAGCACGCCCTCGTCGGCCGCAGCCGCTTCTGGACGCCACTGCGCGTCGTGCTCCTCCTGGCGGCCGCCGTGCTCGCGCTGGGCTTCCTGGGCAAGGCCAACTGCCTGCAGCAGTACTCCACGCCGGACGGCCCGCAGCTGGACTGGCGCAACGACCGCCAGTACATCTCGATGTGCTACTCGGACACGGTGCCGCTCTACGACATCGAGGGCGTGGCCGCCGGCAAGGTTCCCTACCGCGATCCGTGGATCGAGAGTGCCGGCACGGCGGACGAGAAGGTCCGCTACATGGAGTACCCGGTGCTCACCGGGTTCTTCCAGTACTCCAACGCGCGTATCACCGATGCCTGGTTGTGGCTGGCCCAACGGTTCCCGCTGCCCGCGGCACTACCCGTGGTCGTGTACTTCGACGTCACCGCGGTCTGGCTGGCGCTGGCCTGGCTCGTCGTGGTCTGGGGGGTGCGCTCGCTGCGCCGCACCCGTCCGTGGGACGCCGCGCTGGTGGCGTTGTCGCCGCTGGTGATCGTGCACGCGTTCACCAACTTCGACACGCTCGCCGTCGCGTGCGCCGTCGGCGGTCTGCTGGCCTTCGCGCGCCGCCGCCCGCTGCTGGCCGGAGTCCTGTTCGGCATCGGCGGGGCGTTCAAGCTCTTCCCGCTGTTCCTGCTGCTACCGGTGCTGCTCATCGCGCTGCGCCGGCGTGACCTGGGCACAGGTCTGCGCACCATCGCCGCCGGTGTCGTGAGCTTCGTCCTGATCAACCTGCCGGTCGCGCTGGCGTGGACCACGGGCTGGTGGGAGTTCTTCCGCCTCAACCAGACCCGCCCCGCCGACCCCGACTCGCTGTACTTCGTCGTCAGCTACTTCACCGGATGGGCCGGGTTCGACGGCCCGCTCGCCGACGGCCAAGCCCCCGCCGTGCTGAACCTCGTCACCGAGGGTCTCTTCGTCGCCTGCTGCGTGGGCGTCGCCGTTCTGGTGTGGAAGGCCCCGCAGACGCCGCGGATCGCGTCTCTCGCGTTCCTCGTGGTGGCGTCGTTCCTTGTGGTCAACAAGGTGTGGAGTCCCCAGTACTCGCTGTGGCTGGTGCCGCTGGCGGTGCTGGCGCTGCCCCGGTGGCGGCTGCTGTTCGCGTGGATGGTCGTTGACGCGCTGGTCTGGGTGCCGCGGATGTTCTACTACGTCGGCGCGTCCGACAAGGGCCTGCCGCCGGACTGGTTCCTCGGCGCCGTGGTGGTCCGCGACGCGATGGTGGTGCTGCTGATGGTGCTCGTCGTCCGCTCCGTGCTGAGGCCGGCGGAGGACCTCGTGCGGGCGGGGACGCCCTCCGGGCACGACCCGGACTGGCCGGCGCGGGCGCCCGCCGTCAGAGGCGCCGCACCAGCTTGAGCGCCGACCAGGTGGCGTCCACCGCGCAGACCTTGACGTCCACCCAACCCAGCGGGAGGGCGTGGTCGCGGATCCCGTTCTCCCCGAGGTCGGTGGGCACACCGGAGGCCTTCTTGGGCCACGCCACCCACACCGCTCCGCGTTCGGTGCTGCGCTCCACCGCTCCCGACCAGTACCGGCGCAGCGTCGCGACGTCGGGGCAGAAGAGCAGTTGCACGTCGTAGCCGGGCCGGCCGGCCCGGACGTGGTGCGGCGCGCCCAGCTCGAAGCCCGTCGGCATGCCGAGCAGCAGCACCCTGCTCGCCGGTCCGATCCCGAGCTTGCGGGGCAGCGGTGTGCCCGAGTAGCCGTGCGCAGTCGTCACCTGGTTCCCCGATCCTCAAGCGAACCTCCGGCGGGTCCTGCTCGACCCGGCACGGAACGGTCACCGATCTTAGGGTCCCGGCATGACATCCCGTTCAGCCGAGCAGGACGCCCGACCTCGCCCGTTGGGGTGGGTGCTCTCGGTGGTGCTCAACATCGTCATCGGCGCCGTCACCGCGCTGCCGTTCGCCCTGCTGGCCACCGCGTTCCGGAACGTGGTGCTGGTCCCCCTCGGGTCGGTCGCTCCGGACCCGGCGTGGAGCGATCCGTCCGGGTTCCAGACAGTGGTGGCCGTGGTCGCGAGCCTGATCGCGGTCGCCGTCTTCGTGGTGGTGAACGTCGCCCTCCGGCGGGGGTTCCGGCTGCCCACGCTGCCCTACTGGGTCCTGGGCACGGTCCTCTTCCTCGCGGCGGCGTTGGTGCAGCTCCTCCGCCCCCTCGGCTAGTTCCGCCCGTTCGTGTCACGATCGGGAGGTGGATTCCCGGCAGGTGGCGGAGGCGTTGCGGCGGTTCGAGCGGCGCGGGGTGGACCGGCCCGACCTCAAACGCTCGGCGGTGGGCATCACGCTCGTTCCCGATCCCGACGGGCTGATCTTCCTGCTGACCCGCCGCGCCACCACCCTGCGCGGCCATCCCGGCCAGTGGGCGCTGCCCGGTGGCCGGGCCGAGCCGGGCGAATCGCCGGGTGGGACGGCCCGCCGCGAGCTCTCCGAGGAACTGGGCCTGACCCTCGGGCCCGAAGCCGAGCTCGGCCTGCTCGACGACTACGCCACGCGGTCGGGCTACGTGATCACGCCGGTGGTGTTGTGGGCCGGACCGTCGCCCGAGCTCACCCCCAACCCCGACGAGGTGGGCGAGCTGCACCGCGTGCCGGTGGCGTTGCTGGACGTCGAGCCGCGGTTCCTGACCATCCCGGAGTCGGACCAGCCGGTGATCCAGCTGCCGCTGTTCGACCGCTTCGTGCACGCCCCCACCGGTGCGGTGCTCCACCAGTTCGCCGAGGTCGTGCTGCATGGTCGGGCGACGCGCGTGGCGCACATGGAACAGCCGGTGTTCGCCTGGCGCTAACGTCGCCAGAGGTAGACGCCGCCGACCACGTCCGGCTCGCGGCCGAGCAGCGCCGTCGCCTGGTCGCGCAGGGAGTCCAGGTTGCGGCTCGGGCCCAGTACCACCGCGCAGGGGTGCCAACGGTCCATGTCGGCCGCGAACGCCGTGCGCAGTTGCGGGGTGACGGGCCGGACCACCCCGTCGGCGCGCACCGCGTCGAACAGCCGGCCCGTGACGCTCGGCTGCCCGCCGACGTAGGCGCGACCGTCGGACGCGGGGCCGATGAAGTAGCCGCCCGGCATCGCGAACGACAGCCCGGCCGCCTGCTGCCACAGCATCGTCGACGTGGTCTGCGGGCCCGGGTAGGGCAGCACGAGCAGGGTGCCCCCGGAGCAGGCTGCCCCGTGGGCGAAGAACTCCGGTGCCGCGGAGACGTCGTCGCCGGGGAACGGCGCCGGAACGAGCGGCACCAGGGCCAGCGACGCCGCACCGATCGCGGCCAGCCGTACCGCGCGCGGACGGACCCACGCCGCGTCCAGGGCGAAGGCGAGCGCCGCGCCCAGCAGCCCGGCCGTGAACAGGGCGAACCGGTTGGCCAGCACGTGCTCGAACCCGGGCAGCTCCATGATCAGCGCCCACGGCAGCGCGAGGCCGGTGCCCTTCCCGTCGACGGTCAGCTCGTCGCCCAGCGCCAGCAGGGCCACCAGCAGCGCGAGGAGCAGCGCGGTCCGCACGCGGACGTCGCGACGGCACACCACCAGCACCGCCACCGCGAGCACGAGCAGCGGCCAGCCGAGGTAGGCGGTGCGTTCCTCCAGCCCGCCCGGAAACCGCGCCGACTCCGCGACCGACGCCGCCGAGGCGAACGCCTGCAGCTGTGTGGGCACCACGTGGTTGACCAGGTCCGTGGAGAAGTACGAGGTGGTGAACGGGCTGCCGGTCTGCCGGAGCGGGCCGAACAGCTGGAACGCGAGCGGCCCGCCGCCCACCACCGCGAACACGCCGACTGCGATGGCGCCCTGCCCCGCCACCGCGCGGGCCCGCGCGAGCGCCTGCCGGGGGCGGCTCAGCACCAGCACCAGCAGGAGCAGCGCCACCACCACCCCGGTGCCGAACAGCACCTCCTCGCCGACCAGCACCTGCGCTCCGGCCGTGACGCCGAGCAGCACGGCGGGGCGCCGCCCGTCGCCCGTCATGACGCGGAGTGCGAGCAGCAGGATCACCGGTACAGCCACGTTGAACACGAGGTCGGGGTGGCCCCCGACGGCCTGCGCCAGCATCGCGGGCGAGAAGCCGAACAGCGCGCCGCCCAGCGCCGCCGGCAGCACCCGCACACCCATCGCCCGCAAGCAGCCGAAGGCGGTGGCGGCCGAGCCGGCCAGGCCCACCGCGGTGATCACCGTGACCGTGCCCAGCCCGCCGAACACCGCGGTGACCGGCGTGAACAGCACGCCGGGTAGCACCATCCCGTTGTTCCACATCAGGTTGATGCCGGTGGACGCGTTGAGCAGGCCGGAGTACAGCGGGAGCTCGCCGGCGCCCAGGGCGTGCGGGGTGGAGCTGAGCAGCCAGGAGAACAGCACCGAGTCGGGTGCATTGACGCCGCTGATCCGCCCACCCAGCGGCGTCCACCACGCCCACGTGACGTACAGCGCCACGCCCGTGTAGGCGGCCAGCACCGCAGCGCCGGCCCGGCGGGCCCCGGTCATCAGGCTGCTGTGGTCACCCGTTGTGACGTGCTCTCCGACAACCGGTCGGGCAGCCCGAGGAACACCACGAACAGCACCACCAGCAGCGCCGCCCGGCCCCAGACCCCGACCGCCACGGACTGCGCCGCCAGCCCCGCCGCGATGTCGGACGCCCCGGCGCCGGTCTTGAGCGCGTAGAACCAGCGGAAGATCCCGATGCCCATCACCGCGTCGACGATCAGATAGCCGACGACCCAGCGCCACGGCACCGCCAGCAGCACGAAGAACGGCAGCAGCCACAGCGTGTACTGCGGCGAGTGCACCTTGTGCAGCAGCAGGAACCCGCACAGCATCGCCGCGCTCACGGCGACCCACGGGTAGACACCCGAGCGCCGCCACCGCCACAGGCCCACCGCCGCGGCGACGAGGAACGACGCCACGACGAGCGTGGGCGAGAGCCAGTTCACCCAGTGCTGGAACGCGACATTGTCGGGCTCGGAGTCGGGGCGGAAACCCCAGAACCAGATGGAGTTGGTGGTGAGGTCGACCTTGCGGAGCTCCTGGAACGTGAACGACGCCCGCCAGCCCTGGTAGCCGGCCAGCGCGAACGGCAGGTTGACCAGCACCACCGTGACGGCGGCGGCCAGCGCCACACGCACGGCGCCCCACCAGTGCAGCCGCCCCGGCTGCGACATCGTCAGGACGTAGAGCGCCAGCGGGAGGACGAACGCCCCCGGGTAGAGCTTGAACGCGAAACCCAGCCCGAGCAGCACCGACGCGAGCACGGCACGGTCGGCCAGTGGACGGCTCGTGCGCCACCCGTTCATGACGAAGACCGCGGCCACCGCGGTGGCCACCACGGGCAGATCCCAGTTGTGGAACGCGTAGAGCACCAGCGGCGGGCCGATCGCCCACAGCAGGGCCCGCCAGCGCGCCAGCCTGCCCAACATCCAGCCCGTGAGCAGCCCGAACGGGGCCATGAGCAGGGCCGAGTAGAGCAGGAACTCGCCGTCGTTGTGGGCGAACAGCGCGCCCGCCCACATCAGCAGCCCGGTGAGCACCGGGTACTCGACGGTGCCGCCCTCGAGCACACCGTCGGGGGTGATGGAGCCGGACACGAACGGGAAGACGTGCTTGTCGATGTCGCGGCCGAGCCACAGGTACTGGATGTCGGAGTAGCAGACGTCGCGGTCGACCCGCAGGGTGTAGTCGGGCCCGCTGCGGCCCTGGGCGTCGAACTCGGGCCCGACGCACCGTGCCTTGTTGGCGTAGCCCAGCAGCAGCGTGAACCCGGTGAGCACCACGATCGCCACCAGCATCAGCGCCGTGGGCGAGGGGCGGCGCCGGGGAGGGGGCGCCAGCGGGGATGCGCCGTCGGCCTCGGGTGTCGCCGTCCGCGTCACGACCGACATCTCATGCCAGCCGCTCGCGCAGGAAGGCGATGTCGGCGGCCTGGCCCTCGGCCGGCGTCTCGACGACGACCGGTGCGCCGGCCGCGGCGCACACCGCCGCGAGCTCGTCGGGCGAGATGGTGCCCTTGCCGATGTTGGCGTGCCGGTCGCGGGTGGAGCCGAACTCGTCGCGGGAGTCGTTGAGGTGCACCAGATCGATGCGCCCGGTGATGGCGCGCGCCCGGTCGACGACGTCGACCAGCTCCAGGCCCGCGGCGAACGCGTGGCAGGTGTCGAGGCAGAACCCCACCCCGAACTCGCCCACGGCGTCCCACAGCCGGGCCAGCTGCTCGAAGCTGCGCGCCATCGCGTTCTCGCCGCCCGCGGTGTTCTCGATGAGGATCGGCACCGCGAACCCGCCCTCGGCCTGCTGGCGCTCCACGAACTTGCGCCAGTTGTCGAAGCCCTTGGCGTCGTCCTCGCCGCGGCTGACGTGGCCACCGTGCACGACCAGGCCGATGGCCCCGACCTCGGCGGCGACCTCCGCGTGCTGCACCACGATCTTGCGCGACGGGATGCGGATGCGGTTGTTGAGCGATGCGAGGTTGACGACGTACGGCGAGTGCACGACGACCGCGACGTCGCCGTCCCGGAGCTGCCGGGCCTGCGGATGCGACGGGGGCTTCTTCCACCCCTGCGGATCCGACAGGAACATCTGGATGATGTCGGCGCCGCGTTCGGCCGCGGACACCACCGGGTCGTCCTCCCGCACGTGGGCGCCGATGAGCATGAGGTGCAGCGTAATGGCGGGCACCGACAGTCCCCATCCCGTCCCCGTTGCCGGCGCCCGGCTGCGGGTCGAGGTGTTCGCGCTGGTAGCCTGGGCGCTTCGCGCGCCGGCCGGCGTCCTCCTGGATGCCGTTGTCGAACCCCTCAGCTCCACCGGGTGGTCCGATTCTGTCGGTGTGCGGTGAGAACCTCCTGCCGCGGACACTCCGCGGCCGATTCGAGTCCATAGGAGGTGAGTGGTTCTCATGCGTCATTACGAGCTGATGGTCATCCTCGACCCCAGTCTGGACGAGCGCACTGTGACGCCGTCACTGGAGCAGTTCCTCACCGTCGTCAAGAACGACGGTGGCACGGTCGAGAAGATCGAGGTGTGGGGCAAGCGTCGTCTCGCCTTCGAGATCCTCAAGCACGCCGAGGGTATCTACGCGGTCATCGAGGTCGCCTGCGAGCCGGCCACCATCTCGGAGCTGGACCGCCAGCTCGGGCTCAACGAGTCCGTGCTGCGCACGAAGGTCCTGCGCCGGGAGCCCAAGAAGGCCCGCGCCCAGAAGGCGGCTGCTCCGTCGTCGGCCCCCGCGGCCGCGCCCACCAGCGCACCCCGCACGGCCACCTCGGCCACAGCGGCGGTCGCTGCGGCGTCCACGGCTGCTCCGGCTGCCGCGCCGGCTGCCGGCTGAGTCGCGACGATGGCCGGCGAAACTGTCATCACCGTGGTCGGCAACCTCACCGCCGACCCGGAGCTGCGGTTCACCCCGTCCGGGGCCGCGGTCGCCAACTTCACCGTGGCGGCCACCCCGCGCACCTTCGACCGCCAGTCCGGCGAGTGGAAGGACGGCGAGGCGCTGTTCATGCGCTGCAACGTGTGGCGGCAGGCGGCGGAGAACGTCGCCGAGACGCTCACCCGCGGCATGCGCGTGATGGCCACGGGGCGGCTCAAGCAGCGGTCCTTCGAGACCCGCGAGGGTGAGAAGCGCACCGTCGTGGAGCTCGAGGTCGACGAGGTCGGCCCGTCGCTGAAGTACGCCACGGCCAAGGTCAACAAGGTCAGCCGCGGTGGCGGCGACTTCGGTGGCGGCGGAGGCGGCGGCTTCGGCGGTGGGGGCGGCGGCGGTAACACCAGCGCCTCCTCCGGCGGCGGTGCCGGGTCAGGTGGGCAACCACAAGACGACCCGTGGGGCTCTGCCCCCGCGGCCGGCAGCGGTCCCGCCGTCGACGACGAGCCCCCGTTCTAACCCCACACCCGTCTTTCTTTTCGAGCACAACCAGGAGTACCCATCATGGCCAAGCCCGTCCTGCGCAAGCCCAAGAAGAAGGTGTGCGCGTTCTGCAAGGACAAGGGACAGGACATCGACTACAAGGACACCGGTCTGCTGCGGAAGTTCATCTCCGACCGCGGCAAGATCCGGGCCCGCCGGGTCACCGGCAACTGCCGTCAGCACCAGCGTGATGTTGCGGTCGCGGTCAAGAACTCCCGCGAGGTCGCCCTGCTGCCCTACACCTCCACCGCGCGATAAGGGGATCTGAGACACATGAAGCTCATCCTCACCGGCGACGTCCCCAACCTGGGTGCGCCCGGCGACATCGTCGAGGTCAAGGACGGCTACGGCCGTAACTACCTGCTGCCGCGCAAGCTGGCCATCGTCGCCACCCGTGGCGCCGAGAAGCAGGTCGCGTCCATCACGCGGGCCCAGAAGGCCCGTTCGATCCGCGACCTCGGCCACGCCAAGGAGGTCGCCGGCACGTTGGGTGACCTGAAGGTCGTCATCAAGGCCAAGGCGGCGGGCGACTCCGGTCGTCTGTTCGGCTCGGTCACGTCGGCCGCCGTCGTCGACGCCGTGCGCGCCGCCGGCGGTCCGCTGCTCGACCGGCATGCCGTCGAGGTGTCGTCGCAGATCAAGACCGTGGGAACCCACGCGGTCACGGTCCGCCTGCACCCCGAGGTCACCACCGAGTTCGCGGTCGACGTCGTCGCCAGCTGACGTAGCGTCACGCTCAGTGACAAGGGCGGGACCAGGGCTTCACGCCCTGGTCCCGCCCTTGTTCATGTTCGGGCTGAAGTGGTGAGTACTCGATCCCCGATCGGGTGACACGCCGGAGGTGACGCCGACGTCGCCCAGTGACCTTGTGGATGCGCTCGGTGGACAGACGGTCGGACGGCGCGCGACACGCCCACAGAACCGCCTTCGGCGTGTCGGGCGAGCAAAGTTGTCCACAGATTCGACCATGGCGTTCACCAGCGGAAATGCGTCACAGGACGAGGTTGTCCCCACGCCGTCCACAGGTTGCTCCCACCCCTGTCCTGGGGCGGAGGCGATCCGTCCCCAATCGGTCCCCAGGTCGGTGCACAGGGCGGTTCGACAACGCTTCCGGCGGTCCCTAACGTCGCCGCGCGAGGCACGAGGACCCGACCCGGGTGACATCAGACGTTCACCGGGGTGTCGCTCCGAAGTGGCGCGAGCATATCGAACCTCTGTTCGATACACTGGCAATGGGGGTGACGCAGAGTATGGCCCAACCTGATGACCGCAGTCCTGATTCGCGTGGTGATCTTCCGGCGCGTCCGCGTTCGGTCCGTCCGGCCGAGTCGAGCGACGGCGGGGGCACGTTCGACCGGCAGCCGCCGCAGGACCTCACGGCCGAGCAGTCGGTGCTCGGCGGCATGCTGCTGAGCAAGGACGCCATCGCCGACGTCGTGGAGGTGCTGCACTCCGACGACTTCTACCGGCCGGCCCACCAGACGGTCTACGAGTGCATCCTCGATCTCTACAGCCGGGGTGAGCCCGCCGACGCCGTCACGGTCTCGGCGGAGCTGCAGCGCCGCGGCGATCTGATCCGCCTCGGCGGGGCGCCCTACCTCCACACGTTGATCGCCACGGTTCCCACCGCGGCCAACGCGGCCTACTACGCCGAGATCGTGGCGGAGAAGGCGATCCTGCGCCGCCTCGTGGAGGCCGGCACGCGCATCGTGCAGCTGGGTTACCACGGCGACAACGGCGCCGAGGTCAACGACGTGGTCGACCGCGCCCAGGCCGCCATCTACGAGGTCACCGAGCGCTCCACCACCGAGGACTACGTCGTCCTCGAGGAGCTGCTGCAGCCCACGATGGACGAGATCGACGCCATCGGCTCCCGCGGCGGCATGGCGCTGGGCGTCCCCACCGGCTTCCTCGACCTCGACACCGTCACCAACGGCATGCACCCCGGCCAGATGATCGTCGTGGCGGCGCGTCCTGGTCTGGGCAAGGCGCTGGCGCTCGACACCCCGCTGCCCACGCCGACCGGCTGGACCACGATGGGTGACGTCGCCGTCGGCGACCTGCTCATCGACGCCGACGGCAGGCCCACCCGCGTGGTCGCGGCCACCGCGGTGATGGCCGGCCGTCCCTGCTTCGAGGTCGAGTTCTCCGACGGATCGGTGATCGTCGCGGATGCCGAGCACCAGTGGCTGACCGAGACGCGGGCGGCCCGGCGGGCCGGGCAGGAGGCTGTTGCGCGCGGGGGCGCACCGAAGGTCGGCCCGGCCGTGGTCACCACCCAGGAGATCGCCGCCACTCTCCGTTGCGCCACGGCGGAATCACGACTCAACCACTCCGTCGACACCGGCTCCGCGCTGCAGCTGCCACCCGTCGATCTGCTGGTGCAGCCGTACACGCTGGGGGTCTGGCTGGGTGACGGCACGAGCGCCACGGCCGCCTTCACCTCCGACGACCCGGAGATGGCCGAGTACGTCGAGGCCGAGGGCTACCGCGTGGTCCGACTGCCGAACCGCCGCTACGGGATCCGGCTGCCCGAAGCAGCCACGCCCGGGATCCGTCACTGCGTGGCGTGCGATGCCGCGTTCGTGCCGAGGACCAGCCAGGTCCGCACCTGTGGCCAGTCGTGCCGGGGGAAGGCGCGGTTCCTCTCGGCCCCCACCTGCCCCGACTGCGGCCTGCCCTCCTCGGGGCTGCGGCGTTGCGGCGCCTGCCACGCGCACCATGGCACGGTTCAGGGCCTGCTGCGCACCCTGGGCGTGCTGGGGAACAAGCACATCCCGGTGGTCTACCAGCGCGCGTCGGAGGAACAACGCCGTGCGCTGCTCGCCGGTCTGCTGGACACCGACGGCACGGTGACGACCACCGGCACTGCGCAGTTCTGCGTCACGAGCAGGCGCCTGGCCGAGGACGTGCGCGAGCTGGTGGTCGGCCTCGGCTACCACTGCTCGGTCACCACCCGCACGGTCCGTGGTCGCAGCCCCGATTCCTCGATCGCCTACACGCTGAACTTCACCACCGAGGACGACATCTTCCGGTTGGACCGCAAGCGCACCCTCCACAAGGAGCGCTCGGCCCAGCACGTCCACCGCCGCCGCCCGCGCTACGTCACCGACGTCCGGCCGGTGCCGAGCGTTGCCGTGCGCTGCGTCCAGGTCGACAACGACGACCACCTCTACCTCGCCGGTCGGACGATGATCCCGACCCACAACTCCACGCTGGGTCTGGATTTCGCCCGTTCCTGCTCCATCAAGCACGGCATGACCAGCGCGGTGTTCTCGCTGGAGATGAGCAAGTCCGAGATCGTCATGCGCCTGCTGTCGGCCGAGGCGAGCATCCGCCTGGGTGACATGCGCGCCGGCCGCATGAGCGACGAGGACTGGACGCGCATGGCCCGGCGGATGAGCGAGATCTCCGAGGCGCCGCTGTTCATCGACGACTCCCCCAACCTGACGCTGATGGAGATCCGGGCCAAGGCGCGGCGGCTCAAGCAGCGCCACGACCTGAAGCTGATCATTCTGGACTACCTGCAGCTGATGACGTCGGGTCGCAAGGTCGAGTCCCGCCAGCAGGAGGTCTCGGAGTTCTCCCGGCAGATCAAGCTGCTGGCCAAGGAGCTCGAGGTGCCGGTGGTGGCGATGAGCCAGCTCAACCGTGGTCCCGAGCAGCGCACCGACAAGCGCCCGATGCTGTCTGACCTGCGCGAATCGGGTTCGATCGAACAAGATGCAGACATGGTCATCCTGCTGCACCGCCCCGACGCCTTCGAGCGCGACGACCCGCGGGCGGGCGAGGCCGACCTGATCCTGGCCAAGCACCGTAACGGCCCCACCGACACCATCGTCGTGGCTCACCAACTGCACTACAGCCGCTTCGCCGACCTGGCCCACGGCTGATCGTCGCAGTCCACCGCCGGCGGATTGGCCACTGACCGTCGGCGGCCGGCTTGCGATGGTGGGTTCATGCAGGTCGCCATCGTGACGTTCGACGGGTTCAACGAGCTCGACAGCTTCATCGCCTCCGCGATGATCAACCGTGCGCCCGGGCTCACGGCGTACATCACCACGCCCACCAGGGTCGTGACGTCGCTGAACGGCGTCGAGGTGCTCGGTCAGCGCCCGCTGGGGTTCGTCACCGAAGCGGACGCCGTGCTGGTCGGGAGCGGCATCCGCACACGTGACGTGGTGGCCGACCCCGCGCTGCTCGACTCGCTCACCCTCGACCCGACGCGCCAGCTGATCGGCTCCCAGTGCTCGGGGGCGCTGGTGCTGGCCCGGCTCGGCCTGCTGGGATCGATGCCGGTGTGCACCGACACGACGAGCCGCCCGTTCGTCGAGGAGCGCGGGGTCACGGTGCTCGACGCGCCGTTCCACGCCGACAGCCCCATCGCGACGGCGGGTGGTTGCCTCGCGTCGCAGTACCTCGCCGCCTGGGTGATCAGCCGGACGCTCGGCGACGACGCGGCCCGCGAGGTCGTGCACTACGTGGCGCCGGTCGGGGAGAAGGACGAGACGGTCCGGCGCGTGATGACGGCGATCCGGGCACCCGCCCTTCACTGAGGCCGCGCGGCCGCACGTAGCGCGGACGTCGTGGCCACGATCGCGGGGTGCTGCTCCGCGCCCGACCGGCAGCGATCGTGGTGCGCCGGCTGATCGACAGCGGCGTGAGGACCACCCCGGGCAGGGGTGCGCCGGCGGCCGCCAGGGCCAGGACGCTGGTGAAGTCGTCGATCGGGCTGGCGGGCCCGGCACCGCCATGTCGTGGCAGCGGGTGGCGGGGTGGCGGTGATCCACGGGCGTCGGCGCAACCGGTGAGCGTCGGTTCCCGGGTGATGGTCGCCAGCAGCATGAGCTCGGTGAACAGCGGTCCGGTGGTGGTGATGCCGGGCCCGCCTGCCTGCGGAAGCCGCTGCGGATCGACGGGGCCGTCGGCATGAAGTACGCGCCGGGCGCGATCGACGCCGCGGTGGACCTGTTCGCCGATCCGCGATGATCGGGCGTTCGGTGCGTTTCCGGCCGGATCTGGCCGTTTCCGCACCGAGCCGCTGATCATGGGCGCTCGTCGTCCTTGCGCTCGGTGTCCTGTGCGCTGTGGATCCGTCAGACGCTGTCGAGGGGTGTGCCGGCCGCGCACGGGGGACAGTCCGACGGCTCCCACAGCGTGCCCGGCCACGCGTCGAGCGTGACCAGGTCGAGGCCCTCGTCGTCGGCGAGGGCAGCAGCGCCGTCGCCCAGCCGCAGCAGCGCGGCCAGTACCACGGGTCGGCCGCCACACGTCCGCACCGCTGCGATCGTGGAGCGCGTCGCCGATCCGGCGTTCACCACGTCGTCGACGACGGCGACGTGGGCGTTCCGGAGCGTCTCCCGCAGTGCGGCCGGCACCTCGTAGATCGCGGAGTGCAGTTCGCCGGTCGTGTGGGCGGTCCGCTCGGTGTGGACGAACCTGGCCTGGAGCCGGCCGGCGAGCGCCTGTGCGAGGAACGCGCCGCCCGCGAGCGGTCCGCACACCACATCCACGGACCGGTCCGCGAGCTGGTCGGCGAGGGCGTCCACGAGTGGGCGGACACGCTCGGGGCGGAGGAACAGGGCGTCGAGTTCGAGCCAGAGCGGACCGTGGTGGCCCGACTCCAGCAGGAAGTGGCCCTCGCGGGCGCCCACGAGCTCGCGCAGCCCTACGTCCATGCTCACTCCTCGCCGGAGAAGCGTTCCCAGGCGGACTGGCGCGTCGCCCAGCGCCTCGCCGACGCGCGCCCAGGTCGCCCCCAGTGACCGGGCCCGGCGCACCCAGTGGACGAGGTTCGCCTCGACCTGGGTGCCCGCCGCCGCGATCCGCGGCAGGTTGGCCAGGATCCGGTCGAGGCTCGTCTCGCCCTCCCACGGGGTCAGCTGTCCGACCGAGCCCGATTTGTGGCTGATCACCGCGTCGCACAGCTGTACGCCCCCGTTGCAGATGAACACGCCCGGCCCGGCGACCAGCGTCCCGACCTCGGTGTTCGGCCTCAGGCAGAACGAGCATGCGGCTGTTCCGCCATTCCGACGATCCGGTAGCGGCGGATCGGCGGTTCACCGGGCCGGTCGGGGTCGAGGACGCCGCCGTTTCGCTCGATCACCGCTGCGGACGCGACGTTGTCGTCGTCGCAGGTGAGGAGGGCGGCGTCCACACCGAGCGCCCGCGCGACGACCAGCGACTGCCGGAGGATCTCGGTGGCGTATCCGCGGCAGCGGTGCGGCCAGCTCCTCCTGCGCGGCGCGGACGGCCCGCTCGTCGTCCGGACGCAGCGGGCGGAGGTGACGTGACCGCATTCGATGATCCTCCCTGCTCCGCCGAACGGCCGACAGTCATCAGGAGAGCTGATACCGGGCATCCGAAGAATCGCGTTCCCGGATGCCGTGCGGGGTGCTCGAATCGTGAGACGCATCACTCCACTCACAGTTGAGGAACCTCATGGCCGAGACCACCGCACACCGAGTCGGCAAGGGAGTGCCCGCGGCCGGGCCCCTTCAGCTCGTCCTGCTGCTCGCGGGCAGCAGCATGTCCGTCCTCGGGTCGGTGTTGATCGCGCCGGTCCTGCCGCAGATCGCCGCCCACTTCGCGGGCACCCCCGGGGTGGACCTGCTGGTGCCGATCGCCCTCACCGCGCCCGCCCTGATGATCGGGCTGACCGCGCCGTTCGCCGGGATCATCGTCGACGCCGTGGACCGCAAGCGGCTGCTGCTCGTGGCCATGGTCGTCTACGCGATCCTCGGCACGGCGCCGCTCTACCTGGACTCGCTGGAGGCGATCGTGGCCACCCGCGTCGGGGTCGGGATCTGCGAGGCCGCGATCATGACCTGCTGCACCACGCTGATCGGTGACTACTGGTCGGGTCCGCAGCGCAGCCGCTACCTCGGCCTGCAGACGCTGCTCGCTGCGGTTGCCGCCACCGCCTTCTTCGCCGTCGGTGGCCTGCTCGGCGCGTCGGGCTGGCGCACCCCGTTCTGGTTGTACGCGGTGGCGCTCGTGATCGTCGTCCCGATGGCGTTCTCCCTGTGGCAGCCGGAGCGGCCCGTCGCCGAGAAGGTCGCGGGCCGGCGCACGCTGGAACCGGTGCCGTGGAAGGCGCTGGCCGGGCCGTGTGCCGTCACGTTCCTGGGTGGCGTGTGGTTCTACACGCTGATCGTCGAGCTGTCCTATGTGCTCACCGGCCTCGGGGTCGGCGACCCCGGCACGATCGGCGCGGTCTCCGCGGCGATGTCGCTGGCCACCGCACTGGGCGCCGTGGCCTTCTCCCGCACCGCCGCCCGCGGGCCGCGCATCCTGCTTCCGGTCGAGTTCGTGCTGACGGCCGTCGGCCTCGCGCTCGTGGCGACCGCGGGCTCGCTGCCGATGGTCGCGATCGGCGCGCTGTTCACCGGCTTCGGCACGGGCATGCTGCTGCCGACCCTGCTGACGTGGGCGATGAACCGTCTGACGTTCGCCCAGCGCGGCCGCGGCACCGGGATCTGGACGGGCACGCTGTTCATCGGCCAGTTCCTGTGCCCGCTGCTGATCGCCGCGATCGGGGCCGCCGCGGGCGGGCTGCAGGTCGCGATCGGTGTGCTGGGCGTGGCCGCGCTGGTGATGGCTGTGGTGACGTTCGTCGGCCTGCGCGGCTCCCACGAGCCCCTCGACGCGACGGCCGTGCAGGCCTGACCCGGGTCCCGCACCGATCACGGGCAGATGGGCGACCATCTGCCCGTGATCACGGGGTTGCGGGCGGGTTACGACCGGGCGCGCGTCCGTACCCGGGCCGGCCGGATCGGAGTGGCGGCGGCACCGGGCACGATCCGGTTCTCGATCGTCCCGATGCCCTCGACCGTCATCGTGACGACGTCGCCGGGCGCCAGGGGCGGGATGTCGCGGCCGCGGCCCCACAGCTCGGCGAGGCAGCCGCCGTTGCCGCAGGTGCCCGAGCCCAGCACGTCGCCGGGCCGGACCTGCGTGCCACGCGAGGCGTAGGCGACGAGCTCGTCGAACGGCCAGCCCATGTTGGACAGCAGGTCGCGGCCGATCTCGGCACCGTTGACGGCTACCGTCATCTCGAGCGCGAGAAAGCCGTCGGAGTCGGGGACGAACTCGTCGGCCGTGACGAGCACCGGGCCGAGCGTGGAGGCGAAGTCCTTGCCCTTGCAGGGGCCGAGGTTCACCTTCATCTCGCGGCGCTGCAGATCGCGGGCCGACCAGTCGTTGAGGATCGTGTAGCCGGCGATGTGGACGCGGGCGTCCTCGGGGCTCAGGTCCGAGCCGGTGCGCCCGATCACCGCGGCCACCTCCAGCTCGAAGTCCAACAGCGAGCATCCCGGCGGCACCGCGACGTCGTCGTGGGCCCCGACCAGCGCGTAGGGGTTGGTGAAGTAGAACGTGGGCGCCTCGTACCACTCCGGCACCACCTCGCCCTCCCCCGACACCGAGCGCACCACTCCCTCGACGTGCTCCTCGAACGCGACGAAGTCACGCACGGTCGGGGCCTCGAGTGGCGGCAGCAGCCGCAGTCCCGCGAACTGGACGGCATCGCCCGCCGCCAACGCCGCAGCGCCGGCCTCGTGCAGGGTGCCGGCGCGCAGCAGGTCGAGCACGGTGACGCCGGCGGGCAGCCGGAACAGCCGGTCACCGTCGACGACCCCCGCGCGAGGGCCGTCCGGTCCGGCGACGGTCGCGAACCTCATGCGGACAGCCCGGTCGACGGGGCGACGTGCGGCAGGGGCTCGCCCGCATGCCACACCTCGTGGATGCGGACGCGGGTGAAGCGCCAGCCGTCGGGCGTGCGGCGCAGTGTGCAGTCGTACCAGCCCGAGCCGTCGGCGTGGTGGAACGTGCTGCTGCCCAACATGTGCACTCCATGCAGGTAGGAGCGGGTGGTGGCCGTGTCCCCGTCGATGCTGATCGCATGGTTGGACGAGCCGTGCCACGTGCCCGCGTACCCGCCCACGCCCTTCTCCGACGCGGTGGCGCCCTGGATCGCCGCGCGGCCCTCCAGCCTGACGACATCACCGATCTCGAAGACCGCGTCCTCGGCGTAGGTGGCGCCGTAGGCGTCCCAGTCGCGCTCGTCGAGGGCGCGGGCGAACTCCACCAGCAGGTCGGAGATCAGCGCGCGGTCCACCAGCCACCGCACCTGTTGCTCGACATCGTTCATCGGAGAATCCTCCATCGGTCAGTAGGGCTGGGCCAGGCGATCCATGGCGCCCGGCATACCGAGGGCGAGCAGCGGCGTGACCTGCCTGGACGGAAGCCGGGCGGGCCGGCGGGGTCGGCGTCCGCCCCGCACGAGCACCCGTCCGGTCATACGGGCGGTGCGACGAACAGGCCCTTGTCGACGTCGTTGAACGACTTCGCGGCCACGAACTCGTCCATGGCGTTGGCGGTGCCCCACTGGTCGGAGACGGTGGGGTCGCTGAAGTCGTGCAGGCCCGGGTGCCAGGTGTCCTCGTCGAGGCGTTCGAGCTCGGTTGTGTACTCGAGGGTGTTGCCCTGGGGGTCGAGGAAGTAGGAGAAGGTGTTGTTGCCCGCCTTGTGACGGCCCGGGCCCCAGATCTTCTCGACGCCCGCGCGCAGCAGCCGCCCCGTCCCGCGCATGTACTCGTCGATGCCGCGCAGCTCGAAGCTCGCGTGGTGCAGCGCCGGGTGCGGGCCGCGGGCCACGGCGAAGCTGTGGTGCCAGTCGTTGCAGCGCAGGAACCACATCATGTTGCCCATGCGCGGATGCATGAGGACGTCCGACGTCGCGAACGCCAGGTGCTTCTCGTAGAACGCGACGGTGCCCTCCGGATCCGCGGAGTTCAGCACGACGTGCGACAGGCGGACCGGGATCGACTCCGTCTCCTCCACCTTGCGGTGCCCACGCAGTGCGACATCGGCCGAGACCTCGACGGTTCGACCCTCGTTGTCGAAGAACCGGAAGCCGTAGCCGCCGCCGGGGGTGGTGATCGCGCCGGGCTCGCTGACGATCTGCACGCCCTCGCGGCCCAGCGCCACCGCGAGCGTGTCGACGTCGGCGGGGGTGGCGGCCCCGAACGCGATGAGGTCCACGCGCTTGTCCGCGGCCTGGCGCAGCCGCACCACGTACTGCTCGGGCGAGCCCTCGGCGGCGAGGAACGAGATCCCGGAGTCGGACGCGACCTCCGTGAGCCCCCACTGGCCGGTGTAGAAGGCGTGCTGGAGGCCGTGGTCGGGCACGGCCAGGTCGATGTGGCGAAGGTGGGTGATCAACCTCCGCGCTGTTGACGAACTCGCAAGCTCGTTCATGAACTCTCCTCGAGGACAACGGGCCGCAGCCCGAGTTCGGCGGCGTTGCCGGATGCGATGGCCTGCTGCTGGTCGGCCGTCAGTCCGGCGGCCGCGAGTCGGTCGAGGGGGTCGGTGACGCCCATGTCGAACGGGAAGTCCGAGCCGAGCAGCACCCGGTCGGCTCCCGCGGCGGCGACGAGGGCGCGCAGGGCGTCGGGGGTGTGGACGAGCGAGTCGAACCACAGCCGCCGCAGGTACCGGCTGGGTGGCTCCGCACAGCCGCGGGCCTCCGGGCGCACCTCCCACGCGTGGTCCGAGCGGCCGAGGAACGTCGGCAGGTAGCCACCGCCGTGCGCGGCGAGCACCCGCAGCCCGGGGTATCGGTCCAGCACGCCGGCGAAGATGAGGTGCGACAGCGCCACCGCGTTCTCCACGGGCTGCCCGACCGTGTTGGCCAGGTAGAACCGGTCGAGCCGCTCGTCGAGCGTGCAGCCGAAGGGGTGCAGGAACACCAGCGCGCGGATTTCGGCGGCGCGGGCCCAGAACGGTTCCAGCCGCTCGTCGGAGAGCTCTACGCCGGGCGCGTGCGAGCTGATCTCCACGCCGGCGTGGCCGTGGGCGAGCGCGTCGTCCAGGGCCTCGACCAGCAGGTCCGGGTGTTGCAACGGCACCAGCCCGAGCCCGCGCAGCCGGTCCGGTGCCTGTGCGACGAGGTCCGCGAGGCTCCGGTGCGCCGTGCGGAACAGCGTGCGGGCGAGCTCGGGATCGGCCCAGTAGTGGTACTGCGACGGCGACGCCGAGACGAGCTGGAGGTCGACGCCCGCGGCATCCATCGCGCCGAGCCGCGCGTCGAGCCGGGTGAGCAGCGGGATGCGCTCGGCCACCATCCGCCCCGACACGGCCGAGGACTCGGCGCCGTTGCGCAGGAGATCGAGCGCCTTGTGCTCGGCGAGGCGGGGGTCCTGAGCAACGATCGCCTCGACGGCGCCGAGGATCGTGTGGGCGTGGACGTCCACAACGGTCGTGCGCGGATATCGCCGCTCTGGCGGCGCCATAGAGCGACGATCAAGCCGCGCACGGGCGGCGGAGCCGCTCATGCGGGCACGCTCACCAGCGCGCCGATGCGGCCCATCAGGCCCGGGACGTCGCCGCGCTCGTGGTCCAGCAGCCATTGCGCCAGCTGGACGCTCGCCTCCACCACCTCGCGGGCGCGGACGGCGCGGCGCTCCACCAGTGCGTCGAGGATCTTCTCGTCGAAGTGGTCGGCCGCCAGCAGCAGCTCGGCCAGGACCGCCGCGTCCTCCAGGGCCTGAGCCGCGCCCTGCGCGAGGGTGGGAGGGCAGGCGTGCACGGCGTCGCCGATCAGCACCACCCGGCCGCGGTGCCAGGGGCCGTCGAGGATCTGGCTCTCGAAGTGCGTGTAGTTGATCGTGGACGGGTCGGTGAGCAGCGGGCGGATGTCGTTCCACGGGCCGCCGTAGTTCGCCGCCAGCCCCCGCATGACGTCGAGCCGTTCGTCGGGACTGAGCGCGTTGCGGTCCTGCGCGTCCTCCACGAGGTAGGCGTAGAGGCTGTTCTCGCCGGTGGGGCAGTAGCCGGCGATGTAGCAGGGGCCGCCGTAGGTGAGGTCGGTGCGCACGACCGATTCCGGGCGCGGCGTGAACGCGCGCCAGATCCCCATGCCCACCGGTGTCGCCGAGAGATGGACGCCGATCAGTGCGCGCGTCGGCGACCGCACGCCGTCGGCGCCGACGACCAGGTCGTAGCGGCCGCTGCCGCCGTCGGAGAAGGTGGCGTCGACGCCGTCGGCATCTTGGTCGAGGGTCTCCACACTCGTCCCGAACCGGATCTTGACGCCCAGCGTGGACGCTCGGCCCAGCAGGATGCGGGCCAGCTCCGGCCGGGGCATGCCCAGGGTGGCGGGCAGGTCAGCGCCGCCGGTGCGGGCGTCGGGGATCTCGGCCAGCACCGTGCCGTCGGGCGTCCGCAGGCCCAGCTCGTTGAAGCCGTAGCCGGCGGCCGCCACCTCGTCCCAGATCCCCAGCTGCAAGAGCACGCGCAACGCGTTGCCCTGCAACGTGATCCCCGAACCGAGCGCGGTGGCGACCGGCTTGATCTCCACCAGTTCCACGGCGACGCCGCGTTCGGCCAGCAGGATCGCGGTGGCCGCGCCCGCTGCTCCGCCGCCGATCACGAGAACCGTCCGTACTCCAGGCATGCGGACTCCTACTTCACGGCGAGCGGGTTGACCGGCGCCCCGACGGCACCGGTGACGGGCAGCGGCGCTGCGGTGAGGAAGAACGTGTAGCGCCCGTCGGCGAGACAGTCGGCCGCGAGCGCGTCGAGGTCCCACATCTCGCCGAGGAACAGGCCCATGTTCGGGATGCAGACCTGGTGCAGCGGCTGGAACGCCTCGTCGAACTCGTTGGGCCGCACCTCGAACCCCCACGTGTCGGTGGCGATCGCAGCGATCTCGCTGCGGTGCAACCACTCCGCGGTGGTGAACGACAGGCCCGGGGCCGGCCCGCCCGCGTAGTCACCCCAGCCGTCGCGGCGGGCACGAACCAGCTGACCGGTGCGGATGCAGAGGATGTCGCCGCGCTCGATCGTGACGCCGTGCGCGGCGGCGGTGGCGTCGAGGTGTGCAGAGCCTATGGCGAAGCCGTCGGGCAGCTCTCCGCCGCCGATCACCTGGCCGACGTCGAGCAGCACGCCGCGGCCGGCGATGACCCCGGCGGCGGTCTCGATGCCGGTGACGCCGTCGCCCAGGCTCGTCACGACATCGCCGGCGCGGCGGCCGTTGTAGGCCATGCCGTGGTCGAAGATGTGGCCCAGACCGTCCCACTGGGTGGAGGCCTGCAGCGGCATCGCGATCACGTCGTCGGCGCCGCCGATGCCGTGCGGGAAGCCCTGCACGCCGCGTTCGGCGTCGGTGCCCGTGTCGAGCATCGTGTGCACCGGGTTGGTGCGTCGCCGCCAGCCCTTCTGCGGACCGTTCATGTCGAAGGACTGGGACAGCGAGAACGCCGCGCCGCGCTGGATCTGGGCGGCGGCCCGCAGCCGGGCGGCGTCGTCGAGGAAGTTCAGGGTGCCGAGCACGTCGTCGGCGCCCCAGCGGCCGGTGTTGGAGCAGAGCGCAGCGGTCTTCGCGATTTCCGCCTCGGGGTTCGTACGGTCGAGACTCACGGGGCCACGCACCGGGTGCGCTGTGTGCCGAGAGCGGTGATCGTGCCCTCCATGACGTCGCCCGCGCGCAACAGCCGGCCGTGATGCAGGCCGTTGCCGGCGGGGCTGCCGGTCAGGATCAGGTCGCCCGGCTGCAGCGGCACCGTCCGCGACGCGACCGACACCAGCGTGGCCACGTCGAAGATCATGTCCTTGGTGGACTCGTCCTGCATCACGTCGCCGTTGAGGCGCAACGTGATCTGCGGGTGGTCGGGCACGAACTCCGCGGGCACCAGCCACGGCCCGGTCGGCAGGAAGCCCGGCGCGTTCTTGGCGCGGAACCAGTCCGACCCGATCTCCGGCATGTCCCGGCGGAACACCAGGTCGCGCGTGGTGAGGTCGTTGACGATCGTGTAGCCGGCCACATGGTCGAGCGCGTCGGCGGGGTCGATGCCGTACCCACCGCGGCCGATCACCGCGGCGAGCTCCAGCTCCCAGTCGTGCTGCTCGGAGTACGCGGGCAGCACGACGTCGTCGTACGGGCCGGTGATCACCGTCGGCAGGCCGATGAAGAAGTACGGCTCGCCCGTCGCGATGCGCCGGTCCATCATCGCGGCGGCCTCGTCACGGTCGCCGCCGTGCTTCACGGCCAGGTCGATGACGTGGGTGCGGTAGTTGGCGCCGGCCTGCAGCACCTGCCGCGGCGCCACCGGGGCGTGCACGGTGAACCCGGCGAGCGGTTGCCGGTCGCCTGCGGCCGCAAGGGTGCGCAGCGCGGGAAGGGCGGTGGACCAGTCGTCGAGGATCGCGGCGGTGTCCCGCCAGCGGGAACGGAGGTCGACGACCTCGTCGCCCACCAGGAGAGCGGGGAAGGGAGGCCCGCCCGGGGCGGACAGGATGCCGAGCGTGAACGGAGCAGTGGTCACCGTCTCACTGTCGACCGGAGCTGGACATCAGGGAAGACGAAACCGATGATGCGGAGTATCAATGCTGTCGATAGGGTCCGATGATGAACCTCGCGAGTCTCGACCTCAACCTGCTCGTCTCGCTCGACCACCTCCTGCGCGAGCAGAGCGTCACCCGCGCCGCGGCCCGGATGGGGCTCAGCCAGCCGGCGCTCTCGGCGTCGCTGGCCCGGTTGCGGCGCCACTTCGGCGACGAGCTGCTCACCCGCGTCGGCAACTCCTACCAGCTCACCCCGCTCGCCACCCAGCTGCGCAACCGCACGGCCACCGCGCTCGCGGGCGTCGAGCGGGTGTTCACCAGCCAGGCCGTGTTCGATCCGGCCACGTCCCAGCGGACGTTCACCGTGCTGGCGTCGGACTACCCGATCGCGGTGCTCGGCGAGCACGTCGGCCGCATCCTCGACGAGACCGCGCCCCACATGCGGCTGCGCCTGGAACGGCACTCCACCACGATGGTGCAGAACGCGCACGAGGTACTGCGCGACGTCGACGGGCTGGTGCTGCCGCACGGCTTCGTCAACGACATGCCCTACGAGGTGCTGCACACCGACGGCTGGAAGATCCTCGTGGCCGACTCCAACAAGCGGGTCGGCGCGGCCCTCACGATGGAGCTGCTGGCCGAGCTGCCCTGGGTGATGACCTGGCACGCCCCCGCCGCGTTCACCCCTGCCGCGCGGCAGTTGCAGATGCTCGGTGTCGAGCCGCGGGTACAGCTGGTGGCCGAGTCGTTCCTCGCCCTGCCGTGGCTGATCGAGGGCACCGACCGCATCGCGCTCGTGCAGGCCGGGCTCGCCGACCGGCTCACCCGGGTCGGCGAGATCCGGGCCCTCGACTGCCCCTACGACGCGATGCCGATCACCGAGGCGCTGTGGTGGCATCCCACCCACGAGCACGACCCCGAGCACGCGTGGCTGCGGTCGGTGTTCGTGGAGGCGGGGCGCCGCATCACCGAGCGACAGGCCGCCGCTGGGGCTCCGCAGATTCCGTCGACTCCAGAACCTCCACAGGATCGCTGACCCGCAGGACCGCATCGGGGGTGTCGGGCACGAGGTTCACCCCGAACCACGTCGTGCCGTCCCAGCGCCGGTGCCGGGCCAGGGTGCGCAGCGGCTCGGGGCCCTTCAGCCCCGTCTCCGGGTCGACGGTGGTGAGCACGCACCGCGCGCACGACTTGACGACCCGGAACGTCGCGTCGCCGATGCGCACCCGCCGCCAGCGGTCCTCGTCCCACGCCGGGAAGCCGGTGACCACGAGGTTGGGCCGGAACCGCGTGATCGTCAGCGGCTCGGGGCACAGCGCGCCCAGGGCGGCGAGCGACTCCTCGTTGGCCAGCAGGAACGGGTAGCCGTCGGCGAACGACACGACGTCGGTGTCGAGGCCGTAGAGCGGATCGGTGCGACGCCGCGTCGGGTCCGCGAGGTACACCAGCCGCACGGGCACGCCGAGCACCGCACTGAACCAGGCGTGCGCCTCGTCGGCGGCGGGGACGCCCGCCACGGTGGACGCGAACACCCGGACGTCGGTGGCCGGACGCTCCTGCGGGAACTCCACGGCCAACGGGTCCGCTCCCGGGGCCTCGACGAGCAGGCCGTCCGGCTGCGGGTGGGGCGTGATCAACACCATCCGCGGGTACTTCCTGGCGGTGACCGCCACGTCCTCGTCGTCGACGAGGATCCAGCGCCGGTCGCCGGCCAGCCCCCACGGCTCGACGGCGGCTTCGTCGAGCGCATGGCCGCGGCACGACTTCACCGGATAGCGGTTGATCCCGGTGAGCGTGGACAACGTGATGGTGAGGGCGCTGGTGTACGCCGTGCCCGACGTGGTCACCGGGACGTCGTACGGCTGCTGTCCGTGTGGCCACGCCCGGCGCGCGACGTAGTCGAATCCGTCCTGACCGTGGTCCTCCCACTCGAGCTCCACCTGCTGCCCGTCGTCCAGGCTGCGGTAGCCGGATACGGCGATGTGGCTGTAGTGGGTCCAGCATCCGCCGGGGGTGTCGGCGGAATCGATCACGCCCCAGCCGTCCTCGCCGTACCAGACACGGACGGTCCCGATCGTGCTCACGTGCTCCACTATCGCGCGGGCGTGCCCCCGGTGCTGTCGATTTCCGCGTGGAGGGAGCGCTTCAGCTCATCGGAGCAGTAGGCCGCCTCCACCCCGGTGCGGGCGATGTGTACGAGGTGGACGTGCAACTCGACCTTGGGCAGAGGCGTCCACGGCCCGGACCCTAGCCACCGGACCAGGATCGTGTCGAGGTCCCTAAGCGAAGCCGGGGCGGCGGATCATCGACGTGCGGCCGCGGGCGGTGAAGAGCGCGACGACCGACACGATCATGCCGATGACGGCCACCGGGACGACCGCGATCAGGCTGCCGAACACGAGCAGTGCCAAGCCCATGACCAGCAGGAGGATCGGTGCGTCGCTGCCGGAACCACGGGCGGCTGCTCCGGCGAAGAGCCGGACCAGATCGGGGTCGGACGCGGTGAGCTCGCGTTCGATACGCGCCAATGTGCGCCGTTCACGTTCGCTGAGCACGTACGTCCTCCGGTGAGCTTCGAGATCCGATCCCGAGCTCGCCGTTGACCCGGGTACCACGCGTCAGCTACGAGAGTAGGCGGCGTTCGGCGGTGCGGCGCTGCAGGGTGTCCAGCGGCACTGCGGGCAGGGCCGATCGGCCCTACCTGCTGGGCCCTACGGCGCAGCGTTCCCGGCGATCAGCGCGGTGGCCTCGGCGGCCTGCTCGACGGTGGCCAGGTGGGCCCCGTCCAGCACGGCGAGCCGGGCCCCGGGAATGGCGTCGGCCAGCGTCCGGGAGTGCGGCTCGACCGGGGTCGCGAGGTCGCCGGATCCGCCGATGACCAGGGTGGGTACGGCCACGGCCGGCAGCCGGTCGCGGTGGTCCCAGGCCACGATGGCCTCGCAGCACGCGGCGTAGCCGGCGTCGTCGGTGCCGGCCATCATCGCCTCCGCCTCCGCGATCACGTCCGGGTTCTGCTCGGCGAAGCCGGGGGTGAACCAGCGCGAGACCACGGCCTGGGCGATCGGGCCGGTGCCGTTCGTCGTGACCGCGGCGATGCGGTCGCGCCACGGGGCGGGGTCCGGGAAGTTCGCGGTGGTGCAGCACAGGGTCAGGCTGGTGAGCCGCTCGGGCGCCTCGGAGCCCAGGTACATGCCGACCATGCCGCCCAGCGACAGCCCGCACCACGCGACACGGTCCAGCCCGAGGGCGTCGAGCAGGGCGATCGAGTCCCCGGCGAGGTCGCTCATCCGGTAGGGGCCGGGCGGTGCGGGCGAGCCGCCGTGGCCGCGGTGGTCGATCCGGATCACCCGGAACTCCGCGGCCAGCTGCGCCTGTGGGCGCCACATGTCCAGCGTCGACCCGAGCGACCCGGCCATGACCAGCACGGGCGCGTCGCGCGGCCCCTCGTCGACGTAGTGCAGTGCGACGCTCATGCCCCTACCGTCTTCATCCCGCGCAGCGTCCCCAGTTCTTGCTCGCTCGGCGGCGCAGTGATCATCAGGTCGGCCGATACCTCGATCGGCCACCCCGTCTCGGCCCGCACCTGCTCCACGGTGACGCCCTGGTGCAGTGCGGTCAGAACGAGCTCCGCGGTGTCCGGGTCGGGCTCGAGCACGCCGAGGTCGGTGATCACGCGGGTGGGGCCGGCGCCGCGCAGGCCCAGCGTGCGCCGGTCGTCGGGGCCGTCGCCGTGCCCGAGCGACGTCACGAAGTCGACGCGCTCGACGAACGCCCGCAGCGTGTGGCGCATCACGATGATGACTTCGCGGCACGAGGCCGCGATCTCCGGGGCGCCACCGGACCCGGGCAGTCGCACGTCGGGCTGGTCGTAGGGGCCGATGACGGTGGTGTTGATGTTGGCGAAGCGGTCGATCTGGGCGCCGGAGAGGAACCCGACATCGATGCGGCCGGGCTGCAGCCAGTAGTTGAAGATCTCCGGCACGCTGACGACGGCGAGCGCGGAATCGGCCAGGATGCCGTCGCCGATGGAGAGCGGCAGCTCGTCGGGCTCGGTGCCGATCGTGCCGGACTCGTAGATCAGCACGAGGCCGGGGGCGTGCAGGCGGCGCGCGAGGTTGGCGGCCTTCGACGGCAGCCCGATCCCGACGAAGCACGCCTGGCCGTCGCGCAGGGTGCGGGCGGCGGCGATGCTCATCATCTCGTCAGCGGTGTAGTTCATACCCGCTCTCCCTTGAGCTTTTCGAGCCACGCCGTGAAAGTTCCGCGGTCGCGGCTGATCGCGTCCCACTCGCGGTACGCGGCGTTGTCGCGGTCGTAGTAGCCGTGCGCGTAGGACGGGGCCGCCCCGCCGGGCACCACCGCGACGGCGGCGAGCACCCACGCGGGCAGCACCACCGCGCCGGGCACGGGCGTCAGCTCGTCGACGACCTCCTCGACGGTGACGATCGCGTGCTTCGCCGCGAGCACCGCCTCCTTCTGAACGCCGGGGATGCCCCACAGCTGCACGTTGCCGGCGCGGTCGGCGCGCTGGGCGTGGACGACGGTGACGTCGGGGTTGAGCGCGGAGACCGCCGCGAGCTCCTCGCCGGTGAACGGGCACTTCACGGTGGAGATCGACGCCGTGTGCAACGGCAGGTCGGTGCCTGCGTAGCCGCGCAGCACCGCGAACGGCAGACCCGATGCGCCCGCCACGTAGCGGTTGGCCATGCCGGCGTGGCTGTGCTCCTCGATCTCCAGCGGCACCGGCCAGCCGGTGGCCAGGGCGTCGCGCATGCGGTGCAGCGAGCCGACCCCGGGGTTCCCACCCCAGGAGAAGACCAGCTTCGCCGCGCAACCGGCGCCGATCATCTGGTCGTAGACCAGGTCGGGGGTCATGCGCACGAGCGTGAGATCGCGGCGTTCCTGCCGGATGATCTCGTGGCCCGCGGCGAAGGGGATCAGGTGGGTGAAGCCCTCGAGCGCGACGGTGTCCCCGTCGTGCACGAACTCCGCCACCGCTTGGCGCAACGGCACGATCTTGGCCACGCCGGAACGCTAGTGGGCCGGGCGGGACCGGGCAATCGCGGCCCATGGTGACGCGCAGCGAGTCTCCCGTCACGATCGGCGGCGGGTGAGCGCTCACGGGTGCAACCCTGACGACGTGAACACCGCTCAGGACGTCCGTCCCGCCACCGCTGCCGGCCGGTTCCCGCTCGGCGAGCGTGGAGTGAACCGCATCGGCTTCGGCACCATGCAGTTCCCCGGCCCCGGGGTCTGGGGTCCCTCGCCCGACCCCGTCGGAGCCGTCGCCGTGCTGCGCAAGGCCGCCGAGCTCGGCGTCGACCTGTTCGACACAGCCGACTCCTACGGCCCCGAGGTGGCCGAGGACCTGCTCCGCGAGGCGCTGCGGGGTGGGTCGGGCAATCCCTACGACGGCATCACGATCGCCACGAAGGCCGGGCTGATGCGCACCGGCCCCGGCCAGTGGCACCCGTGCGGTCGCCCCGACTACCTGCGCCAGCAGTGCGAGCTGTCGCTGCGCCGGCTCGGCGTGGAGCGCATCGACCTGTTCCAGCTGCACCGCATCGACCCGACCGTGCCCGCCGACGAGCAGTTCGGCGCACTGGCCGCCCTGCGCGCCGAGGGCAAGATCGACCAGGTCGGCCTGTCGGAGGTGGGCATCGGGGAGATCGAGCGCGCCCGCACCGTCGTGGAGGTCGCCTCGGTCCAGAACCGCTACAACCTGCTGGACCGCCGCAGCGACGGCGTCCTGCGCTACTGCACCGAGCACGGCATCGGCTTCATGCCGTGGTTCCCCATCGCCTCCGGCGAGCTCGCGGAGCCCGGTGGCCCGGTGGCCGAGATCGCGGAGAAGTTCGACGCCACCGCGGCCCAGGTCGCGCTCGCCTGGCTGCTGCGTCGTTCGTCGGTGATGCTGCCCATCCCCGGCACGAGCAGCCTCGCGCACGCGGAGGAGAACGTCCGCGCCGCCGAGCTGGAGCTGGACACGGAGTCGGTGGAGAAGCTCGACGCGGCTGCCTGATCAGGCGGTGGGGCGGAGGCCGCGTAGGAACTTCGCGACCCGGCCCGGCTCGGGCAGGTGGTTCTCGTTGGTGCCGGGCTGGGCCTGGTGGGGGTCCACCGCGTTGACCGTCCCGGGGGCCAGCTCGGTGGGCGCGGCCAGCGACCGGACGGCCGTGTTGAGCACGGCCAGCAACGGCACGGCGAGGAGCGCACCCACGACCCCGGCGATCACCAGGCCCGCCGCCACCGACAGCACCACCGCCAGCGGGTGCAGTTTCACGGCCCGCCCCAGCAGCAGGGGTTGCAGGACGTGGCCCTCCAGCTGCTGCACGGCCACCACCACGGCCAGGATGATCAGGCCGGCGATCGGGCCGTTCGCCACCAGGGCGATGAGCACGGCGATGCCGCCGGTCAGCACCGCGCCGACGGTCGGGATGAACGCTCCGAGGAACACCAGCGCGGCCAGCGGCACCACCAGCGGCACCCCGACGATGGCCAGCCCGATCCCGATGCCCACCGCGTCGACGACCGCCACGAGCACGGTGGCCCGTACGTAGCCCACGAGCGACGCGAACGCGCGCCGGCCGGCGACGTCGACCCGGTCGCGACGCAGGCGAGGCGCGCCGCGCAGCAGGAAGTTCCACACGTGCGGGCCGTCGTAGAGCAGGAAGATCAGGGAGAACAGGGCGAGTGCGATCCCGGCCACCACCTCCCCGACGGTGGCGGCTGTGGTCAGCGCGCCGGAGGTCAGGGCGTCGCGGTTCTGGCTGACGAGCGTGCCGAGCTGGGTGGGGATGTCCTGCAGCCAGGTCTTGGGCAGGTTGAACGGCGGGCCCGTCAGCACCGGTTCGAGCTGCGCGAAGCTCGCCACCAGCTGCGTCTGCAGACCGGGGAGGCCGCCGATGAACGTGTTGACCACGAACGACAGCAGCCCGCCGAGCACCGCGAGACCGCCCACGAGCACCAGCGCCGTAGCGGGGCCGCGGGGCACCTTGTGCGCGTGCAGCCAGTGCACCGCGGGC
This sequence comes from Mycobacteriales bacterium, assembly GCA_038231335.1. Taxonomy (GTDB): domain Bacteria; phylum Actinomycetota; class Actinomycetes; order Mycobacteriales; family Pseudonocardiaceae; genus Pseudonocardia. Next base: position 63,625 of record JBBRLM010000030.1, read on the forward strand.
GACAGCAGCGCGGTCAACAGGATCGCGATCGCCACGGGGATCACGACGATCCGCAGCAGCATGACGAGGTAGATCAGCAGGGCCAGCGCCGCCGCGATCACCAGCACCCGGGCGCACACCTCGGACGTCACGCGCAGCGGCGTCGGAATGGGTGAGCTCGTGGGCCGGCCGATCTCGGACGTCTCGCCGGCCACCTGCGGCCCCGTCGGCGTGGCCGAGGGTGGGGCCTGATCATCGCTCACGATCGCAGGCTAGTGCGTGGCGACGACCTCGCGGCCAGGTTTCTTGCCCGGTAGACAAGTGTTGATCGCGAAGGGGGCGGCGACGCCGTGGCGGAGGACGATCCAGCGGCGCAGCTCGCTGATGCGCTGGCCACGGGCCAGGAATGGGATCTCGGCGGCGCCTCGATCCCGGCCGCTCTGCTGGTGTCCGTCCTCACCGCACCTCCGCCGCCCGGGGCTCCGGCGCTGCGCCTGCGCCGGGCCACCGTCACCGGGGTGCTGCGGATGACCGGGGCGCACGTCGGCGTGCCCGTCGAGATGCGGGGGTGCCTGTTCGCGCACGCGCCCGACCTGCGGACGGCCGAGTTCACCGGGCTGGCGCTCACCGGCTGCCGCGTGCCGGGGCTGCGCGCGGGCAACCTCCGCGTGGCCGCCGACCTCCTGCTCGACGACGGGTTCACCGCACACGGCCCGGTCAATCTCACCGACGCCCACGGCCCGCATCGCATCCCGCGGCATCGGCGGCGACCCGCCCGAGTCCGACCGCGAGGAGACCCGGCTGCCCGTGGTCCCCGGTGGCATCGTCGACCCGTCCGCCTGCCTCGTGGCGGCCGCGTCCATGTCGACGGCAACCTCGAACTCGACGACGGGCTGAGCACCGAGGGCACGGGGATCACCCTGTGCGCGCCCGACGGCTACGCCATGCTGGCCGACCGCCTGCGGATCGGCGGCGAGTTCTACCTGCGCACCATGCGGTGCCAGGGCACGGTGCGCCTGCAGAACGCCGAGATCGGCGCCACGCTCGACTGCACCGGCTCGGTGCTGGACCGCCCGCGTCTGCGTCCCGACGGCACCGTCCGGCCCTCCTTGGACGCGCGCGCGTCGATCGTCGGCAAGGACCTGCTGTGCAATGCGGGATTCACCGCCACGCGGTGCGGTTGACCCAGGCCCGCGTCGGAACGTTCCCGGATTCGGAGAAGGTCTGGAATGCCCGGGGTGGAGTAGCGATCGACGGATTTGACTACGGATTGTTGAATGACACCCACGTAGTTGACGTCCATATGAGGCTGCGGCGGCTCGAACAGGTGATGCCCGACTACGCACCGGGACCCTACGACCAACTGGCCGCAGCGTACCGCCGCGCCGGCCACGACGAACGGGCCGAGCGGGTGCTCATCGCGCGCCAGACCCGCCACTACGCAGAAGCCGGGATCGCCGGCCGGATCTGGGGTGGCCGGCAGCGCTACACCGTCGGATTCGGCTATCGCCCCTGGTTGGTGGCCTGCTGGCTCGTCCCTGTTCTGGGTGGCGGGCGGCATCTGGTTCCTCGGGAACGTGCCGACGCCGGTCGACGACGGCCAGCACCCGGTGTTCAACGCCTGGATCTTCTCGGCCGACACACTGCTCCCCATCATCAACCTCGGGCAGGACGGCTACTGGCGACTGGACGGCGCGTCGCAGTGGATCGGCAGTGCGCTCGTCGTCGTCGGCTGGATTCTGGCCACGACCGCTGCAGCGGGTGCAGCACGAATACTCAAAAGGGTTTCCTGAAGGGCTGATCACCACTCGAATGGGTTGAGTCGCGCCGAGAACCTGTAATCATCGTTTCCACTCCCGGGTGTCACCCGTTGTGGGGTTCAGAGTGCGGGCGGAAAGAGTGGCGCCGGCGCGCGAACCACCAGGAGGAGACGCGTGAACGACCTGGCACGTGTTCAGGAGACCGACGACGAATTGCTCGGAGCGGTGGAAGGCCGGCACGCGATCGACGAGGACGCGCTGGTGACCCCGATCTTCGCGGCATTGCGTCGCGGCATCCGGCGCCGTTGGCACGAACCGGCGCGCGAGTCCCTTCGGGACCCGGTGGACGAGTTCCACCGCGATCCCCTCACCGCACCGATCCCGCTGCAGGTACTGGTGCCGGCCCCGTCCCGCTCCCAGGAGCGGATCAACACGGCGTCGCACCGCTACGGCGAGGAGCGGGTCGACGGGGGGCGTCACCACCTCGACCGGGTGGGCAGCGCCCACTGACGAAAGGACATCCCCGCTGGGGCGGGGAGGCGCGACCGCTGGGGAGCGGGCCGCGCCACGCACGACAGGGCCGGCGGCCGGATGGAACCACAGCATCCGACCGCCGGCCCTCTGCGCACGTGCAGCCGGGACGGCGTCAGCGCGGCCGGTCGGGGCGCGGCGGGAGGGACGGGTCCTGGGCGGGCGGGGGCCGCGGACCCGGCGGCGACCAGCCCGGAGGCGGCTGACCCCAGGCCACCGGCGGACCCTGCCGGCCGTACGGCGACGGCAGGTCCGGGGCAGCGGCCGGCATCGCGTGCCGCTCCTCGATCCACGGGATCTTGGTGACGTACTGCTGGTAGAGCCGGGCGGCGTCACCGACGGGAACCTGGCCGAACTCGACGAGGGTCCGCAGTCCCTCGAGTTCGGCATTGGTTGCCTCGGCCGCGGCGATCCGGTTCGCGGTGTCCTGTGACCGTGACAGGTTCGTGGTGATCGCGGCGATGATCGACACGGCCAGCGCGAGGAAGCACAGCGACCGCCAGACGATCGAGTCGTTGGGCAGGGAGAGGCTGTCGGCCACGCCGGACGCGAACGTCTCGCCGCCCAGCGCCGGACCGGCCGTCAGCACCGCCGCGATCGCGCTGCTGACGATGGCCGTGGTGACGAGCCGGTTCCCCCGTGGTCTGGCGTGCTGGAGGTAACCGTCGATACTCGCCCTGCGGGCATCGATGCGGCCGAGCAGGTCCTGCCGGTGGTCGCCACCGAGCTCGCTCATCGCGCTCACTCCGTCACAGGCCGTGGGCCGATGACGCTACGCGCGTCCGGACCGGCAGCACACCGCCGAGCGGATGCCGGATCAGGAACGCAGGCTCGCCGCCACCGCGCGCAGGGCCGTGGTGGCGGCGGCGCGGTCCACGCGGGTGGGCTCGCCGGCCGCCAGTACCTGCTCGCCGGCCACCCACACGTCGCGGACGAGCCGGGAGCCGCCCGCCCACACGAGGTTCGAGATCAGCTGCGCGTCGTCGCTCGGGTCGACGAAGGTGGAGTGGTCCAGGTCGATGTGCACGAGATCGGCGCAGTTCCCGGCGGCCAGTGTGCCGAGGTCGGCACGGCCGAGCGCCGCCGCGCCGTCGCGGGTGGCCATCAACAGCAGCTCCGACGCCGTGAGCGCCGCCGCGTCCGCACTGGTCACGCGGGCCAGCAGGCCGGCGAGCCGGGCCTCCGCCCAGATGTCGAGGTCGTCGCCGGACGCGGGCCCGTCCGTGCCGAGCCCGACGCGGACCCCGGCCCGGCGCAGGGCCGTGACCCGGGCGACGCCGGCCGCGAGCTTGGCGTTGGAGCCGGGGCAGTGCGCCACGGCCGTGCCCCGCGACGCGAGCAGCGCGATGTCGTCGTCGGAGAGCTGCACGGCGTGCGCCGCGAGCACCCGCCCGCCCAGCACACCGAGCTTCTCCAGCAGGGCGGGCACCGAGCCGTGCTCCGCGCGTTGGGCCACGTCCTCCTCCACGGCCTCGGCCACGTGGACGTGCAGCAGCGCGCCGCGGGCCTGCGCGTGCTCGCCGATGGACGCGAGCGCTTCGGGCGCCAACGTGTATGCGGAGTGCGGGCCGTAGCCGAGCTCGATGCGTCCGCCGGGTCCCGACCGCAGCCCGACGTCGTCGATGCGGGCCGAGATGTCGTCGCGCATCTCCTCCCAGCTGCCGAGCCGGTCCCAGCCCGGCGCGGCGATGATGCCCGGGGTGAACACGACGCGGGACCCGACCTCGGTGACCGCGTCGATCACGGCGTCGGGGACGAAGTACATCTCGGCGCTGGTGGTGCATCCGGTGCGCAGCAGCTCGACGCAGCCCGCCGTCATGCCGGCGTGCACGTCCGGGCCGGTGAGCCGCCCCTCGGCCGGCCACATGACGTCCATCAGCCAGCGCATCAGCGGCAGGTCGCCACCCATCCCGCGCAGCGGCGACATCGGCGTGTGGGCGTGGGTGTTGATCAGCCCGGGCAGCAGTGCGCCCGGCAGGGCGGTGACGGTGTCACCGCTCGGCGGGGCGTCGGCGGCGGGGCCGACCCATGTGATGTGCCCGCCGGAGACGTCGACGACGCCGTCACGCAGCACCGAGCAGGACTCGTCGCACGGCAGGACGACGGGAGCGGTGAATCTCATCCGGGGAACCTCACCGGCGGGGCTCCAGCAGCGAGCGCAGCGAGCGGAACGGAGGCAGCCAGGCACCCGTGTCGGGCAGGGCGTCGAGGGTGATGCGCGGCAGCGGCTCGCGGAACACGCCGTCGATGTCCTCGAGGTCCACGAACTCGAACACGTCCGACGTCACCGCGAAGCTGGCGTGCTCCCGGAACCCGATGACCGTGACGTAGGTGCCGAGCTTCTGGAGCTCCTCGAGGGGCTCCTTGAACGCCCGCCCGTCCCCGGACGCGACGACGACGTGCTCGAGCTGGCCCTCGTCGGCGCGCAGCTGGATGTGGGCCAGCATGTCGTCGTCGACATCGGAGTCTTCGGTGATCTTGGGCTTCGCGAACACCGCGAAACCGACGTTGCGCAGCGCCTCCACCCACGGCCGCACGACCTCGGTGCTGCCGGGCACGACGTTGGTGAAGACGGTGGCCTCGGCGACGGCGTCCGGGCCTGCGAGGTCGAGCAGCCACCGGCCCACCGCGTCGAAGCGGGGGCGGAAGGCGGACGTGGGCCGGGCACCGAGGAGCGAGCCGAGGCTCATGTCCATGTTGGGCGCGTCCCAGACCAGCAGTACGCGGGGTGCTGGGCCCGTCGGGGCGATCGGGGCCGTCATGGGGCGAACCCTATCTCCTGATCACCGGTTAGCATCCGGCCGGTGAACGGTGACGAGACGGCCCTGCGCACCGCAGCCGCGATGCAGGGTGCCGACGCCGCCGGCACCGGGGCCGGGGTGCGGTTGCTGGAGGTCGGGCCCGGGCACGCCCGCACGGCGCTCACGGTGGAACCGAGGCACGTCAACGGGCACGGGATCTGCCACGGCGGCTACATCTTCCTGCTCGCCGACTGCGCGCTGGCCTACGCCTGCAACAGCTACGGGGTCTCAGCGGTGGCCGCCGGGGCCGACATCGCGTTCCTGCGCCCGGTGGCGCTGGGGGCCGAACTCGTCGCCGACGCGGTGGAGCGGGCCCGCACGGGCCGGTCCGGGCTCTACGACGTGACGGTGCGCGTCGACGGGGAGGCGGTGGCCGAGTTCCGCGGCCGCACCCGCCAGGTCCCCGGCCTCACACCCCCTGCCTAGGCAGGCGGGAGGTAGGCCGGGCGGGCGTCGGGGTCGGGCTCGGTGTAGTAGCGGTGGTACACCGGCGTCAGGCCGCCCGAGACCGGCGGGACGATCCAGCTCCAGTCGGCCGGGCAGGAGCGGCCGGCCTTCTCCTCGCGGGCGAGGTGGGTGAGGAACCGCCCCGACTCCGTGTGGTGGTCGGCCATCGTCACGTCGGCCTCGTCGAACGAGTGCTGCACGGCGCGCACCATCTCCACCAGTGCGCGGTCGCGCCACATCGTGCGCTCGGAGCTCATGTCCAGGCCGAGGCGCTCCGCGACGACGGGCAGCAGGTCGTAGCGGTCGGCGTCGGCGAGGTTGCGGGCGCCGATCTCGGTGCCCAGGTACCAGCCGTTGAACGGCGCGGCGGGGTAGGTGATGCCGCCGATCTCCAGCGGCATGTTGCTGATCGCCGGCACCGCGTGCCAGCGCAGCCGCAGGTCGGCGAACCAGGCGTGGTCGGGGTGGCTCAGGGAGACCTCGAGCACGGCGTCGCGCGGCACGTCGAACAGTTCCGGGCCACCCGCGGGCCCCGAGATCATCAGCGGTAGCACGTCGAACCGGCCGGGCGGGGTGGGGCGCTCCCAACCGAGTGCGACGGCGGTGTCGGTGAAGTCGGCGTACCGGCCGTCGCCGCGCACCTCGCCACCAGGTGTGCGGTGCCCGGCGTAGCGGACGAGCTGGTCGTTGTGTATCCGCGGCCCGCACTCGCCGGGGCGGTCGGGAGCGAAGATCGTGATGGTGGACCGGATCGCGCCACCCCGGGTGGTGTCCCGGAGGTGCTCCACACACTCGACGGCGACGTCGGAGGGAGCGCTCACGTGCCGACGGTCGCGGATCCGCAGGCTGTTCCAGTAGAGCCGGCCGATGCAGCGCGCCGAGTTGCGCCAGGCGACGCGGGCGCCGAACGACAGCTCCTCGAGCGTGTGGGTGTAGGTGCCGGTGCGCTCGATCTCGGAGGAGACCTGGCGCATCCGCCGCTCGACGGTCATCGCGGGCGAGGTCTCGACCTGGAACTGCTCCAGGAACTCCTGTGCGGCGGTCACGTCGACCTGGCCGGAGGTGCGCGGCTCGGACCGCGTCGAACCCGAGCCGGCCACCGGGCAGCGGGGTTCGGGCAGTGCGGTGGAGCGGTCGACGAGCGACGTCACACACACTCCTCGGTGGCGCTCGTCAGGATGATGCCGGGCAACACGACGCCCGGTGACCCCACGTACCTGGTCACCCGAACCTCCACATCGTCCTGTCGGTGGCCCCCACCGGACACGCTTTTACTTCTTACACGTTCACGGGCTGTGATCGGAAGGTGGCCCACCGATGCCGCGGCGGAAGAGGAGATCGCGCACCTCACGGCCCTCGACGTGGGCCCGTTGCTCGAATTTGGTGACGGGCCGCCACCCGGGTCGCGCAATCCAGCCCGCGGACTCGTCCGATGCGGTGACGCAGAGGAGTGGTTCGGCCGAGCAGACGGCATGCATCTGGGTGGCGTAGTCGTCCCAGTCGGTGGCGAGGTGCAGGGTGCCGCCGGGCCGCAGTCGGGACGCGACGAGCGCCACGACGTCCGGCTGCACGAGCCGTCGTTTGCGGTGCTTGCGCTTGGGCCACGGGTCGGGGAAGTAGATGCGGACGCCGTCCAGGGAGCCCTCCGGCACGCGTTCGCGCAGCAGGGCCACGGCGTCGCCCCGCAGGAGCGCCAGGTTCGTCAGCCCGGCGTCCTCCATGCGCATCAGCAGCTGCGCGAGGCCGGGCTCGAACACCTCGACGGCGACGTGGTCGACCTCGGGAGCCGCGGCGGCCATGGCGGCCGTCGACTCCCCCATGCCCGAGCCGATCTCCAGGATCAGCGGGGCGGTGCGCCCGAACCAGGCGGCCGGATCCCAGGACGCCAGTTCGGTGACGTCACGGCCGCGTAACGACCACCAGCGATCCCACGCGGCCTGCTGCCCCTCGGTGAGGCGGGCCCGGTGGTGGACGAAGCTGGTGATCGGGGGGTGCTCAGCCACGCTCTTGGGAAGCGGCGGCAGGCAGCCGTACGCCGGCTGTGGCTCCGGGCAGCTTGCCGCGCAGATAGCCGGCGCTCGTGAACCCGAGTGCGACGACGACGGCCGCCGCGGAGGTCACCCGCTTCTGCTTCAGCTCGCGCACGACCGCGTTCGGCAGGATCTTCGCGACGTAGCCGCGTTCGGTGGACAGCGCGTCGTCGCTGCCGACCAGGTTGGACACCGCGGCCTTCGACAGCCCCTCGGCCCAGCAACGCCGGCGCAGGTAGGCCCACTCGACGCGGTCCGGGCTCACGCGGTGGTCGACGGCCGCACGCGGTTCGAACACGATGCGGATCTTCTCGCCCGACGCGCCGTAGGCCTGGCGGGCGCGGATGCAGAGCTCGGTCTCCTCGCAGCCCAGAGGGTTCTTGCCGATGCGCCCGATGTCCTCGGCGAACCCGCCGATGCGCGCGAACACCTCGCGCCGGAACGACATGTTGCAGCCCATGAGGTTGCGCACCTCGGCCTGCTCGGTGGGCTGGCCGGTGTAGGTGCAGCCGACGATCCAGTCCAGCTCGCCCGTGGCGTCGCCGTCGGTGGGCGCGGCGCCGGGCAGCACGCGGGGCCGGGCGTCGATGCGCGCGCCGGCCGTGCTGCGGCGCACCGGCCAACGGGGGTGCGCGACACCGCCGACGGCCATCACCGTGGGGTCGGAGTAGGGCTCGAGCAGTGCGGCGAGCCAGCCGGGCCGGGCCGAGGCGTCGTCGTCGAGGAAGACCACGACGTCACCCGAGGCCGCCTCGATCGCGGTGTTGCGGGCGCCGGAGAGGCCCTGCTTCTTGCTGTTGGGCAGCACCCGCACCCCGCGGGGGCCGAACGCCTGCTGGGCACGCGAGAGCAGCGCCGCGTTGTGGTCGACGAGCACGATGGTCTCGTCCGCCTGCACGTCCTGCGCCACCACCGAGTCCACGGCGGCGACGATGTCGTCCCATCGTTTCTCGGTGTAGACACAGATCACGACGGTGGCGGTCGGCACGGGAATCTCCTGGACTAGCGACGGCTGGACTGGCGGCGGTGCTCTGCCAGCAGCGTACGGAGCACCCGCGAGCCGTCGACGAAGGTCCTCAGGTTGGTCTCGCCGAACATCCGCTGCCGTTCCATCGACGGCACCTCGGTGATCTTGAGGCGGGCCGAGGCGATCCGGCAGTTGAGCACCGTCTCGATCTCGAAGCCGTCGCCCCACAGCATTCCCTCGGCGGGTGCGGGCGCGTCGACCGGCGGCAGTTCCAGCACCGGCAGCACGTCGGCCCAGAACGCGTTGTAGCCGTAGCAGAGATCCGTGTACGACGTGCCGAACAGCGCGTTCGCGACGCCGTTGAGGCCGAAGTTGCCGGTCTTGCGCAGCAGCGTGATGTCGTCGCTGCCCCCGCCCGCGGTGAAGCGGCTGCCCTTGGCGAAGTCGGCGCCGGCGACAAGCGCCTCGACGAACCGCGGGATCTCGGCGGGGTCGGCCGAACCGTCGGCGTCGAACATGACCACGACATCCCCGGTGACCGCGGCGAAACCGCAGGCCATGGCGTTGCCCTTGCCCATGCGGGTCTGGGTGATGGTCTTCACCGACGGCAGGACGCGCCGGGCGACCTCGAGTGAGCCGTCGGTGGAGTTGCCGTCGACGACGATGATCTCGTGCACCGCCGGGCGCACGGCCGCGATCGCGGGCAGGATGACCTCGAGGTTGCGGGCCTCGTTGCGGGTGGGCACCACGACGCTCACGGTCGGGTACGCGGTGCGCCCCTGCTGCGGTCGGGGGCTCGGACGGCGAATCGCACGTGGGGCCGTCCCGTGGGACGGCGCGAAGTGCGCCGGCACCGCGGGAACGGCCGGACGGGCGGGCAGTACGGCGCTCACACAACCTCCAGACAGGTCCGCTCACCAGGTGCAACGACGCCCCACCCACGGAGATGCGGGTGAACGTGAACGAAACACTGATGGTGGGACACGTGATCGAACCGTGACCGATATGCGGTAGTCGTACGCATTCCCTCGGGCGCCGAAGAGCGCCATTCTCGCCGGTATGCGCACACCGCCTGGTACCGCCGACCCCATCGCGGCTCTCGCCGAGGAGCTGGGGCGGATCGGTCGCCGACTCGACGGCATGGGTACGGAACTGCTCGCGTTGCGGCCCCCCGGACAGGAGGAGCCGGCCGGTCCGGCTGAGCCCGGACCGGAGCCGGGAGCGGCAGCGTGGTCACGTCAGGTAGACGTCCCGGCCGGGCCGGGGGTTGCCTCAGATCTCGATCCGGTTTCGGACGGCGTGGCAAACGGCGCGGGTGCGACGGCGGGTGCTGCCCAGGTCGGCGCGACGACGGGCCCTGCTCACCCCGCCGCGACGGTGACGGGTGCCACACTCCGGGCTCCCGGCCCGTACCCGGCTGCGCCGCCGCCCGCAGGTGCCTGGCCGGCCCCGCCCACGTATCCGGCAGGCCCCTACCCGCCCGCCGGCTACCGGCAGCCCGGCTACCCGCCGCCCGCGTACGCGCCGAACCCCTACCCCGCCCCGCAGCCTCCCGCCCCGCAGCCGCGGAAGCGCGTGTCCAGCGCCCTGTCGGGGGCCCGGTTGCTCGCGTGGGTCGGAGGCGCGGTCACCCTGCTCGGCGTCGTGATGCTCCTGGTGCTGGCGGCGTCGCGGGGCTGGTTCTCGATCGAGATCCGGCTCGTCGCCGGTGCCGTGCTCGGTGCCGCCCTCGTCGGCCTCGGGGCATGGCTGCACCGTCGTGAGACGGCCCGCGCCGGTGCCCTCGCGCTCGCGGCCACCGGCTTCGCCACGCTCTACCTGGTGACGGCGGCGGCCACGGCCGTCTACGAGTACCTCCCTCCGGTGCCCGCGCTGGTGATCGCGCTGCTCGTCGCCGGCGCCGGGCTCGCGGTCGCCGACCGCTGGGGGTCCCAGCTGCTCGGGGCCGCGGTCACCGGCGGGGCCGCGCTGCTCGCCCCCGCCCTGGCGCACGACTGGCTGCTGGTGGCGCTCGTCCTCGCACTGCAGGTGGCCGCCGTGGCGGTGGTGCTGCGCCGGCGCTGGCCGGTGCTGATGCTGGTGGCCGCGGCCGGCCCCATCCTCTACGGGGCGATCGTGGCGGCCGGCTACACGGGCGGTGGCACCGGCGACCGGGCCACCGCGATCGGTCTGGCGCTGGCCGTGCTCGCGGTCGCGGCGGGCACGGCCGTGCCCGCCGCGCGGCGGCTGCCCGTCGGGCCGGTCGGGGTGCTCGTCGGAGCGGCGTCGTTGCCGACGCTGGTGGTCGGCGTCGGCCTGGCCGGCTGGGGCGGGGCGGCCGTCGTCGCCGCCGGAGCGCTCGTGATGGCGGGGTGCGCGATGCTGCCGGGCCTCGACCGGAGGCTGCGCACCATCGCGGCCACCGCCGCGGTGCTCGGCCTGTTCTTCGTCACGGGCACCGCGCTCGACGGGCGCGGGTCCACCGTCACTCTCGTCGTCCTCGCGGAGGCGATCGTGGCCGGTGTGCTCGCGGCCGTGCTCAGGAGCCGGTTCGCGCTGGTCACGAGCATGGCCTTCGGTGCGCTCGCCGTGATCTCCGCGCTGGTGGCCGCCGCTCCGCTCTCCGCGCTCGTGCGGTTCCCCGCCGACCCCTACATCGCGGACGGCCTGGCCGACACCGGCCGCCTGGCCTCCGCCGCGTCGGTGTCGGCACTGGTGCTGGTGTTCGCCGGGACGCTGCTCGTGGCCGGCGGGAAGGTCGGATGGATCCGGCCGGACGCGTCCGCCGCGACGCTGTGGGTGCCGATCGGGCTGGTCGGGCTGTACGGCGCGGCCGGGCTCGTCGTCGAGCTGGCCCTGCTCGTCTCACCCGACCGCACCGGCTTCACCGCAGGCCACGCGCTGGTCACGGTCTCGTGGACGGTCGCGGCGCTCGTCCTGCTCGCGAGGGGCATCAGCCGGCCCGCGCTGCGCATCGCCGGGCTGGTGCTGGTGGCCGCGGCGGTCGCGAAGCTGGTGCTGTTCGACCTGGTCGCGCTCGACGGCCTCGCCCGCGTGGGGGCCTTCCTCGGGGCCGGGCTCGTCCTGCTGGCGGCCGGCACGCGCTACACCCGGCTGGTGGCCGAGGCCGAGCGGGACGCCGTTGCGCCACCGGAGTGACGCCGTCGCGTTCCGGCCCGGGATCAGACCCGGGCTGGAACGCTCGACGCATGCCCGACCGATACGGGGACGCGGTCCGTGCCCGCCGCAGCGAGCTTGCTGAGCAGAGAGCCAGGCTCGGCGGCAGCCACCGTGCCGAGCTGCGCAGCGAGCTGGCCCTGAGCCGGATCGCCGCGTCCGATGCGCTGGCCGCCGCGTGCGCCCGGCTCGCCCGCGAGGCGCGGGCCCACATCGACCATCCCGACCGGGCCGTCCGCCGTGGCCTGCCGGCCCGGTTCGGCCCGGCGCTCGACGCGCTGACGGTTGCCGCCCACGCCCGATGGGCGGCCGAGGTCGGGCCCGGGCTGCGCCGGATCGCCGCCACCCGCTCGCTCGACGTCGGGCCGCTCACCGCGTGGCCGGCGCTGCCCGCGGCCCGGCCGGTGCCGGTGGTGCCGCGGGTCCCCGAACGGTCCTCGCTGCTCAGCGGCGCCGCCGACGGGGTGGCGCGGTGGCGGCTGGTGCTGCTGCCGCTGGCGGCGCTGCCGGTGCTCGGCCTGCCGGCGCTGGGTGGCCCGGCGCTCGCGCCGTTGGCCGTGGGCGTCGGCGTGGCGGCCGCGGTCGTCGCCGTCCGGTCGCGGCGGGTCGCGCTGGAGCGTGCCGCCCTGCGCGGGTGCGTCGACGAGACACTGGCCGCGGTCCGGGCCGCCCAGGACGCGGACCTCGCCCGTCGCCTGCTGGAGCTCGAGCGGTCGGCGGGCACCGACCTCGACGCGGCGGTCGCCCGCCGCCGCGCCGCCGTCGAGGCCGAGGGGCGGGCACTGAGAGCGGAGGTGGCGGATGCGTGATCCCCGACGGCCCGGCGATGTGCCCGCGGATCTGGATGTGACCGCCGGATTCGACACCGACGGCGACGGCCACCCGGACACCGTCCTCGGAGAGGACCACGGTGACCTCGTCCTGTCCTCGGATCTCGACGGCGACGGCCTGGCCGACCAGGTCCTGCGCGTCGGGCCGGACGGGGTGGTGCGGCAGTCGGTGCTGGAGTTCCCGCAGGTCGACCACCCCGGCGAGGTGGTCATCGACGGCTTGTCAGGAGGCATCGAGCTGGGCTCCCAGTAGGTTGGTCCCCATGTCGCTCGACCGCATCGATCCCGCGTTCCGGGCGCTGCCGCTCACCGTGCTCGCCGACGCCGCGCTCACCCGCGCCCGCGAGTTGGGCGCCCAGCATGCCGACGTGCGGGTGGAGCGGATCAGCACGCAGATGATCTCTTTGAGAGATGGCTCCGTCACCGGCGTCTCCGACGACGTCGAGGTCGGGCTCGCGGTCCGGGTGATCGTCGACGGGGTGTGGGGGTTCGCCTCCCACGGCGAGCTCACCCCGCAGCGCGCGGCGGTCACCGCGGAGCGGGCGGTGCAGGTCGCGCGCACGCTGGCGCCCGTCGCGATCGAGCGCGTGGAACGCGCCGACGAGCCCGTGCACGCCGGTGCCGTGTGGGTCTCGGCCTACGCACTCGACCCCTTCGAGGTGCCCACCCGGGAGAAGGTCGGGCTGCTCACCGAGTGGTCGCAGCGGCTGCTGGCCGCCGACGGGGTCGACCACGTGCAGGCCGGCGTCATGCAGGTGCGGGAGTGCAAGTTCTACGCCGACCTCACCGGCACCTCCACCACGCAGCAGCGCGTGCGCGTCGCGCCGTCGTTCACGGCCACGACCGTCGACCGCGCGTCCGGCGGGTTCGAGACGATGGGTTCGTTGTCGCCGCCGGTCGGCCGGGGCTGGGAGTACCTCCTCGGTGACGGCTGGGACTGGGACGGCGAGCTCGCGGTCGTACCCGAGCTCCTGGCCGAGAAGGTCAAGTCACCGAGCGTGCAGGCAGGCGCGTACGACCTGGTCATCGACCCGACCAACCTGTGGCTCACCATCCACGAGTCGGTCGGGCACGCCACCGAGTACGACCGCGCCATCGGCTACGAGGCCGCCTACGCCGGCACCAGCTTCGCCACGCCCGACCAGCTCGGCACCCTGCGCTACGGCTCCGACCTCATGCACGTCACCGGCGACCGCACGGTCGAGCACGGCCTCGCCACGGTGGGCTTCGACGACGACGGAGTGGCCACCAGCGAGTGGGACCTCGTGCGCGGCGGCGTGCTCGTCGGCTACCAGCTCGACCGCACGTTCGCGCCGCGCCTGGGCCTGGAGCGTTCCAACGGCTGCGCGTTCGCCGACTCCCCGCACCACGTCCCGATCCAGCGGATGGCCAACGTGTCGCTGCAGCCCGATCCGGTGCGCGACACCACCACCGACGAGCTGATCGCCGGCGTCGACCGGGGCATCTACGTCGTCGGCGACAAGTCCTGGTCGATCGACATGCAGCGCTACAACTTCCAGTTCACCGGCCAACGGTTCTTCTCGATCGTCGACGGTCAGCTCGCCGGGCAGCTGCGCGACGTCGCCTACCAGGCCACCACCACCGACTTCTGGGGCTCGATGGACGCGGTCGGCGGCCCGTCCACCTGGGTGCTGCACGGGGCGATGAACTGCGGCAAGGCCCAGCCCGGACAGGTGGCGGCCGTCAGCCACGGCGCGCCGTCGGCCCGGTTCCGAGGGGTCAACGTGCTCAACACCCGGGAGGAGGGCCAGTGAGGGCTCAGGAGATCGTCGAACGCACTCTGGCGGCCGCCACCCACCTCGCCGGCTGCGTGGTGCTCGTCCGCGAGAACAGCGAGGCCGTGCTGCGCTGGGCCAACTCCACGATGACCACCAACGGCCACACCACGTCCGGCCAGGTCACGGTGATCGCGATCGTCGCCGTGGAGGGTGGCACCGCGGCGGGCACGGTCAGCTCCAGCGTCACGGTCACCGACGCGTCCCAGCTCGCGACGCTGGTGGCCGCAGCCGAAGCGGCGGCCCGTGACGCCGGCTCCGCCGACGACGCGTCCCCGCTCCCGGAACCCACCGCGGACGACCCCACCTGGGACGACGCCGGCGAGGAGACGTCGATCGGCGTCTACGGGCGGCTCGCCGAGGACCTCGCGGAGGTGCTCGCCGGCCCACAGCGCCAGTACGGGTTCGCGAGCCACGAGCTCACCACCGTCTGGCTCGGCACGTCCGCGGGCGTGCGGCGGCGCTGGGTGCAGCCCACCGGATCGGTGGAGCTGAACGCGAAGACGCCCGACCTGTCCGGTTCGGCCTGGGCGGGCGTGCCCACCTCCGACTTCACCGACGTCGACGTGATCGCGCTCGCCGCCGAGGCGGCACGTCGGCTCGAGTGGGGCAAGCGCCGCGTCACGTTGCCCGCCGGGAAGTACGAGACGTTGCTGCCGCCGTCGGCCACGGCGGATCTGATGATCTACCTGGCCTGGTCGATGGAGGGCCGTGCCGCGCAGGAGGGCCGCAGTGCTCTGGCCGGTGCCGACGGCACCCGCGTCGGGGAGCGGCTCACCGGCCTGCCCCTGACCCTGGCCTGCGACCCCAGGGCACCCGGCCTGGAGTACGAGCCGTTCCTCACCACCACCCGCTCCGACGAGGGCCTGAGCGTGTTCGACAACGGCGCGCCCACCCGCCGGGTCGACTGGGTGCGCGAGGGCGTCGTCTCCGAGCTCGCCTACTCGCGCGCCGAGGCTGCGGAGTTCGGCACCACGTTCACCCCCGGCGGCGACAACCTGCTGCTCACCGGCGGCTCCGCCGCGTCCACCGCCGACATGGTGGCCTCCACCGAACGCGGCCTGTTGCTGACCTGCCTCTGGTACATCCGGCTCGTCGACCCCACCACGCTGCTGCTCACCGGGCTGACCCGTGACGGCGTGTACCTCGTGGAGGGTGGGGAGGTGGTGGGCGAGGTCGACCACAACTTCCGCTTCAACTACTCCCCGCTCGACGTCCTGCGCCGCGCCACCGAGGTGGGCGCCACGGAGCGCACCCTGCCGCGGGAGTGGAAGGACTGGTTCACCCGCGCCGCCATGCCCCCGGTCCGGGTGCCGGAGTTCACGATGTCGTCGGTGTCGCTGGGGCGCTGAACCTCAGGGCGCTGAACCTCAGGGCGCTGAGCGTCTCCGTCAGCCCGTCCGTCGCACCATCGGCGTGGCGCCGCACCCCGGACGGGCCGCTGCCGTTGACTGTGCGGGCTCGCATCGTGACGGAGAGGGGGCGGCCATGTCCTACGAGGTGGTCAGCGCGTACACCCTGCTGGTCGGTGACGCCGACGGCCCGCCCACGGTCAGCGTGCACACCACCGCCGACGACGCGTGGCGTGCCCTGGACTGCGTGGTGCGCGAACGGTGCGGGATGCGCCCGCGCCCGCGCCGCCGGATGGACGCCGACGCCGCCGCCCGCCTCGCCAACGCCTGGCGTGCGGCCGAGCCCGAGTCGCGCTACTGGAACGTCACGGTCCACCGCCTGCCGGTGCCGGTGCCGGTGATCGCGCGACAGGCCTCCGGGGTCGCGACGCGCGTGGCGTAGGTGCTCGAGCTACCCGCGGCGCTGAGGCGGACCGCGGCCACGGATCCCCGGATCCGGCACTGGCTGACCGCTCTCCCCGGCGAGGTCGACGCCGCGGCGCGGCGCTGGTCGCTCACCGTCGGGTCGCCGTTCCAACCGGGAGGTGGGTATTCCTGGGTGGCGCCGGCCCGCGACGCCCGCGGCCGCGACCGGGTGCTGAAGGTCGGGTGGCGTGACGCCGACAGCGAGCACGAGGCCGACGGGCTGCGGGCCTGGCGGGGCCGGGGTGCGGTGGAGCTCCACGCCTCGTGGGCCGCCGGGACGACCAGCGCGCTGCTGCTGGAGCGTTGTGCGCCGGGCACTCCGCTGGCCGGGGAGCAGCAGGACCAGGTGGTGGCCGCGATACTGCGGAACCTGTGGCGCGAGCCCGCGCCCGGCCACCCGTTCCCGACGCTGGCGTCGATGTGCGACCGCTGGGCCGCCTCTCCGAAGGAGCGGCCGCTGGATCCGGGGATCGTGCGCGCCGGGATGGCGCTCTACCGCAGCCTGCCCCGTGACCCCGTACCGGCGATGCTGCTGGTCACGGACCTGCACGCGGGCAACATCCTCGACGGTGGCGCTGCGGGCTGGCGTCTGATCGACCCCAAGCCCCACGTCGGCGACCCCTGCTACGACGTGCTCCAGCACCTGCTCAACCGCCGCGAGCTACTGCTCGCCGCACCCCGCGACGCCGCGGCACGGATGGCCGACCTCGCCGGCCTGGACCGGGAACGCGTCGAACGGTGGCTGTTCGCTCGCTGCGTGGTGGGGACCCCGGACACACCGTGGCTGGGGCCGGTGGCGGCTGCGCTGGCGTGACCGCAACACCAGGGTGGTTCGATCTTGTGCGAACCACCCTCAGGTTGCACTCGGCGGGGGTAGGTAGTTGCGCATGCGGGCCAGCAACTCCTCCACGCCCAGGCCTGGCGGGAGTGGCGTGCCCGTCAGGGTGCGCAGGTAGAGGCCGTCGCCGACGAGCTGGGCGATCCAGGCCAGCACCGGGTCGGTGAGCTCCGCGCGCAGGGCGTCGTACTCCTCGGCGTGCACCACCGCGAGGGCGTCGCGCACGGCCTGGCCGGTCTCGGTGCCGTCGGCCAGCCGCAGGACGGCGAGGTAGGTGCGGGTGACCCCGCCGGGCACGCCGCCGCCGGGCGCGGAGGTGCGGATGTAGTAGGCGACGGCCCCGTCCGAGGCGGCCCGGATGGCTGCGGCGTCGGCGGAGCTGCGCTCGCGGAGCCGGTCGAGCAGGCCCGTGGCCAGGGCGTCCTTCGACGAGAAGTGGTAGAGCAGCCCGCCCTTCGAGACCTCGGCCGCCGCGGCGACGGCGTCGAGCGTGGCGGAGCCGGGGCCGTGCTCGATGAGCACCGTCTCGTACGCGTCCAGCACGCGGTCGCGGGCGCCTGTCATCGATCCACTCTAGGGGCCCCGGGGTGGCAGGAATAAAGGGCGCTTCTGTACCGTCTAGACGGTACACATACGCAATGCTGACGCGCTTCGGCGCGAACACCACGGAGCCCTCACGGGTCGCTCAGGAGAAGTCCCGCCATGTTCGTCACCACCCCGCCCCGCGCCGGCCGCCGCGAGTGGCTCGGCCTCGCCGTCCTCTTCCTCCCCACGCTCATCGTGGCGATCGACAACACCGTCCTGGGCTTCGCACTGCCCGCGATCAGCCAGGCGCTCGCCCCGTCGGCGTCGCAGCTGCTGTGGCTCGTCGACGTCTATCCGCTGGTGCTCGCCGGCCTGCTCGTCACGATGGGCACGTTGGGTGACCGCATCGGCCGCCGCCGCACGCTGACGATCGGCGTTGCCGGTTTCGGTGCGGTGTCGCTCCTGGCCGCGTTCTCGACCGACCCCCTGCACCTCGTCGCGGCCCGTGCCCTGCTCGGCTTCTTCGGCGCGATGCTGATGCCCGCCACCCTCGCGCTGCTGCGCACGCTGTTCCTCGACCGCACCCAGCGCCGTTTCGCCGTGGCCATCTGGGCCACCGGGTTCGCCGCGGGCGCGGCGCTCGGCCCGATCGTCGGCGGGGTGCTGCTCGAGCACTTCTGGTGGGGTTCGGTCTTCCTGCTCAACGTGCCGGTGATGGTGGCGCTGCTGGTGCTCGCCCCCCTCGCGCTGCCGGAGTCGCGCAGGCCGAACCCCGGCCGGCTCGACCCGCTCGGCGTGCTCCTGTCGCTGCTCGCGATGGTGCCGACCGTGCTCGCGATCAAGCTGCTGGGCCACGACGGTCCCACCGCGTCGGCGGCGCTGTCGTTGCTGGTCGGCGTCGGGGCCGGCGTGCTGTTCGTCCGGCGCGCTCGCGCGAAGCTGGCCGCGGGCGAGGAGCCGCTGCTCGACGTCACGCTGTTCGCGTCGCCGGTGCTGCGCCTGTCGGCCCTCGCGAACGCCTCCACGATGTTCGCGCTGACCGGGCTGCTGTTCTTCTCCGCGCAGTACCTGATGCTGGTGACGGAGCTGTCCCCGCTCGCTGCGGGCGAGGTCCTGCTGCCCGGCTTCGTCATGACGATGGTGGCGGGCGTGGTGGCCGCGCAGCTGGCTCGCCGCTTCTCCCTGCGGGTACTCGTGCCCGCCGGGCTGCTGCTGGCCGCGACCGGGTTCCTGCTCTGCACGGCGCTGGGCGGGAACCTCGCGTTGGTCATCCTCGGGGCGGCGGCGGTACTGGTCGGCACCGGCATCGGCCTGTCGGAGACGATCACGAACGACGCGATCCTCTCCGCCGTGCCCGCCGACCGCGCCGGCTCCGCCTCCGCGGTGTCGGAGACGGCCTACGAGATCGGTGCGGTGCTGGGCACGGCGGTGCTCGGCAGCGTGCTCACGGCCGTCTACCGCGCGTCGGTCGTGGTGCCGTCGTCGGTCGGCCCGCTGCCCGCCGACGCGGCCCGCGAGACGCTCGGTGGAGCCGTGGCGTCCGCCGGGGACCTGACCGGGCCCGCGGCCCAGGCTCTGCTCGTCTCCGCGCGCTCGGCGTTCGTCGACGCCGTTGGCGTGACGGCCCTGGCCGGCGCGGCTGTGCTGGTGCTGGTGGCGCTGACGGTGATCATCGGCCTCCGCCGCCGCCCCACCGCCGACCGTCACCCCGCCAACCGCCACATGGTCACCTGTGGTTCCTCGGAGGCGGCCGCAGACAGCCACAGGTGACCATGGGGCGATGGGGGGTGGCTGCGCGGGGGCGCTCGGGTCAGGGGCGGAAGGCGGCGATCACCGACGCCATCCGCTCCAGCGCCTTCGCGTCCAGGTCGGGTAGGCGCACCACCACCTCGGCGACGCCGGCCTCGACCAGCTCCCGGAACCGCCCGACGTGGTCCTCGACGGTGCCCGCGAGCACGCTCGCGGCGTACCGGGCGGGGTCCGCACCGCGGGGGCGCAGGCGGTCCACCAGCGCATCCAGCTCGTGGCCGTCCGCACCCACCAGCGCCGTCGTCAGGTGGGAGAGCTCGACGTCGCGCCCCGTGCCCGAGCAGTGCTCCCGCAGCACGGCCGCCTTGCGTGCCACGGTCGCCGCGTCGCCCAGCACGTTGGCGACGTCGGCGTACTGCGCGGCCAGCCGCAACGTCCGGCGCTCCCCGCCACCGCCCAGCACCACCGGCACGTGCTCCTGCAACGGTCGGGGGTAGCCGGCCGTGTCGGGGAGGTCGATCACCGTGCCGTGGAAGGGCTTCGCTCCCGGCCCCCAGAGCACGGGCAGCGCCCGCAGCGCGTCCTCCAGCAGCGCATAGCGCTCGCCCACCGGCGGGAACGGCCGGCCGTAGGCGCGGTGCTCGGCCTCGAACCACCCCAGCCCCAGACCGCACACCGCCCGGCCGCCGCTGAGCACGTCCAGGGTCGCGACGATCTTGGCCAGGTGCCCGACGTTGCGGTGGGTCACACCGGCCACCA
Organism: Mycobacteriales bacterium; assembly: GCA_038231335.1. Lineage (GTDB taxonomy): Bacteria > Actinomycetota > Actinomycetes > Mycobacteriales > Pseudonocardiaceae > Pseudonocardia. The sequence continues at coordinate 83,610 of JBBRLM010000030.1, forward strand.
GCGTGCCCAGCCGGACGTGGTCGGTGCACGCCGCGAGCCAGGCCAGCGTCGTGAAGCTCTCGAGGAAGTCGTCCCAGGCCCGGCCGACCTGGGGGATCTGCCGGAAGTGGTCCATCACGTAGATCGCGTCGAAGCCGGCGGCCTCGGCGCCGGCGGCGACCTCCCGCAGCCGGGGCGCCAGACCGGCCGCGCCTCCGGGGAACGTGGAGAGGTGCAGTCCGAACCGAAGCCCGGCGGGCTGCTCCTGCTGGCGCACCACGGCCGCCCCCGCGGACGCGAACGCCGGAGGGACGACCCGCACCGGCTCCGGCGCGAGCACGTCGTCGAATCCCTCGCCGCGCAACGCGTCGCGGACGGCGGGCCACTCGCGCAGCTGCGTTGTGAGCACCGCGGCGGGAACGGGGTGGGCTCGCGCGCGGTTGCGGGCCCGGCACTGTGCGGCAGACGTGTCGACGGCGACGGCCACGCACGCCATCCGGTGGGTGCGGGCCAGGTCGCGCCACCGGGCCCGGCCGGCGGGATCGAGCCCGGTCGTGTCGATCACGGTCGTGAGCCCGCGGACCACCCGCCGGGCGACGATCTCCTCCAGCAGCGCGAACGCGTCGGCGCTCGCGGTGATGTCGTCCTCACCGGTGCCGACGACCGCCCGCAACCGGTCGCTCGACACGATCTCGTCGGGCCGGAAGTGGGCCGCCGCCCACGTCGACTTGCCCGACGCAGGAGGCCCGGCGAGCACCACCAGGCACGGCGACGGCAGCCGCAGGGCCACGTGGCCCGTCAGTCGGCGGGACGGGTGGTGGTCTCGGGCCGCGGGGGCGGGCGGGTGTCGACGCCGCGGTCGGCGAGACGTTCCGAGACCTGCTCGGAGATGTCGTCGGCGCGCCGACGCTCGCGCACCCGGATCAGCACCAGCATCGAGATGCCGTAGGCGACGCCGAGGATCAGCAGCACCACACCCAGCCGGGCGACGAACGTCTGCAGCGGATCCCCGGCGGTGAAGTCGACGACCGAGATGATCGCGAGCACGCCCAGGGTGATGAGGTGGAACAGCACCGACAGCAGGAGGTTGACCGATCGGGTGACCGCGCGGTCGCGGAACACCTCCTCCAGGAAGGGCTCCCCGGCGGTGACCAGCAGCCGTCCGACGAGGAACGTCAGCGCGATCCCCACGACCAGCAAGGCGATGTAGAGGGTGGTCGGAGTCATCGTGGCCTCCCGGCATCGGACCTGGCCGGGACACTACGCCCGATACCCGACGATTTCCTGGTCGGGCGTGACGGCCACTGGACGGACGGTGCGGCGCGCGTCACGTGTGTCGGTGGTCTCGGCGGACGACCTGTCGGTGCCGGGTCCGTTCCGCCGCTGGTCACCCTGGTGTCCGGGAGATCATCGGAATGAGTCCGCGAAAGCGTTTCCGCGGCTACTGAATCGATTACATGATCGGTCTTGTGAGTCAATCGACAGTGTGCAGCGGTGGGGTAACCCTGCGTCCGCCTGTACCGTCGGATCTCATCTTTCACCTGCACACCCGCACCCAGATGGTTCGGGTGTGCGCAGCATTCCCCGCGGCCGGGGCGCCGGCCAGAAGTGAGGACGATATGACTGCAGCAACCGTGCCAGGGCTGGACGAAGCGCCGACCGAGAATGCGCGGTTGCTGTCCTGGGTCCGTGAAGTGGCGGAGCTGACCACCCCCGACCGCATCGTCTGGTGCGACGGATCCGACGAGGAGTGGGACCGCGTCACCTCCCAGCTCGTCGAGGCCGGCACCTTCGTCAAGCTCGACGAGAAGAAGAAGCCCAACTCCTTCTGGGCCGCCTCCGACCCCGACGACGTCGCCCGCGTCGAGGAGCGCACCTACATCTGCTCCGTCCTCGAGCAGGACGCCGGATCCACCAACAACTGGATGGACCCGGCCGAGATGAAGGCCACGATGTCCGAGCTGTACCGCGGGTGCATGCGCGGTCGGACCATGTACGTCGTGCCGTTCTGTATGGGCCCGCTGGACGCCGAGCAGCCCTTCCTCGGCGTGGAGATCACCGACTCCGAGTACGTCGTGGCGTCGATGAAGATCATGACCCGCATGGGTGCCTCCGTGCTGCCGCTGCTCGACGGCCCGGCCGGCGACAGGTTCGTCCCCGCGCTGCACTCCGTGGGCGCTCCGCTGGAGCCCGGCCAGGCCGACGTCGCGTGGCCCTGCAACGAGACCAAGTACATCTCGCACTTCCCCGAGACCCGTGAGATCTGGAGCTACGGCTCCGGTTACGGCGGCAACGCCCTGCTGGGCAAGAAGTGCTACGCGCTGCGCATCGCCTCGGCCATGGCCCACGACGAGGGCTGGCTCGCCGAGCACATGCTGATCCTCAAGCTCATCTCCCCCGAGGAGAAGGCCTACTACGTGGCGGCGGCGTTCCCGTCCGCGTGCGGCAAGACCAACCTCGCGATGCTGCAGCCCACCATTCCCGGCTGGCGCGCCGAGACGGTCGGTGACGACATCGCCTGGATGCGCTTCGGCGACGACGGTCGCCTCTACGCGGTCAACCCCGAGTTCGGCTTCTTCGGTGTCGCGCCCGGCACCAACTGGAAGACCAACCCCAACGCGATGAAGACGATCGAGCAGGGCAACTCGCTGTTCACGAACGTCGCGCTCACCGACGACGGCGACATCTGGTGGGAGGGTCTCGAAGGGCCGGGTGGGGGGGATGAACCACACAAGCACCTGACGTCCTGGACCGGACAGGACTGGACGCCGGACTCCGACTTCAACGCCGCGCACCCGAACTCGCGGTACACCACGCCCATCTCGCAGTGCCCCGTCGTGGCGCCGGAGTGGGAGGACCCCCAGGGCGTCCCGATCTCGGCGATCCTGTTCGGTGGCCGCCGCAAGACGACGGTCCCGCTGGTCACGGAGTCGCGCGACTGGCAGCACGGCACGTTCATGGGCGCCACCATGTCCAGCGAGAAGACAGCGGCGGCGGCGGGCGGGCTCGGCGAGGTCCGGCGCGACCCGATGGCCATGCTGCCGTTCCTCGGCTACAACGTCGGCGACTACTTCCAGCACTGGGTGAACGTCGGCAAGGGCGCCGACTCCGACAAGCTGCCGAAGATCTTCTACGTCAACTGGTTCCGCCGCGGCGACGACGGCCGGTTCCTCTGGCCCGGATTCGGTGAGAACTCCCGCGTGCTGAAGTGGGTCATCGAGCGGATCGAGGGCAAGGCCGCCGCCACCGAGACGGCCGTCGGCTACGTGCCCACGTCCGACCAGATCGACCTCGAGGGTCTCGACAGCCCCATCGCCGACATCGACGAGGTGCTGTCGGTCGACGTCGAGGCGTGGAAG